>JBEKVZ010000001.1:0-913283 GCA_049513575.1 Gemmatimonadales bacterium
CGGCCTGCCCGAACCAACGCCACCAGCTGCTCACGAAACTCCGGCGGGTACGGCCTCCGTGTCCGTGCCATCGAGGACTCCTCCCCCCCAAAGGGTGAAGTGTCCACGAAACCGGGTCAACTCCAATCCAGGCCTCAGAACGCGGGTCAGGACGAGCAGCCAATGCCTACTATGCCGGAGTTCCGACGCGTGTATGACAGATACGGCAACTAGTGGGTGGTAGGTGATGGGTCGTCGGTTGTGGGGGGGGCCGCTAGCACGTCCAACCTACAGCTATTGCCGCAGAGTCACCTTCACCTCGTACTCCGGGGAGAGCGTGACCGATCGCAGTTTGGCGACCTCCGCGTTCCCGAACTCCGGCCAGGACGCCTTGGGCGTGTAGATGGGGTGCGTCGCCGTCTCCGGTGTTCGCCGTCGGCGACGGCGGGCAAGGGCCCTAATATCACAATATGAAACGGGCAAAGTGAAATCGGCGGCCTCGTGAGAAGCCGCCGATCCCGTTTCCGCACCATCACTTACGAGTCGGGACGGCGGGATTTGAACCCGCGACCCCCTGAACCCCATTCAGGTGCGCTACCGAGCTGCGCCACGTCCCGTCGGCGGGGAATCTAGCACCGCGTGGCGGCTGGCGTCAGCGGGCGTGGATCTTCCTCGTTCAGTGGAGACGCTGAAGTGCAATGAGCGTCCCTGCAAGCGCCATCCACGAGCCGATCCAGAACCCGAACATCCAGCGGATCAGCCTCGTTTCGAGCCGCTGCATGTTCACCATCGTGTCGGCGCGCAGCTCCGCGATCTGCCGTCCGAGGTGCGCTTCCAGTCGAGCGAAGTTCGCCTCGAAGAGGTCCCGGAACTCGTCCCGGTAGCTCTGGTCTACTGCGTTCAGCCAGGTCACAAGCTCGTTCGCGACCTCGTCGCCCAGCTTCTCGTAGAACTGCCTGGACAGCTTCGCCGTGATCGGCATCCGACCCTCCCGCGGTCGGACGCCAAGATAAGCCTACGCTCGGCCCGCTCGGGAGCGCAACGGACGCAGCAAGGCGCGAAATCGCGCATCAGCGGTGGGTGAGAAGCCAGAGCGCCACCACCAAGGCCACCACCACCCAGACCGCGATCCGCACCAGCGTCCCGCGGCGCGAGTCGTCCGCATCTATCGGCGGCGGCACCGTGGGCATCGCTCCAGGCGAGATCTGGGGCTTCGGGAACGATGTCGAGGTGTCTTGCAGAGACGGATTCGCCGCGGTGGCGTCCCGGTGCGATCCGGCTGCGCTGCGGACGGCGCGAATAACGCCTCCGTCGGTCAACGCGGCTCCCTCCGGCGCGAGCGCCCGCTCGTATGCCGCCCGCACGTCGGCCGGCATCGCGTCCACGCTCTCGTATTCCTTCCCGCCCACGCGGAACTTCCGGTGCACGGTCACGTTCAGCTTCAGTCCCGCACCGTGCCCGAGCGCGGAGGCGACCTTGTCCCGATCCTCAGCGCCGAGCGCGCCCAGGATGCGCTCGTACTCCTGCCGCACTTCCGGCGGCATGCTCTCGACGCCGTCGTACTCCCGTCCGTTGAACACGATCCTGGCGCTCATCGCCTCATACCTCCTTCAGGACCCGCTCGGCTTCCTCGCGACCCGCGATGAGGTGGGAGATGTCGGCACTGAGCGAGCGCGCAGCCTCGAGCGCCGCCGTCAGCTCACCGAGGCCGCCGACGCCGGCGCGTAGCCGCAACAGATCCAGCCGCAGGTTCTCCAAGGCGGTCACGGCGGTGCCGAGGCGGGCCGCAGCCTCGTCGCGCACCGCACCCAGCTCGCGCACGACCGCCTCGCGGCGCTCGCCGCCCGCCTGCCCCACCTCTGCGATCGCCCGCCCGAGCTCGTCGCGGCGACCGCGGAGCGCGTGCGCCGCGCCCTCCAGTGCCTTGATCACATCGGGCAGGTCCCGGAGCTGCGACCGCTGCTCCTTCGGCAAGGCGTCGAACAGCTCGTCGGCCGCCTTCCCGAGGACGACCTCCGTGGGCGCGGCGCCCGCGGCGACCGCGGCCTTCGGGCGGCCCAAGCCGAGCGACGCGAGCCGGAAGAAGAAGCGCGTGACCGGATTGCTCCAAATGAGCCTGATGAACCGCCCGCGCCGCGTCTCCATCTTCTCCGGCCGCAAGAGCACCACGCTCCGCACCCGGCCGACGGCGATCAGCAGGAGGACGACGCCCAGGCCGATGAACATGATGCTGCCGAGCGCGGGCACGAACACGCCGATGAACTTCGGGACGCGCCCCGTCAGGATCTTCACGAGAGCGCTGCCCCCGAACCAGATGTAGAAGCCACCGGCGGCCGCGGCGACCAATCGCCCCACGGGGTGCCGCACGGCGCGATCGAACATGCCGAGCTGCTGGCGCGTCAACTCGACATTGCCGGGTGAAACGGGCGAGAGCGCCAGGAGACCGTCCATGACCTCTCCGTGTGACAGCCCATCCCGCAGAGCCTGGCGCACCGCGCCGAGCAGCTGCGCGAAGCCCAGCGCCGCCAGGGCCGCCGTCAGGAACCCCAGTGCCGCCGCGTACTCGGGGAATATCTCGAGGGACGCCAGCCAGCTGACGCCGAGGATGAGCACCGGATAGAACCCCATGTTCGCGGCGTCGCGCACCGCGATGACCGCCGGCGGGACCGGCTTCGCCACCGTGATTTCGCCCAGGGACTCGGCCAGCGCCTCCGCGCTGGCAAACCGCGCCGCGACGTCCTTCGCCAGGCACCGGTCCACCGCCTCGGCCAGCTTCGGCGGCACGCCCGCGCGGACGCTCGTCACCGGCGGCGCCGGCTCGGTGAGATGCATCGCCAGCAGGGCCACCGCCGTCGGCGCCTCGAACGGGAGCCGGCCGGTGAGCGCGAAGAACGCCGTGGCGCCGAGGGCGTAGAGATCGGTGCGGCCGTCAAGCACGGCGGCCGGACTGGCCTGCTCGGGCGCCATGTACTGGATCGTGCCGAGGATCTCGCCCTGCTGGCTCATCGTGCTGCGGGCGGCGACGCGCGCGATCCCGAAGTCGGTCACCATCGCCCGGCCCGATCCCTTCTCCAGCAGGATGTTGTCGGGCTTGACGTCACGGTGGACGACACCGCGCCCGTGCGCGTAGCCAAGCGCCCACGCCACCTCGCGAATGATGCGCGTCACCTCGGCGGGCGGGAGCGGGCCGTGCCGGCGCACCCGCTCCCCCAGCGTCTCGCCCTCCACGAACGCCATCACGAAGTAGACGAGGCCGGCCTTCTCCTCGACCAGATGGATGGGGACGATGTTGGGATGGCTCAGCCCAGCGGCGGTGCGCGCCTCGCGAAGAAACCGCTCTTTCGCCTCCGGCTGCTCGGCGAGCTCGGCGGGGAGGAGCTTGATGGCCACGAGCCGCTCCAGCGCGACGTCGCGCGCCAGATAGACGACTCCCATGCCCCCTCGACCGAGCTCGCGCTCGAGGGAGAAGCGGCCCGCGAGGGCCGTCTGCAACTGGCCGAAGAGCGAGTCCACTGCGGGCGCGAATGTGGCGCCCGGGATGCCCGCCTGCAAGCCGAGCCGCCGGCTAGAGCGCCCCCGGCCTGACCGGCGCCGCCGGCGGCGCCGCGAGCGCCTCCGGCTCCGGCGTGAAGTCCTCGCCCGGATTGATGAACCGGTCGGTCTCGAAGGCGTACTGCTTGTCGTACAGCTGCCGGTAGCGGCCGCCGGCGGCCAGCAGCTCCTGATGGCTCCCCCGCTCCACGATCTCGCCGCTCTCCAGCACCAGGATCTGGTCGGCGCTGCGAATGGTGGAGAGCCGGTGCGCGATGACGAAGGTCGTGCGACCGCGCCTGAGCCGCCTCAGGCCGTCCTGGATCAGCGCCTCGCTCTCGCTGTCGAGGCTGGAGGTCGCCTCATCCAGGATCAGGATCTTGGGGTCGGCGAGGATCGCCCGCGCGATGGCCACGCGCTGCCGCTGGCCGCCGGAGAGCTTGACGCCCCGCTCCCCCACGATCGTGTCGTACTTCTTCTCGAAGCGGTCCACGAACTCGTCGCAGTGGGCGATGCGCGCCACCGCGAGGATCTCCTCCCGCGTGGCGTGCTGCTTCGCGAAGCTGATGTTCTCGGCGATCGTGCCGTCGAACAGGAAGTTGTCCTGCAGCACCACGCCCAGGTGCGCGCGGTAGTCGCGCAGCCTGAGGCCGCCCAGGTCCGCCCCGTCCACCAGGATCCGCCCCGCCTCCGGGCGCGCGAAGGCCATGACCAGACTGATGAGGGTGCTCTTCCCCGACCCGCTCGGCCCCACCAGCGCCGTGGTCGAGCCCGCGGGAGCGCGGAACGACACGCCCTTCAGCACCGGCACGCCGGGATCGTACGCGAAGACGACGTTCTCGAACACGATCTCACCCCTGAGCCCGTCGCCCACCGCGCCGCGGCTCGCGTCCTCCTCGTCCTCCGTCGCGGTCTGGCGCAGCTCCCGGATGCGGTCGAGCCCGGCGAACGCCTCGCTCACCTGCGTGCCGATGGACGCGATGGACACGAGCGGCGCCGCCACGAGGCCGACGAAGAACACGTACATCACGAAGCCGCCCAGCGTCATCCGGCCCGCGAGGATCGCGTTGCCGCCGACCAGGATCATCAGCACGCCGATACCGCCCACGATCACGGTGACCGCCGCGCCCAGCGCGGACGTGCCGGTCACGGTCTTCGCGATGTTGCGGAACAGCCGGTTCACACCGCGCGCGAAGACGAGCTTCTCCCCTCGCTCCGCCACGTACGACTTCACCACCCGGATGCCACCCAGCGACTCGCCGAGCCGGCCGGTCACCTCGGCGTTGATCTGGCCGCGCTCGCGGAAGATCGGCCGCAGCTTCGTGAACGCGTACGCCATCAGCCCGCCGAACACCGCGAGGATCACGATGGTGGCCGTCGTGAGCCGCCAGTTCAGGTAGAAGAGCACGAACAGCGCGATGGAGGCCGTCACCAGGCCGCCGGAGAGCTGCACGAGGCCGGTGCCGACGAGGTTCCGGATCCCTTCGGCGTCGGTCATGATGCGGGAGATGAGGACGCCGCTCTTGGTCGAGTCGAAGAAGCGGACCGGGAGGCGGATCACGTGCGCCTCGATCTCGCGGCGCATGTCCGTGATCGCGCGCTGGGCGGTCACGCCGAGGATCTGCGAGAGGGCGAACGACGACACGGCCTGGACGAGCGTGGCGGCGCCGGCGGCCAGGGCCAGCGGCACCAGCAGCCGCCCCTGGTGCTTCCCCACGACGTTGTCGATCAGGAACTTCGACGTGGCGGGGAGGACGAGGCCGGCCAGGCGGTTCACCAGCATCACGGCGAGGCCGATGCCGAGATAGACCCGGTGCCGCCACACGATCTGGCGGGCTTCCCGCCATGCGGACGACCAGTTCAGCCGCCGCTTCTTTTCGTCAGGCACGGCCCCGCCGGGATTGTGAAGGGGTGAAGTCTACACGGGACGCGTCGGGGGCGCAGGCGCGCGAGGGCGATCAGCGAAGCAGGTGACGGGCCGCGAGGATCGCGCCGATGGTGACCGCGACCTGCCCGACCCAGAATCCCAGCATCCAGCGGATGAGACTCGACTTGGTCTCGCCGATCTCAGAGCGAAGCCCGCCTTCGAGCCACGCCAGCTTCGCGTCAAGCTCGGCGCGCAGCCTGTGCATCTCGGCTTCAACGCGGCCGAAGTTCGTGGCGAACAGCTCCCCGAACTCCTGCCGGTACGAGTCGTCAATGGCGCGAAGCATCATCGTTGTCGCGCGCTCAGCGCAGGGTCAGGGAGTCCATCGCGGCCTTCGCCGGCCGGAAGCGGGGCTCGAGCCGCAGCGCCTGAGCGTAGCTGGTCCGCGCGCTGTCGGCGCGCCCGAGCTGGGTGTACGCCTGGCCGAGGTACCACCAGACCGCGGGCGGCCAGAACTCGCGCCCGTCGGTGGTCACCGGGGGCGGGTGGTTCAGCGCCCAGCGCAGGTGCCGCGCCGCAGCCGCCGGGTCGCGGCGCAGGCCGACCAGCGTCGCGCCGAGGAGCCACCGCCCCACCGCCTCGGTCGAGTCCTCCGCCACGAGCTGCTGGGCGATGGGGAGCGCGCGCTCCACCTTGCCGGTGCGCGAGAGGAACATCGCCAGGCGGATCAGCCCTTCGCGCCCGCCGGACGGGTGCCCGGCGAACGCCTCGATCAGCGAGTCGGCCCGGACGCGATCGGCGCTCGCCTGGCTGCGCCAGAGCACCTCCACCAGCAGCGACGTCCCGCGCATCCGGTCGAGCCGGAGGAGGTTCGTGGCGAGGGCGCGGGCCGAATCGCGGCTGCCGCCCACGATCCCGGGGGCGCGCGCGAGGTAGCGGCCCAGGCCCTCGAGATAGAGCGGGTTGGTCGGATCGAGCCGCACGGCGCGCTCGAACTCCCGCTTGGACCGCTTGGCCAGGAAGAACGCCCCCATCACCCAGCGGTGCGCGGCCTCCGTGCCCGCCACTTCAGCCAGCCAGAAGTGCGCCTCGGCGCGGTTCGGCTCGACGTCCACCGCGCGCTTGAGGAGGGTGAGGGCGGAATCCATCGAGCCCCGCTCCGCCGCGGCCTTTGCCGCGAGGAGGAAGTCCTGAGCGGGCGCGGCGCGGATGATCGATGCCGCCAGCGACAGGGTCGTCAGGATCGTGCGCACGATGTGGAAGTTAACCGGCGACCGACGACTGGGTACTGGGAACCACTCGCAACTTGCCGTCTGGCAACTACCCTGAACTCCGCCTCCTCGCAGCTGCCACCCGCATCAACGTATCAGCAGATGGCACGCCGCGAACGCCGCCGGATGATCAGGGGTCCCGAGCAAGTCGTGCAGCATTTCGTGCTTCACCGTCCACTCGTCGTCCGCGTAGCCGTCGGGGAAGAAGCGGTTGGGGCCAGCCAGGGTGATCAGGTGCGGCGAGCGCCATTCACCGGCGCAGAGACCGTCCGGCGTGACATCGCACTTGAAGCCGGCCTCACCCACCAGACACGGAGCGACGTACCAGCTGATGCGGCCGATCTCTCCGGTCGTGCCGGAGCACTGCTCGACTTCCTGCCACCATTCGGAGAAGACCGACGGCGGCATCAGCGCCGCGGCTCCCGCCGGCACCGTCGGCGTCTCGCATCCGGCCGCAGCGAGCCCGACCAGCGCAACCGCCACGCGTGCCGCGACGACCGCGGCGAGCGGCGGGACACAGGAGACCACACGCTCGTGCACTGTGCCTCCTGCGTTCAACTATTCGGCGGCGTACCGGCGCGGTCAATCAGTAGAACTGCGCCAAACTCAGGCACTTTCGTCGCCTTCGCAGCCCCACCGCCAATCCCGAGTGCGATTTCCGCTTGACGCCGCGGGGCCAGACCCGCCTCTTGGCTGGTTACGCAGCCCTTCCCCGGAGACCCCATGAGCGAGCACGACCCCCGCGATTCCTCGACGCTGCCGCGACGTGATTTCCTGAGACTCGGAGGCGCCGCAGCGGCCGGCCTCGTCGCGCGCGATCTGCTCCCCGGCAGGCAGCAGCCGGCGTCGCCGCTTCCCCTGCCCTCCAATCCACGGACGCAGGGCATGATGCCGACGCGCAATCTGGGCAAGACCGGCTACCGGCCCGGGATCTTCAGCCTCGGCGGCCAGGCCGCGGTCGAGAAGCCGGACAACGAGGCGATGGCGGTCTCCATCATCGAGCGGGCGATCGACTTGGGCGTGAACTACATCGACACCGCCTCGGCGTATGGCGGCACGCAGCGCTGGAGCCAGCGGTACATCGGGAAGGTGATGCCGCGGCGCCGGAGCGAGGTCTTCCTCACCTCCAAGACCTACGACCGCACGCGCGACGGGTCGCTCCGGCTGCTGGAGGAGTCGCTCCGCCTGATGAACACCGACCACCTCGATCTCTGGCAGCTCCACAACGTGATGCGGCTCGATCAGATCGAGCAGATCTTCGCGCCCGGCGGAGCGATCGAGGCGCTGCAGCAGGCGCGCGAGCAGAAGATGGTGCGGTTCCTCGGCATCACGGGCCACTACGACCCCGAGCCGCTGATGGAGGGGATCCGCCGCTTCCCGTTCGACACGGTGCTGATGGCGCTGAACGCCGCCGACCGGCACCAGTACAGCTTCGCGGAGCACCTGCTGCCGCTGGCGGTCGAGAAGCAGATGGGGATCATCGGGATGAAGATCCCGGCACGGGCGCGGATGCTGGCCTCCTGGAACCCGCCGCCGCCGGACTCGATGGCGCCGTTCGAGCGGCCGAGCGGGGGCGCGCCGAGCACGCCGGGCGCGCTGACGATCCGCGAGGCGATGTACTACACCCTCACGCACCCGGTGAGCACGGTCATCATCGGCTGCGACAATCCCGCGCAGGTCGAGGAGAACGTGCGGCTGGCGCAGGAGTTCACGCCGCTCTCGGAGGCGCAGCTGGCAGAGCTGGCGGCGAGGACGGAGGCGATCAAGCGTCAGGCGCTGTTCTTCCGGCGCTGGGCGTAGGCGTTACCATAGAGGGTGCCCGACGCACGGGCTGTCACTGAACGCACCGAGGCTGCGCTCGACCTGATCGAGCGCGCGCAGCCCGCGCTCAATGCGTTCATCACGGTCACCGCCGACGCGGCGCTGGCCGACGCGCGCATCGCCGGCCAGGAGCTAGCGGCGGGCGTGAGCCGCGGCCCGCTCCACGGCGTTCCGGTCGGCATCAAGGACCTGATCGCGACCGAGGGCGTCCGGACGACTGCCGGCTCCCGCATCCTCGGGCGGTGGGTCCCGAAGCGCGACGCGGCCGCCGTCTGGATGCTGCGGGTGGCGGGCGCGATCCTGGTCGGCAAGACGAACACCCACGAGTTCGCGTTCGGCACGACCAACGACAATCCGCACTACGGAGCGGTGAAGAACCCCTGGAACCAGGCCCTCACCAGCGGCGGCTCCAGCGGCGGCTCGGCGGCGGCCGTCGCCGCCGGGCTCCTGCCCGTCGCGCTCGGCACCGACACCGCCGGGTCCATCCGGATCCCGGCGGCCCTGTGCGGCGCCGTGGGACTCAAGCCGACCTACGGGTTGATCTCCACCAGGGGCGTCGTGCCGCTGGCGCGCACGTTGGACACGGTGGGGCCGATCGGGCGGACGGTGGAGGACGTGGCGCGGGCGATGGCTGCGCTGGCGCCGGAGGGGGTCGGGGGCCGGGTGTCAGGTGCCAGGGCAAGCGGGTCCCTTCCCGACACCCGACACCCGGCACCCGACACCCTCCGCTCCTTCAAGGGCCTCACCATCGGCGTCCCCGAGCACTACGTCTTCGATCGCGTCGATCCGGAGGTCGAGAACTGTGTCCGCGAGGCGCTGCGCGCGATGGAGGCCGCGGGCGCGGTGGTGCGGCCAATCGAGATTCCGAAGCTGGAGCGCTGCTGGGAGGTGGGGATAGCGATCGTGCGGCCGGAGGCGCTGGCCTTCCACAAGCGCTGGTATCCGGCGCGGGCCGCCGACTACGGCGAGGACGTCGCGCGCTCGCTCGAGGCCGCTCGGGACATTTCCGCGAGCACCTATCTCGCGGCCCGCCGGAGCCGGCGGCAGATCGCGCGGGCCCTACGGCGCGCGCTCGAGGACATGGACCTGCTGGCGGGGCCGACGGTGCCCATCCTCGCGTTCCCCAACGCGGACGCCTACCGGCCCGTGCTGCCCGGCGGCGAGCTCCCGCGCCACGCCCTCACCAGGCTCACCTATCCCTTCAGCTTGAGCCGCCTCCCGGCGATCAGCGTGCCGTGCGCTCTCTCCAAGGCCGGCCTGCCGATCGGGCTCCAATTCGCGGCCGGGCCGCGGCAAGAAGGAGCGCTCCTCGCCGCGGCCCGGGCCTTCGAGGAGATACGCGGAGCGTGGCCGGAGCCGCCGGCCTCGTTCCGAGCGTCGGACTAGCCTACATCCCGCTCATCGCCGCCTGCGTCGCGGCCGCGACGGGCACCATCACGTGGGCGTACGGCGTACCCTGCCACATGATGTATGGCCCGCCGGACTTGTAGTCGGTCGAGAGACCCTTCAGTGCGTTCACGTTCGGCACGACCACCATGACGTGCGGACCCGTGTTCACCCACTCCTGACCAGAGTCGGGCTTCATCTTGAAGGGGTCGGAGTTGCTTGCATCGGTGCCGCCCTGGAGCATGTAGGCCACACCGAAGGCGGTGATGTTGGGCGCCTTGTGCTGCATCCACGCCGTCGCCCAGGCCCCGAACCGCTCGTCGAAGCACATCGGATCGTTCCCAGGCGATGCAGGGTTGTCCGCGAAGCACACCCAGCCGTTGGTGCCGGCTCGGAGCTGGGTCGGCTGCCCTGTGGGAGTGGCCGGCCAATCCATGATGGTCGCAGCGCCGGCGATGGCCGCCGGGCCCGCACTCATCGCGTTCTGGATCTTCCACTCCTTCGTGCCCTTGGCGGGGCCCGCTGGTGCCGCGGCCTCCGGCTTCGGCTGCTCCTTCGCGCAGGCACCGAGCGCCACGAGCAGCGCGCCGGCCGCCAGCCATCTGCGGTCCATCAGACTACCTCCTGTTGTGGGGTGAGGGACGACCCAAGCGAATCTACTGGCGCGCGGCGGATTTACCAGATGGCTAGTAGGAATTCCTGCGAGTACCGACACCGTAGAGACATCGTAGAGTCATCTCAAGGCTCAGTTGGGGAATCGGTGTCGCGACAACGCGGCTGTTGACATTCATACGTTTGTATCAAATAATACATACGTATGAAACAACACACCGATCCTCGCGAGCGTCTCATCGAGGCCGCGCGGCAGCTCTTCGCCAGCGCCGGCTTCGATGCGACCAGCGTCCGCGACATCACGTCCCGGGCGCACACCAATCTGGGCGCCATCACCTACCACTTCGGCTCGAAAGAGGCGCTCTACCACACCGTCATCGAGCGCTTCGCCGTGCCGATCGCCGACCGGATGGCCGCCATCTCCGCGGAGACGGGGCCGCCCCTCGAGCGCCTGGCCAAGTCCGTGCGGGCGTTCCTCGAGCACATCTGGAGTCATCCGGAGATGCCGCGGCTGATGATGCGCGAGATGGCCGCCGACCGGCCGCTCCCGGAGCCCGTCGCGCGGGTGATTCGCCGCAACATCGAGTCGTTCCGGCGGATCGTGGTCGAGGGGCAGGCCGACGGGAGCATCCGGCCGGGAGAGCCGAACCTGCTGGCGCTGAGTGTCGCCGGCCAACCGCTGTTCCTGACGCTGGCATCCAAGGCCATCCGACACGCCGTGGGGAAGGACCCCAACGATCCGGGCATCCGCGAGATGATCGCCGACACGGTGGTCACCAACATGAAGGGGGCGCTGGCGAACCCCAGTGGCGGCGCCGCGCCCGTGCGCGCGCCCGTCGCTCCGGCGCCGGGGATCGTCATATGATCGCGCCCCTTGTCCTCGCCGCGGCCCTCGGACTCCAGGACACCACACGCCTGACTCTGGCGGACGCCGTCCGCCGGGCCCTCGAGAGCCATCCCACCGTGGCCGCCGCCCGGGACAATCGGGAGGCCGCCGCCGCGTCCGTCGGCGAGGCCAGGGCGCCGCTCTTTCCGCGCCTGACGGCGGGCTTCGCCGCGACCCAGTACAAGATCGGCAACCTGGTCTACCCGCTGTCGGGGCTGAGCCTCACGAACCTGCCGCTGTTCAACTCGACCCTGAGCCAGGCGTCGCTGAGCCTCGGGTACACGCTCTTCGACTTCGGCGGGCGCACCTCCCAGCTGCGGCTCGCTGCAGCACAGGAACGCAAAGCCGACGCCGCGCTCGACGCCACGTCGGCGGCCCTCGTCTCGCGGGTGGCGAATGCGTACCTCCGCGTGCTCACCACGCGGGGCATCCTCCAGGCCCAGGAGCAGGAGCTCGCTGCCCTCGAGGCCGAGTCCCGACGCGTGGCGCAGATGGAGGCCCAGGGGAAAGCCGCGCACGTCGAGGTGCTGCGGCTGGCGGCGCAGGCCTCCCGGGCGCGCGCCGACGAGGTGGACACGCGCGCCCAACTCGACGTCGCCGAGCACGATCTCGCCCAGCTCGTGGCGTTGCCCGTGGAAACCGCAAGAGCGCAGCTCGCGCCGGTTCGGCTGGCCGACACGTCCGTGGCCGACCGGGCCACGCTGGTGGCGAGCGCCGAGCAGAACAGCCCGGACGTCGCGCAGGCGCGCCGGGCGGCCGAGGCGGCGGGGGCGGGTGTGGGCGTGGCGCGGGCCTCGCTCCTGCCGCAGCTCCAGCTCGTCGCCGCCTACGTCGAGAACGGCCACTCCTTCACCGGCTACCGGCCCTGGTGGAACGCCGGTCTCCAGCTTTCCTACCCGATCTTCACCGGGGGCAGCCGGGGGAGCGCGATCCGGCGAAACGAGGCCGGGGCGCGCTCCGCGGACGAGCAGCTTCGCGGAGCCGAGCAGGCCGCGGAGCTGAGCGTGGACGGCGCGCTGGCTACGGTGGCCGCCGCGCGCGCGACCGTGGACGCGCTGGTCACGGCGGTCGCGGAGTCGGAAGAGGTCGAGCGGATCCGGCTCCTGAGCGTGCAAGTCGGCTCGGGCACCGAAACGGACTACCTGGACGCTGAAGCGACCCTGCTGTCCAATCGCGCGGCGCTGGTGCAGGCCAGGCACGCCGAGATCGCCGCCCGCATCGAGCTGGCCCGGGTCACCGGCGTCCTGACACCTGAGTGGCTGACGAGGACGGTCTCCCAATGAACCGCAAGAAAGTGATTCCGATCGCGATCGGCCTCGTCGCCGTCGCGCTGGTGGTCTGGTTCGTCTGGCTGCGCGGCAGCGGCGCCGACGGACCGCTCGACGCCTCCGGCACGGTCGAGGCGACCGACGCCCAGCTCGGCTTCGAGGCCGCGGGCCGGATCGACACGATCCTGGTCGACGAGGGGGATCGCGTGAGGGCGGGCCAGGAGCTGGCGCGCCTCGACGAATCGGAGCTGAGCGCGCGGCGTCAGCAGGCCACGGCGCAGCTCGGAGCGGCGCAGGCGACCCTCACCGAGCTCGAGCGCGGCTCGCGCACCGAGGAAGTTCAGCAGGGACGCGATCAGCTCGCCTCCGCCAACCAGCGGCTGGCGGACGCGCAGCGGGACCTCGACCGCACCAGGCGGCTGTTCGACGGCGGCGCCGTCAGCCGCGAGACGCTCGACAAGGCGCAGCTCGCCTTCGACGTGGCGCAGAGCACGCACGACCAGGCCGCGCAGGCGCTCCAGCTGCTGCAGATCGGGCCCCGGCCCGAGCGGATCGAGGCGCAGCGGGCCGCGGTGGCCGCCGCGCAGGCCACCGTCCAGCAGATCAACGCGATGCTCGGCAACGCCGTGATCCGCGCCCCGTTCGACGGGGTCGTCACCGTGAAGGACCGCGAGATCGGCGAGACCGTCTCGCCCGGCGCTCCGGTGCTCACGGTCACCAACCTCAACGACCGCTGGGTGCGGATCTACATCCCCGAGACCCGCATCGGCGCCGTGCACCTCGGCGAGGGCGCCCGGATCACCGCGGATACGTACAAGGGACGCGTCTACCGGGGCGCGGTGAGCTTCATCGCGAGCGAAGCCGAGTTCACGCCCAAGAACGTCCAGACCCGCGACGAGAGGGTCAAACTCGTGTACGCGGTGAAAGTCAGGATCACCAGTGACTCCACCTATGATCTGAAACCTGGTATCCCGGCAGACGTGGAGTTGGGCGGAGACAGTACAGTTGCCAGACGGCAAGGGAGCAGTGGTTCCAAGTGACAGTCGCCAGACTGCAGACTGCTCCGAACACTGCCATCTCGACCGATCACCTGACCCGTCGGTTCCGCGAGCTGACGGCGGTGGATGGGCTGACGATCGAGGTGGCGAAAGGGGCGCTGTTCGGGCTGGTGGGGCCGGACGGCGCCGGCAAGACGACGACGCTGCGGATGCTGGCGGGCGTCCTGCCGCCGACCTCCGGCGACGCCGTCGTGGGCGGCGTGAGCGTCGCGCGCGATCCTGAGGGGGTCAAGCGCCACATCGCCTACATGGCGCAGCGCTTCGGGCTCTATCACGACCTCACGGTCCGCGAGAACATCGAGTTTTACGCCGACCTCTACGAGGTGCCCGCGTCGGAGCGGGCGAAGCGCGTCGAGCGGCTCTACCAGTTCTCGGCGCTCGGGCCGTTCGAGCACCGGCTGGCCGGCCAGCTCTCGGGCGGGATGAAGCAGAAGCTCTCCCTCTGCTGCGCGCTGGTGCACCACCCCGAGATCCTCCTGCTCGACGAGCCGACGTTCGGCGTGGACCCGATCAGCCGGCGCGACCTCTGGCTCATCCTTCACGAGATGGTGGCCGAGGGCGTCACGGTGTTCGTGACCACGGCGTACATGGACGAGGCGGAGCGCTGCGACCGGCTGGCGCTGCTGAGCCGCGGCCGGATCGTGGCGCTGGACACGCCGAGCGCGCTGCAGCGGAGCTACGTCGGCGAGATGCTCGCCGTGCGGGTGAGCGACCGGCGCGCGGCGGCCCACGCCCTCGGCAACGTGCCGGAAGTGCGCCGCGCGACGGTGTTCGGCGAGACGATCCACGTGACCCTGGACTCTCGGCGGACGGGCTGGCCCGCAGCCGAGCGGGCGCTGGCCGGAGCGGGGATCGATGTGCTGGGGACGGAAGCGGTACAGCCGGGACTGGAGGACGTGTTCATAGAAAGAGTGGGGTCCGGGGACCGGGATCCGGGATCCGAGGAAGGCGCTCCGTCTCCCGGACTCCGGACCCCGGGCCCCGGACCCCGTCCATGACCTGCGCCGTGGAGGTCGAGGACCTCACGAAGCGGTTCGGGGATTTCACGGCGGTCGATCGTGTCACCTTCGAGGTCGAGCCGGGGGAGATCTTCGGCTTCCTCGGGCCGAACGGCGCCGGGAAGACGACCACGATCCGGATGCTCACCGGCCTCCTGCAGGCGACCTCGGGCGAGGCGTGCATCGCGGGCCTCGACGTCAGAACGCAGACGGAGGCGGTGAAGCAGCGCATCGGCTACATGTCCCAACTCTTCTCGCTCTACGGCGACCTCACGGTGGACGAGAACATCGCGTTCTTCGCCGGTCTCTACGGCGTCCGCGGGGAGCGGCTGGAGGCGCGCCGGGCCTGGGTGCTGCGCATGGCCGGCCTGGAGGACCACTGCGACCAGCTCACCGCCGAGCTGTCGCTGGGCTGGAAGCAGCGTCTTGCGCTCGGCTGCGCCGTGCTGCACGAGCCGCCGATCCTCTTCCTGGACGAGCCGACCTCGGGCGTGGACCCGATCTCACGCCGCAACTTCTGGGAGCTGATCTACTCCCTCGCCGACGGCGGGACGACGGTCCTGGTGAGCACGCACTACATGGAAGAGGCGGAGTACTGCCACCGGCTGGCGCTGATGAACCGCGGCCGGCTCATCGCGCTGGACACGCCCGCGAGGGTGAAGGGGCTGATGCGGGAGCCGCTGCTGGAGATCGTGACGGCCGACGGGCCCGGCGTGGCGGGGGCGCTGCAGGGCCGGCCCGGCGTCGCCGAGGCCGCGATGTTCGGGCGCGCGGTCCACGTGACGGTGGAGAATGCGGAGACGGCGGCGCGGGAGCTTCCAGCCTTCCTCGCCTCGCGCGGACTCCCGGTGGAGCGGATCCACACCATCGAGCCGTCGCTCGAGGACGTCTTCGTCGCGCTGGTGCGCCGCGAGGGCGGCGCGGTGGCGGGCTGATGGCAAGCCTCAGCCTCAAGCGGCTCTGGGCGATGGCCCGCAAGGAAGCGCTGCACATCGGGCGCGACAAGCGGAGCCTCGCGATGGCCTTCGCCGTGCCGGCCGCGATGGTGCTGCTGTTCGGCTACGTGATCACCTTCGACATCAACGACATCCCGACGGCGGTCCTCGACCAGAGCCGGACCGTCGAAAGCCGCAACCTCGTGGACGCGTTCCGGTCGTCCGGCTACTTCCGGATCACGCGAGCGCTCGCGAGCGACGCCGAGATCGCGCCGCTCCTCACGCGCGGGACGGTGCGGATGGTCCTGGTGATTCCGCCGGACTTCCCCAAGCACCTCGCCGCGGCGGAGCCGGCCCCGGTCCAGTGCCTCGTGGACGGCGGAGACGCCAACACTGCCTCGATCGCCATCAACTACGCCCAGGCGATCGTGACGAGCTACTCGGCGAAAGCCGTCCTCAAGGGCCGGGCCCTGCCGGTGCCGGTGCAGGTCGAGTCCCGGGTCTGGTACAACGAGGATCTCAAGAGCAGCAACATGATCGTGCCCGGCCTGATGGCCACGATCATGATGATCCTGTCGGCCCTGCTGACCTCGCTCACCATCGCGCGGGAGTGGGAGCGCGGGACGATGGAGCAGCTGGCGGCGACGCCCGTCCACCGGCTGGAGGTGATCTTCGGGAAGTTGCTGCCCTACCTCGGCATCGGCTTCGTGGACATCATCCTGGTCGCGGTCGTCGGCGGCATCGTCTTCGCGGTGCCGTTCCGGGGGAGCCCGATCTTCCTGATGGTGACCGCGATGCTCTTTCTGATCGGCGCGCAGGGGTTGGGAATCTTCATCAGCGCCACGGCCAAGTCGCAGTTCCTGGCCACCCAGCTGGCCATGCTGGCGACGATGCTCCCCTCGCTCCTCCTGTCGGGCCTGATCTTCGACCTCGCCAGCATGCCCACGGCGCTCCAGGTCATCTCGCTGGTCGTGCCGGCCCGGTACTTCGTGGTGGCGCTGCGCGGCATCTTCCTCAAGGGCGTCGGGCTCCAGGTGCTCTGGGCGCAGGCGCTGGGGATGCTGGTCTTCGCCGCGGCGGGCCTCACGCTCGCGGTCCGCGCCTTCCGGAAGGAGATCGCGTGAGATTCGGCGGGCTGGACTGGGGCCGACTCCTCGAGCTCATGCGCAAGGAGCTGCGGCAAACGCTGCGCGACCCGCAGGCGCTCCGGCTGGTCCTCGCCGCACCGATCATCCAGCTCATCGTCTTCGGCTACGCGGTCAACACCGACATCCGGCGCGCGGCCGTGATCCTGTTCGACCGCGACCACACGACCGTCTCGCGGGAACTGGCCCAGACCCTGACGGCGTCGGGCTACTTCCGGATCGCGGCGACCGCGGAGCGGGCCCAGGACCTGGTCGAGAGCCTCGACCACGGGCGCGCGATCCTCGGCGTCGAGATCCCGCGCGGCTTCGAGGGCGACCTCGTCGCCGGAACGCCCGCGACGGTGCAGGTGCTCGTGGACGGCACGATGTCGAACACGGCTACCGTGGCCCAGGCCTACGCGTCGCAGATCATCCTCAGGTTCGGCCAGCAACACTCCGCGCTCGCCATGGCGGCGGGCACGGGGGCACGGGCGCACGGAGGCACCGGGCTGCCGGGCGTGGACCTGCGTGTGCGATCATGGTACAACCCGAATCTGGAGAGCCGTGTCTACAACGTGCCCGGCGTGATCGGCAGCGTAATGATGCTGATGTCGCTCCTCCTGACCTCGCTGGCCGTGGTGCGGGAGCGCGAGGTCGGCACCCTCGAGCAGCTCATGGTGAGCCCGCTCAAGCCCGTGGAGCTGATCGTCGGCAAGACCGTGCCCGTCGTGGGCATCGCCCTCGTGGACCTGACCCTCATCGCGTCCGTCGCGATCCTGTGGTTCCGTATCCCGATGCGGGGCAGCTTCCTGCTGCTCTTCCTCGCGAGCCTCGTGTACATCGTCTGCGGCCTGGGCATCGGCCTCCTGATCTCGACCGTGTCCGCCACGACACAGGAAGCGTTCATGACGATGTTCATGTTCTTCCTGCCCGCGATGATCTTCTCGGGGTTCTTCTTCCCCATCGCGAACATGCCCACGGTCTTCCAGTTCGTGTCGCTCCTGGACCCGATCCGCTACTACCTTGAGACCGTGCGGGGGATCTTCCTCAAGGGGGCGGGCCTCACGGTGCTGTGGCCACAGATCGGGGCGCTGGCCCTGATGGGCGGGACGATCCTGTGGTTTGCCTCCACCAGATTCAGGAAGACCAGTGTGTGAGATAGAGGCCAGTTGCGAGACGCCGAGTTGCGAGTGGTTACGAGACTGCAGTGGGCGGCAAGAGGAGTCATGCTGCTTGCTGCCGTCGCGCTGCTGTGGGGGACGCGGCTGTTCACCCGGTGGCCGCAGGTGTACTTCATGACCGGCGGCTCGATGGAGCCGGCGGTGCGCGCGCACGAGTACTTCCTCACGACGTCGCCCGTCGGCCGGCTCGCGCGCGGGATGCTGGTGATCTGCCGCTATGAGGACGAGGACGGCGTCTTCCACGTGCTGCGGCGGCTGGCCGCGCTCCCGGGCGACACGATCCGGATGCAGGACGGGCACGCGATCGTGAACGGGCGGGACGACGGCTACGCTTTCCGGATCCTCAGGCCCGACGCGCATGGCTCGCCCCTGGCGCGATCGGGCGAGCTCTTCACCTGGGGGCCGGTGGTCGTTCCGTCGGACTCGGTCTTCCTTCTTTCCGACACGCGCGACATGATGGGGTGGCCCGACAGCCGGTTCCTCGGCGCGATCCCGATCGATCGCATCGAAGCGCGGGCAACGCGGATCGTCTGGCCACGCATCCTCAGGAAGGCAGGGTGAGGAGATGGCGTTGATCGTGGGGCTGCTCGCTGTCGCCTACGTGGCCGCCTGCGCAATCCTCTTCCTCGCGCGGAACCGGATCGTCTTCCCGATGCGCGGCGGGCTGGCGGGCAGCCCGCAGCGCTACGGCCTCCCACACGGCGAGAACGTCACGATAGCGACCGCGGACGGCGCACGGCTCTCGGGCTGGCTGTTGCCGCCGCCGGAGCCGACGCCAAAGCCCTGGACCGTCCTGCTCTGGTTCCACGGGAACGGCGAGACGGTGGCCGGACTCGCCCCGGTGCTGCGGGCGTTCCAGCACCCCCACACCGCGCTGCTGGCGCTGGATTACCGCGGCTACGGCGCCTCCACGGGGACCCCCACGGTCGCCAACGCGCTGCAGGACGCCGTCGCCGCGATCGCGTGGCTGCGCGGGCACCTCGACGTGTTCCCGGACCACATCGTCGTCTACGGCCGGTCGGTGGGGAGCGGGCCCGCGGTCCAGATCGCCGCCACGCATCACGTCGCGGGAGTGGTCCTGGAGTCCGCCTTCACGTCGCTGCCCGCGATGGCGCGCGTGCACTTCAGGATCTTCCCGTCGTTCCTCGCGGACCTAGGCTTCGACAACTTGAACACCATCGCGCGCGTCGCCTGCCCGGTGCTGTTCGTGCACGGCGACCGCGACCGCACCATCCCGATCGCGATGGGCCGGGCGCTGGCGAAGCGGGCTCCGCTGGTGCACGAGTTCTGGGTGATCCCGCGCGCCGACCACAACGACACCTACGCGATGGGCGGCGACGCCTACGCGAAACGAGTGCGGCAGTTCACGGAGCGCGCCACCGCGGTGTCGCGGTGAGGGGACGCTAGGCCCTCAGCAGCCGGAAGGCGTGGTTCCACTTGCCTTCCAGCATTCCCGGAATGCACCAGAGCTGGCAGAGCGGCTCGATGGCGCGCGCCGCCGTCACCTTCCCCATGTCGGAGAGCTCGAAGCCGAACTGCTCGAGCAGCCGCGCGACGTCCTGCTTCGCCGCGGCGTCGTTCCCGCAGTAGAACATCGTCGGCTTCCCGCCGGGGAACGACGGGTTGACCATCAAGGCGCTGCCGATGCAGCTGAACGCCTTCACGAAGCGCGCGTCCGGGAACGCCTTCTGCAGCCGCTCCATCAGCGAGTCGTTGGGGCCGGTAAAGAAGCGGATCACGCCGTCCTCGGGCGGCTCCTTGGCAATGGGGTTCGTCACGTCGATGACGAGCTTCCCCTTGAGGTTCGCCCTCCCCGCCGCCTCGAGCGCCTGCTCGGCCACGGGGCCGCCAACCGCGAGCACCAGTCCCTCGGCCCACTTCGCCACCTCGGCGAAGGAGCCCGTCGCGATGCCGTTGGCCTTCCCGAACTCCGCCAGCTTCGCCGGAGTGCGGCTGCCGATCATCACCTGGTAGCCGTGCTTTTTGAGGCCAAAGGCCAGGGTTTGGCCGACCTGGCCGGAGCCCAGAACGCCGTAGCGCTGGATCATCGGACCTTCCTCAACTGTAAGAGAACTGAGACCGCTCGGAACTCGACGTGGAGAGAAGACGGCGGGACCGGTTTTGGTTCCGTTACGCGCGCGCCACCGGCAGCCTGAGCAGCGCCTCGGCGCCCTTCCCCTCCGTGCGGTTGCCCAGCGCGAGGGTGCCGCCGTGCGCCTCGGCGATCTGACGCGAGAGGGCGAGGCCGATCCCGGAGCCCTCCGGCTTCGTCGTGAAGAACGGCACGAACAGGTTGGCGGTGTCGGCGAGCCCCGGTCCCTCGTCCCGGACCCACACCTCGACGAATCGCCGGCTCTGCTCCCAACCGACCGTGACGCCGCCCCCGGTCTCCAGCGCCGCGTCCACCGCGTTGTCCACCAGGTTGATCAGGAGCTGATCGAGTTGGTCGCCGTCGGCCTGGATCTGGAGGTCGGGTCCCGGCTCGACTCTCACAGAAAGCCGCCGCTCCAATGCGCCGACCCGCCGCACCCAAGTTCCCACGTCCACTTGCCCCAGCTTGGGCGACGGCAGCCGCGCCAGCCGCGCGTACGACGCCATGAAGCGGCTGAGCGACTCGGCGCGTCCGGCGATCAGCTCGAGGCCGCGCGCGAGGTCGCCATCGCCGTTCGAGGCCGGGTGCTTGGCCAGCAGGTCCCGAAGGCTCTCGGCGACGGACTTGATCGGCGCGAGGGAGTTGTTGATCTCGTGGCCCAGGACGCGCACCAGCCGGCGCGTGGCCTCGCGCTCCTCCTCCCGCAAGGCGCGCGAGAGATCGGCCAGCACGAGGAGCTGGTGCGGGCGCCCGCCCTGCCGGAAGGTGCCGCGCCTGAGCTGCCAGCGTCCCGCGCCGCCCGGGAAGGTCGCGTCCAGCACCCGCGGCGCCTCGCCGTCGAGGCACTCCGCCAGGCCCACCTCGTCGGCGCTCCGGCCCACGAGCCGCTCCGCCGTTTCCGCGAGGAGCCGTTCCCCCGCGCGATTGACGAGCTGCAGGCTCCGCGTCTCGTCGAAAGCGAAGACCGCGACGTCGATCTCCTCCATCACCCGAGCCAGCAGCGCGGTGGCCTCGAGCGCGCCGAGCCGCTGCTCGCGCAGCGTCTGGCCGAGGGAGTTGATCTCGAACAGCGCCAGGCCAAGCGCGTCGTCGGTCCGCGCGCCCCGGGCCCGGATGGAGAAGTCCTCCTCGCGCAGGGCGGCGAGCATGTTAGAGAGGGTCTGGAGCGGACGCACCACGCGCTCGCGCAGGGCCAACGCGACGGCGAGCCAGAACACGACGACCAGGAGCGTGACGGTCCAGGCGACCTTCGGGGAGTAGCCGCCCGACCAGATGAGCAGCTCGGCGACGGCGACCGCCGGCAGGCCCGAGAGGAGGGCCAGGAAGAAGACGCGGCGCTCGTGATTCAGCGGCGGTCCTTCCGCCTAGAGGCCGTACGTCTGGAGCCGGCGGTAGAGCGCGCTGCGCGACAAGCCGAGCTGCTTGGCGGCCTGGCTCACGTTGCCGCCAAACCGCGACAGCGCCTTCTGGATCAGGACCTTCTCGACCTCCTCCAGGGTCATCTCGTCGAGCCGTCCTCCTCCCGACGCGGCCGGCTCGAGCGCCAGGTCGCCGGCGTGGATCACGTCCCCCTGGGCGAGCAGCACCGCGCGCTCGACCGCGTGGTCCAGCTCGCGCACGTTGCCCGGCCAGGCGTGCGCGTGCAGGGCCTCGATCGCGGCGCGATCGAAGCCGGTGAGGCTCTTGCGGTAACGCATCGCGGAGCGCCTGAGGCAGAGCAGCGCGATCGGCAGGATGTCCTCCCGCCGGTCGCGGAGCGCCGGCAGGTGGATCTCGATCGTGTTCAGGCGAAACAGCAGGTCCTCGCGGAAACGGCCGGCCGCAACCTCCGCCTTGAGATCGGCGTTCGTCGCGGCGAGCACGCGCACGTCCACGCGCCGGGTGCGCGAGGAGCCGACCCGCTCGATCTCCCCGGACTGGAGCGCGCGGAGCAGCTTGGCCTGCTGCGACAGCGGGACGTTGGCGATCTCGTCGAGGAAGAGCGTGCCCCCGTCGGCCAGCTCGAACCGCCCGGTCCGGTCGCTATGGGCGTCGGTGAACGCGCCTTTGACGTGGCCGAACAGCTCCGACTCGAACACGCCCTCCGAGAGTCCGCCGACGTTGACCGTGACGAGCGCCCGCGCGGCGCGCGCGGACGCGGCGTGGAGCCACTGCGCCACCAGCTCTTTCCCCGTGCCGTGCTCGCCGGTGATGAGGACGCTGGCATCCGACGGCCCCACCCGCTCCATCAGGCGGAGCACGGGCTGCATCGCGGGCGACTCGGCGATCAGCTCGGGGAAGCCGCCCTGCCGGAGGAGGCGGGTCTGCTCCTCGAGCCGCTGGGTGCGGCGGAGGGCGCGCGACAGCTCGACCTGGGTGCGAAGCTGGGCGAGCAGCCGCGTGTTGTCCCACGGCTTCTGGACGTAGTCGCGGGCGCCGCGGCGCATCGCCTCCACCGCGCCGTCCACGCTCCCCCACGCCGTCATCACGATGACGGGCAGGGTGGCGTCGAGCGCCTGGATCCGGGTGAGGAGATCGAATCCCTCGCGCCCCGAGGTCGTGTCGCGGGTGTAGTTGAGATCCATCAGCGCCGCGTCGAAGTCGCCCGCATCGAGCGCCCCGAGGATCGCCGCCGGCGAGGCCGCGGTCTCGACCTCGAAGCCCTCGCCCTTGAGGAGGAGACGCAGCGCTTCAAGAACGTCCTTCTGGTCGTCGGCGACGAGGATGCGGGGGGCGGCCACGGGTTAGAAATAGGGGGTGTAGGGTGTAGGGGGTAGGGTGTAGGAAGACGATGGGTGTGCGCTACACCCTTCACCCCACACCCTACACCCTGCTTTCGTGGTCATCGGTCCTTCACCCGCCGCACCAGCTTGAGCCCCGACCACACGTCGTCCACGGCGCACACCTTCACGTCCACCAGCCCGCGCGCGAGGGCCACCTCGCGGACCACGTCCTCCGTGATGTCGGTCGGGACACCCGAAGCCTTCTTCGGCCACGACACCCAGAGCATCCCCGCCGGCGCGAGCGCCTTCTGGAGCGCGCCGAACCGCCGCTCGAGATCCGAGCGCTGCGTCGTGAACAGGTGGATGAATTCGAGGCCGGGCTTCGGCGCCTTGGCCACGGCCACGTCCTTGGGCAGCGCTCCGAGCGTCTTCGCGTAGCCCTTCGGCGCCTCGAGGATCAGCACCGAGGCCCCGGACTTGATGCCGAGCTTGTCCACGAGCGAACGGTTCGAGTAGCCGGCCATAGACGACCAGGGTGTAGGGTCTAGGGCGTAGGGTGCGGCGGGGAGGACCTCCTACACCCTACGCCCTACACCCTGCTCTATTCGCTCCGCAACGCCACCAGCGGGTCCACCTTCGTCGCGCGGCGGGCCGGGACAAGACAGGCCACCAGGGCCGCGATGGCGACGAGCGCGACCACGACGACGCGCGTCCACACGTCGCCCGGCGTCACACCGTACAGCATTCGCGCGGCGAACCGCGTCAGCCAGATCGCGGCCACCAGGCCGATGCTCACGCCGAGCCCGACCAGCACCATCCCCTCCCGTACCACCATCTCCAGTACCTGGCCGGCCGTTGCGCCGAGCGCCACGCGCACGCCGATCTCCCGGGTGCGCCCCGCCACCGATGCCGCGATTACCCCGTACACACCAACGATGGTGAGCCCGAGCGCGCACGCGGCGAAGACGCCGATGAGAAGCAGGTTGAACCGCGGCCGCCTGAGCTGCCGGCCCACGCGGTCCTCGAGCGTGGCGATCCCGCTCGCCTCCATGTCCGGGTCCACGCTCTTGAGCCTGGCCTCGGCGACTTTCGCGAGCGCGGACGGATCCCCGCTGGTCCGCAGCACGAAGAAGCTGGCCCAGCGCGGCGACTGCGCGTAGGGCCAGTAGACCTCGGGCTGCGCCGGCGTCCCCGGCAGGAAGGGCGGGATGTCCGCCACGACGCCCACGATCTCCATTGGCATCGTGGCGTTCTTGCTCCGCAGGCGCCGGCCGACGGGGTCCACGCCGTTGAAGTAGCGGCGCGCCATCGCCTCGTTGATGATGGCCACATACGGCGCGCCCTCCCGGTCCGCGTCGGTGAACAACCGGCCACGCTTCAGCGCCACGCCGAGGGTCGGGAAGTAGCCGGGGTCCATGTCGTACCACCGCGCCACGACGGGCTCGCGACCGGCCGCGGCCTCGGAGCCCTCGAGGACGAACTCGTCCGTCTCCGTTCCGCCGAACAGCGGCCCGCTCGACGCCGTGCCGACCGAGGTGACGCCGGGAATCGTCTTGAGCTCCGCGCCGATGCGCTCGAACACCGCCGTGACGCTCGGATGGTCGCGGTACTTGCCGTCGGAGGCCAAGGTCCAGAAGGTCAGCAGGTGCGTCTGGTCGAATCCAGGCTGCCAGCGCAGCAGCGAGGCGAAGCTGCGCGCCAGCAGGCCCGCGCCCGTCGCCAGCACGAACGCCATCGCGACCTCGGCGATGACCAGGCCGCCCCTGAGGCCGAGCGCCCGGCGCCACGCCATCGGCTGATGGCCTTCCTTGATCGCGGCGGCCAGGTCGAGGCGCGCCGCGCGCGCCGCCGGCGCGAGGCCCGCGACGACGCCGGACGCCGCCGTAAGCAGGAGCGCGAACCCGAGCACCCGTGCGTCGAGGGCCACGCTCCCGAGTCGCGGCACACCGCCGGGGATCAGCGGGAGCAGGATGTCCATCGCCCACCGCGCCACGAGCAGGCCGGCCGCGCCGCCCACCAGCGCCATCACCAGGCTCTCCGCGGCGATCAGGCGGAACAGCCGCCCGGGGCCCGCGCCCAGAGCGGAGCGCAGGGCGAACTCCCGTTCGCGCGAGGCGCCCCGCGCCACCAGCAGATTCGCGACGTTGGCCGTGGCCACCAGCAGGAGGATCGCGACGGCGCCGAGGAAGACCAGCAGCGTCGGACGCACCGGGCCCACCATCTGGTCCAGGAGCGGCTCGACCCGCACGCCCCAGTCGCGGTTGGTCTGCGGATACCGGAGCCCGAGGTCGCGCTGGATCGCGCCCAGCTCCGCGGCCGCAGATGCCGGCGTCGCGCCCGCGGCCAGCCGGCCGATCACCTGGAAGCCGCGCCACCTCCGGTTCTCCTCGTCCTTGGGATTGAAGGGGAGCGGGACCCAGAGCCGCGCCTCCTCCAGCTGCGGAGCCTCGTCGCCGGGGCGCATGACGCCGACGATCTGGTAGCTCTGGCCATCGAGCACGAGCGAACGACCGATGACGGCGGGGTCCGCACCGTACCACGAACGCCACAGCGCGTCGCTCAACACGGTCACGCGCGCGGCGCCGGGGCCCATGTCCTCGGAGTGGAAGAAGCGGCCGAGCGCCGGCGCGATCTGCAGGGTGCGGAACAGGCCGGGCGTCGCGAGGCCGCCATTCACCCCCTCGGACGCCGCTCCGTGGCGCGCGGTGAACGGCCAGTCCCTGCCGAGGCCGATGGACGAGAGCGTGCGGCTGCGCGCCGCGAAGTCCTCAACGTCGGGCGGCGAGCCGATGCAGAATCCTGCCACCGAGGGGTGCGTCTCGCAGATGGCGACGAGGCGCCGCGAGTCGGCGAACGGCAGCGGCCGCAGAAGCACGTTGTCCACGACCGAGAAGATGGCGACGCTGATCCCGATGCCGAGGGCGAGGGTGAGCACAGCGAGCGTGGAATGGGTCGGGCTCTTGAGGAGCGCCCGACCGGCGTAGCGGAGGTCCTGGACTAGGCTATCCATCGCATCCAGCTCCCGAGAGGCAGGTGTCAGGTGTCAGGTGTTGGGTGTCAGGGGCGCACCCACCCCCGACACCTGTCACCCGGCACCCGACACCGCCGTTCATTCCGCCCGCAGCGCCGTCATCGGATCCACCCGTGCGGCCCGGCGGGCCGGGACGACGCTCGCTCCCACGGTGACCACGGCGAGCACGACGGCGACGAGCGACAACACGACCGGGTCCGTGGCCTTCGACCCCACCAGGATGGCCTGGAGCCCGCGGCCCATCGCCACCGCGCCCACCAGGCCGATCGCAATCCCGATCCCCGCGAGCTTCAGGGCGCCCCCCAGCACGAGCCGCAGCACGCCGGCCGAGGTGGCGCCGAGGGCGACGCGGACGCCGATTTCCTGCGTGCGCTGCGAGACCGAGTACGCCATCACGCCGTAGATGCCGACGCACGCCATGATCAGCGCGACCAGCGCCGACACCGCGAGCGTCTGAGCGGTCGCGCTCTGCGGCGAGAGCGTCGAGAGAATGACGCGCGGCATTGGACTCACGTCCCCCGCCGCCAGTCGCGAATCGAGCGAGTTGATGGCGTGCTGGATCGGCTGCACGAGCGCATTCGGGTCGCCTGGGCCGGCGACGACGAACGTCAGCGTCCGCGCCGGGCGCTGCAGCGCAGAGAGGTACGCGACGGCGTTCACTTCGCCGCCCGTGAGCGGGTTCGCGCGCACATTGCGCACGACGCCCACGACCTCGATCCACTGCCCCGTATCGGGCCGGAACCGCTTCCCGACCGCGTCCTCCCCGGACCAGAGCATCCGAGCCGCCGCCTCGCTCACGACCGCGACGGGCCGCGTGTCCACCCGGTCGCCCGGGGTGACCAGACGGCCGCTCACGAGCGGCACGCGCAGCGTCTCGAGGTAGGCGGGAGACACCTGGCGGACCCCGACCAACGGCGCGTCCTCACGGCGGCGGAGCGGCCGGCCTTCGACCTCGATGCCCCAGCGATTCTCGTTCCACGACAGTGGCAGGATCGTGGTCGAGCCGACGCGCTCGACGCCGGGCAGCGCCGCGATCCGGTCCTCGAGGTTCTGATAGAACTGGACGACCGCGCTGTCCTTCGGGTAGTCGGCGGCCGGCAGCGTCACCGCGAGAGTGAGCACGCCGCTGCTGCGGAAGCCGGGGTCGGTCAGCGCCAGGCGGCGGAAGGTGTCGAGGGTCTGAGTGGCACCCACCAGGAGCAGGAGCGCCAGCGCCACCTCCGCTACGACCAGGCTGGCACGCAATCGCCCGCCATGGCCACCGCCGACTTCGCCGCGCGCGCCCTCCTTGAGCGATCCCTGCACGTCCACGCGGGCCGCGGTGAAGGCCGGCGCGAGGCCGAACAGGATGCCCGAGAGCAACGCCGCCGCGACGGCGACCGCGAGGGCCCGCGGATCGAGGTGGAGCTCGCCGAATCCCGGAATGAACGCGCGCACCTCGATCGGCACACTCCTCGCCAGCGAGTCAAGCCCCCAGAGCGTGTAGAGAACGCCGAGGGCACCGCCGGCCAGCGCGATGAGCAGGCTCTCCGCGAGCTGCTCGCGCACGATGCGGCCGCGCGGCGCACCGAGCGCGATCCGCACCGCCAGCTCCCGGCGCCGTCCCGTAGCGCGCGCCAGCAGGAGGTTGGCCACGTTGGCGCACGCGATCAGCAGGACGAAGGCGCCGGCCGCCAGCAGGACGATCATGAACGGGCGCGGCCCGGCGCCGAAGAACGACTCCGCCGGCTCGGCCTGCATCATCCACCCGGCGCTGGCCGCCGGGTAGGTCGAGGCGAGGCGTGAGCCCAAGGCCGTCGCCGCCGCCTCGGCCTCGCGCTCGCCGACGCCCGGAGCCAGACGCGCCAGGGCGAACATGCTGCGGTGCGCCCGATCCGCCCATTCGTCCGCCGAAGGGGCCAGGGGAGCCCAGAGTTGCACGCCCACGGGCATTGCGAAGTCGGGCGGCATCACGCCGGCGACCCGGTAGCCCTCGCCGTTGACCCACACCGTGCGCCCGACGATTCCGCTATCGCCGCCGAACCGCCGCTGCCAGAGGCCGTAACCCAGCAGTACGACATGGTCCGCGCCGGGCGCGTTGTCCGCTTCGGTGAAGTCCCGGCCGAGGATCGGCGCACGCTCGAGTACCCGCAGCGCATTGACCGTCATGCGCGCGCCCCGCACCTGCTCCGGCAGGTCCACGCCGGTGATGTTCGCGATCCACCAGCGCACCCCGAGCACGCCGCTGAACACGGAGAGGCGATTCGCCTCCTGGAGCGCCGCGGGGCTCATCCCGTCGTTGCGCCGCGGAGCGGTGGCCACGGTCTCCCACACGTGCATCAGCCGCGCCGGATCGTGCACCTGCGGCAGCGGCCGGAAGGTGAACGCCTCGGCGGTGCTGAACATGGAGGTGACCGACCCGATGCCGAGACCCATGCAGAGGACGGCCAGCAAGGCCAGGCCGGGAGCCTTTCGAAGCGCCCGGATCGCGTAACGGATGTCCTGAAAAACCGAGTCCATTCTCCGTCCCGTCCTACTCGTACTTCAGCGCCACGACCGGGTCCACTCGCGCCGCCCTGCGCGCCGGCAGCCAGCTCGCGAGGAGCGCCAGGGCGGCGAGGAGCGCCAGGATCGAGGCGAACGTCGGCACGTCGTACGCTCTGACGCCGAGCAGCTGGCTCTGGAGCAGCACGCCGACTCCCAACGCGGCCACCGCGCCGATAGCGAGGCCCACGCCTATGAGCCCGGAGGCCTGGCCCACGACGAGCCCTACGATGTCGCGCCGCGCGGCGCCCAGCGCGAGGCGGATCCCCATCTCGCGGGTCCGCTGGCTGACCACGTAGGCCATCACGCCGTAGATGCCGACTGCCGCCATCAGGAGCGCCAGCGCGCCGAATCCGCCGAGCAGCGTGGCGCCGGTCCGCTGGATGAACACCGAGGCGCCGATGTGCTCCTCGAGGGTGCGCGGTTCGAGGAAGGGCACGTTCGGATCGAGCGACGCGAACTCTTGCCGCAGCGGCTCGGTCAGGGCCTTGGGATCGCCCGCGGTGCGCGCGATGAGGTTCAGCCTGAACGTGTAGAACTGCGCGAACGGCCGGTAGATGAACGGCACGGGCGGCTCGTCGAGCGCGTCGTACTTCCCGTCCTTCGCGACCCCCACGACGGTGATCCACCCCGGGCCGCCCATCCGGATCCGCCGCCCGATCGGGTCGAGGCCGCGCCAGAAGCGCCGCACGAAAGCCTCGTTGACCACGGTGACCTGAAGCGAGCTGTCGCGGTCGGCCGCCGTGATCGGCCGACCGCGCACGATCGGCGTCTCCATCGTCGCGAAGTAGTCGGGCCCCACGGCCGAGTACCTCAGCGACATGTCCTCGTTCGGGTGCGGCTGGTAGGCCTCGACCGTGACACCCCCGTAGTCCTGGTCGGAGAAGCCGAGCGGGACGAACATCGAGACGCTCGCCGAGCGGACGCCCGGCATGCCGGAGACGCGATCGAGGAGCCTGTTGACGAAGGCGGTCCCCGCCGCGCGCTGGTAGCCGGCGGCGAACAGATCGGTGCTCACGACCAGCACGTGCCGGGGATCGCCGAAGCCACGGTCCACGGCCTTCGACCGGCCCAGGCTCCTGAGAAAGAGCCCGGCCGCCACCAGCGCGACCACGGAGAGCGCGAGCTGGGTGACCACCAGAGTGCTCCGGAGCCGCGACCGGCTCACACCCCGCTGGCCCGTGTCGTCCTTGAGGGCCGGGACCAGGTCGGGGCGCGAGGCGCGGAATGCGGGTGCCGAACCGAACAGCAGCGCGGCCAGGCCCGTCGCGACGATCGCGAAGCCTACCACGCGGCCGTTGACGCCGAATTGCAGCTCGATCGGGAACGGCGCGGGTGGGACGAACGCCGCGAACAGCTCCCGTCCCCACAAGGCGATGAACAGGCCCACCGCGCCACCGAGCCCGGCGAGGAGCGTGCTCTCGATCAGCAGCTGGCGCACCAGCTGCCACCGTCCCGCGCCGAGCGCGAGGCGCACGGCGATCTCCTTCTGCCGCGCCGTGGCGCGCGCGAGGAGGAGGTTGGCCACGTTGGCGCAGGCCACCAGGAGCACCACGCCGGTAATCCCGAGCAATGCAATGAACAGCGGCCGGAGCCAGGCCTGGAGCCCGGCGGAGGCGAGTGGAGCCACCAGGGCGGTCGTTGAGCGATCGTCGTCGTAGGTCGCGGCGAGACGCCGCTGGACGAGTGCGATGTCGGCGCGCGCCTCGGCGACCGTCACGCCGGGCTTGAGGCGCGCGATGGCATTGAGCCAATGGCGGCCGCGCTGGTCGAGGGAACTGCCCCCGGCCGAGAGCAGCGGCTCCATCGTGATCGGGACCCAGACATCGAAGGCAAGTCCGACGATGGTGCCGCCGAACTTGGGCGGCAGCACGCCCACCACCACGAGGTCGTGTCCGTTGAGGAGCAGGTGCCGGCCGAGGATGCCCGTGTCGCCCGCGAAGTTCCGCCGCCAGAAATCGTAGCCGATGACCGCGACCGGCGCGCTGCCCGGCATGCTCGCCTCGTCGGGACGGAACAGGCGCCCCATGAGGGGGTGCACGCCCAGGAGGTTGAAGTAGTCGGCCGATGCGTACACCCCCCACGCCCGCTCTGCCTGTCCGCTGGTCTTCACACCGAATTGGTCCATCCCGGCAACGCTCAGGTCGCTGACCGAGCGCGCTTGGGCACGCCAATCCAGGAAGTCCGGATAGGAGGCCGACCATTCGGCACCGCCGGGGCGAAGCGTCTTCAGGAACACCAAACGACCGGGGTCCTTCACCAGAGGAAGGGGGTGGAGCACCAGCCCGTCCATCCACGAGAAGATGGTGGTGTTGGCGCCGATGCCGAGGGCCAGAGACAGCACCGCGACCAGCGTCAGCCCCGGGTTCTTCCGCAGCATCCGCAGGGCGTACCGGAGGTCGCCCATCATTTCACGATCCAGCCATCCAACAGGTTCACCACCCGGTTCCCGTATGCGGCGTTCACTTCCGAGTGCGTGACCTGGATGATCGTCGTGCCCTGGGCATTGAGCGTCTTGAACAGCTCCATGATCTCCTTGCCCTGGCTCGAGTGCAGGTTGCCGGTCGGCTCGTCCGCCAGGAGGAGCTTGGGGCTCGCCACAATCGCCCGCGCGACCGCCACGAGCTGCTGCTGCCCGCCCGAGAGCTGATTGGGGAAGAGCTTCTTCTTGGCCACGATCTGGAAGCGGTCGAGGCTGTCGGCAACGATGGCCTGCCGCTCCGACTTCTTCACGTTCCGGTACGAGAGCGGGATGTCGAGGTTCTCTTCGACCGTGAGCCCGTCAATCAGATGGTATTGCTGGAACACGAAGCCGATGTTCGCCTTGTGCAGCTCGTTGCGCTGCTTCACCGAGAGCTTGTGCACCGGCTGGTCGAGGAAGTGGTACTCCCCGGTCCACTGCCCATCGAGCATCCCCAGGATCGCGAGGAGCGTGGACTTCCCCGCCCCGGAGGGGCCCATGATCGTGACGAACTCACCCGGCGCGACGTCGAAATCGATCTGGCGAAGCACGTACGTCTTGGTGCCGCCGGTGTCGTAGGACTTCTCGAGGCTGCGCAGGGAGATCATGACAAACCGGGTGTGGGGTGTCGGGTGTCGGGTGCCGGGTGCCGGGTGGTCGGCCGCGGACGGCTTGCCTCCTGAACCCGTCGTCCCTGACACCCGACACCAGACACCTGACACCTATTCATACCGCAGCGCTTCCATCGGGTCTATGGCCGCAGCGCGGCGGGCCGGGAGATACGCGGCCAGCGCGGCGACCGCGAGCAGCACCACGATGGCGCCCAGCACGGAGGCCGGGTCGGCCGGCTTGATGCCGAAGAGGAGCGAGGAGACGGCGCGGCCCAGCGCGAACGCGAGCAGCACGCCGACGAGCGCGCCGATGCCGGTGGCCCGGAGCGCCTGCGCCACGGCGAGGCCCACCACGTCGCGCCGGCCGGCGCCCAGCGCGATCCGCACGCCGATCTCCTGCGTGCGCTGCGTGACCCCGTAGGCCGTCACGCCATAGAGCCCGAGCGATGCGATCACGAGAGCGAGGAGGCCGAAGACCGAAAGCATCGTCGCCCCCAGCCGCCACGACCGCCACTGCGGCGCGATCCGCTCGCCGAGCGTCTGGACCCGCACGTACGGCAAGTCGGATTCCGACACCTGGAGGGCGTGCTGCACCTGGCCCTCGACCTTGTCCGCCGGCCCGCGCGCGCGGATCACCAGGCCATCGAGTGGCATATCCACCAGGTGCTGCTCGAAGGCCAGGTACCACGTCATCGTCGTCGGGCGGGTCACCGACAAGTTGCGCACGTCGGAAGCCACGCCGACCACCTGGATGCAGGTGGACGGGCCGCCCGCGCCCATGATGATGCACTGCCCGATCGGATCGCGGTCCGGCCAGGCGAAGCGCGCGAAGGACTGCCCCACGACCGCCACCGGCATCGAGCCCTTCACGTCTGTGTCGGCGAAGCCGCGACCCGCGAGGATCCCCGTGCCGACGGTGCCGAAATAGGTGGGGGTCACGACCATCAGGAACGGGCCCCCGCCCGCGATGCGTGGGAGCGTGTCGCGGCCGGACACCCGAATGGAGATGATCATCGCCGACTGGTACGGCGTTCCCGCCATCGCGTCCGCGCTCGCGACCGCCGGGTTCGCCGCGATCCGCTCGCGCATCCGCAGGTACTGCGCGCTTTGCGCGTCCACCGGCCCCTCGGGCGACGGGGCCATGGACTGGCGGGAGACGGAGACGTTCGCGCCACGCTGTTGCACGCCGGCGAGGAGCAGGTGGTTGAGGTCGAGACCGTAGTCGAGCGTCTGCGCGTGGCGGAGGCTCCGCACGAAGAGCCCCGCGCCCACGAGAAGCACCAGGGTCAGGGCCACCTGCATCGCGAGGAGGACGGAACGGAGGCGCCCGCGTGCAGCTCCGAGATCCCGCCCGCTGGAGCGCAGCGCCGCCGCGATGTCGGTCCGGCTCGCCTGCCAAGCCGGTGCGATCCCGGCGAGCATCCCCGTCACCAGCGCCACGACCAGCGTGAAAGCGAGCACCCGCGGGTCGAAGAGGCTCGCGCCAGGCGCCACGCGCGGAATCAGGTACGTCCGCACGGCCGCGCCGCCCCACACTGCAACCAGCAGCCCGGCGACGCCGCCGGCCAGCGCGAGCACGAAGCTCTCGACCAGCAGCTGCCGAACCAGGAGAGCGCGCCCGGCACCGAGTCCTGCCCGGACCGCCAGCTCCGTACGACGCCTGAGGCCGCGCGCGAGGAGGAGGTTGCCCACGTTGGCGCACGCCACGAGGAGGACGGCGAGCGCCACGAGCCCGACCCACAGTGCCACCTTGGCGTCACTCGACATCTCCGGGCCCCGCGCCGCCTGGATCGGGCCCAGGAGCACGACGGTCTGCGGCCGGGGGGGCGCCACGCGCTGGACGGGGCCGGACTGATGCGGGCCCTGCCCGCCGCCCGGGCCCGGCGCCGGGCGCGGCCCCGCGAAGAACGCGCCCCCGCCGCTCGCGGCCTGCGCGCGGTCGTACACCACCTGGGCTTCGGCCGCCGCCCCTTCCCGCGTGGCGCCCGGGGCGAGGCGGGCAATGGCCTGCACCCAGATCCAGTTCCAGCTCGACAGCGCCTCCGCGCTGCCCAAGACGGGCGCCGCCTGCCGGATCGGGAGCCAGAGATCGGGCTCGTCCAGCTCGGCCCCCGTGAAGCCGTCGGGCGCGACGCCGATCACGCTGTACACGAAGGGGCCGATGGCGAGGGTCCGGTGCAGCACGTCCGGGGCGCCACCCATCTGCCGCATCCAGTAGGTGTGGCTCACGACGACGGCGGGCGTGCCGCCGAGCCGGTCCTCGGTCGAGTCGAAGAAGCGGCCCAGCGCCGGCCGCGCGCCGAGCAGGGGGAAGTAGGACGACGTCACCGCCCGCACGTGGAGCGGGCGCGCATCGGCCCCGAGCCCCGCGCTGACTTGGCCGTCGGTGAAGCCTGCCACCGCGGAGAAGGCGTGCGCGCCACCCAGTGCCTCGAGCGCGGGAAAGGCCGTGCTCGGGTTCACCCGGTCTTCGCCCATCATGTTGATGCGGAAGTAGAGACGCGCCACGCGGGACGGATCTTCGACATGCGCCGGCGGCCGGAGGAGCGTGGTGTCGATCACGCTGAACATGGTCGTGTTGGCGCCGATGCCGAGGGCGAGCGTGGCGATGACGGCCAGGGTGAAGCCCGGGCTCCGCATGAGCCCGCGCACCGCGTACCGGAGGTCCTGCAGGATCGAGTCCATGGGAGAGCCGGGTGTCGGGTGTCAGGTGTCGGATCCGAGACGTAGGATGCGCGAGGTGACCGGATCGACGCTCAGTCCCCCGACACCCGACACCTGGCACCCCGCTTTCACACCACCGCGACGTTCTCTTCGACAATTCTCCCGTCGAACAGATGGATGCTGCGGTCCGCGTGCCGCGCGTAGCGCGGGTCGTGCGTCACCATGCAGAGCGTCGCGCCGGCGCGGTGCAGGTCGCGCAGCAGCTCCATCACCTGCTCGCCGTTCTTGGAGTCGAGGTTCCCCGTCGGCTCGTCGGCCAGCAGGATCAGCGGGTCGCCCACCACCGCGCGCGCGACCGCGACGCGCTGCTGCTGGCCGCCGGAGAGCTGCGAGGGGTAGTGCTTCATCCGGTGGCTCATCCCGACCTTCTCCAGCGCCTCCTGCACCCGCTTGGCGCGCTCCGCGGACGGCATCCCGCGGTAGGTGAGCGGCAGCTCCACGTTCTCCGCCACCGTGAGGTCGCCGATCAGGTTGAACGCCTGGAAGATGAAGCCGATCTGCCTGTTCCGGATCTTCGCCCGCTGCGACGCGGTGAGGTCCGCGACGTGCTCGCCGCCGAGCAGATAGGTGCCCTCGCTCGGCGAGTCGAGTAGCCCGAGGATCGAGAGCAGCGTGGTCTTCCCGCACCCCGACGGACCGGCCACGGCGAGGTATTCGCCCTTCTTGATCTCCAGGTGCACGTCCTCGAGGGCGTGCGTCTCCACCTCGTCGGTGTAGAAGACCTTCTTCAGGCCCTCGAGCTTGATCATCGTCTCCCCGTTCGGTGCGGTCATCGTCGATCCCTGTGGTTGGTCAGTTGAGCTTCACCCGATCCACCGTGTCCCAGCGCGACATGTCCGACAGGATCACCTTGTCGCCTTCCTTGAGTCCCGACACGACCTCGACATCACTGACAGATGCGCGACCCAGCTGTACGGTCACGCGCACGGCGTAATGCCCTCCCTCCACCAGCTTGAACAGGCCGACCGGGCTGTTCGCCTGGCCGTAGGCGGGCCGCCCGACGTGCAGCACGTTGGCCAGCCGCTCGATCTCGATCGTCCCCTCGACGCTGAGGTCCGGCCGCGCGCCCGGCGGCAGCGAATCCTCGATCCCGATGTCCACCGACACCGTCCCGTTGGTTGCCTGCGGATCCATCCGCACGACGCGACCCCGGACGATGCCGTTGCGCGTGTCCACGCTGGCCGTCTGGCCCGAGGAGACATCGGCCGCCTGCGTCTCGGGAATCTGGAGGACCGCCTTGAGGTGGCCGGGCTGGACGATCTGCGCCAGCTGCTGGCCCGCCTGCACCCACTGCCCCACCTCGAGCTGCAGGTCCTGCAGCGTGCCGGCGGCGCCCGCGGTCACCGTCATCGAGGCGACGCGGTTCCGCTGGAACTGCGCGATCGCGCGCAGGCGCTGCACCTGGTCCTGCTGGAGCGCGATCTGGGAGTCCACCGTGCTGCTCATCACGGCCAGGCGCCGCTGCTCGATGCTGAGGCGGCTGCGCTGATTCTCGACCTGGTCACGGGCCTTGGTGAGGTCGAAGGAGGCGATGAGGTTGCGCTGCGCCAGGCTCTCGGCTGCCACCGCGTTGCGCTGGGCGTCGCGGAAATCCGCCGTCGCCTGCGCGACCACTGCCTCCTCGCTGAGCCGCTGCGTCTCCAGTGACGAGCGCAGCGTGACGAGCTGCCCCTCCGCCGCCGAGACCGCCTGGTCGGCCGAGAGGAGCTGCAGCTCCACGTCGGGATTGCTCATCTCGATCAGCGGCGTCCCCTTCTCTACCTTCGCGCCGGGGCGCAGGAAGACGCGGTCCACGCGGCCACTCGTCACGGCCGAGATGTACAGCGGCGATTCCGGCGTCAGCTTGCCCGGGCCGCGGACCTCAATGACCATCGGCCCGCGCCGCACCGAGTCGATCACGAGCGTGGACAGCTCGACGGAGGGCGCCGCGGGCGACAACCTGCTGAGCGCCACGGTGACCAGCACGACGGCGGCGAGGCCGACCAGCGCATAGATGATGCGCTTCCTCTTCCGGTTGGGCGGTTTACGGGCGATGTCCACGTATCAGTGGATGGGCAAGGAGCGGACCGGACGTCGTGTCATGCTAACGCACTACGGATTATGACGTTGGGGAGTGTCAGGTGTCAGGTGTCGGGTGTCGGGGTGACCGGCTGCGGGACGGCACGTCCCAGAATCGAACAGTGAGGCATACCCCGCGCGACGCCTCCTATTTCCCCCTGGTCCCCGGCACCAGACACCTGGCACCCGTTAAGTGGCCCGCAGGATCTCGATCGGGTCGGCGCGCATGGCGCGGAAGGCGGGGGCGAGGCAGGCGACGATCGTGACAGCGATGAGAACGGCCTCGGCCAGGACGAGCGTCACCGGGTCGGTGGGACGGATGTCCACCAGGAAGTTCTGCAACAGGTAGGAGGACCACAGCGCGACGAACGCGCCGAGGCCGGTGCCGGCCAGCGTCATGACGAGCCCGTCATGCAGGACGGTCTTGAGAAGATCTGTGCGCTGGGCGCCGAGCGCGACGCGGACCGCGAACTCGCGCAGGCGCCGATTCACCGCGTAGGCCAGGACGCCGTAGACGCCGACGGCGGCGAGGACCAGCGCGAAGGCCCCGATGGACGAGAAGAGCTGCGCCAGGAACACGCGGGATCTCATCTCCGCATCGAGATTGTCGAGATACGGCGTCACCGAGTACCCGCCCTGCGGCACGAACGCGCGCAGCCTGCTGCTGACGGCGACCTCCAGCTTCGCGGGCTCCCCGGCCGTCCGCACGACGAGACGCGTCCCCGCGCCAACGCTTGCCGTGCGCACGACGTACACCGCAGGAATCCCTCGCCCACTGGTCAGATCGCCGGCATCCAGGAGCAACATCGCGGTGCGACAGACGCCCACGATGCGAACCCACGGGGCCTGCTTGGCCGGCCCGCCGAGCTTCAGCATGCGGCCCACGGCCTCCTGCCGCGGATAGAGCTGGGCCGCGGCTGCCGCGTTCAGGATGACGGCGCCGTCCCCGGCGAGGTCGCCGTCGGCGAAGTCGCGGCCCTCGAGGACGGGCAGCCCCAGAACCCGCAGGTAGCCCGGCGTCACGACCGAGTACACCTGGATGCTCAGGACGCGGGTCGAATCGCCGGTCAGCTCCGCCGTGAGGGCCCCGCCCGGAGCCAGCGCGAAGCTGGCCGCCGCCACGTCTTCCACCCCGTTGACGCTCTTGACCGCGGCGGCAACCGACAACTGGAAGCGGAGCCGCTCCTGCGCGTTGGCGGAGTCCAGGCCGCGGTCCCATACCCAGGCCTGCAGCTCCCGGCGCGCAGGGAAGTTGTAGTCGTAGTTAGCGAGCCGGTGCACTTCCCGGAGGAGCAGGCCGGCACCCATGAGGAGCGCGAGCGCCAGCGCGACCTCGGCGATGGCCAGCGCGCTGTAGCGGTGGCGGACGCGGCCCGTGGTCCCGGCGCCGTCCTTCAGGGGCTCGTCGAGGCCCACTGCGTTCGCGACCCGGATCGCTGGCACGAGCCCGAAGACGGCCGCGGCACCGGCCGCCGCCAGCGCGGACAGGGCGAAGACACGCCAGCTCAGCTGCGGCCGCACGATCCCGATGAACCAGACCTCCTGCGGCACCCGGTTCGCGAGGAAAGCGGCGCCCCAGAGGCTGAGGACCGCACCCAGAGCGGCGCCCGCGACCGCGAGGACTGCGCCTTCCGCAAACATCTGCCACACGACGGCCGATCGGTCCGCCCCGACCGCCAGGCGCAGCGCGATGTCGCGCCGCTTGGCGAGGCCGCGGGCCAGCATCAGGTTCGCGAGGTTCGCGCACGCGATCAGGAGCACCGCGAGCGACGCCCCCAGCATTGCGTAGTGCACGTCGGCGAGGTGCATCGGATCGTCGGGGACCGAGAGGAGCACGAGGTAGAACGGCGCGCCCGCCGCGTGGTAGCGCACCGTGAGCTGGCGCGCGAGCGCCGCCAGATCGGTGTCCGCCTGCGCCCGCGATACGCCCGGCTTGAGCTTGACGAGGGCGCTGAAGTTGCGGAGGCCGGTGCCCGTGCGCGCCGCCTCGTCCGACATCGGGACCCAGACGCTCGCGTAGAATGGGAACGACATCCCCCGCGGCATCACGCCGACGACGGCGTAGGACAGCTGGGCCATAGTGATGGACGCTCCCTGCAGGGACCGCCGCCCCGGGAAGACCCGTCGCCACAGCTCGTCGCTTACGACCGCCACGGTGCGCCCGTCGTCCGCGTCCGTCAGCGTCCGCCCCAGTCGCGGCCGCACCCCGAGCACCGGGAAGAACCGCCCCGGGACCTGCGCCGCGTTGACCTCTCGTTGCTGGCCACCCTCATCGAGCGTCGCACGCAGGAATCCCACGACCGGGAGGACCGCCTCGAAGGAATGCGTCCGGTCGCGCACCTGGGCGAACACGTCGGACGCGTCAATCCGAAGCCGGGGATGCCATCGCCACGAGACCTGGTAGAGCCGCTCCGGATCGCGGTAGGGCACGTACGGGTTCTTCACCGCGTCCAGCAGCGCGAACATCGTCGTCACCAGCCCCAGGCCGAGGCCGAGCGAGAGCACCGCCACGGCGACGAAGCCAGGGCTCTTCCTGAGCGAGCGCAACGCGTACCGGAAATCCCGCAACTCCATGCGCCTCCGTCCCCCGCGATGCTACTGTATCGCTGTACTAATACAGTGGTACTCGGTCACGATCCTGTCAAGAAGCCGGCGGATCGCTTCCTGCCGCCCGCCGCGCCCGGTTAGCTTTGGTCGCGCATGGATGACATCGCCGCCTACGTCGCCAAGTTCAAGGGGCTCTTCGAGATCGAGCGGCTGGTCGCCCGGTCCGACGAGCGTCTGCTGTTCCTCGCCCGCGATCCCGTCCTCAAGCGCCGGGTGGCGCTGCGGGTGCACGTGGACCCCAAGGCCCCGGGCCGCGCGTGGTTCCTGAAGGAAGCGGAAGTCGTGGCCTCCCTCGACCACCCATCCATCCGCCACGCCTACGCGGCCGGCGTCCTGGGCGACCTGGCGTGGCGCACGGGGAACTGGATCGAGGGGGAGAGCCTCGAGGAAGCGTGCGAGCGCGGCCCGCGCCCCATTCCCTCGGTGATGGGGATCGCACGCGACCTGCTCGACGGGCTCGAGCACGCCCACGTGCGCGGCGAAGTGGTGCGTCGCATCCTCCCCTCGACCCTGATGCTCGACGTCGCAGGCCGCGCGGTCATCACCGACCTGCGCTACGCCCGGAGCGTCCTCCCCGCCGTCGCCATCCCCGACCCGCCGGCCAACTTCCCCTTCCTCGCCCCCGAGGTCCGCGGCGGGGAGCGGGGAGACCCCGGGGCCGACGTCTACACCGCGGGCGCCGTGCTCTACTACGCCGTGACGGGCATCGCGCCCGGGGAGCCGGTGCGGCCACCGCGCGAGATCCGCCCCACCTGCCCTGCCGCGGTGGAACGGGTGCTGCTCCGGGCGTTGAGCCGCGAGGGCGCTTCCCGCTACCTGACGGCCGGCGAGATGCTGGGCGACCTCCTGGCCGACACCAGCGACTTCGCCGGCACGGAGTCCGGCCCGCCACCCGTGCAGATCGCGCCGGGCTCCGAGCTGTGGGAGCGGCGGCTCCGGCGGGCGCTGGGCGACGACTACGAGCTGCTCGGCGAGGTCGGCGCCGGCAGCTTCGGCAGCGTCTACCGCGTCCGGGACCTCCGGCTCGAGCGCGAGGTCGCGCTCAAGGTGCTCGACCCCGCGCTCACCGCCGATCCCGCGGTGGTCGAGCGGTTCCGGCGCGAGGCGCAGCTCGCCGCGAGCCTGCAGCACCCGAACATCGTCAGCATCTACGACATCGACGAGCGCTACGGCCTGTTCTGGTACACGATGGAGCTGATCAAGGGGGACAACGTGGGGCAGCTCGTCGAAGAGCTGGGCCCGCTGGACCCCGAGAGCACCGTGGGGATCCTCGACGACACCCTCGCCGCGCTCGAGCACTCGCACGAGCGGCGGCTGATCCACCGCGACATCAAGCCGGAGAACCTCCTCCTGGGACCGGACGGGCGCGTGCGGGTGACCGATTTCGGCCTGGCCCTGGCGCTCCCCCGCGGTCGGATGTGGGGCGGAGCGACGTCGCGCAGCGGCACCCCGCAGTTCGCCGCGCCGGAGCAGCTGATCGGCGGCCAGGTGGACGTGCGGACCGACCTTTTCTCCCTCGGGCTGGTCGGCTACTTCGCACTCCTGGGCAAGCCGCCGCTGGAGGGCAGGACCGCCGAAGCGGTCATACGCGGCCAGGTGGGCGGGAAGCTCCCCGCGCTCAAGGACGTGCGCGACGACGTGCCGGTCCAGCTGGAACACGTCCTGAAGAAGGCGGCCGCGATGGATCCGATGGGGCGCTACGCCTCGGCGACGACGTTCCGGAATGCGTTGAAGCGGGCGGCGCGGACGTCAGGAGCGACGCCGGAGCCAGGTCGCCGGGGGCTGCTGGAGAGGATCGCGGGGATGTTCGAGTAGGGGCGGCAGGGTGTAGGGTGTAGGGTGTTGGGTGTAGGGTGTCGAAAGACGCGTGAGTCTGCCACACTGCTACCCAGCCCGCAGACAAACGCCTCCGGTTGCAGAGAAACGACCCTCACAGCTCCGCCGGCCCCTTGAGATTCCTGTCGTGCCGCCTGCACTGCGCAGCTATCATGATCTCAAGGTGTGGCAAGCCGGGATGCAGTTGGTCGTCTTGACCTACCGCATAACCCGACGGTTTCCCAACTGCGAGTTATACGGACTGACCAGTCAGATGCAGCGCTCAGCCGTCTCCATTCCTGCGAACATTGCGGAGGGCTACGGGCGCTCCCATCGCGGCGACTACCTTCGCTATCTCTCCATCGCCAACGGCTCACTCAAGGAGCTTGAGACCGAGATGTTGATCGCTGCGCGACTGGGATTCATCACCCCAAGGCAATCCTCGCAGCTTTCGAGGACCACCGATGAGATCGGCAGGATGCTTCGTGTCCTGGTGAGCCGGCTGTCCGACCTTCCGCTACACCCTACACCCTAGACCCTACACCCCTTCTCTCACGCCACCTGTTGCCCGACCTGCTCCAGCTTCGCCTTCGCCCCAGCGAGCGCTCGGCCCAGCGTCTGTGCGAGGCTGCTAGCGGTGTAGGCCACTCGCGGAGCGCCGGTCCGGCAGCACGCGCCGGTTCAACCCGCCGCGCCGTTCCGATCCCGTCCGGCGGTCCACGCCAGACCGGCGCTCCGCCGCCACCCCAACCTGCGCGACGCGCCGCTCGGACAACCGGCGCTCGCCACGGAAACGGCGGTCGGCGGACCTGCGGCGATCCCCCCGCAGACGCGCTTGACGCTCGTAATCGAAGCTCATGCTGGCTCCTCTGCTCCTGGCTCGAGTCGGCGGTCCGAGGAAAACAACTGCACTTCAATAGTCGCTGCGGAGCCCCGGCGCTCGCAAGGCAAGGTGGCCCTTGGCGCGGCACCGGTTCCGGCACTAGGCTTGAGCCATGTCTACCTGCGTCAAGTGCAGCCGGGAGATTCCCGTTGCCGCCGCCGTCTGCCCCGCCTGTGGAACGCCGAACCCCGAGGCGGCGACGATGATGGCGGCTGCCGAGGAGGCGACACAGCTCCTGGAGCAGAGCGCGCTGGCGAAGCAGCTCCAGACGGCGCTGGGCGCGAACTTCCTGGTGGAGAACGAGATCGGCGAGGGCGGCTTCGCCCACGTCTTCTCGATCGCCGACCGGAAGCTCTCCCGCCAGATCGCCGTGAAGGTGCTGCGGCCCGAGTTCACCGGCAGCCGCCAGAGCGTCCAGCGCTTCATCCGCGAAGCCGAATCGGCCGCGAAGCTCAACCATCCCAACATCCTGCCGATCTTCTTCGTGGGCGAGGGTCAGGGGCTCGTCTACTTCGGGATGCCGATGGTGCAGGGCGAGTCGCTCGACGCGAAGTTGCGGCGCGAGGGCCAGCTCCCCGAGGCCGAGGTGATCCGCATCGGGACCGACATCGCCGACGCGCTGGCGGAGGCGCACGCGCAGGCGCTGGTCCACCGCGACGTCAAGCCGCAGAACGTGATGCTCCAAGGTCCGAAGCAGCGGGTGCTCGTGGCGGACTTCGGCATCGCGAAGGCGGCGGCCGGCAGCGGCGAGCGCCTTACCGGCACCGGTGTGATCATCGGTTCGCCGCACTACATGAGCCCCGAGCAGGCGGGCGGCGCGCCCGACGTGGACGCGCGGAGCGACATCTACTCCCTCGGCGTGGTGCTGTGGGAGATGCTCGCCGGCGAGGTCCCGTTCGACGGGCCGTCGACCCAGGGGATCATCATCCAGCATCTCACGAAGGCGATGCCGGCGATCCGGACGAAGCGGCCGACGGTCAGCGCGCAGCTGGCCAAGGTGGTGGCGCGCTGCACTGAGAAGAAGCCGAGCGACCGCTTCCAGACGGCGGGCGAGCTGGCCGACGCGCTCCGCTCGTGCGCGGCGTCCGCGGCGGCCGGCGCGCCGGCGCGGGCCGGCCTGCGCCTCCCGCGCCCCGCGCTCCTCGGCGCGGCAGCGGTGGTCGTCGTGGCGGGTGGCCTGCTGCTGTGGCGCGGCCTCGGCTCCCGCTCCTCCGGCTCCGCGGGCGCGGCGGCCGAGAGCGCCCACTCCAACGCCGCGCGCCTCGCGGTCCTGCCCTTCGACGTCTCGGGGACCGATTCGTCCCTCGCGCGCAGCGTCGCGCAGCTCCTGACCGACGCCGTGACCCAGCGCTACCACGTCCCCACAGTGGACGGGCGCGACCTGCTCGGGCGCTGGACGGCGGATAGGCGCCGGACCACGGCGCCGCTGACCGACAACGCCGCCTTCGCTTACGGCCTCGGCGCCAACCAGATGGTCATCGGCAGCGCGGTCGCCGCGGGCTCGGCGCTGCGCCTTTCGGTGGACGTGTACGACACGCACGATCTCTCGAAAGTGGTCCACGGTGACGTCACCGGCAGCCGGGAGAACTGGTTCCCGCTGGTGGACTCGCTTGGCGCCAAGGTCGCCACCGCGATGTGCACCCAGCCGGAATTCAACCCCGATCGGCTCTGCTTCGACACGCCCGCGCGGGCGGAGGGAACGCTCTCGGTGACGGACGTGCCGCAGCCCGGAGAAGCACCGCCGACGACGCCGAGTTTCTTCGTGCGGGTGGACAGCACGGGTCAGGCGTCGGACGTGCGCGTCCGCACACCCTCCACTCACGAAGACATCAATGCGTTCGCGTTGGCCGCGGTGCGCCAGGCCGAGTACCAGCCGGCGACGAAGGCGGGGCATCCCGTGGACGCCTGGACGTCCGTGACCGTCGCGGTCAAGACAGGCGCCGGCGCCCGGGCTGTCTCGCTGCCGGCCCAATGCCGGACTCCGGGGTACAACCCCAATCACGCCTGCTGGGACACGCGGCCGGCGCAGCTGGCCCTACCCACGCTCCCGTGGCACGGGACCGGCACGCCGCCGACGCCGCCGACGTTCTGGGTGCGCGTGAGCGACGCGGGGGTGGTGCTCGACGTGCGGCCGATTGCGACCTCGAGCGACGCGGACTTCAGCGTGGCGGCGCTCAACGCGGCAAAGGACTACAAGTTCTATCCGGCGCAGAAGAACGGGAGACCGGTCGAGGCGTGGACGCAGATCGCCATCACTCCGGCGCAGTAGACACGGAACGAGTGGTGAGAAGGCAGTTCTCGGAACAGTTGCCAGACGGCAAGTACCGAAGTGGTTACCAGATGGGGGATGACAGGGTGAAGACCAATCACGTGTTCGCGCTGACGCCCATGCTGCTACTGGCGATGGCCGGCGTCTGTCAGGCCCAGAAGCCCGCGGCCGTCGCGGAGGTGCAGGTGGCGCCGGCGGCGATCACGATCCAGGTGGGCGCCTCGCAGCGGCTGGTCGCGGTGGCCTACGATGCCGACGGGAACGTCATCACCACGGCGCACTACCGGTGGCTCTCCACCAACCTGAACGTCGTGACGGTAGACACGGCCGGCGTCGTCACGGCGGTCGGCGACGGCAGCGCGGTCGTGCGCGCCGTCGCGATCGGCTCGGGCGCGCCGCCGAAGCACGGGGTGGCCGTGATCACCGTGCGGCGCCGCGCCGGATAGGGCTGCCTCGGTGACGTCCGCTGTCTTCGCGCCGCTCGCACTCGCGCCGCCCGACCCGGGAACCACCGCTCGCCCTAGCGAAGCCCTTCAGGCGGCGGGATAGCACGCCAGCACACGTCCGTCCCGCCGCCTCACCAGCACCAGCGCGGCGCGCCCCGGCGCCAGCCGCTGCTCGAAAAGCGCCCGGCTTCCCCTGGGCGTGACCCGCACCGTCACGGCCTGCTCGCCCTCCGACGCGATGGCGTACAGCTGGGCGCTTCGGAACACCGCCGCGTAGACGAGCACGGACGCGTCCGCGCCGTCGACGTCGAACGCGGGACGGATGCCGGCGTCGGCCAGGCCGCGCGCGTACCGCTCCTCGTCCGGCGGACCCATCAGCACCACCGTGCCGCCCCGCGTCCACGCCGCCAGCGTGTCCTGGGCCTCGGGGTGCAGGACGCTCTCGGCCGGCACCACGGCGACCTTGGGCGCCAGCATCGAGCGCGTCAGGGCGTACTCGGACACCGCGGAGACGCCCACGCGACACCCGTACACCAGCGCGCGCACCGCGCGCCTCGTCGCGTCCGTGGCGGTGTTCCGCGTCGAGAACATGCTCGAGTGCGGCACGACCATCAGCACCGGCTCACGCTCGCGCCCGACGAGGTGCCGCCCGGCCGCGGCCGCGAACGCCGCGATGCCCCGCAGGGCTTCGAGCTCCGGCTTGGCCGACCTGTCGGCCCTGAGCAGACCGATGGCGGCCTCGTTGTCGGAGGGCATGTAGCAGTTGGAGTTCCACACCCACTCCACGAAGCCGGCGGACTGCGCCAGCGAGATCACCATCTTCCGCTCCAGGAGGTTGCGCGCGTACTCCTCCCACCGCGGCTCAATCCCCGGCGGCCGCCCGGAGAACATCACGCCGGTCTCTTCGACCAGGTTGAGCTTCCCCTCGGCCTTGGTCATCACGCCGTCCCACACCAGTGCGTCGTTGAGCCACCAGTTGTGGACGCAGGTGAAGTCCTCGTCGCCGGCCAGAAAGAGGTTGTTGGGGCTGTCGTTCGTGCCCGCCTCGTCCTGCCCCACGGTCACGAGCGCGCGCGCGTTCCCGCTGGCGCGCAGCGCCGCCCTCATCTCCCGCACCCAGCGGGGGAAGGTCGCCTGCGCGAAGAGGCGGTACTCGCGCACGCGCTCGTCTGCGCCGGAGCCGGGCTTGAAGTCGTCGAGCGACGGGAGCGCGAGGCCCTTCCGATCCGCCCCCGGATGGCGCTCGGCGATCCACGCGTCCCATGCCTCGCGCTCGACCCGGTCGTAGTTGGGCCGGCAGCTCCAGAGATGGTCCCTGTTGCAGAACGACGGCTCGTTGATCAGGTCCCAGAGCAGGTCGTTCATCTTCCCGTAGCGGCTCGCGATCGCGGTCACGAAGGCGCGCTGCGCGGCGACCGCCCGCGGGTCCAGGTACGCGTTCTCCCCGCCCCACGTCTCCGGCAGGAAGGCGAAGAGGGTGAAGATGACGGGGATGTCGTGGCGCCGCGCCGTGAGGAGCCAGGCGTCGAGCGCGCGCAGCGCATCTTCGCGGAACTCGCCGGGCCGCGGCATCAAGACCTTCCACCCCGTCCAGATCCCCGTCCGGACGAGATTGACGCCCGCGCGCTTCATCTCCGCGAAGTCGCGGTCCCACAGCCAGGGATTCGGCAGCAGCAGGAACTTCCGGTGGACGTCGGAGGCCATGTACGTCGTGCCGGTGACCGGGTACGGCTCACCGCCGCGCGTGAAGCCGTCGGCCCCCGCCAGGAGCGGCTGCCCGCCCGCGAGCAGCGCCGCGTCCCAGACCCAGAAGCCGGTCGTGGCCCTGAGCTCGTCGGGGCGCTCGCCGGCCAGCGAGAGCGAAGCCTCCACACGGTAGAGACCCGGCGGCAGCGGATCCGGCAGCGACTCCAACCGCATGCTCGCGGTGGCAACGGCCGTCGTGCCCGAGACCGGAACGTCGGTCTGGGCCAGGCGCGTGCCCCGAGCGTCGAAGACGGCGACTTGGCAGCGCGCGGCGAGCGGTTGCGCCTCCCGCGGAAACCCCCGGTAGCCGACCGTGACCGCCGGCCGCTCTCCATCCCGATAACAGGCGAGCGTAGGCCGGACCTCGAAGCGACGCACCCCCAGGGACGCAGCCTCGACGAGCGCGCGCAGCGTCGCGGCGTCGAGAGCGCCGTCCGACGTCGCGAAGATCCAGCGACCGCCGGCGAACCGGCCTTCGAGCCGGTCCACGCACACGTAGGGAGCCGCGACGGCGTGGCCAGCGGCGTCGTAGCCGGACACGAGGGGCTGTACTGCCGCCTCCATCGGCCCCGCCGACCCGGATTCGTCGGGCGTGTCCGCGACGCTCGAGAACCGGCAGTACAGCTCGCGGACCGTCCGCGCCGCGCTCGGGGGGGCGAGCGCCGACGTCCAGGGCAGCGCGGCGTTCGCGCGCCACTCCTTGACACCCGACGTGGCGACGGTGCACGCGAGCGTGAAACCCAGCTGGCGGTGGAACTCCGGGGTACGCTTCCCGGCGCGCCACCCTGCTCCGTCGCGCGACACGGGCACGGCGCCCGGCACGCCGCCGAGATTCACCCAGTTGCCGCCGGCATCGAGGTACGCCAGAAGCGCAGGCCACGCGTCCACGGGGAAGGCGCTGCCGTAGGGGCTCACGAAGACGTCGAATGCATCCGGCGACAGACTTGAAAGGTCGGCTACTCCGAGGTAACTCCCCCCGTCGTGAGCCAGCGGGTCGCCGCGGAGCTGCGGCGCGTCGATCGCGGGGAATCCCGGTTCGCGCAGCAGTCCGACCCGCAGGCGTGGCCGCGTCCGCGGCTCGTCGAACCCGGAAGAGAGCTTGCCGAGCGCCGCGGCGGCAGCCGCGGCCTGGATGAACTGACGGCGGTTCGGCACGACGTAATAATGGCCGGCGCGTGTCGAGTTCGCATCAGACGAGGGTCTCCATGTCCCCGGTTGCCCGCCGCGCGTGGCACGTTGCCGGATCCATCGTCATCTCGGCGATCATCCTGTTCGGGGCGGCGGGACGGCTAGCCTGGACCTGGGCTTGGATCTACGTCGGTCTCTCGGTAGGAGCCGCTCTCGTTTACGCGGCTGTGCTGCTGCCGCGCCACCGCGATCTCATCATCGAGCGTGAAACCGCCATCGCAGACGCCAGAGCGTGGGACAAGCTCCTCGCGAGCACGGCCACGATTCTGGCGTCCAGGGTCGGCCTCCTCGTGGCGGGACTGGATGCGCGGTTGAACTGGACCTCGGCCTTCCTGCCCGGCGCGCGCCTTGCCGGCCTGGCTGGTCTCGGGGCCGGCAGCGCCCTGTTCCTTTGGGCGATGGCGTCGAACCCCTTCTTCTCCACCGTCGTGCGGATCCAGAAGGAACGTGGGCACCGGGTCGTGGACACCGGCCCTTACCGGGCCATACGCCACCCCGGCTACCTGGGATGGATCCTCGTCGCGCTGGCAGTCCCGCCGATCCTGGGCTCGACGTGGGCGCTCGTTCCCGCGGCGCTGGGGTGCGCGCTCTGGATCGCGCGGACGGCGCTGGAAGACCTCACCCTGCGCCGGGAGCTTCAGGGATACCAGGCCTACACCGAGCGGGTCCGGTTCCGCCTGCTGCCGGGCATCTGGTAGTCACGCAGCGACTCTCGCCCTCTCGATCTCGCGCCACTTTTCCCGCTCGTCCGCCATGACCGGCGCCACCTTCCTCCCGCCGTGCACGCGTTGGAAGCGCGAGAGCTGGAACAGGATCCCCGTCAGCAACAGCGACCAGAACACCTTGTGCCGGCCATGCCGGCTCGCCCAGTACGCCTTCATCAGCCTCCACCAGCGCCGGAGCACGGCAGGCCAGGCGTAGAAGGCGGCGGGAATCTCCTGATAGGCGTCGAAGACATCCTGCGCCGTGACGTTGAGCGGACGGAAGACCAGGTGGTCCCCCTCGTAGTGCCGGAGGTCGCTGTCCACGATCCGGCCCGCGGCCGCGACCTCGCGGTGCAGCGGCGTGCCGGGGATCGGGATGGCGATCGAGGTCAGGATGGCCGAGGGGTCCACCGCCTCGAGCTTGGCCGCCGCCTCGTGGTAGTACTCCGGCGTGTCCTCGTCGAGCGCGACCATGAAGCCGGCGAAGGTGAGGATGCCGCGCTCCTTCATCATCCCGAACTGTTCCCGGTACTTCCGGACCTTGTTGTGCCGCTTCTGCACCGACTCGAGCGAGGCTTCGTTGAGGGACTCCAGGCCCAGGAACGCCATCGCGCACTTCGCGTCCACGAGCAGGTCCACGAACTCGGGGTCGTCGAGAGCCCCCAGGGTGAACTGCAGTCCCACTCCCCAGAGGTCGAGCTTGGCGATCTCGCGGAGCAACCGCTTCGCATACTCCATGTCGCCGGCGAAGTTGTTGTCGTAGAGCATCGCCATCTTGCGCCGATGGAACGGCAGCGCCGTCGTCGCGGTGAGGTCGCGGATCACGTCGGGGATGGGGCGCGTCCGGAAGGGCGCCGGCCGGATCTGGAGCTGGCAGTAGGTGCAGCGGAACGGGCAGCCGCGGGTCGCCTCGGTCACCACCGAGATCGCGTAGGCCGGCTCGACCAGGTCGTAGCGCGGCGGCGGGATGTCGGGGAGGTCCGGCGCAAACGGCGCCTCGTACATCGGCTCGAGCCGGTTCGCGACCAGGTCCGCCACCACCCGCGGCCACACCCGCTCGGCCTCGCCCACCACCACGCTGTCGAAGTGGCCGACCAGGGCCTGCGGGAACGTGGACGCATAGCGCCCGCCGGCGACGACCTTCTTCCCCAGGCGCCGGAACCGCCGCGCGACCTCGATCGCGTGCGGCGCACAGTAGTCCATGAAGCTGAGGGCGATGAAGTCGGCGTCGGTCTCGTAGTTGATCGGCCGCACCATCTCGTGCAGCAGCTCGACCTCGACCACCGGCGGAGTGAGCGCCGCCAGCAACACGCCGCTGAGCGGCGGCGCCGGTGCCTTCGCGAAGTACTGGCGCTCGTCGCCGAGGTTCTGGAAGAGGACGATGATCTGCAGCTTCGGCTTCGCCATGACCTGCTCCCGTGATGTCCGGGTACCACGTTCGCACAGCCCCGTCAAGCCCGCGTCAAGCGGCCAACTTCCTGTCTTGACGGCCACTTGACGCCCCCCTGCGAGCTTGCTCCCGCACACTGGGAGGCAGCCATGACGATCGGGGCACAGTACCTCACGCACGGGGAACGGGTTGAGCCCAGGACGGTACTCGCCTGGACGACGCTGGTGGCGGGCGCGCTGGTGCTCCTCTTCTGGGCCGTCTACTTCTCCGACGCGGCCACCCTCGGCCAGCAGGATCCCCTGAAGGCCAGCTTTGAGGCCGCCTTCCCCCTGGCCGACCTGGTCTTCGCGGGTATGCTGATCGCCACCGGCGTGCTGTTCCTGCTGCGCCGCGAGAGCGCGGTGTTCTTCCTCATCGCCGCCGCTTCGATGAGCCTCTATCTGGGCATCCTGGACGTGACCTTCTACGCGACGCATGGTCTATACGCGCCGCTGACTTCCGACGCGATCACGGAGATCGCGATCAACGTGCTATGCGTTGGTGGAGGCTTGTTCGGACTCAAGGCCGCCTGGCAGCTCAGGAGGGTACCATGAGCGTTCCACTGCGGGACCGGGTGATCGTCGTCACCGGCGCGGCCAACGGCATCGGCAACGCGCTCGCGCTCGCCCTGGCCGCGGAGGGCGCCGCCCTCGTGCTGGTGGACATCGACGCCGACGGGCTCGGCGCCCTGCGCCGCACCTTCGTCGGGGACGGCGTGCGCTCGAGCGTGGTCCGCGTCGACGTGCGCCAGAGCGCGGCGCTCGAGGACCTGGTCCGGCACACTGTCGCCACCTTCGGCCGGGTGGACGCCGTCGTCAACTGTGCGGGCGTCCTGAGCCCCGGGGCGATCGATACCTGCCCCGCCGAGGACATCGCGCGCCAGCTCGACACGAACCTCGGCGGCACGATCAACGTGACTCGCGCCTTCGTCCCCCAGTTCAAGCGCCAGGGATCCGGCCATCTCGTCCTGATCGCGTCACTAGCCGGAATGGTGCCGATTCCGGGCGAGTCCATCTACGCGGCCAGCAAGTTCGCCGTGCGCGGCTTCGCCCACTCGGTCGGGCACGAGCTGCGGGGCACGGGCGTCGCGGTCACGGTCGTCTGCCCCGATTCGACTCGCACCAGGATGCTGGATATGGAGGCCTGCGATCCGGGCTCAAGCCTCTCCTTCTCCAGCCCGGCGATGGAGCCGGAGGAAGTCGCCCGCGCGATCATCGGTGCGCTGCGGCGACCGCGGCTCGAGGTCACGGTGCCGGGCTTCAGAGGCCGCCTGATCCGCTGGCTCGGCGCGATGCCCACGTTCTTCGGGTGGATCTATCCGCTGCTCGACGCGACCAGCCGCCGGCGGAAGGAGCGCTACTGGCAGGCGCTGCATAGCCGACGATTCCGGTCCCGCTCCGAGCGAGACCCGTCTGCGGCGCGCACCGTCGAGCCGTAGGCTCCGGTGTGCTCTGGTTCCTGGTTCCGCTGCTGATCGGTTTCGCGCTCAACGTCGCGAGCGCGTACACGGCGGAGTGGTCGGCCCGGTGGGGCGAGCGGCGCGGAGAGTTGGTCACCGCCGTCCTGCGCAACGTGCTCGGGATACCCGTCTGGGCGGTGGGCTTGATCCTCGCCGTGCGGACCGCATCACCCGCCCTGTTCACTGTCGCGCCGGCCCTCGAGATGGTGGGCTGGCTGCTCCTCGCCGCCGGCTGCGCGATCATCGGCCTCGCGCTCCACGCGCTGCGCTCCAAGGCTGCGCTGCCGTCCACGCGCGATGCCCTCGTCGAGCGCGGGCTGTACGCGCGGGTGCGCCACCCCATTCACGCCGGGATGTTCCTGGTGTGGATCAGCCTGGTGCTGGTGCACCCCACGGCGGCGGTGGCCCTGGCCTCGGCGCTGGGCGCGGCGTGGACGCTGGTGCAGACGGGAGCCGAGGAGCAGGACCTGGTCCGGCGGATCCCGGCCTACGGGGAGTATATGAAGCGCGTGCCGCGATTCTTCCCGCGGCGCCAAGTGAGACGCGAGAGGTGAGAGATGAGACGGCCAGGTGAGACGTGAGAAGTGTGGGTGAGAGGTGAGAGGTTCTCTCGCGCCTTCTCACGTCTCACGCCGTCCCCCCCTCTCACCTCTCACTTTTCGCCTTCTCACCCCTCACACCTCACTTCTCACCTTCCCAGCGGATGCATCTCGTATTCGTGCGGCGGCTCCGCCCCCATGAGATTCCGCACGAAATAGTCCCACCGACGCCGTACCATGTACGGCTCGGAGCCGAACCCGTGCCTCCGGTTCGGGAGCAGGAGCAGATCGAAGTCCTTGTTCGCCTTGATGAGCTCGTTCACCAGGAGCAGCGTGTTGTACGGCGGCACGTTGTCGTCGGTGGTGCCGTGCGCGATCAGGAGCTTGCCCTTGAGGTTCCGCGCCAGATTCTCGTTGGCCTGGCCGTCGTAGTTCGTCGAACCGTCGCCCCGGCGCTCCAGCAGCCCCTGCCACTTCTCGCCCCAGTCGTCCTCGTACTCCCGCTGGTCGTGATTCCCGGCCTCGCTGATCGCGACCTTGAAGAAGTCCGGGTACCGCAAGATGGCATCCGCCGCCGCATAGCCCCCGCCCGAGTGCCCCCAGATCCCCGCCCGGTCGAGGTCAATCCAGGGGTACCGCTGGGCGAGTTGCCGCATTCCCGCCACCTGATCGGGCAGGCCGTTGTCGCCCATGTCGCCGTAGTACGCCGCCATGAACGAATGCGAGCGCATGGGCGTGCCCATCGCGTCGAGCTGCACGACCACGAACCCCAGCTCCGCGAGAGCTTGTGCGTCGCCGCGTGCCGCCGCGAAGCTGCGGCTCCCGACGCTGCCGGTCTGCGGCCCGGGATAGACGTTGTTGACGATCGGGTACTTCCGCGTCGAATCGAACGCCGTCGGCCGGAACAGCAGGCCGTACAGGTCCGTCACGCCGTCCCGCGCCTTGACGGTGAACGGGATCGGTGGCTTCCAGCCGGTCGCCAGAAGGCGCGAGATGTCGGCGCGCTCGACCTGCATCACGAGCCGGCCATCCGCGTCGCGCAACACGGTCACCGGAGGCGTCACGGGCGTGGAGTAGCTGTCGAGGAAGTAGCGGCCGTCGGGCGCAAACGTCACCGAGTGGTCCGCGCTGTCCGGCGTCAGCAGGACGAGGCCCGTCCCACCCATCCGCACGCGGTACAGGCGCCGGAAGTACGGGTCCCCAGGCTCCCTCCCGGCGGCCGTGAAGAAGAGCGTGCGCGCGGGCTCGTCTGTCCGCAGCACCTGGAGGACCTTCCAGCTCCCCTGCGTGATGGCGGTCCTGAGCCGCCCGGAGGCGAGGTCGTAGAGGTAGAGGTGGCCCCAGTCGGTGCGCTCGGAATACCAGATCAGCTCGTTCGAGCCCCAGAGCGCTTCCCAGTTGACGTGGCCGAAGCCCGATTCGAAGAAGGTCGCGGTGGACTCGGCGAACACCTCCCGCACGGCGCCGGTGCGCGCGTCAGCGACACGCACCCACTCCCGCTGATGGTCGCGCGAGGTGGAAACGAAGACCAGCTCGAGGCCGTCCGGGCTCCACGCGACGTCGGTCAGAGTTCCGGCGGGCGAGGCGCCGCAGGCTATGTGGTCGCAGGTGGTCGAGCGGTGCTGATCGGCCGGCATCCGGAGACGGACGACCCGCGGGCCGTCCAGGTCCACGACGACGCGCTGAATCGTGGTGATGACGCTGTCGCCGGGAAGGGGGTACTTCCACTCCTCGAGCACCGGGTGCCCGACCCGCGCCTGGACCAGGTACATCTCCCCGACGCCCAGCTGGTCCTGCTGGAAGGTCGCGATCTTCCGGGAGTCGGGGGACCAGAGGAGCACGGGGCGGTCGCTGTGGATCCACCCCGCGTTGTCCGTGGCGTATCCGAAGTCCTTCACCCCGTCCGTGGTGAGCTGCGTCTCGCGGCCGCCGGCCAGATCCTTCACCCAGAGGTTCTCGTCGCGGATGAACGCGGCCTTCGAACTGTCGGGCGAGAGCACCGAATTGGGGGGAATCGGGCTGACGGACCGCGGCGCGGCCGTGCAGGCGCTGCTCGCCAACCCGCACGTGAACACCCGGTTGCGGACGGTGAAGGTGATGCTCCGGTCATCGGGGGTGAACTCGAGCTGCGTGAAGGGCAGATGGTACGCGTCGTAGGCCGTGTCGAGCATCTGTGACAGCGTCGCGGCGAGCCGCGCGTGATCAAAGGCCCCCTCGCGCGTCTTTCGCGCCGGGTCCACCAGCACGAACTCGTACCCTTCCGGGATCGCGTTCCGGTACCAGAACCGGTCGCCGGGGAGCCAGGCGGCGCGGACCGCGCCGCCGTAGACCAGCGGCGTGGTGTTGTAGCCCATGAAGCGCTCGGCGCGCGCGTAATCGTCGGCGGTGAGGGCGCGCGGCGTCTGGGCCAGGGCGGGCGCCGCCGCGAGGAGCGCCACGATGAGCAGTCCACTGGTGCGCATGAGTTTCTCTCTGAACGGGCTGCGAGGCAGGACCAACAGAGCCGGCGGTGGGGATTGAACCCACGACCCCTGGTTTACGAAACCAGTGCTCTACCGCTGAGCTACACCGGCGACAACAGATGCAGGTTCCAAGACGGCAAGTTGCCAGTGGTTCCCAGTTGCCAGTTGCCGGACACCAGACCAGATGCAAGTGCTGGCAACTTGTCTGCCTTCTTGCCGCTCAAGCCTGGTAACCACTTCCCCCTTCGCCGTCTGGCAACTTGCATCTTGGTTACAGGTGCCCTGGGCCGGACTCGAACCGGCACGGATTTCTCCACCACCCCCTCAAGATGGCGTGTCTACCAATTCCACCACCAGGGCCACAGCGGTGAAAGCTAGCGGGCGGCTTCGAGAAGCGTCAACTTGAACGCCATGCCGCTGGCCATCTCGGGCAGTCTCCAAGCCCCGGACACCTTGCGCTACTTCGTGGATGCCCTGAAGGAGGGCATCTACGTCACGACGGCCGAGGGGGAGATCCTCGACTGCAATCCGGCGCTGCTCGAGATCTTCGGCGTCTCGTCGCTGGAGGAGTTGCGCCGCCATCGCGCGCCGGACCTGTGGCTCGACCCCGAGCGCCGCGCCCACGAGATCGAGGTCCTCCGCCGCGACGGCGCGGTGCGCGAATACGAAGTGCAGATCCGCCGCCCCGACGGCGCGGTGCGCACGGTGCTCGACACGTGCACCGTCGCGACCGACCGGGCGACCGGGCAGACGCTGCTCGTCGGCGCGTTGGTGGACATCTCCGACCGCAAGCGCGCGGAGCTGGACCTGGCGAACTCGCTCTCGCTCCATCGCGCCATTCTGGAGTCCACCGCCGACGGAATCCTGGTGGTGGACCGGCACGGCACGATGGTCAGCTGGAACCGGCAGTTCGCCGACATGTGGCGGCTGCCGGAGGCGGTTATGCGCACCGGCCAGGACGACCTCGCCCTGGCCGCCGTGCTCGGACAGCTCGTGGATCCCGGGCAGTTCCTGGGCAAGGTCCGCGCCCTGTACGGCGCTCCCGAGGAGGAGAGCTTCGACGTCCTGACGTTCAAGGACGGCCGGGTGTTCGAGCGCTACTCCAAGCCACAGCGGGTTGGGGGCCTCGTGACGGGCCGGGTGTGGAGCTTCCGCGACGTCACGGAGCGTACGCGGGCAGAGGCGGCCCTCCGCGAGGCGGAGGCGCGCTACAGCCTCGTATCGGACAACATCGTGGACGTCATCTGGACCACCGACCTCGATCTCAGGATCACCTACGTCAGCCCCTCGGTGATACGGTTCACGGGCTTTGCGCCGGAGGAGATGCTGCGCCTGCCCCTGGAGCGCCTGTTCACGGCGGCCTCCCTGGCGGACGCGCGCCGCAGCCTGGCGGAGGCGCTGGCGGAGAACGCCGCCCGCGGCCGCGTCGGCGGGCGGACGCTCGAAGTCGAGGTCGTCCGGAAAGACGGCTCCACCGTCTGGACGGAGTTCAAGATCAGCTTCCTGCGCGACCGGGACGGCGTCGCGAGAGGCATCCTCGGCGTCGCCCGGGACATCTCGGAGCGGAAGCGGCACGAAGACGCGCTGAAGCAGACCGTGCAGCGGCTGTCGCTCCAGAGCGCCGTCCTGGAGGCGGCAGCGAACGCCATCGTGATCACCGATCCCGCCGGCGCGATCCAGTGGGTCAACCCGGCCTTCACCGCCCTCACCGGGTACACGGTGGCCGAGGCGGTCGGGCAGAACCCGCGCCTCCTCAGCTCAAGACGCCAGTCCAAGGAATTCTACCGCGCGATGTGGACGACGATTCTCGCGGGCGAGGTGTGGACCGGAGAGGTCGTCAACCGGCGCAAGGACGGGTCGCTCTACACCGAGCGGATGACGATCACGCCGGTCCGGGACGGCGACGGAAGCACCACGCACTTCGTGGCCATTAAGGAAGACGTCACCGCACGCAAGGAAATGGGGGAGCGGCTCCGCCAGTCGCAGCGGCTGGAGGCCGTCGGGCGCCTCGCCGGCGGCGTCGCCCACGACTTCAACAACCTCCTCCAGGCGATGCTCGGCCTCACCCAGCTGGTCCGCGTGCACGGCGAGGATCTAGCCGACTCGCCCGAGCGCCTGGCCGAGCTGGAGGAGCTGCTGCATCGCGGCGCGCAGCTCACGCAGCAGCTGCTCCTCTTCTCGCGGCGCGAGGAGCCCAAGGTGGAGCGGTTCGAGCTGAACCACGCCATCCGCGAGACGGCGAAGCTCCTCCGGCGGCTGCTGCCTGCGAACGTCTCGCTGGAACTCGAGCTGGGACCGGAGCACCTCGTGGTTTCGGCCGATCGCGGGCAGATCGGACAGGTGTGGATGAACCTCGCCGTCAACGCCGCCGACGCGATGCCGGACGGGGGACGGTTGACCGTCCGGTCGGGGCGCGAGGGCGAGAACCACGTCTGGTTCTCGGTGACCGACACGGGCCACGGCATCGCCGACGACATCCGCGACCGGATCTTCGAGCCGTTCTTCACGACCAAGAGCGCGCAGAGCGGCACAGGGCTGGGGCTGGCGGTGGTGCACGGGATCGTGACGCAGCACGGGGGCCGTGTGGAAGTGACCAGCGCAGCGGGCGCCGGCGCGACTTTCAAGGTGCTGCTTCCTCGCGGCGCGAGTGACCCGGCCGCGGCCGAAGGCCGGCACCCGCCCTCGCCAGGCTTGCCCCGCGGCGCGGGTGAGCGTGTCCTCCTGGTGGAGGACAACGCGCCGGTGCGGCGCACGTTCGACCGGCTGCTGAAGCGCCTCGGCTACGAGGTGACGACCGCAGCGAGCGCCGAGGAAGCCGAGGGACTCGCCCTGACCTGGGCTCCCGACCTGCTGCTGACCGACGTGATGCTGCCCGGCCTCTCCGGCGCCGACCTCGCCGAACGCCTGCGCCAGCGGTGGCCGAAGCTGAAGGTAATCCTCATGTCCGGCTACACCGATGACGACCGGATCCGCCGCGACGCCGCGCACGGCTCGCTGCGGTTCCTCCCGAAGCCGGTGGACCTGGAGACGCTGGCGCGCGAGGTGAGCGCGGCACTGGAGCCCACCCTGGATCTCTAGCTCGCGCCTCCCGCCGTCTCGACGTACTGTTCGACATCCATGGCGAGTTGGAAGGATTCCCTGGTCCGCGACGGCGCGGGCTTCTTCCGTCTCGAGTCGGACGCGACCCGGGGCGTCCCGGTCCGCGTCTTCCTCACCGAGCACCTGCTCGAGACCACCGAAGAGAATCTGTTCGACCAGATCCTGAACGCCTGCGGCTTTCCCGGCGTGCGCTGCGTGGTGGTCACACCCGACGTCCACTACGGCTACGGCGTCCCGGTGGGATGCGTGATCGCCACGGACGGGACGCTCGCCATGGGCCCGGTGGGCTTCGACATCGGATGCGGGATGATGGCCGCCCGCTCCCGGGTGGGCGCGGGCGCCGCGACGCCGGAGCGCCGGCTCGCGTTCAACCAGGAAGTGATGCGGCGGGTCGAGATGGGCGCGGGCGGGCAGAGCCGCTCGCTCAAGCACCTCACCCGGGCCGAGTTCGAGGAGATCGTGCGGGGCGGCGCGGAGCACTATGTGGCGAAGTACGGCGCCAGCTTCGACCGCACCAACGCCGAGCGGCATCGCATCCCCGTGGACGACGACTGGCAGATCCCGTACGGCGGGCCGGGGCGCCCGGAGCGGGGCATCACGCAGCTCGGCTCGCTGGGCGGCGGGAACCACTTCATGGAGCTGCAGGCCGACCAGGACGATAAGCTCTGGGTCATGGTGCACACCGGCTCGCGCGGCTTCGGGCACGGGCTCACGACCAACTTCTTCCAGGTGGCCAAGCGCGAGAACCCGAAGCTCCCCTCCCTCGATCTCGGCTATTTCACGCCCGAGTCGAAGCACTGGACGAGCTACCGGAACGCGGTCGCGGCGGGAGGCAACTTTGCCATCGTGAACCGGCTGGTGATCTACGAGCAGCTCGCGCGCGCCTTCTTCGACACATTCGGCGCGGAGCTGGAGCTGGTCTACGAGATCTCGCACAACTTGGCGCAGCAGGAGCCGCATCCCGAATTCGGCGAGGTGTGGGTGCACCGGAAGGGAGCGACCAGGGCGTTTCCCGCCGGGCATCCGCTGCTGGCAGGGACAGCGTGGGAGGACGCCGGCCATCCGGTGCTGATCCCCGGCTCCAATCAGGACAGCTCGTTCGTGCTCCGGCCCGCGGCAGGCGCGGCCCAGTCACTCTACTCAGTCAACCACGGCGCGGGGCGGCGGATGAGCCGGAGCGCGGCGGTGCGGGAGCTGGACCGGCGGAAGATCGAGGACGAGTACCGGGACGCGGGTATTCTGGTCAACGCCAACGGCCGCGTCCCACTGGACGAGGCGGGGCCGGCCTACAAGCCCGCGCGGGAGGTGGTGGACGCGGTCGTGGGCGCGGGGCTGGCGACGGTCGAGTACACGCTCCGGCCGCTGGCGTCACTCAAAGGGACGGAAGAAAGAGGACGCAGACGTTAGAGGAGTTGCCAGACGGTGAAGGGGGAAGTGGTCTTCAGCTGCAAGCCTCAAGGGGCCAGATCAGCCGCGAGTACTAGCAGCTGGTCTGGCCCCTCGCGTCCGTCATCTGGGAACCACTGCCAACGTGTCGTCTGGCAACTTCCCTGCCCTCTGCCCTCCGCTATCTGACCTCTTTCAGGTTGGCATTCACCTGCTCCCAGTTGACGACGTTCCACCACGCCCCGATGTAGTCGGCCCGCCGGTTCTGATACTTCAGGTAGTAGGCATGCTCCCACACGTCGAGCCCGAGGATCGCCGCATTCTTCTCCATCGCCGGGTTGTCCTGGTTCGGCGTGCTCATGATCGTGAGCTTCCCCGCGTCGAACAGCAGCCACGCCCAGCCGGAGCCGAACCGCCCCATCGCCGCGGCGGCGAACTGCTCCTTGAGCTTGTCGAAGCTGCCGAAGCTCTTGCTGATGAGGTCCGCCACGTCACCCTTGGGCGCCCCGCCCGCTTTCGGCGCCATCAGCTTCCAGAACGCCGTGTGGTTCCAGTGCCCGCCCCCGTTGTTGCGGACGGCCGTGCGGACCGCGTCCGGCACCTTGTCGAGGGAGGCGAGGATCTCGCCGAGCCCTTTCTTCTGCCATTCGGGGGCCTTCTCGAGCGCCGCATTCAGGTTGTTGACGTACGCCTGGTGGTGCTTGCCGTGGTGGATCTGCATCGTCTGCGCGTCGATGTGCGGTTCGAGCGCGTCGAATGCATAGGGGAGCGAAGGCAACGAGTATGGGTACGACATGTCGGCCTTTCCTCATAAGGGGATTGGCCGGTAAGATTCCTCGGGGAATGGTTGTTGCGCAACTGCCATCCAACGCACTCCGCCCCTGGCGCGTAACTCACTGGATGATCCCGAGATACCCGATCGTGTCCGCATCTCTTTCCCGCACCCGCCCCATCTGCGCCGCCGTCCTGGCGCTCGCGCTGGCCGCGTGCCGCAAGGATGCTCCGCCTGCCCGGTCGACCGTGCCGGTCACCGTGGCGACGGTCCAGCAACGCTCCGTGCCCCAGGAGATCAGCGCGATCGGCACGGTGACGCCGATTCAGACCGTGGCCGTGTGCGCTCAGGTGAGCGGCATCATCCTCAGCGTGGGGTTCCAGGAGGGGGACGAGGTGCAGGTCGGGCAGTTGCTCTTCCGGCTCGACCCGCGGCCCTTCCAGGCGGCGCTCGACCAGGCCATCGCCAACCTGGCGAAGGACCGCGCCCAACTGGTGAACGCGCGCCAGGAGGTGGTTCGCTACCAAACGCTCGTGCAGAGCGACCTGGCGACCCAGGAGCAGTTCGACCAGTTCAAGGCGAACGCCGACGCAGCGGAGGCGGCGGTGACGGCCGACTCGGCGGCGGTGCAGACCGCGCGGTTGAACCTCGAGTACACCACCATCCGCGCACCGATCGCGGGGCGCACCGGCAACCTGCTGCTGCATATCGGGAACCTCGTGCCTGCGAGCGTCGCGACGCCCCTGGTGGTGATCAATCAACTCCGGCCCATCGCGGTCAGCTTCTCCGTGCCCCAGAAGTACCTCGACGACATCCAGCGCTTCAGCGCCCGGAGCCGCCTGGCCGTCGAGATCCGGCCGTCGAACGACACCGCGGCCGTCGTGACGGGGACCCTCTCATTCATCAACAACCAGGTGGACACCACGACGGGCACGATCCAGCTCAAGGCCACCTTTGCGAACGGCGACCGGAAGCTCTGGCCGGGCGAGTTCGTAGCGGTGCGGCTCGTGTTGAACGTGGAGCGCGACGTGCTGACGATCCCGTCGCAGGCGGTGATGACGGGCCAGAACGGTACCTACGTCTACCTCGTGAACCCCGACCGGTCGGTGCGCGCCCAGGACGTGACGGTCGGCCGGTCGGCGGAGGACTTCGTGGTGATCGAGAAGGGGCTGGTGCCCGGGCAGATGGTGGTGACCGACGGGCAGCTGCGCCTCGTGCCGGGGGCGAAGATCGAGATCAAGAGCGGCAGTGACTCCGGGCGCGCCGCGGCGGCCGGAAGCGCTCCATGACGATCTCCGGCGGATTCATCAAGCGGCCCGTGATGACCACGCTGGTCATGACGGGCATTCTGCTCTTCGGCGTGATGGGCTACCGGCTGCTGCCCGTGAGCGACCTGCCCAACGTGGACTTCCCGACGATCTCGGTGAGCGCCGGCCTGCCCGGCGGCAGCCCGGAGACCATGGCCGCCGCGGTCGCGACGCCGCTCGAGAAGCAGTTCTCGACGATCGCCGGCGTGGACCAGATGACGTCCACCAGCACGCAGGGCAGCACCAACATCACGCTGCAGTTCAGCCTGGACCGGAACATCGACGCCGCCGCGCAGGACGTGCAGGCCATGATCACCAAGACCCTGCGCCAACTGCCGCTGGGGATTCTCCCGCCGACCTACCAGAAGGTGAATCCGGCGCAGTCGCCGATCCTGTTCCTCGCGCTCACGTCCGCCTCGCTGCCGCTGACGACGCTGGACGAGTACGCCGAAACCTACCTCGCGCAGCGCATGTCGATGGTGAGTGGTGTGGCGCAGGTTCAGGTCTTCGGTGCAATGAAATACGCGGTCCGGATTCGCGTGGACCCGCGGGCGCTGGCCTCGCGCGGCGTCGGGATCGACGAGGTGTCCGACGCGATCAACAACGCCAACGTCAACATGCCGACCGGCATCCTGTGGGGCGTGCACAAGGCGTTCACGGTGCAGGCCAACGGCCAGCTCGCCGACGCCAAGGAGTTCGCGCCGATGATCGTGGCGTACCGCCACGGATCGCCGGTGCGACTCGAGGACGTCGCCCAGGTCGTGGACAGCGTGCAGAACGCGCAGTCGGCGAGCTGGTTCGACGGGGTGCGGGGCATCGTGATGGCGGTCCAGCGCCAGCCGGGGACCAACACCGTGCAGGTGGCAAGCGACGTCAAGACGATGCTCGCCAAGCTCCAGACGCAGATGCCGCCGTCGGTCGAGGTGCACACCCTGTACGACCGCTCGCTCTCGATCCGCAATTCGGTGAACGACGTCAAGACCACGCTGCTGCTGACGCTGTGCCTCGTGGTGATGGTGATCTTCCTCTTCCTCAGGAACGTCTCGGCGACCATCATCCCCAGCCTCGCTCTGCCGATGTCCATCGTCGGCACCTTCGCCGTCATGTACCTGCTGGGCTACAGCCTCGACAACCTCTCCCTGATGGCGCTTACGCTGTCGGTGGGCTTCGTGGTGGACGACGCCATCGTCATGCTGGAGAACATCGTCCGGCACGTCGAGATGGGAACGCCGGTGATGCAGGCGGCGTTCGAGGGCTCGGGCGAGATCGGGTTCACGATTCTCTCGATGACGCTGTCCCTGGTGGCGGTGTTCATCCCCGTATTGTTCATGGGCGGGATCGTGGGCCGGCTGTTCCACGAGTTCGCGGTGACGATCGGCGTGGCGATCCTGGTCTCGGGCTTCGTGTCGCTGACGCTGACGCCGATGATGTGCAGCCGGTTCCTGCGGCCCTCGAAGGAGCAGCGCCACGGCCGGCTGTTCATGTGGTCGGAGCACCTGTGGGAGCGCACGATCCATGCCTATGACACCAGCCTGCGCTGGGTCATGGGGCGCCGCCGCCAGACGATGATCTTCTCGGCTGCGATCCTCGTCGCCACGGTCGTGCTTTTCGTGAAGGTCCCGAAGGGGTTCCTCCCCAGCGAGGACACCGAGCAGATCTCCGGCACCACCGAAACCGCCGAGGGCACGGGGTACGACGAGATGGTGCGCCACCAACAGCAGGTGGCCGCGATCATCCAGCAGGATCCGAACGTCCTCGACTTCATGTCGTCGGTCGGCGGCGGGAACATGGGACGGATGCTCATCCACCTGAAGCCGCGCTCCCAGCGGAAGCTGAGCGCGGACAACGTGATCCGGGAGCTCCAGCCGAAAGTGGCGCAGCTGCCTGGGATCAAAGTCTACCTCCAGAACCCGCCCCCGATCAGCGTCGGCGGGCGCATCTCGAAGGCGCTGTACCAGTTCACGCTCCAGGGCGCGGACATCGACGCGCTGTACCAGTACGCGGGGATCATGCAGACCAAGATGAGCGACTCCCCGCTGCTCCAGAACGTGACCAGCGACCTCCAGATCAAGAACCCGCAGGTGAACGTCGAGATCGACCGCGACCGGGCCTCGGCGCTGGGGGTGAGCGCCGGCCAGATCGAGGGCGCGCTGGCCGACGCCTACGGGCAGGGCCAGGTCTCGACGATCCTGACGCCCAACAACCAGTACTGGGTCATCATGGAGCTGATGCCCCAGTACCAGCGCGACATGACCGCGCTCAACATGCTGTACGTGCGGAGCAACGCGGGCGTGCTGGTGCCGCTGGGCTCCGTGGCGACCCTGACGCAGGACGTCGGCCCGCTTTCGGTCAACCACTCCGGCCAGCTGCCGTCCGTCACGATGTCGTTCGACGCCAGGCCCGGCGTCGCGCTCGGCGACGCGGTGACCGAGGTGCAGCGCATCGCGGGGCAGACGCTGCCGTCGTCCATCGCGACCCAGTTCGCGGGCACCGCCCAGGCCTTCCAATCCAGCCAGGCCGGCCTGGTGTTCCTCCTGGTGCTCGCTATCTCAGTCATCTACCTGGTGCTGGGCGTGCTGTACGAGAGTTTCGTCCACCCGCTCACGATCCTGTCGGGGCTGCCCTTCGCGGGCTTCGGCGCGCTGCTGACGCTGCTGATCTTCGGCGTGGACCTGTCGGTCTACGCGTTCGTCGGCATCATCATGCTGGTGGGCCTGGTGAAGAAGAACGCCATCATGATGATCGATTTCGCGCTGGACGCTGAGCGTACCGAGGGGAAGCCCCCCGCGGACGCGATCGTCGAGGCGTGCCTCATCCGGTTCCGGCCGATCATGATGACGACCATGGCGGCGTTGATGGCCACGCTGCCGATCGCGCTGGGGCTCGGCGCGGGCGCCGAGTCGCGCCGGCCGCTGGGGCTCGCAGTGGTGGGAGGACTGGCGTTCTCGCAGGGCCTGACGCTGTACGTGACGCCGGTAGTCTACACCTACATGGACAGCTTCCAGCGCTGGCTGGGACGAGTGTTCGGCGGCGTAGTGCGCGCCGGACAAGCCGCGGAAGCGGTACCTGCGACAGCGGGAGCGGACTGAAGAGGTGCCAGGTGCCGGGTGTCAGGGGGCATCTCCCTGATACCCGACACCTGACACTCGACACCTAGCCTCTGACCAGCGTCGGCCCCGGCGCTTCCCGTTCCGGCATCAGGTGGATGATCTGGAGGCGGCTGTTGTTGAGCCGCTGGTAGATCACCTGCGCCAGGCGTTCCATGAAGAGGAAGCCGAAGTGGGGGTGCGCCTCGAGGTATTCCAGGAGCGCATCGGCGTCCAGGGCGACGACTTCCGTCTTCTCCGACGCCTTGGCGCGCATGGCGCGCACGCGGGGCGCGATCAGCGCACCGAATCCGAACAGGTCGCCCGGCTCTCCGGTCAGGAACCACACCTCGCTCCCCGGCGAGACCTCGAAGCCCTGGCGGACGCGCCCGTTCAGGATGATGTAGGCGGCGCGCCCTTCCTCGTCCCGGTCGAAGATGATCTGGCCGGCCTCGAAGGTCATCGGGCGTGCGAAGGCGGCGATGTCGGCCAGCGACTTGTCGTCGAAGCCGGCGAAGAAATTGGATCGCTTCAGGCCGTCAATCATCGCTACCCCTCCGTTCAGTGCACGGCGCAGGAGATGCACGGGTCGTAGGCCCGCACCAGCATCTCCAGGGCGTGCGTCATCTCGTCCTTCGGCCGGTCGAGCAGCGCCGGAACGAACACGCGCATGTCGGCTTCGATGGAGGCCAGGTTCTGGCCCGTCGGGATCAGGCAGTTGGCGCGCGCGATGCGGCCGTCGGCCCCGATCTCGTAGTGGTGCACTAGCGTCCCGCGCGGGACCTCGACGATGCCGATCCCTTCCCCGCCGGGCCGGGTAGCTGCCACGGGCCCCTCCGGCGCCGGGTCCGCGAGCAGCTCCTCGACGGCCGCCACGGCCTCCGCGTGCGCCTGCACCGATTCGACCACCTGCGCCGCGACGTTGTCGAACGGGTTGGCGGAGTCGGGCGCCAGCTTGAGCCGCTCGAGCGCGGCAACCGCCGTGGGGTGCAGGCGGTCATACGCCAGCGACACGCGCGCCAGCGCGCCGACGCGGATCGTGCCTCCTCCCTCGCGACTGCCGTCTCCCCCCGGTCCGCGCACGTGCTTCGCCGCCGAATGGTCCACCACGAACTCCCGGAGCACCGCGGCGTACCCCGCGGGCGGCGTCACCCGCCCCGCCGTCGAGTGCAGGGGCCCGCCCATCATCGGGTACGCGCCGGGCTCGAGCGCGGCCACGTGCTCCGTGGGCCGCGCCAGCGCGGGCCAGGTGATCTGCGCGAACACGTCCACCAGTGCGTCGAGGTCCGCCGCCGCCTCCGCCAGGCGGCCGCGCAGCCATTCCAGCTCCACGGGCTCCGGCCAGTGCCCCATCCACCCCGGGTGATACGAGATCGGCATCACGTGCCGCCCGCTCACCGCCATGCAGATGTCGTTTGCCAGCCGCTTGAGCCGCAGCGCGCCCTTGACCAGGTCCGGGTGGCTCGCGGCCAGCGGCACGACCGAAGACGCGCCGAACGCGTCGGGCGCGACCAGGAAGCCGAGGTGCAGGACGTGCGACTGGAGCCACTCCCCCGCCATGTTGAGCCGCCGGAGCAGCCGCAGCCTCGGGCCGGGCGTGATGCCGAGCGCGGCCTCGACCGCGTGGACGGCGGCGGTGGCGTGCCCGACCGAGCAGATGCCGCAGATCCGGCAGGCGATACGCGCCGCCTCGTCGGCCGGGCGGCCCTTGAGGAGCACCTCGAAGAACCGCGGCGCCTCGACAATCTCGAGGTCGCAGCGCGTCAGCACACCGTCGTGGACGTCCACGACGATGTTGCCGTGGCCCTCGACCCGGGTCAGGTGTCGGACGGAGACGGCAGCGCTCGCTCCCATGCGGCGCGCACCTCCCGGTAGTCGTTGAACAGCTGGAGCTTCTCGGCCGCCGCCGTCCGCGCCAACCCGTGGCGCGTGAACGCCTCGCCCAGCGCCGCGAAGTTCGGCGCGTCGTGGAAGCCCCGGCACGCCTCGCACGGCGCGCCGTAGGCGGGGCAGATCGCCTCGCACCCCGCGCGCGCGATGGCCCCGACGCACGGCACTCCGCGCTCGAGGAGGCAGGGGGTGCCGCGCAGCGTGCACTGCACGCACACGGCGTACGGCGGCGTGTACGGCACCGTGCCCGCCAGCAGCGACCGCACCGCGTCGAGGAACTCCGCGCGGTCGATCGGGCAGCCGCGGATCTCGTAATCCACCTGCACGACGCTGGAGATCGGGCTCGCGGCGAGCGTCTCGAACACGCCGTCCTGGCGGCCGCCGTACACCTCGCCCGCCACCTCCTGGATCGCGCGCCGGTTGCGGAGGGCGTTCACGCCCCCGAGGCAGGCGCAGGCGCCGAGGGCGATCAGGATGCGCGCGTGCGTGCGGATCTGCCGGATCTCGGCGACGTCCTCGGGCCGGATGACGGAGCCCTCGACGAAGGCGATCTCGTAGTCGTCGCGGCGCTCGTCCATCGCCTCGCGGAAGTTGACCACCTCCACGGCGCCGAGCAGCTCGAGCAGCACGTCCTCGACCGAGAGCACCTGGAGCTGGCACCCCTCGCACGAGCCGAAAGAGAAGAACGCGGCGCGCGGGCGGTTCACACCGCCTCCCGGAGGTGACGCACCTCGCGGTAGCTGAAGAGCGGGCCTTCCTGGCAGAGGTAGTGGCCGCTGAGCTGGCAGTTGCCGCACAGCCCGATGCCGCACTTCATCCGCCGCTCGAGGGTGAGCCAGAGGTGGTTCTCGTACAGCCCCATCGCCAGCAGACGGCGCAGGCAGTCGCGGTACATCACCGGCGGGCCGCAGAGGAAGGCGTACGAGTCCTGTGTGGTCACCTTCATCCCCTCGAGGAGCGAGGAGGTGACACCGATCCGGCCGGTCCACCCCTCGCGCGCCGCGTCCACCGTGAGGCGCACGTGCACGTCGTCGGTTCGCGCGGACCAGGTGTCGAGGTCGCCCTTGAACAACAGCTCGTCGGGACTGCGCGCGCCCACCAGCACGTCGATGCGGCGGAACTCGCGGCGCCGCGCCAGCGCGCGCCACACGAAGGCGCGGAGCGGCGCCAGCCCCAGCCCGCCGGCGAGCATGATGAGGTTCGCGCCCTCGAACGGCTCCCAGTCCACGCGCCGGCCGTAGGGGCCGCGCACGTACAGGACGCCGCCCGCCCTGACCCGCGTGAGCAGGTTCGTCAGCCGGCCGACCCGCCGGATCAGCAGCTCGAAGTGGCCGGGCGGCGCGCCCTCGCCGGGCAGCGCGGTGAGGCTGAACGGAGCTTCGCCGATCCCGGGCAGCGAGATCATCACGAACTGCCCCGGCTCCGGCGCGAACGACCGCGCGGGGACCTCGACCACGTAGTGGACGTCGCGGCTGTTCTGGGGCATCGCGGCGACCACGCGGCAGGGCTGGGGGATCATCGAGACCTGCGGCATCAGGGCGCCCCCACCTGCCGGAAGATGTCGCGGATCGAGATGTCGGTCGGGCAGTGGTTGATGCAGCGGCCGCACCCCGTGCAGCCGACCATCCCGTACCGCTCCGGCATGTACTTCCCCTTCCGGAAGATCCGGTAGCGCAGCTGCTGGGTGCGCGTCGGCCGGAAGTCGTGGCCGCCGGCGATCTTCGAGAAGCCCGGCACCTGGCAGCCGGTCCAGGTCCGCAGCCGCGCCCCCGCGCTCCCGTCCAGCCCGGCCTGGTCGCAGACGTCGAAGCAGGTGCAGGTCGGACAGACCAGGTTGCAGCGCCCGCACGACAGGCAGCGCTCAGCGTTCGCCTCCCAGAGGATGTCGTCCTCCGCCGCCTGGAGCGCGGAGGCGAGCTTCTCGGGGGCGAACCGCAGGTGGGCCGGGAAGGTCTCGTGGCGCACCCGCGTCCGGCGCCGCAGGGCGACCAGCTCCTCTGGGGTTGCCACCACCGGCGCCAGGTCCTGCAGGATGGCGCGCCCGCGCTCCGTCAGGACCTTGAGCAACAGCACCTCGCCGAGATCCCAGGCGTACAGCGCCGCGGGGCTTTCGTTCTCCAGACTCCCCATGTCCTTGCAGAACGATTCCTCGAGGCAGGGCGTCCAGCAGGCGAGGCCGACGATGAAGGCGCGATCGAGGCGGTGCGGCACCACCTTGTCGCGGCAGCTCGACTCGTGGAAGGACCGGAGCACCCTGAGCCCGGTGAGGTCGCACCCGTGCACGCCGAGGAGCGCGAGCGGCTCCTGGCTCGGCGGCTCCTCGAAGGCGAAGCTGCCGTCCGCGCCGCGCCGGAACCGGAACAGCACCTCGCGCTGCGGCGCGAAGAACTGGCGCGGCGGGAGCATCGTCGTGGCATAGTCGAGGGCCAGCACAGTATCCGGCCGGACATCGCCCCAAGCGACGCTGTCCCCGCGCCGGATCGGACCCAAGACCCGGTAGTCCCGGGCCAGCCGCTCGACCAGGGCCCCCAAGCGCTCCCGCGGGAGCCGGAAGATCTCGCCGTCCATTGGGCACCAGGAGCGCAATCGCCGTGCCCCGGAAAGGGGACTAGGGTGTAGGGGTTAGGGTGTAGGGGTTAGGCTGCAGGCAAGCGCGCTGCTGCTCGCTGCACCCTAACCCCTAAGCCCTAGCCCCTACACCCTAACCCCTACACCCTAACCCCTACACCAACCCCCTGCTCCATTTCCTTCTCCCCATTCCCCAATCCCCAATCCCCAGGCACGCTCTCTGCTATGGCAACGGCACCAGGAGGAGTGATGCCGGAAATCGAGATCGGCGGGCGCAAGTTCGCCGTGGATGCCGAGGGGTTCCTTCAGCAGCCCGACCTCTGGGACGACGAGGTTGCGCGGCTGTTCGCCACCACCGAGGGAATCACGGAGATGGGGGAGCCGCACTGGGCGGTGGTGCGGTACATCCGCGAGTACTGGGTGGAGCACGGCACGGCGCCGATGGTGCGCAAGCTCTGCCAGGCGACGAACCTGAACCTGCGCACGATCTTCAAGCTCTTCCCGTCGGGCCCGGCGAAAGGGGCCTGCAAGGTGGCCGGCCTGCCGAAGCCCGAGGGCTGCGTGTAGTGACGCCGCCCTCCGCTGTCCTTCTCGCCGCGTTCGTCGTGGCCGCCGTCTCGCTCGCCCACGCGCGTTTCCGCATCGGCTCGGTGCGCACTGGGGCTTTCGCCCCGCCGCGCGCTCCTGCCGGCGCCGGGGTCCGCTACGCCTTCACGATTGCGTTCCTTCCGTGGGCGAAAGAGAGCGCGAGCGGCCACCCGGCGTCGTACCTGGCCGGCATCGTCTATCACGCCGGCATCTTCGCCATGCTCCTGGCGCTCGCCCTGTCCCTGACGCCGTTCCGGGCGCCGCGGCCCCTGAGCCTCGCGGTCGCGGCGCTCTTCGCCGCAGCGCTGGTCTCGGGGCTCGGACTGCTGGTGAAGCGGCGCTTCGACGCGAAGCTGCGCGCGATCAGCGTCCCCGACGATTTCGTCGCCAACATCCTGGTGGACGCCGCAATCGCATCCGCCCTCGCCGCCGTCCTGGCGCCGAGCGCCCTGCCCGTCCTCCAGCTGGCCGGCGCCGCCCTCCTTCTTTACGCGCCGCTGGGCAAGCTGCGCCACATGCTCTTCCTGCTCACCAGCCGGAGACTGTGGGGCGTGTACTACGGGCGGCGTGGGGTGCTGCCGTGAGCGAGGCAGCGCGATCGGTGCCGCGCACACCGCGGGCGCTCGCCGCCGCCCCCACCGTCCCGTGACGCAACCGTCCGTAGCCACCGCGCTCGAGCTTCTGCGGACGGGGCTCGATGCCGCGACCGCCTCTTCGCTCGAGGCGTGCGTCCGGTGCAACCTCTGCGCCGAGAGTTGCCACGTCTTCCTGTCGGACGGCGAGAGCGCGTCCGCACCGGCCGCGAAGGTGCAGCAGGTGGCGCGGCTCTATCGCCGCTACCACACGGCGACCGGCGCCATCCTGCCCAGCCTCACGGGCGCCCGCGCGCTCGACGACGCGGCGCTCGCCGAGCTGGTGGAGAGCGGCTTCGGGCGGTGCACGCAGTGCGGGCGGTGCACGCTCAACTGCGCGGTGGGACTCGATCCCGCCGCCGCGATCCGCTTCGGCCGCGCGATGGTGGCGGCCGCGGGCCTCGTGCCGGCAGGGATCATGGCCAACGTCACCGCCGCGCTCGAGACCGGCAACAGCATGCGCATCGGCGCCGACGACGTGCGGGAGACGATCGCCTGGCTGGAGGAGGACCTGCGCGCCACCACCGGCGATCCCTCGGTCGCGCTGCCGATCGATCAGCGGGGCGCGCGCGTCCTCTACGCGCTGAACCCGCGCGAGATCAAGTTTTTCCCGCTCTCCATCTCGGCGGCGGGTCAGCTGTTCCACGCCGCCGGGGAAAGCTGGACACTGAGCAGCACCGACTTCGACATCACCAACTACGGGTACTTCGCGGCCGACCGCGCCGCCGCGGCCGAGATCGCGCGCCATCTCTATGCGCGGGCCGAGGACCTCGGGGTCCGGACGCTGGTCGTGGCGGAGTGCGGGCACGGGTACCGGAGCCTGAGGTGGGAAGCGCCCGAGTATCTGCGCCGGCCCCTGCCCTTCGAGATCCGGAGCTTCGTCGAGGTGCTGGACGACTACCTGACGGCGGGACGCATCCGGCTCGATCCGTCGAAGAACCCGGCGCGGGTGACCCTGCACGACCCCTGCAACCTCGTCCGGAACGGCGGCGTGATCGAGCCGCAGCGGCGGGTGCTGCGCGCGGCGGCGCGGGATTTCGTCGAGATGACGCCGAACCGGGAGAAGAACTACTGCTGCGGGGGCGGCGGCGGGCTGCTCGCGGCGTCCGAGTTCGCCGAGCGCCGCGTGGCCACGGGCCGCCGCAAGGCGGAGCAGATCCGCCACACGTCGGCCGAGGTCGTCGTCTCCCCGTGCCACAACTGCATCGACCAGCTCATGGAATTGAACCGCCACTACAGCCTGGGCGTGGAGATCCGGACCCTGGCCGAAGTGGCGGCGGATGCGCTGGTGACCCGCCCGGCGGCCTAGCCCTTCACCTCCGCCGCGATCTCGGCGACCGCCGAGATCGCCGCTTCCACATCCGGCCGCACGTTCATCGGCCCCACGCTGAGCCGCACCGTGCCGCGCGGCGCGGTGCCCATCTGCTCGTGGATCAGCGGCGCGCATTGGAGCCCCGTGCGCGCGGCGATGTTGTAGTCGGCGTCGAGCAGCGCGCCCACGTCGCCCGGGTCGCGCCCGGCCACGGTGAACGAGAGCACGGCCAGCCGGTGCTCGAGGCTCTGGGTGCCGTGCAGCGTGACGCCCTCGATCGCCGCCAGCCCTTCCTGCAGCCGCGCGAACAGCGCCATCTCCTGCTTGTGGATCTCGCCGATGCCCCGCTTCGCGAGGTACTCCAGCGCGAAGTGCAGGCCGGCGATGCCCAGCACGTTCCCCGTCCCCGCCTCGAGCCGGTACGGATACTCCTCGAGATGGAAGGGATGGGCCGAGTGGACGCCCGTGCCGCCGAACCGCGTGGTGCGCACCTCCACCCCGTCCCGCACCAGCAGCCCGCCCGTGCCGGTCGGGGCGAGCAGCGACTTGTGGCCCGTGAAGGCGAGCAGGTCGATGCACATTGCTTCGACGTCGATCGGAATCACGCCCGCGGTCTGCGCCGCGTCCACCGCGAAGAGGATCCCCCGCTCCCGGCACCGCTTCCCGATCTCCTCGACCGGTTGGATCGTCCCGATGACGTTCGAGCCGTGGTTGACCACGACGAGCCTGGTGTTCGGCCTGAAGCGGCGGGCGATCTCGTCCGGGTCCACGCGCCCGTCGAGCTCGACCGGAACGAACTCCACCTCGACGTGGTGGTCGCGGTGCAAGTGGTTCAGCGGGCGGATGACCGAGTTGTGCTCGATCATCGTCGTGATGGCATGGTCCCCGGGTCCCAGCACGCCGAGCAGCCCCAAGTTCAGCGCGTCGGTTGCGTTCGCCGCGAACACCATCCGCTCCGGCGTCTTCCCGCCGAAGAACGCCGTCAGCGCCTTCCGGGTCTCGAAGACCAGCTCACCGGCCACCATGCAGAGGTCGTAGCCCGAGCGCCCCGGGTTCACGCCGAACCGGGCGTACGCGTCCACCGTCTTGTGGAGGATCTCGGGCGGCTTCGGGAAGGTGGTTGCCGCGTTGTCGAGATAGATGATCTTCGACGAATCGAATGTCAGGTCCATCGTTCTCTCCGGTCACCAGCAATCCGGACAGCCGCGGACGGAATTGCCCCGCTCAGGGCCGAAAACGTGCAATAAGCGTACGAGCAGGTGGTGGGTTATGGGTGGTAGGTGGTGGGAAAGACAGAGCGGCGCCCCGAACTGCCGGGCCGCCGCTCGCTACAACCTGCCACCTACGACCCACCAACCGCTCTAGTGCCAGTAGCTGACGATGATGCCGGACACGACGAACGTGATCAGCCACGAGCCGACGTCGATGTAGAGGGCGGCGCTCTTGCGGCCGGTGGTCATGATGTAATCGACGAGGCTCGTCGTCACGCTGAAGCCGATCCAGCAGACGACGCCGAGCTTGATGCCCTGCATCACGGTCACGAGGTGCACGTAGTTCGCGATGACGGCGAGCGCCCACGCGACGACGAGCAGGCAGATGAAGATGGCGAGCGCCTGGCGTGCCATCCCCTTCTTCCCCGTCGCCATCTGCTCCGGCGTGATGCCCCGGGACGCGGCCCAGGCCTTCCCGAACAACGGGCCGTGCCAGATCATGCCGAGGACGAAGCTGACCGCCGCCGCCACCACTACCGCCAGGTAATTGACCGTGATGTTCACCGGCACTTCTCCTTGCGAGGGAAAGGGTCACGCCCGCGGCGAATATGGGAGCGCGGGGAAGGAGGTCAAGGAGAGGAAGGTGTCAGGTGCTAGGTGTCTGGTGTCAGGTGGTGGAGGCCCGACACCCGACACCTGACACCCGACACCCTCTTTCAGCGAAGCGCTTCCTTCAGGAACGTCACCGTCCTCGGCCACGCCGCCTGCGCAGCCTTGAGATTCGCCCCGTTCCTCCCCGCCTGGTCCCGCAGGAAGCCGTGGCCGGCGCCCTCGAAGACGTGCGGCTCGTAGCTCTTGCCTACCCTGGTCATCAGCGCTCGCGTCGGCTCGACGGTGGTGGTGACGCGCGCGTCGTCGCCGCCGTAGAAGCCGACGACCGGAGCGCGGATGCGGCCCATCGCTTCTTCCGCAGGCGGCGTCCCGTAGTAGACGACCGCGGCCTTGAGATCGCGTTCCGTGGTCGCGAAGGCGAAGCTGGTGGAGCCGCCCCAGCAGAAGCCGACGCTCCCGACGGCGTTCTTCGCCGCGGGCAGGGCCGTAGCGTACGCGGCCGCGGCGCGCAGCCGGCGCTGCACCTCGTCGGGCGTGAGCTTCTGGATCAGGGCGATGGCCCCCTGCCGGTCCACCGACGAGGTCCCACCGCCATTCGGGCCCTTCCCGCTGAGCAGGTCGGGCGCGATCGCGATGAACCCCTCGGCCGCGAGCTGGTCCGTGACCGAGCGGATCCAGTCGGTGAGGCCGAAGATCTCGTGGATCACGACGATGACCGGCGCCTTGTCCGCACGCTCGGGGTAGACGACCCAGGCCTTCACCGAGTCGCCGCCGCCGGCGTCGTAGCTGACCCACTCCCCGTGGCGCGGCGAGGCGTTGAGGCGCGCGACGGCGCTGTCCTCGCCCGGCGGCAGTCCCTGCGCGGCCGCCGCCGACGCGGCTCCGGCCAGCAGGGCGAAAACCCTGAGAAACCAGTTCCTCGGCATACACTTCCCCTTTCCCCAGCGGACAAATTCTCGGCCGTGGAAATTAACAACACCTTCTACCGGATGCCGACGGAGAAGGTGCTGGTCGGGTGGGCGGCCGACGCGCCCAAGCTCCGACCCACGCTCTTCAAGCTGCCGCCGAACCTGGCGCTGGTAACGTGCGGCGTCGGAGCGTACTCTAGTAGAGAAGGAGAACGCGCTCGATGATTACGCCCTACGTTCCGGAACAGACGCCGTCCCCGCGCGCGCAGGAGCTCGGCCAGAGGCTCGCGCTAGTCATTGCGGAGTACCAGCAGCGGAACCCGGAAGTGAGCGCGGAGGAAATCCGGGTGGCGACCGAGATCGCGGCGGGGCACGTGACCGCCCGGCGAGGCGCCGCACCGGCGCTCCTCGCTGCTGCCGTGGCCGCGGTCGCGGCCCTGGGCGGGTTCCTCTATCTGGGGCAGGGATCTTCCGGAGCCGTGCATCTGCCCTGGGTCGCGATAGCCGCCGGCGCGATCGCGCTGGCCGGCGTGCTCGCCGCGCTCCGGAGGCGCTCGTGAACCGCCGCGCCGATGCGATCGAAGCCGCCTACGAATGCATCCCCAACATCAGCGCTCGCGGCCGCCGGCGGCGCACGGTCGGCGCCGCCGTTCTTCTCCTGACCGGCATCGCCGCGACCGCCGTGATGGCCGCATCGGGCGCCAGCGCGTCCAGCCGGCTCCTCCTGGCACTGCCGTTCTTCGGCGCCGCGTTCGGCTGGTTCCAGGCCCGCGAGAAGACCTGAGTGTTCCTGGCCGCGCTAGGTAAGCGCGAACACGACATGGGCGGCTCGCCCCGGATGGAGGGCGAGCACCTCTTGCTGGTCAAACGGCAGGCTTGGAAGGTCGTGGTGCGCACGGCCGCGGCGGGCGCACTGCTCACCGCCGCAGCGGAGCTGATTGCCGCCCGGTAGGGCGCCGGCGAAGTCCCGGCCCTGCTAGCGCGGGATCGGGAACCGCTCTCCCGTGACGCTCAGGCGCCCGATCACGACGCCCGTCGTGGCGGCGTCAGCCAGACCAGTGAAACCGGGCTGCTTCCCGCCCACGCTGATCTCGTAGTCCCCCGGCTCGACCACGCGCTGTCCCGCGGCGTCAATCAGCGAGAGCTGCCGCGGGGTCAGCGTGAAGGTGACGCGGCGCCGCTCGCCCGGACTGAGCGAGATGCGCTCGATCCCCGCCAGCGCGCGGATCGGCACCGGGATCGTCGCGGACTTGTTGCTGACGTACACCTCCACGACTTCCTCGCCCACCACGCTTCCCGCGTTCTCGACCTCCGCCGAGACCTGCACCGAGTCGCCCGCGCGAACCGATGCGGGCACCTGAAGATCGCGGTAGGCGAAACGCGTGTAGCTCAGCCCGTAGCCGAACGGGAACAGCGGCTCGCCGGTGAAGTAGCGGTACGTGCGCCCCGCCATCCGGTAGTCCGTGAACGCCGGGAGCTGGTCCACCGACTTGTAGAAAGTGACCGGGAGCCGACCCGCGGGGTTGTGGTCGCCGAACAGCACGTCGGCGATCGCCGTCCCCGCCGCCTGCCCCGGATACCACGCCTCGACGATCGCCGGCAGGTGCTCGGCGGCCCAGTTCACCGCGACGGCGCTGCCGTTCAAGAGCACCAGGACCGTGGGCTTCCCGACCGCCGCGACCGCTTCCAACAGCTGCTCCTGCGGCGCGGGCAGGTCGAGGCTCGTCCGGTCACCGCCCTCGAAGCCGGGGATGTGCACCGGCATCTCCTCACCCTCGAGCCGCGGCGAGAGGCCGAGACAGAGGATGACGGCGTCCGCCCGGCGGGCCGCAGCCACGGCATCGTCCAGCAGGTGCGGATTGGGCACGCCCCAGGTGAGATGCATGACGGCGTTGGGCTGGCGGCCGAGCATCTCCAGGCGGATACGGTGCGGCTTCCCCGCGACAAGGTCCACGTCCGCCGACCGCGTGCCGGGCCAGCCGCTCAGCACCAGCACCGAGTCGTCGAGGAACAGCCGCACGAGACCGAGCGCGCTCACGCCAAGGGAGTAACGACCGGTGACCGGCGGCACGAGCCACCCGGTCCAGCGGATGGAGAAAGTGTCGGCGGGCAGTTGCGGCACGGGGGCGACGTCCCACCAGTCGAAGTTCACGACCGCGTCAATGCGCGTCGCGGCTGGCGGGCCGCTCATTGTGCGGTTGGCGTAGTACGCGCCCGTGAGCCCGGGCTTCGCGCCGGCGCCCGTGTCCGTCATCAGGGCCGAGGCCGGGATCGGCACGAGCGACGGCGTGCTCGCCGCGAGATCGCTCCCGCGCGCGTACAGCACTTCCGTGCCCGCGCCCACCTTTGCCCGGATGCCGGCCAGCGGCGTCACAGGATTGGCGGGCAAGCCGTTGTAGTTGCCGAGGAGGGTCTCCTCGTCGTCGGCGTTGGGGCCGATCACGGCGATCGTGCGGAGACCGCGCCTCAACGGCAGCGTGCCGTCGTTCTTGAGGAGAACGATGGCCTTCCGCGTCGCTTCAACTGCGAGCGCGCGGTGCTCGGGCGAGCCGTTCTCCGAGTACGGAATGCGGGCGTACGCCACGCGCGAGGGCGGATCGAACATCCCGAGGCGGATCTTCGCGCGGATCAGGCGCCCCAGAGAGGTGTCCACCTCGGCCTCCGGAATGAGGCCGCGGTGCACCGCGTCCACGAGGTCCCTGAACGCGCTGCCGCAATTGAGGTCGTCGCCGGCGCGCACCGCCATCGCCGAAGCCTGCGCGTTGTCCGCAGCCATCTTGTGGCCTTCGCGGATGTCGTCGACGGCGTCACAGTCCGAGACGACGTAGCCGTCGAAGTGCCACTCGTTCCGCAGGATTTCGCCCAGGAGGCGCTGATTGGCGCAGGCCGGCGTGCCATCCACCCGGTTGTAGGAGCACATCACCGATTGCGCGTTGGCCTCGGTCACCGCGGCGCGGAAGGCCGGGAGGTAGGTCTCGCGCAGGTCGCGCTCGTCCACTGCGGCGTCGAAGCGGTGCCGCTCGGGATCGGGCCCGCTGTGCACCGCGTAGTGCTTCGGCGTCGAGACCACGCGCAGGTAGCGCGGATCGTCGCCCTGCATCCCCTTCACGAACGACACCGCCATCCGGCCGGTGAGGTACGGGTCCTCGCCGTAGGTCTCCTGGCCGCGGCCCCAGCGGGGATCGCGGAAGATGTTGACGTTGGGCGACCAGAAGGTGAGCCCCTGGAAGATGGCGCTCACACCCGCGTTGCGCCGGATGGTCTCGTTGTGCTTCGCCCGCGCCTCGATCGAGATCACGGTGGCGACCCGGTGCATCAGCGCGGTGTCCCACGTCGCCGCCAGGCCGATGGCCTGCGGGAAGACCGTGGCGCGCCCCGCGGCCGCGACGCCGTGCAGCCCCTCGCTCCACCAGTCGTAGGCGGGAATGCCCAGGCGTGGGATGGCGGCCGCGCTGTTCATCATCTGCCCCACCTTCTCCTCGAGCGTCAGGCGACCGATCAGGTCGGCCACCCGGGCGTCCACGGGCAGATCGGGGTTCTGGAAGGCGTAGGCGACGGGCGCGGGAGCGGCCGGGCCGGCCTGATGACCGACGGCGGGGTGACAGCCCGCTGCGGCGGCGAACGCGAGGGCCAAGAGCCCCTGGATGGCGCTGCGAGTGTGTGTCGTCATATGGAGGGCTAAGATGCGGCCCGGGGCGCGAGTGCGCGAGAGGTTGCCCGGGACGGGGCGGCCGGCCATTCTTTGAGCGCATTCCACACGGAGCGCCGGTGAAGCCACAGACCGTCTTCCAGCCCATCGCCGCCCTGCTCGCGCCGTTCGCGCCGCTCTTCCTCAGGCTGGGCGTCGCCTACGTCTTCGTCCGGCACGGCCTGATGAAGGTGCACATGGGACTGCCGCAGGTGGCGGGATTCTTCGGGCACCTCGGCATCCCGATCCCGACCGTGTGGGCCGCCGTCGTCATCGGCGTGGAGACGCTCGGTGCCGCGTGCCTCGCATTGGGGCTGCTGACGCGGTTCTGGGCGCTCTGCATGGCGGTCGACATGGTCGTCGCCATCTGGCGCGCCGTGCTGCCGCGCGCACCGGAGCTGGAGCTGCTCCTGCTCGTCGGCTCGCTGGCGCTCCTCTCGCTCGGCGCCGGCCCGCTGTCGATCGATCGCCTCCTTCAGAAGAAGGTCTGACGACCGATGTGGGCCTGGCTCCGCCGTCGCACGCTGACCCAGTGGATCATGGTCGGGATGGTCGCCGGCGTCGTGCTCGGCGCCGGCGCGCCCGACTTCAGCGTCGGCATCCAGCCCGCGTACACGATCTTTCTCCGGATGATCAAGTCCATCATCGTGCCGCTGATCTTCAGCACGCTGGTGGGCGGGATCGCGGGCCACGGCGACGACCTCAAGAGAGTCGGCCGGCTCGCGCTCAAGTCCATCGTCTACTTCGAGGTGGTAACGACGCTGGCGCTGGTCGTGGGGCTGGTGATGGTGAACCTGGTGCAGCCGGGCGCCGGCGTGGCGCTCGCGCCGGCCGGCGCCGCTGTCCCCGCGGGCGCGCCCACCACCTTCGCCGGCATCCTTCAGCACATCGTGCCACAGAGCTTCTTCGAGGCCGCCGCCCAGAACGAGGTGCTCCAGGTGGTGTTCTGGTCGGTGCTGTTCGGCGTCGCGCTCTCGCAGGTCCGCGGGAAGGCGCACGACGTGATCGTGTCGTTCTGCGCCGGCCTCGCCGAGGTGATGTTCAAGTTCACGGGGCTGGTGATGAAGTACGCGCCGATCGGCGTCGGCGCCGCGCTGGCCTACACGGTCGGCCACAGCGGCCTCAAGGTCCTGTTCGGCCTCGGCGCGCTGATCCTCACGCTCTACGCCGCCCTCGTAATCTTCCTCGGCGGGGTGCTGCTCCCCGTGGCCGTGCTCGCGCGCGTGCGGTTCCGCGACTTCGTCCGCGGGATCAAGGAGCCGGCGCTCATCGCGTTCTCCACCGCCTCCTCCGAGGCGGCGCTGCCGCTGGCGATGGAGAACATGGAGAAGATCGGCGTCTCGCGGCGGATCGTCTCGTTCGTGATCCCGGTGGGATACTCGTTCAACCTCGACGGCTCGACGCTCTATCTCGCGGTCGCCTCCGTCTTCATCGCGCAGGCGGCCGGCGTGCACATGAGCCTGGGCCAGCAGCTGCTGCTGGTCCTCACGCTGATGATCACGAGCAAGGGCGTGGCCGGCGTGCCGCGGGCCGCCGTGGTGATCCTCGCGGCGTCGGTGACGCCGTTCGGCCTGCCGCTGGAAGGTGTGGCGCTGGTGTTCGGCGTGGATCAACTGCTGGACATGGCCAGGACGACGGTGAACCTCATCGGGAACTGTCTGGCGTCGGCCGTGATGGCCCGATGGGAGGGCGAATACCATCCCGCCGAGGACAGAGAGCAGACTGCGGTGGCAGTGTAGTTGCCAGACGGCAAGTTGGAAGTGGTTACCAGTTGCCAGACGCGAGAGACGGAACAGGCCCCGCCGCGGCTACGCGGTGGGGTCTCTGGTAACTGGTCTGGCAACTAGCACTGGTGTCTGGTAACCACTGCGGACTTGCCGTCTGGCAACTATCCTGAAACCCGCTCAACTCCTTACCGCCACCTTCCGGAGCCAGAAGAGCCGACGCATAGCCCCGATGCCGAGCGCGGGGCCCGCCGCCAGCGCGACGAAAGCCCAGCGCCAGCCGATCACAGCCACCAGGTGCGGCACGAGCTGGATCGAGGCCATCGTCAGCAGGAACCCCAGCGAGGTCTGAAGCGTCAGCGCGGTGCCCACCGCGTGCGCCGGAGCCAGCTCGGTCACCAGGGCGCTGAACTGCGCCGAGTCCGCCACCACCGCGAAGCCCCAGACCAGCCCCACCGCGATCGCCAGCGGCGCCGACCACGCGCAGAGGCCGATCACCAGCGCGCAGCTTCCCGAGACCGCCATCGACCAGATGGTGAGTCGCTCGCGCCCGACGCGGTCGGCCGCGAGCCCGCCGACGACACAGCCGGCCCCGCCCACGGCGATAGCGGCGAAGGCCGCGAGGTCCGCGCCCCGCCCCGCCAGGTGCGCGCCGGCGGCGAAGAACGCGGCCACCCAGGTCCACATCGCGTACAGCTCCCACATGTGCCCGAGGTAGCCGCCGATGGCGAGGCGGACGGGCCGCTCGCGCCAGACCGCGCCGACCAGGTCCCACGCGAACGGCCGCCGCTCGAAGGCGAACGGCCCGTCGCGGTAGAAAGCGAGCACGAGCAGGCCCGAGACGGCTGCGGCAGACGAGGCCGCCAGCACCACCGGCGCGATGCCGGCGTGCTCCAGCTCGTGCACGAGGTATGGCGTCGCCTTCCCCACCGTGAGCGCGCCGACGATGGTGCCGATGGCGAAGCCGCGGCCGTCCCGATACCAGGTCGCGATCATCTTCATCGCCGGCGGGTAGACGCCGGCGAGGAAGAAGCCGACGGCGAAGCGCGTGAGCAGCGCGGGCGCGTACCCGCCCGCCACGAGCAGCGCGGCATTCGACACGGCGGCCGCCAGAGCCGCGGCGGCGAAGTAGAAGCGGAGCGGGACGATGTCGGCGAGGTTGAAGAGCGCGGCGACCGCGGTCCCGGCGACGAAGCCGAGCTGCACGATCGTGGTGAGCCACCCGACCTGCGCGGGGTCGAGGGCCCACGCGGCCTTGAGCTGCGGGCCCAGGGCCGAAGCGGAGAACCAGGCCGACATGCCCAGCAGCTCGGCCACCGCCAGCAGGGCGAGGACCTGCCTGCGCCTCGTCATTCGGGGTTCCTCAATCGGGAGCTTCCGCTGCCTACTCTATGTGCAGTTCGGCGACAGTGCGGAAATGGTAGCCGTAGATGGCCAGCGTCACTGCCAGCGAAAAGGCCCTCGGCCGTCGGAACAGGGTCCAGGCGAGGAGCTTCCAGTACTCGAGCCGCTCCCTGCCGATGATGCCCAGCCGGACGACGGACCGCGCGAACGCCGCGGCCTGTTCCCAGAGATAGGCGCCGTCGAGGCGCACCTTCAGGCGCGGCGGCCGATACTCGCGCAGGAAGGTCCTGATCCGCCGGTAGTACGCCTTGGGGGTGTAGAGGCGCTGCAGCGCGTCCTTGTACGCCATGCGCAGGACGTCGAGCCCGAGCGCGGGAACGATGTTCGTCGTCCCATCCACGTTGTCGCCGGATCCCTGTTCGAGCAGGCGTCCGGTCCGCTTCATCCGGTCGTAGAGCCGGGTGCCGGGAAGGGCCTGCAGCAGGCCCACCATCGCGGTCACGATCCCGCTCTGCTGGACGTAGTTGAGCAGCCGTTCGATGGTGCCCGGCGAGTCACTGTCGAACCCGATGATGAACCCCCCTTGCACCTCCAGTCCGGCCCGCTGCATGCGCTTCGCGTCTGCGACCAAGTCCCGGTGCAGGTTCTGCTTCTTGTTGCACTCGGCCAAGCTGGCTTCGTCCGGCGTCTCGATCCCGACGAACACCTGATCGAAGCCGGCATCGGCCATCATCCGCATGAGCTGCTCGTCGTCGGCGAGGTTGATCGAAACCTGGGTATGGAAGGGCCCGCCCCTCCGGCCCTTCCTCCACCCGAGGAGCGCGGGCAGCAGCTCCGTCTTGAGGCTCTTCTTATTGGCGATGAGGTTGTCGTCCACGAAGAAGACCGCCCCGCGCCACCCGAGGTCGTAGAGGCCGTCCAGCTCGGCGATGATCTGCGGCGCGCGCTTGACCCGGGGCCGGTGACCGAACAGGGCCGTCACGTCGCAGAACTCGCAATCGTACGGGCAGCCGCGCGAGAACTGGATCGGCATCGAGGCATAGGAGTCCAGATCCACCAGGTCCCATCGCGGCACGGGGGAGGCCCACAACTCGGGGCGCTCCGGTTGCGAGTAGACGCGCTGCGGACACCCGCGAGCCAGGTCCTTCAGGAACTGCGGCAGGGTCGTCTCGGCCTCGTCGAGGACCAGATGATCCACCGCGGCGAAACGCTCCCGCTGCGAGGTGAAGAGCGGTCCTCCCGCGACCGTGCGGACTCCTGCGGCGCGGCACCGTGCGATGGTCTGTTCCACCGACTCCCGCTGGACGGCCATGGCGCTGATGAACGCGCAGTCCGCCCACGCCAGGTCGGCGTCGCTGAGCGCGCGCACGTTGAGGTCCACGAACCGCAGCTGCCACTCGGCCGGCAGCATCGCGGCGACCGTGAGGAGGCCCAGGGGAGGCTGGGACGCAGGCTTCCGGATGAACTTCAGGGCGTGCTTGAAGCTCCAGAACGTGTCCGGGAACTCGGGATAGACGAGGAGGACGTTCACCGCGGCTCTCTGCCGCAGAATTTAGGCGCGCCGGCCGACTTGCGCGAACGCGGGACGGAGGGACCCCTCACTGCCCTCCGGTGTGGACCACACCGATGTCGAGCGGCGGCGGCTCGTCCTTCACCAGGTACTCGAACCGGTCCTTGAACTCCTCGAGCGTGAGGTGCGCGGTGGCCGCGAACCGGGCCAGCTCGTGCGGATCGTCGAAGTCGTCGCGGCGCAGCCGGATCATGTAGCGCCGCGCGATCGCGTACCGCGTCGAGTGGATGTCCACCAGCCGGATGCGGGTGCGCCCCGAAACGGGATCGAGCATCCGGCTGAACGGCACCGGGACGAACTGCCCGCCCTGCATCGAGATCATCACCGCGCTCCCGCCGGAGATCAGGTACTTCGCCGCGCAGTAGCCGAGGTCGCGCGTGTACTCCATGTCGTAGGGGATCGGGTCCGCGCACCGCAGCTCGTAGCCGATGTTCTTGGCGACCACGGTCGCCTTGAGCCCGAACTCCTTGAGCGACGTCTGCACCGCGTGCTTGAGGATCTCGCCGATCGAGACCTCGGCGATGCGCAGGTTGCCGTGCGCGTCGCGCTCGATCCCCTCGATCCCATCGAGCTCGCCCGGGTCCAGCCCCTCGACCACCCCCTCGGCGATGACGGCGACGCCGTGCCGCTGCCCCTGCGCGAGGCGCTTGATGATCGCGGCGACCAGCGTGTCCACGATCGTCTTGAACTTCACGTTCCGGAAGCCGAACTCCTCCGGGATCAGCGTCATCGTCGCGCCGGCGGCCTTCCCGATGCCAAGGGCGAGGTGGCCGGTCTTGCGGCCCATCGTGATGATGAAGTACCAGCGCGAGGTCGCGTGGGCGTCCACCATCAGGTTCTTGACGATCTCGGTGCCGTAGTGCCGCGCCGTCGGGAAGCCGAAGGTGTCGATGTCGGGCGGCAGATCGAGGTCGTTGTCGATCGTCTTCGGCACGTGCACCACCTGGATCCGGCCGGCCGACTTCTCCTCCAGGCGCATCGCCGAGAACGCCGTGTCGTCGCCGCCGATCGTGATCAGCTGCGACACGTCCATCCGGAGCAGCGAGGTGACCGTGTTCTCCAGGAGCTGCGGGTCGGTCGTCGGGTTCGCACGTGAGATGCCGATGATCGAGCCGCCGCGGAAGTGGATCCGGCTCACGTGGTCGATGGTGAGCGGGACGACGTGCTCGATGTTGCCCTGCATGATCCACTCGAAGCCGTCCTCGATGCCGATGACGTCCACCCCCTCGAGCACGCAGCGGATGGTGGCGGCGCCGATGACGCTGTTGATGCCGGGAGCCGGGCCCCCGGCGACGAGGATCGCGAGTTTGTGGCGTTGGCTCATGACTGAACACTGGTTGCCAGACGGCAAGACGGCAAGACCAGAACAGTTGCGAGACGCCGAGTTGCGAGGGACGACAGTTGCCGGAACAGACTCGCGCCGACAGCTTTGGCGCGTGCTTCCCCTCACGATCCTGGCCGCGCTCCTGGTCGCGACCGGCCACGCGGCGCCCCCGCGTGCGTCCGGCTACATGGGCCGCGGCGTGTCGCACGCCCTGGCCGAGCACCGCGCCCGCACTCTCGGGTTGGTCCGCTACGCCCTGAGCCTCGACGTCACGGCCCCCGACAGCGCGGTGGGGCGCGCGGCCATCCGGTTCAATCTCCGGACCCGCGACGACGTGGTCCTCGACTTCCGGGGCCGCCGGCTGACCAGCGCCACGGCCAACGGACGTCCGCTGCCCAGGGGCGCGGCCAACGGCGCCCACATCCGCGTGCCGCTCCAGCTGTTGTCGCGAGGAGAGAACCGTCTCGAGTTCGGCTTCGTCGCCGACATCGCGCCGAGCGGCGCGAGCATCATCCGCTTCCACGACGAGACGGACGGCAGCGACTACCTCTACACGCTGCTGGTGCCGGCCGACGCGAACCAACTCTTCCCCTGCTTCGACCAGCCCGACCTCAAGGCGCGCGTCACCTTCGCCCTCACGGCGCCCGCCGCCTGGCGCGTGCTGGCCAACGGCCCCGAGATCGGCACCGACACGGCGGCCGGCGGCGTGACCCATCGCTTCGCCGAGACCGAGCCGCTTTCCACCTACCAGATCGCGTTCGCCGCCGGCCCCTGGCACGTCGCCACCGCCGCCGCGGGCGCTCGCACGATCAGCGCCTGGGTGCGGGCCTCGCGCGCCCGCGAGGCGGACCTCGACTCGCTGCTCGGCCAGAACCTCCAGGCGCTGGCGTGGATGGAGCGGTACTTCGCGCGGGTCTACCCGTTCGACAAGTTCGCCTTCCTCCTCGCGCCGGCGTTCCCCTTCGGCGGGATGGAGCATCCGGGCGCGGTGTTCTACAACGAGGACCGCTTCATCTTCCGCGAGCGGCCGACGCTGCCGCAGCGTCTGGGCCGCACATCCACGATCCTGCACGAGGTCGCGCACATGTGGTTCGGCGACCTCGTGACGATGAAGTGGTTCGACGACCTCTGGCTCAAGGAGGGATTCGCGACCTACATGGCCGCAAAGGCCCTGGCGGACCTCGACTCGACCAGCGGCGCGTGGAAGACCTTCTATCTCGCGAACAAGCCCGCCGCCTACGGCGTGGACCAGACCGACGGCACGACGCCCCTCTGGCAGGCGCTGGACAACCTCGACCAGGCCAAGAGCGCCTACGGCGCGATCGTCTACAACAAGGCGCCCGCCGTGCTGAAGCAGCTCAACTACCTCGTGGGCGAGCCGGCGTTCCGCTCGGGCGTGCAGACCTTCCTGGCTCGCCACGCGTACGCGAACGCGACCTGGAAGGACCTGCTGACGGAGATCGGACGCGCCTTGGGCCGCCCGCTCGACGGCTTCGGCCGCCAATTCATCCTGCGGCCGGGGATGCCCGAGGTCGAGCAGCGCGTCACGGTGCGGGGCGGGCGGATCGCGCGGCTGGCGCTGGCGCAGCAGCCGGTCCGGCCGCTCTCGGGCCCGGGACCGTGGCCGATGAGGACGCAGGTCCTGCTCTGGTACGCGGACGCACCGCCCGTGGTCCTGCCCGTGGAACTGTCGGGGGCGGTGACGGAGGTGGGCGAGGCGGTGGGGAAGCCGGCGCCCGCGTTCGTCTACGCCAACGCCGGCGACTACGGCTACATGCTGACCCGGCTCGACAGCACGAGCCTGGCCGCGCTCGAGGGGGGCGCGCTCGGCCGGGTGAACGACGCCTTCCTCCGCGCGATGCTGTGGGGCGCGCTGTGGGACGAGGTGCACGCCGCGCGGATGGACCCCACGGCCTACGTCGCGCTCGCGCTCCGGGAGCTGCCGCGGGAGAAGGACGAGCAGACCGTGCCGCGGGTGCTCGGCCACGTGCGGCGCGCGCTCGCCGCCTACCTCGGCGACGCGGTGCGCGCTCAGCTGCAGAGCGACGTCGAGCATTTCCTGTGGGCCGGCGCGAACGACGCGGCGGCGCCGTTCTCCCTGCGGAAGGCGTACCTCGACGCGTACGTGGGGACCGCAGCGACGCCCGCGGGCCAGAGCGCGCTCGCCGCGCTCGTCTCGTCCGACTCGGCGGCCGGCACGCCGACCGGGAACCCGACGCGTTGGGACGCGGTGACCCGCCTGCTCGTGCTGGGCTCGCCCGAGGCCGAGCGGCTGCTGGCGGCGCAGGCGGCGCGAGACTCGTCGCCCGACGGGCGCCGGCGAGCCTTCATCGCGGGCGCGGCGCGCGGGGACTCGGCGACCAAGCGCACGTATTTCGATCGCTACTTTGCTGACCGGTCGCTGAACGAGGACTGGGCATCCTCGAGCCTCGGCGCCTTCAACGCGATCGAGCACCAGGCGCTGACGCTGCCGTACCTCAAGCCGGCGCTCGACTCTCTCCGTTACATCCAGGCGAACCGCCGCATCTTCTTCCTGGGCTCGTGGCTGGGCTCATTCCTCGGCGGGCAGACCTCGGACGCGGCGCTGGCGGTCGTGCGGCGGTTCCTGTCCGGACGCGCTCTCGCGCCCGACCTGCGCCGCAAGGTCGAGGAATACTCGGACGAGCTGCAGCGCACCGTCGAGATCCGGCGGCGGTTCGCCTCGGCGAGGGGGACCACGTGATGCGAGCGCTCGCCGTCACGCTCGCCCTGGGCGTCAGCATCACGGGGTGGCCTACCGCGTCGTCCCGAGCCGCGCGAACATCCCCGGTCCTCACCGTCGTCGCCGACTATCCGCTGCCGGGTCCGGCCGTGCGGTTCGACTACCAGAGCCTCGACATCGGCTCGGACCGCCTCTACCTGGCCCACATGGGCGCGGGCGAGATCGTGGTGTTCAACGTCAGGACGCGGCGCGTGGAGGCGACCATCACGGGAATGCCCGGCGTCACGGGCGTGTGGGCGGTGCCCGAAGAGCACCGTGTGTACGCATCGCTCACCCGGCTGCACCAGGTCGCGGTGATCGACGACAGCTCGCTCCAGGTGGTGGCGCGCGTCGGCAACGTCGGCTTCCCGGACGGCATCGCGTACGCGCCCGACCAGCGGAAGATCTACGTCTCCGACGAATCGGGCGGCGGAGAGCTGGTCATCGATGCGAAGACCAACCGCACGTGGACGGTGCCGCTGGACGGAGAGGCCGGGAACTCGGTCTTCGACGCAGGCTCGCGCTGCATTCTCGTGACGGTGCAAACGCGCAACGAGGTGTACGTCATCGACCCGCGCAACGACCGCATCCTCGGCCGGTTCCCGCTCCAGGGAGCCGCGCGCCCGCACGGGATCGCGATCGACGCGGCCCGGCGGCGCGCGTTCGTCGCGAACGAGCGGGACGGCCGCGTCCTGATGGTGGACCTCAGGCGGATGCGGGTCCTGGACAACGAGCAGGCGGGGAACGCCCCCGACGTGCTCGCGTACGACCCCGACTGGCGGCGGCTCTACGTCGCGTCGGAGTCCGGCGTCGTGTCGGTCTTCACCGCCGCCCCCTCGGCGCTGGTGCACGAGGGCGATGTGACGATGCCCCACGCCCACAGCGTCGCGGTGGACCCGCGCACCCACCTGGTCTACTTCCCGCTCCAGGACGTCGGCGGCCGGCCCGTCTTGCGCGTGATGTCGGGGAAGCCGCCGGCGGACGACTAACGGCCTGCGGTGCGATCCCCCGCGGGAAGCACGAGCAGCGTGCCGTACATGAACGGCAGGTGCGAACTGATCGCGCAGTAGTAGCGATACAGCCCGGCGTTCCGGCCGACGTACGTCGCCGTGACGCGCGATTGGGGCGGGAGACTCACGGAGAGATCCGGCGGCAGGACGAACGAATGGACGTCGTCCTCCGGATTGACGAGCGTGAAGTGGATCGTGTCACCTTCGTAGATGGTGATAGCGCTCGGCTCGAACGCGTAGACTTCCTTCCCCTGCAGCACGCCGCCCGGCGCGAAGTCCTTCGCGAGGAACGGGTAGATCCGCTGCATCTCCTTCGTGAGGAGCGGCACCGCGGTGACAGTGAATTCCCGGACGGTCGGCTTGCCCGCGGCCGGCGCCGGACCGGCGCAGCCGGCGGCCAGGGCCGCCAGGACGATCGCCGCGGACAGGGCGCGGGCCACCGCGCGGGTGCTCACGGCCCACCTCCCGACGCCGGCGGCGCGAGGGCGTCCACTCGCGCCAAGTCCTCCGCCGTCAGCTTCCAGCGCGGAGCGGCAGCGTTGGCCCGCACCTGCTCGGGCGACGTCGCGCCCGCGATCACCGACGCCACGACGCGGTGCCGCAGCAGCCACGAGAACGCCAGCTCCAGCAGCGTGTGCCCGCGCGAGGCGGCGAAGGCGGCGAGCGACTCCGCCCGCGCGGCGTTCGGGTCGGTGAGAAACCGCTCGTTCCAGCCGGGGTTCATCGCCAGCCGCGTGCCCGCGGGCGCGGGCCGGCCGCGCCGGTACTTCCCCGTGAGGATGCCAGAGGCGAGCGGGTAGTACGGCACGAACGCGAGGCCTTCACGCTCGCACTCCGCCAGCACCTCGCGCTCCGGCTCGCGGACCAGCAGGCTGTACTCGTTCTGCACGGCGGCGAAGCGTCGACCTGTCGCGGCCGCGGACCGGGCTTCTTGCAGCTGGCTGGCTGTGAAGTGCGAGCACCCGATTTCCCGCACCTTCCCGGCGCGGACCAGCTCGTCCAGCGCGCCGAGGGTGTCGGCGATCGGCGTCTCGGGGTCGGGGCGATGCAGATAGTAGAGATCGATGCGATCGGTCTTGAGCCGCCTGAGGCTGTCCTCGCAGGCGCGCTTCACGTAGGCCGGCTTGGCGCCCTTGCGCCGCTCGTCGAGCGCGATCCCGAACTTCGTGGCGAGGACCACGCGGCCCCGGCGCTCGGCGAGGATGCGTCCGAGGAACTCCTCGCTCTTCGTGCCGCCGTAGACGTCGGCGGTGTCGAGCAAGGTGATCCCGGTGTCCAGCGCCGCGTCCACCACGGCCGTCGTCCCCGCGAGGTCGAGCCGGCCGCCGAAGTTGTTGCAGCCGAGCCCGACGACCGACATCTCCAGCGAGCCTATGTGCCGCGCGTCCAATGGCCCTACCGCGGCAACTGGCGCCGCGGGCCGTCCAAGGCCGGGCGCGGCAGGAGACTCTGGGCCAGGGCCGCCAGCCGGTCCGCGAGGCCATCCAGCTCGCGCTGGCGACGCCGCACCGCGTAGTAGTACGACGTCCGCGCCACCGCGTACGTTGTGGCCAGCCAGAACGGCACCGCGGCGATCACGCCAGTCCCGGCGCCGAGGCCGGTGAAGATCGCGAAGACCGGGCCAATCCCGCCGCCTCCCATTCCGCCCCCGATGCCCCCGAAGATCCCGCCGATGAGGTTCCCGAGCCCCTCCCGCATCGAGATCCGCGTCTGCCCGCCTCGCACAACGACCGTGACTTCGGTGTTGCGCGTGGTGCCCGACGCCCCCGCCGAAGTCCAGGAGAAGGTCCGGCCGATCTGGCTCACCTGCCCCGGGCGGTTCAGCCAGCGGCGGATCTCCTCGACCATCACCGGGAACTCGGACTCCGGCACCTCGCCCTCCACGAACCGCTCGATGAGCAGGCGCGTCGGGCCGCCGATCAACCGGTTCGTGCGGTTGGCCGCGGGAGGGACGTCGAGCGGGGCGGCCCCCGGAGCCGGGGCCGCCACCTGCACGGCCTGCCGCACCGCCTCGGGACCGATGCCCACTTCGGCCGCCAGCGCCTCCACGCCGCCCACCGTCATCGCACCGCTCTGCGTCGGATTGGTCGCCTCGATCTCGGCCGCGCGGCCGATGATCTGTTGCACCTCGTCCTCGCTGTAGCGGCGCCGCGGCTCCGCCGCCCCCATCAGCTCACCGATCAGCGCGTCGGGTGTCGCCGTGCGCTGGTCGTGACGGATCGCCATCCCCCGCACCAGCGCCCCCTCGACCCGGCTCCCCACCTGCGCGAGCCGCGCGCGATGCGACGGCGGCGACTCGAGGAAGCGCCCCTGCCGCACGGCGTCCTCCGTCGGCCACCGGCCCGGGATCTCGCCCACCAGCATCTCGTAGATCACGACCGCGAGGCTGTACGTATCCGTCCGCTCGTCGAGGTCGGTGAGCCCCGCCGCCTGCTCGGGGCTCATGTACCCCGGCGTGCCGAGCGGGAAGCCCGTGCGCGTTAGATTCACGCCGCCCGCCGTGACGATCGCCTTCGCGATGCCGAAGTCCGCGACGATGGGATGGCCCTGCGAGAAGAGGATATTCTCGGGCTTGATGTCGCGGTGGAAGATGCCCATCCGGTGCGCGTAGCTGAGGGCGTCCGCGACGGGCGACGCGACCGCGAGCGCCGCCTCCGGCTCCAGCCGGCGCTCGGCGTCGAGCCGCCCCCGCAGCGAGGGGCCATCGATAAAGGGCATCACGTAATAGAGGAAGCCGCCCGCCTCGCCGGAGTCGTGCAGGGCCAGGATGTGCGGATGCGTGAGCCGGGCCGCGATTTCGATCTCCCGCAGGAATCGCTCGGCGCCAATCGAGGCGGCCAGGTCGGGCCGCAGCACCTTGAGCGCGACCTGCCGATGGTGCTTGCGGTCGTCCCCCAGGTAGACCGTCGCCATCCCGCCGCGCCCGAGAACGCGCGTCAACGCGTAGCGCTTGTCGAGCGCCGCCTGGAGATCCAGGGGGATGTCGGGCATCGAGACAGAATAGCGGGACCGGGCCGCGACTGCCACGTTTCGGCCCGACCCGCCGAGCTAAACGCGCCGGAGCCCCGGCGCGTCTCATTCCCAGCGCGGCACGACGCCGGAGTCGGCTTGAGCGAAACCGGAGGCCTGGAGGATGCGGTAGCCGATCTGGTGCCACGGGCCCAGCGCGGGGACACCGCCGCGCTCGAGGCGCTGCTCCGGGCCTGCCGGGACACGATCTACCGGTGGGCGCTGGTCCAGACCGCAGACGCCGAGGACGCCGACGACGTGACACAGGAGGTCCTGATTCGCATTCACGGCTCGCTGCGCCGGTACGAGGGGCGGTCGCGCTTCACGACCTGGCTCTACCGGGTGACGCGGAACGAGGCGGCGAGCCTCGGCCGCCGGCTCACCAGCCGCCTGCGGCTCGCCGACGCGGCGACGCGCGAGGCGGCGGACGCCGCGGACATCGGCGACCCGCTTGAGCGCATCCACGCCGGTAAGGTCGCGGCGCTCGCCGAAGCGCTGCTCCGCCGGCTGCCACGCCGCCAGCGCGAGGTGTTCCACCTGGCCGACATTGAAGGGTGTTCGGCAGACGAGATAGCGGAGCGCCTCGGGATGAGCCCCGTCACCGCGCGCGTCCACCTGCTGCACGCGCGCCGCGCCCTGCGCTCGCAGCTGCTGGCGCGATTGCCCGAGCTGGGCGAGGAGGCCTAGTGGATTGCACCGCGGCCCGGCGCGCGATGCTGGAGGCGGACGGTTCCGAGCTGGCCGGCGGCTCCGGCTCCGAGCTGGGCCGTCACCTAGAGAGCTGCGCCGCCTGCCGCGCCGTCGCGGCCGAGATCCTCGCGGCCGAGCGCGGGCTGGGGGAATGGCTCGCCGCCGCGCGGCCGAGGGGCGAGGCCGCGGATGCGGTGGCGCGGGCGGCTGCCGCCTCGCGGCGCAGGGCCCGGGCCCGGCGGGCGGGCGCCGCGGGCTCCCTGCTGGCCGCCGCTGCGGTGGCGGTCCTCCTGCTCCTGCCGCACGTACACTCGGCCGCCGCTCCGTCCCTCGCCGCGGCCCTCCCGGAGGCCGGCCATTTCTCGGTAACCGCATCGCCAACCAGGGACGTCGTCGTGATGCACACGTCGAATCCAAAGATCATCGTCGTCTGGTATCTGCCATCCCGGAGGACATTGTGAAGGCGTACAGCACGCTGCCCCTCGTCGCACTCTGTCTCGTCGCCGCCTGCAGCGGCTCGTCGCCGCGGCTCGAAACCCGGACCTTCGCCCTGCATTACCTCGCGATCGGCGAGGTGCAGAATCTGCTCATGCCGTATGTGGACGAGACCCGGCCGGGGGCCAAAGGCGAGATGACCGTGGGCACCGGCACCGTGTCCGTCCGGGAAACGGCGGACAACCTCGACCGGATCGCCCGCGTGCTGGCCCAGTACGACAAGCCCCAGCCCAGCGTGCGGCTGCACTTCCAGGTCATCCGCGCGGACGGGGCGGCGCGCGCCGACTCCAGCATCCGTGAGGTCGAGACGCAGCTCCGATCGCTGTTCCGGTTCCGCGGCTACGCCCTCGTAGCTGACGGCTTCGTCACGGGGTCCGAAGGCACGACGACCCGGCAGTCGCTCGGCGGAAGCGGCGGCCCTTACGGCCTCACGGCCCGCATCAACGGCCTCTCCGGCACAGGGGACAGCGCGATCGTGCACATCGTCGTGGAGCTCAGGTTCCCCGGACCCGGCGGTTCCTTCGAGACGAGTGTGGGGATTCCCGCGGGCAGGACCGCCGTGCTGGGGAACGTCACGGGAAGCACGAGCAGCTCGGCGTTGATCCTCACGGTGCGGCCCGACCTCGTCGCCAACTGACGCCGGCGCGGCCACCGGGAACGCAAACGGGCGGCCAATCGGCCGCCCGTTCGCTTCACGACGGAGACGAAATCGGGACTAGTAGCTGCCCAGCTCCGTGGTCGCGTTGCTCCCCATCGCCACCAGCGTCTGCGTATAGGTGTTGCTGCCGTAGCCGACGATGTACTTCACCACGCCGCCCGGCACGCCTGTGGCCATCCACCACTCGTACGTCCCGCCGCCCATCATGTTGTAGCGGATGTGCTTGGCGCTGAAGGTCCCCGCCGGCGTCGTGACGCTCTCGGTCCCGACCGTGGCGCCGTCGAGGCTCTCCTGCGTCAGGGTCGTCGGCTCCCGCCAGCTGAAGCCCTGACCCTGCTGCACGGGGATCTCACCCGCCTGCTGGCCCGGCGCCTTGCCGCGCATCCGGAGCACCTGCGAGCGGTCGGCGCTGAACATCGCCTCGAAGGACACCGTGTCGGCCTGCCCGCCGACGCTGTACCACTTCACCCGGTACCATTCCTTGCCGTCCGGCAGCTTGGTCAGGAAGGCCCGCTCCATCCGCCGCGTGTGGTCGTGCTCGGCGAACTCGAACGTCACCGACTGGCCCGGCTGGAGATCCGCCCCCGGCACCCAGTAGCCGCCCGAGTTGAAGCCGATCGCGAACATGATGTTCGCGTAGTTCATCATCATCTGCGGACCATACGCCCCGGCCATGCCCGGCGCGCCAGGCTGCGGCGCCGGTGCGTTGCTCGCGACCGCGCCCGCCGCCGCGTTGCCGGCTGCCTCGCCGACCCCGCGGTTCGCCCCGCCGATCGCGCCGCCGAGCGCACTGCCGACCGTCGAACAGCCGGCCAGCGCCAGCGCCAGTGCGCCGTACGCGACGGCTCTTCCGCTGCTGACTCGCATCTCGCCCGTCTCCTGAGGAAGGTGGTGAAGACCGAAAATGTAGCCCGCGCTCCGCCCGCCCGCTACGGCGCCTCCCCGCGCGTATCGGCCCGTTTCACACCGCGACGGCTCCCGGTGTTATAGTCGGACAGCCACAACCCGAGAGGCTGACCGACAATGGCGGCACTCCGCGGCAAGGCGTTGATCGCGTACCTCGTGGTCTGCGTCGTATGGGGCTCCACGTACCTGGCGATCCGGGTCGGCGTCCGCGAGCTGCCGCCGCTCCTATTCGCTGGGACCAGGTTTCTGGTGGCGGGGCTGCTCCTGCTCGGCGGGGCCGTGGCCTTCGGCGCGCGACTGCCGCACCGCGCGCGCGACTGGGGTATCCTCGCCGTCGTGGGGTTATTCCTCCTCGCCGGCGGCAACTCCTCCCTCGTGTGGGCGGAGCAGTTCACGCCGTCGGGGATCGCCAGCATCTTCGTCGTGACCATCGCGCTCTGGATGGCGTTCTTCGACTCCGTCGTTCCGGGCGGCCCGGGCAGGCTCTCCCTGCGCGTGATCGCCGGGCTCCTCCTGGGGCTGGTGGGCACGATGCTGCTCGTCGGGACCAGCCCGCGGGACTTCCTCAAGGCCGACCTCCGCGGTCCGATCGCCCTGACACTGGCCAGCGCCTCATGGGCGATCGGCTCGGTCTACTACAAGCGCCGGCACCCCGACGTGAGCCCGTACGTCGCCGCGGCCATCCAGATGGTGGCGGCGGGCCTCGCGGTGACGCTGCTCGGCCTGGCGGCGGGCGAGGCGTCCGCCGTGCGCCTCACTGCCGCGGGGCTCGAGGCCCTCGCCTACCTCGTCGTCTTCGGCTCGATCGTCGGCTACACGGCGTATGCCTACGCCCTGCGTCACGCCTCCGCGACGGCGGTCGGCACCTACGCGTACGTCAACCCGCCGATCGCGGTGCTGCTCGGCAGGATCTTCCTGGGCGAGCCGATCGGTGCGCGCACCGTGGTCGCGATGGCGCTGATTCTGGGCGCAGTGCTCTGGATCCAGCTCGCTCATCGGGTTCCGACCCCGGAGGCGGAGCCGGCCGCCGCGGACTGAATGCCGCTCTCCCTCGTGGCCGAACGAATTCCCTGGCCGGCACGTATCAGACCGCGTTAGACTTCGCACGCCAGCTTCCGGCCACCACACACCACGGAGCCTCGATGCATCCGCTGTACCGTGTCGTCCTGTTGGCACTGCTCGTGCCCGCCGGCCTCTCCGCGCAGACCGCGCCGCTGCCCTTGAAGCACGCGCCGGCGCCGACGTCGCCCGAAATCACCGCCGCCGACCTGATGACCCGGCTCTACATCTACGCGGACGATTCGATGATGGGCCGCCGCGGGGGGACGATCTACAACCTGAAGGCGACGGACTACATCGCCGGCGAGGCGCGCGCGATGGGTCTGGTCCCCGCAGGCGACAGCGGCACGTACTTGCAGACCGTGCCGCTGATGCGCGAAACGATCGACACCAACTCGACGCTCGTCGTGGCGGGCGTGACGCTCAAGGTCTTCGACGACTTCCTCCCGCGGCGCCTCCGGGCCGGCCCCGCCCGCTCGCTCGACGGCGCGCCGGTCGTCTTCGCAGGCGCGCTGGACGGCACCGACACCTTCGCGGCCGAGGTCGTGCGCGGGGCGCTGGTGGTCGTGGCGCCGCCGCGCGCGGCGGGCCCCAACACGCGCGGTCAGCTCGGCGCACTCCTCACCCGCTTCAAGGACGCGGCGGCCATCGCGCTTCCCGGCCTCGAGCGCTTCCCGCCGCAGTTCCGCGGCGCGCTCCGCCAGCCGTCGCTGACGATGGGCGGGCCGGCGGGACCCGACAGCAGCCCGCTCTTCCTCCAGGTCACGACCGCGGCCGCAGAGCGGCTCCTCGGCGCGCCGCTCGACAGCGCGAAGCTCGGCGCCACCGGCCGGACGGTGCAATCGCACCTCGCGTTCACCAGCGAGGCGGCCCCGGCGCGCAACGTCGTGGCGATCGTGCCCGGCCGCGATCCGAAGCTCCGCGGCGAGTACGTCGCCATCGGCGCGCACAACGACCACATCGGGTTCAACACCAACCCGGTGGACCACGACTCGCTGCGGATCTGGAACCACATCGTGCGGCCGGAGGGCGCCGACGACGGCGGGAAGCAGGCGACGCCGGCGCAGCAGGCACTGGCGGACAGCCTGCTCGCCGTCTGGCGCGCCGCGCACCCCGGAAGTTCGCGCAAGGACTCGATCGACAACGGGGCCGACGACGACGGCTCGGGCACCGTCTCGGTGCTCGAGATCGCGCAGAAGATCGTCTCGCTCAGCACCAAGCCGAAGCGTTCGATCCTCTTCGTCTGGCACACCGGCGAGGAGCTGGGCCTGCTCGGCTCGCGGTGGTTCAGCGACCATCCGACGGTGCCGCGTGACTCCATCGTGGCCCAGCTCAACATCGACATGATCGGCCGCGGCGATGCGGACGACGAGGTCGGCCGCACCAAGAACGGCGCCCCGATTCACGGCGGCCCCGACTACCTCCAGCTCGTGGGCTCGCGCCGCCTCTCGAAGGAGCTGGGCGACCTCGTCGAGACCGTGAACCTCGAGGACCATCACGGCATTGCGTTCGACTACTCCATCGACGCCAACGGCCATCCGGCGAACATCTACTGCCGCAGCGACCACTACTCGTACGCGCGCTTCGGCATCCCGGTGGTCTTCTTCACGACGGGGATCCACTCGGACTACCACCAGGTCACCGACGAGCCCCAGTACATCGACTACGCGCACATGGCGCGGGTCGCGAGCCTGATCGAGGACATCGCCGTGCACGTGGCCGATCTCGACCACCGCGTTGTGGTGGATCAGCCGAAGCCGGACCCGAACGCGGCGTGCCGGCAGTAGGCGCGGCGGAGGCGTAGCCGAATGCGGGGATCGCGGCGTTTCGCGTTCGTGGCCCTGGCCATGGCAGCCGGGGTCGGCGCCGCCTTTCCCCAATCCCCAACCCCCAAGCCCCAACCCCCTCCTGCCGCCTGGTTCCCCCTGATCGGCGAATACGGCGCCGCCCCCGACCGGGCCATCGTCCTCGAGTCCGGAGGCCGGCTGGAGGTGCTGATCGACCGCCGAGCCTGGACGCTCACCGATTCGGCCGGTGCTTTCCGCGTGGACTCGGGCCCCTACGCCGGCGCCCAGGCGCGCTTCATCCGCGGGAGCACCGGAACGGTGGAACGGCTTCAGCTGGGCGGCTTCGCGTATCCGCGCCGCGCGGTGGGGACCGAGTCCGGCGTGACGTTCCACATCAGGCCGCTGCACCCGGTGGACTCGCTGCGGCGCGCCGGCCTGGCCATGCGGCCGCCGCAGCAGCCGGCCGGGCTCCGGAAGCCGGACCTCGTGGACCTCGCGACCCTCGATCCGCGGATCAAGCTCGACATCCGCTACGCGACGACCAACGACTTCCTGGGCAGCGCGATGTACACGTCGGCGCGCGCCTTCCTCCAGCGCCCCGCGGCGGAGGCGCTGGTCAGGGCGCTGCGCTGGCTCGCGCCGCAGGGCTACGGCCTCCTGATCCACGACGCCTACCGCCCGTGGTACGTGACCAGGATGTTTTGGGACGCGACGCCCGACTCGCTCCACATGTTCGTCGCCAACCCGGACTCGGGCTCGAAGCACAACCGCGGCTGCGCGGTGGACCTCTCGCTCTACGATCTCGGGACGGGCGAGCCGGTCCGGATGGTGGGCGGCTACGACGAGTTCTCCCCGCGCTCGTACGCCGACTATCCCGGAGGCACCAGCCTCCAGCGCTGGTACCGCGCGCTGCTCCGGCGCGCGATGGAGCGCGAGGGGTTCAAGGTCATCCCCGAGGAGTGGTGGCACTTCGACTACAGGGACTGGCAGCGCTACCCGGTCCTGAACCTCACCTTCGAGCAGCTCGGCGAGCGGCGGATCCACAGCGCCGCCCAATGACCGCCCTGTAGAAACCCCAAACCCGAAACGCCCGTAGGGCCCGCCCAATGGACGTCTTCTTCCGAGACATCCGGTTCGGCCTCCGGTCCCTGAGGCAGAGCCCGGGGCTGACGCTGGTCGCCGTGGTGGTGCTGACGTTCGGGATCGGGCTCACGACCGCCGGGTTCAGCATCGTCTATGGAGCCATCCTGAAGGGTCTGCCGTTCCCGGGCGGCGAGCGCATCGTGGAGATCTACCGCAACAACCCGGTGCAGAACACGCGGCGGATGGGCGTGCCCTTCCCAGACTACCTGGATTACCGGAGCCAGCAGCACAGCTTCGACGCCGTCGCCGCGTATTACTCCGGCACAGTCAACGTGAGCGGCACCGGCGTCGCCGAGCGGTACGACGGGGCGTGGGTGACGGCGTCCACCTTCGACGTCGCCTTCGCACGCCCGCTGCTCGGGCGCGTCCTCCGGCCGGGCGAGGACGCCCCGGGCGGCGGAACCGTGACGGTCATCGGCTACGGGATGTGGCAGCGGCGGTTCGGCGGCGACCCGGGAATCATCGGGCGGGTGCTGCGCGTCAACGGCACGCCGTTCACGATCGTGGGCGTAATGCCGCGGGGCTACCAGTTCCCCGACACCCAGGAGCTCTGGCTGCCCCTCCAGTTCGATCCCGGGATGAAGCGGGACGCGGGCCCGTGGCTCACGGTGGTGGGCAAGCTCACGCCGGGCGCGACGGTGGACCAGGCCAACGCCGACCTGAGCGTCATCGCGCGGCGGCTGCAGCAGCAGTATCCGGCCACGAACAAGGACATCGGCGCGGTCGCCGAGCGCTTCGTGGATGCGGAGCTGGGCCCCGAGCCGCGCCAGCTGCTGTACACGATGCTGGGCGCGGTGTTCTTCGTCCTCCTGATCGCCTGCGCGAACGTGGCCAACCTGCTCCTCGACCGGGCGATGCACAAGACGAAGGAGGTCGGCATCCGGATCGCGCTCGGCGCCCCGCGCGGCGCCGTGGTCCGGCAGTTCCTGACCGAGGCGTTCGTGCTTTCGGCCGCAGCTGCCGTGCTCGGCACGGCGCTGGCCGCGGTCGGGATCGGCGCGTTCAACCGCACCCTCGTGGACCACCAGCCCTCGTTCTACATCGACATCCGGCTGCATCCGGCGGTGCTGCTCTTCGCGGTCGGCGTGAGCCTCCTGGCCACGGTGCTCTCCGGCGCCATCCCCGCCTTCCAGTCGTCGCGGACCGACATCAACGAGGTGCTGAAGGACGAGACGCGCGGCTCGTCGAGCCTGCACATCGGCAAGATGAGCCGGTCGCTCGTCGTCTTCGAGATCGCGCTGTCGTGCGGCCTGCTGGTCGCGGCGGGGCTGATGATCAAGAGCGTGACGCGGCTCCGGACGATGGACCCGGGCTTCCGTGTGGAGAACCTCTTCACGGCGCGGCTGGGCTTTCCGGCCGGATACAACGACACCCTGACGCAGCGGGGCTTTTTCGAGAACTTGCGCGAGCGCCTGACCCAGCTGCCGGGCGCGCGTGCCGTCGCGCTCACGTCGGGACTGCCGGGTGTCCAATCGAACGGCGGCAGCTTCACGGTGGACGGCGCGACGTACGACGCCGACCGAGACGTGCCCAACGCCAACTGGACCGCCGTCTCTCCCGGATTCTTCGAGACGTTCGCGATCCCGATCCTCCAGGGGCGCGGCAGCGCCGCGACCGACCGCGCCGAATCGGACCCGGTGGTGGTCGTGAACCGCGCCTTCGCCGACCGGTTCTTCCCGAAGGGGAGTCCGATCGGCCGCCGCATCCGGCAGGGGGGCCGCACCAGCACGCAGCCGTGGATGACCATAGTGGGGATCGTCCCAACGACCTTCTCCGGCGATCCCGAGCAGCCGCTGGAGCCGGCGTATTACGCCCCGATGTCGCAGCACTACGCGAGCTTCGTGAGCATCGCGGTCGCGACGGCGGGCGAGCCGATGGCGCTGACGTCGGCTGTGCGCGGCACCGTCACGTCGCTCAATCCCGACATCCCGCTCTACCGGGTGTACTCGATGGAGGAGGCGCTCGCCCGGCCCACGTGGTACATCCGCGTGTTCGGGACGATGTTCATGATCCTGGGGCTGATCGCGCTGTTCATCGCCGCGGTCGGGCTCTATGCGGTGATGGCGTTCTCGGTGAGCCGCCGCACGCGCGAGGTCGGCATCCGCATGGCGCTCGGCGCGGGAGCGGGCGACGTCATCGGTCTGGTCTTCCGGCAGGGGGCCTGGCAGCTGGGCGTGGGCATGCTGCTCGGCCTCGCTTTCGCGGCCTCGGTCGCGCAGCTGATGAGCGTCATTCTGTTCGAGGTGCGGCCGCGGGACCCCGCCATCTTCGGTGGCGTCGTCGCCGTGCTGGCGGCGAGCGGCCTGATCGCCTGCCTGATCCCCGCCCGCCGTGCGACGCGCGTGGACCCGCTCCTGGCGCTGCGGAGCGAGTAGGCCGCCGGCGCCCCGCATCGGGGCGCAGGCGGCAACACTTCAGTGTCCGCCGGCTCCGAGCAGCGGCGCGAGCTGGGCCGCGGTCCACGGCGCGCTCTGCGACGCCGTCGCGGTCCGCTCCTTTGCGACGGAATCGGCGCTCACCGCGCCGGCCTTGTTCCCCCACGAGCTGCGCACGTAGGTCAGCACCGCCGCCACGTCGGCATCGTTCATCGGCTGCCCGGTCCCGAAGGCGGGCATCGTCCCGTTGAACTTCTGGCCTTTCACCGTGACCGGGCCCTGGAGACCGTGCAGCACGACCCGGATCGGGAGCGCCGCACTGGCGGCCGTCGCCCACTCCGAGAGCGCCAGCGGCGGGAAGGTCCCGGGGACCCCCTGCCCCGCGGCCTGGTGGCACACCGCGCAGCGCTGGTAGACCTGCCGCCCGTCGGGAGCCGACGCCACGGTGGCCGCAGGGGCCGGAGTCGCGGACGCCGTCTGCACCGCGCCGCCCGAGGCCTTGTCGCCGCCGCATCCCGTCAGGGAGACGGCAGCCGCGAACGCGATCAGTACGGTTGTGCGCATGGTTCCACCGTCAGGCTTGGGTCTCATTAGCGTAGCGCATCCCGCGGGTGTCCGGCAAGCGCCCGCTCACGGCCCCGATCAGCGGCCCCGGCGCCAGACGACGCGCCACGCCACGCGCGCCGAATGCACGGCGCGCAGCCGCACGACGCGCAGTGCGCCCACCCGCGCGCTCGACTCCACCTCCGCGCCCTCGGCGGCCTCGGCCTCCACGAACCGGTACCCCGCCGGCTCGCTGAGGTAGAGCTCGTAGGGGTCGCCGCCCACCAGATCGCTCACGCCGCTCAGCGTGTCGCCGCTCCAGCGCACGTCCACCAGATCCACCGCGCCACAGCTCACGTGGCGATTCGTGGCGACGACCTGCGGGTGCGTCGTCCGCTCGCGGATGCAGAAGTCCTGCACCTGGAAGCGCGGGTCGACGCGGCCCGGCACGAACGACTTCTGGAACGAGCCGAGCAGTTTCCTGGTCCAGAACTCGAAGACCAGGTACTCCCCGTCGCCCGCCAGGCCGAGATCGGCGAAGCGGATCGGTTCGTCGGCGCCGCCGGTGCGCGCCAGCACGGTCCACTGCTCGAACGGGCGGCTCACGTCGAGCAGGTACAGCGGGACCTCCAGCCGCTGGTCCGCGTCGAACGGCCGCGGCCCGCTCCCGCTCACCGACGCGTCCGCCTCGCCGATGCGGCTCGAGCGCGACGGGTCCACGTCGTAGAGCTGCTCCGGCACCGTGAACGGCACCGGCGCCGCCCGCCGCGCCGCCTCGACACGCACGGTGCGGTAGACGTCCGGCTTGTCCGTGAGCATCAGCACCGAGCCGGTCAGCGACGCCAGGGTGGTTGCACGGTAGCCGTCGGGCGCGGCGATCTGGATGTGGTCGGGATCGTTCCGCCACACGACGTTGTTGAACGAGTTGTACTCGGCGAAAGCGCCGGAGCCGAAGCCGTCCGTCCCAACCCGCACGGCGTCCACGATTCCCGCCAACTCCGGCCGGATGCCCCAGCAGGCCAGCATGAACACCCCCGGGCCGATCGCATCCCGGATCGTCTGCACGAATCCGCGATACACCGCGACGCGGTCCAGCCCGCGGCGCCGGAAGCTGTCCGCCCAGCTGTTGTAGCCCTCGTACCGCAGGTGCCGCAGCGCGTCCACCTTGAAGTACTGCCAGCCTTCACGCGCCAGCGAATCGTACACCGGCCGGACCAAGTCGCTCAGCGTCGCCGGATTCGATCCGTCCATGACGTAGCCCACCCAGTTGCCGTACGCGGGCCGGCCGGACGAGTCGGTGACGAAGTACGCGGGGTGCGCGAGCGCGTACGCGCGGTCGTGGAACGTGGTGTTGGTCCAGATCCCCGGCTTGAGGCCGCGGCCCGCGATGTACGCACTGAGTCCGGAGAGCCCCGAAGGGAACTTCTCGTTGGCGTGGAGCCAGTGGTCCGGCACGCCGATCGGCTGGCGCTCGTAGCCGTCGTCGATCTGGAGGTACTCGTATCCCCAGGGCGCGAGGGTCCCGGCCATCACGTCCGCCGCGCGGCGGATGTCGGCCTCCGTGACCGAGTCGTAGAACGCGAACCACGACGTCCACCCCGCGACGGAGCGGCTCCACACCCGGTAGGTCCAGGGCCGGAAGGCGGCGAGGCCGCGGTGCCGCTGGTAGTACCGGGGACGGAAGCGCAGCGCGACCTCGCCTCCTGACGCTTCGATCTGGAAGACGGTCGAGTCGCCCGACGCGGTCGGCGTCACCGTCACCTGCGCCGGATGGTCCACGGACAGGACCCAGTCGCCCTGGCGGTCGTAGACGGCGCGGTTCAGGAGACTGTGGCTCAGGCCGACGCTGTTGCGTACCACCCGGAGGGCGTCTTCTGTGGGCTCGACCTCGCAGGGAAACGCCTCCGCACTCGCGCTCAGCGTGGCCGTGAGGATGACCGGTCCGCGGCTGCGCGCCGTCCACTTGGCGACCTGCGTGACGATCCCTCCCGCCGTGTCCACGAGCGTCGTCAGCTCGGGCGCCGAGCCCTGGCTCTCCACCGTGCCCGCGAGGATCCGCCGCCCGCCGTACTCGAGGGTCACGCGGCCGTCGCGCACGCTTAGAACGGCCGGAGCGTTCGGCGGCTCGGGAATGGCCTGCGCGCGGGCTGCGACGGCAGGAGCGAGCGCCAGGACGGCGACGAGTCCTACCACCCCCCGAACGCCTCGCCGGCGTCTCACGGCTGTCCTACCGCAGCACCCACGTTCCGGGCGGTGACGTAGAAGTTCTCGTCCACCTCCAGCTCGGCAGCGTTGGGCGAGGTCACCGGGAGCGCCTGCCACGCCTCGGTCGGATGCAGCACCCGGTCGCCCAATCCAGGCACGTTCACCCGGAGCGGCATGTCGAAACCAGCGACGACGTTCGTCCAGCGGTAGCAGAGCATCCCTCCCTCAACCTTCCAGTCGAATTCCGGAACCCGTGTCGTCGTGAGGTACTGCGCGAAGACCCTGCTGAGGTCGACCCCCGCCTCGCGGCTGATGTAGTCCTCCACCTGCCGGCCCGTGACCGTCTGGTGCCAGAACGTGGCGTTGAGGCCACGCAGGATCGCGCGCCACTTCGCATCGTCGTCCACGATCTGGCGGATGGTGTGCAGCATGTTCGCGCCCTTCGGGTACATGTCGTCCGATCCCTTGGCGTCGACCCCGTAGGCGGGGACGACCGGCCGGTCGTTCCGGATGTTGCGCCGCGAGCCGATGAGATAGGCCGCGCCCGCCATCTTGCCCTGCTGGCACTCCGTGAACAGGCCCTCGGCGTAGTAGGCGAACCCCTCGTGGATCCACATGTCCGCCTGGTCCTGCATCGTGATGCTGTTCCCCCACCACTCGTGCGCGCTCTCGTGCACGATGATGTAGTCCCAGTTGAGACCCAGGCCGGTGTGCGACAGGTCGCGCCCCAGGTACCCGTTCACGAAGTGGTTGCCGTAGGCCACGGCGCTCTGGTGCTCCATCCCGAGGTGCGGCGCCTCGACGAGCTTGTAGCCGTCGGCGTACCAGGGATACGGGCCGAACCAGTGCTCGTAGCACTGGAGCATGGGGATCACCTGCCGCCACTGCCGCCGGGCCGCGTCCACGTGATAGGCCAGCGGCCAGAAGTCGAGCGAGAGCTTCCCCGCCTCGCCGTCGAGGGTGTCGCTGAAGTGGGCGTATGTTCCCGCGTTCACCGCGACGTCGTAGCTGTTGATCGGGCTCACGACGAACCACTCGTAGGTCGTGGTGCCGTCGCCGTTCGGCGTGATGCTGCGGAGTCGCCCGTTCGACACGTCCACCATCGGGTCGGGGACCGTGATCGCGATCCGCTGGGAGTCGGGCTCGTCGCCCAGCCAGTCCTTGAGCGGCCAGTAGACGCTGGCGCCGAGCCCCTCGTCCGTCGTCGCGACCCACCGGTTGCCGAGGCTGTCCCTCGTCCATGTGAACCCGCCCTCCCACGGCGGGTAGGTGGCGACGCGCGGCCTGCCGTGGTACCAGACCGTGACCGTCTTGACGTCGCCGGCGCGCTGCTTCTCGCGCAGCGTCACGAAGAAGGCGTTCCCGTCGCGCCGGTAGGCGAGCCGCTCCCCGTCCTGCACCATGCTGTCCACTTCGAGCGGCACCTGGAGATCGATCTGCATCTCGTGCGCCGGCGTGAGCACCTGGTAGGTGATGCCGTTCCATCCCCGGATGCTGCTGTCGGCTGCTTCCACGCGGACGTGGAGGTCGTAGAACCGCGCGTCCCACCATGCGCGGGCGGGCCCGTTGGAGCCGCGCAGCGTGTCGGCGCGGGTGTAGGTGGTCGGCTGGGCGGCGGCGCGCGCGCACGGGGTGAGCGCCAGGAGGACGAGCGGTACGAGCGATCGCATGGACGAATCCGTTCGCGCGGACGTCATGAGCGTGGATGCCTCGCGGCGGCGCTGCTCCGCCCCGCCGGGCCCGGAGCCGGCGCCGGGGCCGTCACGTTGAACGAGTCGCTCAAAGCGCCTCCGAGCGGGTCCGACAACGCCAACAGCCGGTAACCGGTGCCCGGCGAGTCGATGCTCAAGTTCGAGAACTGCGCGGTCCCGTTCACCGCGGCCAGCTGCGTCGTGCCGTTCAGGTGCGCCGACGGGCTGCCGGTGCCCGGCGCGATCGAAAGTCGGATGCTCGCGGTGGACGAAAAGACGGTATCGCCGAAGTTGTCAAACACCGTGACCGCGACGCCGGGGCCGATCAGCCCGCCGGCCACCGCGTACTCCGGCTCCATGCTGAACCTCAGAGTGGTGGGCCTGGACGGGCCTTCGTCGGCGAGAGTCGCACCCCCGAAGTCGCACCCGGCAACGAACGCTGCCGCCGCCAGGGCAGCCAGCGCCGCGGCGGCGAGGATTCGGGCGGGACGCGGACTCGTCGGCATGGGACAGCGTACCATAGGCAACGCCGCGGCGGCGGGCAACCGACGCCGGTGCGCGACCCCTCCGGCGGCGATAGAATTGAGCCATGAAGATCGGTCTGGTGGGGTTCGCGGGCTCGGGGAAAACCACGGTCTTCAACACGCTGACGGGGCTGAACGTCCCGGTCGGCTTCGGCGGCGACGTGCACCTCGGCACGGTCAAGGTGCCGGACGAGCGCATCGACACCTTGAGCCGGATCTTCTCGCCCAAGAAGACGACCTACGCCGAGATCGTCTTCAGCGACATCCCCGGCGAGCACGGCGCGGAGCGTCAGGGGCTCTCGAAGAAGGCGCTCCAGCAGATCCGCGACCAAGACGTCCTCTGCCTCGTCCTGCGGGCGTTCCCGAATCCTGCCGTCGAGGCGGCGATGGACCCCGCGGGCGACCTAGAGGCGTTCCAGACCGAGTGCCTCCTGGCCGACCTGACCGCCGTGGAGCGCCGGCTCGACCGCGCCAAGAAGGACAAGCCGAGCGCGAACGAGCTGGCGGCGTTCGAGCTGATGAAGAAGACGCTGGAGCAGGAGCTGCCGCTCCGCTCCCTTCCCCCCGAGGCTCTGGATCGCTCCGCCCTGACGAGCTACGGCTTCCTGACCGATCGCCCGCTGCTCGCCGTCGTCAACCGCAGCGAGCAGGAGGCCGCCCAGCCCCTCGGCGAGGCGCTCGAGAAGAGGCTCGCCGCGATGCACGCCGCAGGGCTCGTGCTGTCAGCGAGCGTGGAGGCCGAGATCGCAACGATGGACGCGGCCGACCAGGCGGCGTTCCTCGAGGACCTCGGCCTCACGGAGTCGGCGCTCAGCCGGTTCATCCACACCGCCTACCGGCTGCTCGACCTGATCTCGTTCTTCACCGTCGGGGCGGATGAGGTGCGCGCCTGGCCGATCCGGCGCGGGACCAAAGCCCGCGCGGCGGCGGGCAAGATCCACACCGACCTGGAGCGCGGCTTCATCCGGGCCGAAGTGATGCCGTACGACCTCTTCATGCAGTACGGGTCGGAGCAGGCGCTCCATCAGGCCGGGAAGCTGAAGATCGAGGGCAAGGACTACCTCGTCGCCGACGGCGACATCCTGCACGTCCGATTCAACGTGTAGCAGGAACATCGGGGAGGGCCCATGCCATCCGGAGCGATGCACGCCAAGGCCGAACAGCTGCTGGGGCTTGCCGGCGTCACGATCGACGGCGACCGGCCGTGGGACCTCCGGGTGCACGACGAGCGGTTCTTCGCGCGCGTGATGGCGGAGGGCTCGCTCGGGCTGGGCGAGTCTTACATGGACGGGTGGTGGGACGCGGAGCAGCTCGACGAGTTCATCACCCGGGTGCTGCGCGCGGAACTGGACACCAAGGTCCAGCCGTGGCAGGAGGTGCTCGGCGTCGTCTGGGCGCGCTTCGTCAATCTCCAGCGCCGCGGCCGCGCCTTCCAGATCGGGCGACACCACTACGACATCGGCAACGATCTCTTCAGCCGCATGCTGGACAAGCGGATGATTTACAGCTGCGGCTACTGGAAGGACGCGGCCACGCTGAACCAGGCCCAGGAAGCGAAGCTGGACCTGGTGTGCCGGAAGCTCGGGCTGGAGCCGGGGATGCGCGTGCTGGACATCGGCTGCGGCTGGGGCGGGACGGCCGCTTTCGCGGCGGAGCGCTACGGCGTCTCGGTGGTGGGGATCACCGTCTCCGAGGAGCAGGTCAAGCTCGCGCGGCAGGTCTGTCAGGGACGGCAGGTCGAGATCCGGCTCCAGGACTACCGGGACATCGACGGGACGTTCGACCGCGTGGTCTCGATCGGGATGTTCGAGCACGTGGGGCAGAAGAACTACGACACCTTCATGCGGGTCGTTCGCAGCCATCTGGCGGACGACGGCCTCTTCCTCCTGCACACGATCGGCAGCAACCTGTCGCTGACCCGGAACGATCCCTGGAGCGAGCGGTACATCTTCCCCAACTCGATGGTGCCCTCGGTGCGGCAGATCTCCGTCGCGATCGAGGGGAAGCTCATGCTCGAGGACTGGCACAACTTCGGGCCCGACTACGACACCACGCTGATGCACTGGCATCGCAACGTGGAGCGCCACTGGAGCGAGCTGAAGGACCGCTACGACGAGCGCTTCCACCGGATGTGGACGTACTTCCTCCTCTCGAGCGCCGGAGGATTCCGGGCCCGCAAGAACCAGCTCTGGCAGCTGGTCCTCTCCCCTCACGGCGTCGCCGGCGGGTACCGCGCGGCCCGCTGACGCCTCCGGGTGGCCTCTTCGCCGTGCGGGACGCGGCCCCTGGCGGGTGCCGGGGCACCGCTGCATGGTAATGTCGATCGAAGGGGCTGTCTTCCACTTGGAGGAGCGATGGACGTACGTATGATGCTATCGACCGTGGCGCTCGCCGCCGCCGCGGCTGCCCCGCTGGCGGCGCAGGAGCAGCCGATCCAGATCTCGCTCTTCACGCCGGTCCAGATCGTTCCCGAGAGCCAGGGCGTGTCGGTCCTGCGTCTCAACCTGATCTACTCCGTCAACCGGTCGGTGAAGTACTTCGACTGGGGCCTCGTCAACGTCACGAGCGGCGGGGCGTCGGCCGGTGTGCAGTGGGCGCTCGTGGCCATCAACAAGGGCGCGTTCAGCGGCTGGCAGGCCGCAGCGGGCGCGGTCACGCAGGGCCAGTTCACGGGTCTGCAGAGCGGATGGTTCACGTCCGCGAAGCAGGGCGAAGGCGTGCAGTGGGGGCTCGTGAACACCGCCGAGTACTGGAACGGGCTCCAGTTCGGCCTGGTCAACTACGCACAGAGGCTCCACGGCGTGCAGATCGGCCTGATCAACATCATCAAGACGGGTGGGCAGTTCCCGGTCTTCCCGATCGTAAACTGGTCGTTCTGAGCGGGCTGGCCCGATAGCGATTCGAAACCGGCCGCTCCTCGCGACCACGCCCGCGCGGAAGGCGGCGCTGGCGATCGCCGAGGCCGCGCTGGATGCGATCGACACCGGCGCGGCGATGCGCCGCGCCGTCTCGCTCGAGGGCGCCACACTCTGCGTCGCCGGGGAGGCGGTTCCCCTCGCACCGTCGGGCCGCCTGCGGCTCGTAGCCGTCGGGAAGTGTGCGACCGCGGCCGCGGCGGCGCTCTGCGACCTGCTCGGACCCAAGCTCTTCTATGGCATCGTCCTCGACGTGGCCGAGGCGGCGCGCCTTCCGCTCGGCGACGTGCAGGTCCTGCACGGCACCCATCCGATGCCTTCGGCGGCGAACGTCGAGGCCACGCGTTCGATCCTGCGCTTTCTCGAGGGCGGCCGGCCCGAGGACGTCGTGCTGTGCGTGGTGTCGGGCGGCGGCTCGACCCTGCTCTGCCTCCCGCCGGGGGGCTCGACCTTCGAGGACGAGCGCGCCGCGCTCGAGGCGCTGTTCCGCGCCGGCGCTTCGATCCAGGAGATCAACACCGTACGGAAGCACAGCTCGCTGGCGCGCGGCGGGCAGCTGGCGCGCGCGGCGCGGCCCGCGCGCGTGATCGGCCTCATCTTCTCAGACGTGCCGGGCGGCACGCTGGACCTGGTCGCCTCGGGTCCGACGGTCCGCGATCCGAGCACCGTCACAGACGCCGAGCGCGTGCTCGAGCGCTACGGCCTCCCCGCCGCGGGCTCCGCGCGCTTCCCGCTGATCGAGACGCCGAAGGACCCCGCGGACTTCTCGCGCGTGCACAACGCGGTGGTGGTGTCGAACGAAGTCGCGCTCTCGGCGATGGCGGCAAGCGCGAAGCGGGAGGGATTCGCCGCGGAGGTGCGGACGGCGACGCTGTCGGGCGAGGCGCGCGAAGTCGCGAGGCAGGTGGCGCGCGACCTGCACGCGGCGCCGTCCGGGACCGCGCTGCTCTACGGCGGCGAAACCACGGTGACGGTCCGCGGCGCCGGCCGCGGCGGCCGGAATCTCGAGCTGGCCCTCGCCGCGCTCGACGCTCTCGGCGACGACGAGCTGGTGCTCACGCTGGCCACGGACGGGCGCGACAACGGCGATCTGGCTGGCGCCATCGCCGACGCCGTCACGCGGCGTGACGCGCAGCGCGCCGGCGCCGATCCTGCGACCTTCCTCGCGGCGAACGATTCCTACGGCTTCTTCGCGCGCGTGCCGCACGCGCTCGAAACCGGCCCCACCGGCGCCAACGTCGCCGACCTGATCGTCGCGCTGCGGCGCTGAGGCCGGTCTCGAGCCGCGTCGGCGCCGACGAACGCCGATTGTAACGCTCTTGATTGCCGGACCCTTTGCGGCCCGCGTTATGCGGTATGTGAGGCCGACACGCTCCCGGGAGGTGATCGGGCGTGAGAATCGAACATCCTCGCCCGTACGTGACGGAGAACCTCAGGTACGCGCTGAATCCAGCCACAGTTGCCGTGATAGGCGCCTCGAGACGTCCCACCAAAGTCGGCTACAAGGTGATCGAAGGGCTCCTCAAGTGGGGCTATTCCGGCACGGTCTACCCCGTGAATCCGGCCGGCGGCACGGTGCAGGGGCTGACGGCCTACGCGAGTCTCGCGGACGTTCCCGGACCGGTGGACCTGGTCTTCATCGCGGTGCCGGCGAAAGGCGTTCCGGCAGCGGTCGAGGCCGCGGCGGCCAAGCACGCGAAGGTGGTGGCGGTCTCGAGCAGCGACTTCAAGGAGGCGGGGCGCGGCGACGTGCAGGACCAGCTGACGCGCTATTGCCGCGAGCACCAGCTGCCGCTGATCGGCCCCAACTTCCTCGGCATGGGGAGCCCGCACTTCAAGTTCAACTGCGGGTTCATTCCCTATCTGCCGGTGCCAGGGCCGGTGGGGTTCATCTCGCAGTCCGGTGCGAACCTGCTGGCCGCGTTGGGGGCGTCGCTGCTGCGGCACTACGGCATGAGCTTCTTCGTCGGCCTCGGCAACAAGGCCGACGTGGACTTCTCGGAGTTCATCCTCTACGGCGGCCAGGACGAGCACACGCGCTGCATCGCCGTGTACATCGAGGGACTCGACTCGCCCGAGGCGTTCGTCGAGGCCTGCCAAGCGGTCGTGCCGCGCAAGCCGGTGGTCGTGATCAAGGTCGGGTCCTCCCGCCAGGCCAAGAAGGCGGCGTTCGCCCACACGGCCTCTGAGAACGAGGGGATGGACGACGTCTTCTTCGACGACGTCTTCCGCCGCGCCGGCGTCATCCGGGCGACCATCTGGCAGGATTTCCTCGACATCTCGATGGCGCTGGCGCTGCAGCCGCCGCTCCGGAGCGACCGCGTGGTGATGATCACCAACGGCGGAGGCTCGGGGTTGCTCTCCTGCGAGCATTTTGACCGGCTGGGGATGCCGCTGCGCCCGCTCGCGGCGATGGCGCCCGGGCTCGGCGCGCGGCTCCGGGCGGACCTGCCGGGCTTCGGCTCCGTGCTGAACCCGGTGGACATCGCCGGCACGGCGTCGCCCTCGGCCTACGAGCGCGCCCTCACGGCCGCGTTCGAAGACCCGGCCGTGGACTGCGTCTACGGGTCGGTGTGTCCCTCGGCCATCACGAACGTGCCGGCGATCGCGGACGTCGCCATGAAGATGCACGAGCTTTACCGGCACCTCGGGAAGGTGCTGGTGATGGAGTGCCAGGGCGGGCCGGAGTGCAACGCGTCCATCGCGCACCTGCGGGACCATGGGATTCCCGCCTACCCGACGCCGGAGCAGGCGGTGAGCGCGATCGTCGCGCTGCGGAAGTACGGCGACATTCTCGGCCGCGTGAGCGCGCCGGAGCGGCACGGACAAACGGCCGAGCCGCAGGATCGAACGACTACGGAGGTGTGAGATGTCAGAGGAGCGTCGGTATCTGGTTGACGTGGGATTGCAGGATCTGCCGTATCCCGTGCGGGTCGCCTCGCGCAGCGAGCCCGACGGCCAGCACACCATCGCGAGCATCTCGATCGCGGCGCGCCTGCACCACGAGTTCGAGGCCACCTGGATCTCGAAGCTGATCCAGATTCTCCATGGCCACAGGGCGAAGATCGCCACCAGCACGCTGAAGAAGAACGTGCAGGACTACGTCGAGGGGCTCAACGCCAACGACGTGAGCGCGACGTTCAGCTACCCGTTCTTCGTGGAGAAGCTGACGCCCGCGACCAAGGAGAAGTGCCTGGTCCGCGTGCTCTGCGCCTACACGGCGAAGGCGTCGTCCTCCGTCGGCAAGCCGCGGGTGACCTTCAAGATCCAGGTGCCGTGCCTGACGACCTACCCCAGCGCCGGCACTGACCGGCCGGGCGGGCTGTTCGGGCAGCTCAGCACGCTCCTGGTGCAGACGGAGTCCGACGGGGACATCTACCCCGAGGACATCGTGGACCTCGTGGACAGCAAGGCGCTGGCGCCGATCTACTCCTTCCTGAGCGAGCAGGACGAGGAGTTGATCATCCGCCGGGTGCACGCGGTGAAGCGGACCAGCGTCGAGGTGACGGACGACGTGGGGCAGGAGCTGAGCAAGCGGAAGGACATCGGCTGGTTCTCGATCCGCTGCTCGAACTACGGCATGCTGCACTCGTACGCCACGGTGCTCGGCACGGAGAAGAGCGTCTGGACGCCGCGTGAGGACTGGGAGGACATCGGCAAGGAAGTGATGTCGGCCTAGCGGCGCGGGCGGGCGCGGGGCCCGGCATGGACGTTCACAACCTGGACTGCGTCTTCAATCCCGGACGCATCGCCCTCGTCGACGTATCGCCGAACCCCAACAGCGTCGGCGGTAAGGTCCTCGGCAACCTGGTGGGCGGCGGGTTCAACGGGGTGGTCTACCCGGTGAACGCCGCCCACGAGGCGGTGATGGGCGTCCCGTGCTATCCCGACCTCGCGCGCGTGCCCAGGACACCCGATCTCGCCATCATCTGCTCCCCGGCCGAGCAGGTTCCGCGGCAGGTCGCGGCGTGCGGCGAAGCCGGCATCCGCGGCCTCATCATCGTCTCGGCGGGCTTCAAGGAGACCGGCGAGGCCGGCGAGAGGCTCGAGCAGCAGATCCGCGAGGCGCGAGCGCGCTTCGACGGGATGCGGATCCTCGGCCCCAACTGCCTCGGCGTCATCGTCCCGCGCCTCAACCTGAACGCGAGCTTCGCGCCGGCGCTCCCCAAGAACGGCGACATCGCGTTCATCTCGCAGTCCGGCGCACTGTGCGCCTCGGTGCTCGACTGGGCGCTGGAGGCCGGGATCGGGTTCTCGCACTTCGTGTCCATCGGGAACGCGCTCGACGTGGACTTTGGCGACCTGATCGACTACTTCGGCGAGGATCCGCACACGCGGTCCATCATCCTCTACATCGAGTCCATCACGCAGGCCCGCGGTTTCATGACGGCGGCGCGCGCCTTCGCGCGGCAGAAACCCATCATCGCCTTCAAGGCCGGCCGCTTCCCCGCCTCGGCCAGGGCCGCGGCCTCCCACACCGGCGCGATGGCCTCGGAGGACGCCGTCTACGACGCGGCGTTCCAGCGCACCGGCATCGCGCGGGTCCGCGACCTCGGCGACGTCTTCGACTGCGCGGAGCTGATCGGGCGCGGCCGGCTCCCGGCCGGCGCGCGGCTGGGGATCGTGACCAACGCCGGCGGCCCCGGGGTCATCGCCACCGACGCGCTGGTCGCGCAGCAGGGAGCGCTCGCGCAATTGTCTCCCGAGACGATGGCGCGGCTCGAAGCGGACCTGCCACCGCCCTGGTCGCACGGCAACCCGGTGGACGTGCTCGGAGACGCGAACCCCAAGCGCATCGAGAAGGCGGTGCAGGCGGTGCTGGAGGACCCGGGCGTGGACGCCCTGCTGACGATCATCACGCCGCAGGCGATGACCAATCCCGCGGGGACCGCCCGCGCCCTCGGGCGACTGACGCAGCGGAGCCCCAAGCCGCTGCTGGCCGCGTGGCTGGGGGGCCGGGCCATGCGCGGATCGCTCCCTATCCTGGCCGAGAACGGCATCGCGGCGTACGCGACACCGGAGCAGGCGGTCCGCGCGTTCGGGACGCTCGTCGCCTACGCGCGCAACCTGGAGACGCTCTACGAGACGCCGAAGGACGTCGCGATCCAGCTCCCCTACGACCGCGCCGACGCGAAGCGCCGGTTCGTCGCCGAGCGGCTCGGCGCCGACGACGTGCTGCGGGAGGACGTGGCGAAGGAGCTGCTGGCGTCGTACGGCATCCCCGTGACCGCGCCCGCGGTCGCCGCGACCGCCGTGGACGCCGTCGCGATCGCGGACCGCATCGGCTATCCGGTGGTGCTCAAGGTCCGGTCGCCCGACCTGACCCACAAGACGGACGTGGGCGGCGTCGCGCTGGACCTCGCGAACGCCGGAATGGTCGCCGCCGCGTACGACGCGATCGTGCGCGCGGCGCGGGAGCGACGCCCCGACGCCCGCCTCGAGGGTGTCACGGTCCAGAAGATGATCCGCGCTGAGGATTCCCTCGAGCTGATCGTGGGCATCAAGAAGGACCCCGTCTTCGGCACGGTGATCCTGGCCGGGATGGGCGGCGTGGGGGCGGAGCTGCTGGGCGACCGGAGCCTCGGCTTCCCGCCGCTCAACGAGCGGCTGGCGAAGCGGATGCTCGAGGAGCTGCGGATGTGGCCGCTGTTCACCGGCTACCGCGGCCGGAAGCCGATCAACGTCGAGGCGCTGGTGGAAGTGCTGATCCGCCTCTCGTACCTGGCGGCCGACTATCCCGAGATCACCGAGCTGGACATCAATCCGCTGCTGTGCACGCCCACGGAGGTGGTGGCGCTGGACGCGCGCGCGGTGGTGGATCGCTCGCTGGTCGGCGCCGACGTCGAGCCCTACGCGCACCTGGTGCTGCGGCCCTACCCGGAGAAGCTCGTCTCGCGGATCGCGCTCAAGGACGGCACGGCGGTGACGCTGAGACCGATCCGGCCCGAGGACGAGTCGCTCTGGCTGGCGATGCTGCGCAGCTGCTCGAAGGAGACCATCTACTCCCGCTTCCGCTACCTGTTCGACTGGTCCACGCACGCCGTGGCGACCCGCTTCTGCTACATCGACTATGCGCGCGAGATCGCCATCGTCGCGGAGATCGGGGAGGGCGACGAGCGGCGGCTGATCGGCGTCGGGCGTCTCGTCGCCGACCCCAGTCACGAGGAGGGCGAGTACGCGGCGCTCGTGGTGGACGCCTTCCAGCACCGGGACCTGGGCGGCATCCTCACCGATTACTGCATCGAGATCGCCGGGAGCTGGAAGCTCAAGCGCGTCGTCGCCCAGACGACGACCGACAACCGCGCGATGATCGCGGTGTTCGCGCGGCGCGGATTCACGATCGTCCAGGGCGAGGATTCCGGCGTGGACGTGTCGCTGGAGCTGTCGCCGGGGTCCGTGACGGCCCTGCGGCGCTGAGGCCTTGCGCGGCGCCGGGGAGCAGCCTCAGACTACTGGCTTCCATTTCAACAGGAGTCGGGATGCGCCGCCTTGGAGCCGGTAGTCTCATGCTCGCCTTCGTCGCGCTGGGCGGATGCAAGTCCGCGCCGAAGCCCCTCACCGACGCCGACATGACGGCGGCGCGCCAGATGACGGCCGCGATGAGCGCGGCCACGGGCGCCGGCAATCTCGACGCGATGGTGGCGCCCTACGCCGCGGATGCGGTGATCATGCCGCCCGGGATGCCCATGGTGAAGGGGACGGATCAGATCCAGCAGTTCTACAAGGGCATGATGAGCGTGAAGGTCAATCTCGATCTCACGCAGGAGACCGCGGACGGCTCCGGTGACTTCATGTACACCAGCGGGAAGTACCACTACCAGGAGCAGCCGCCCTCAACGGCTTTCGAGGACGGCAAGTACCTGTTGGTCTTCCGCCGGGGCGCCGACGGCAACTGGAAGATCGTAGCCGAGAGCTGGAGCGCGAACGCTCCACCCGCGCCCCCACCGGCTCCCGCCAAGCCGGCCGCGAAGGGGCGGCGCCACTAGCGCAGATTGGTCCAGATCGACGGGAGAATGCGAGCGGCCTCGGGTCTCCGAGGCCGCTCGCGTCATTGGCGTTCGCCGGACATCTGTGGTCACTTTGCAGAGCGTGGAGGCTGGCGGGTGATGTCAGACGAAAGGGGCGCCGATGGCCAAGGGCACTGGCTCACCATCTACCACAGCGTTTCCGACCCGGCTCGCCTGGATCAGTATGCTGCAGCGGCCACTCCCGCGATCGAGGCGGCCGGGTGCCGCATCCTGGCGCGCGGCCCCGCCGTTAGGACTTTCGAGGGCGGAGCGAACCAGCGTGCGGTGGTCATCGAGTTCGACAGCGTGGAGCAGGCGATTGCGGCCTACGAGAGCCCCCGCTACCAGGCGGCGGCCAAAGCGCTGAAGGGGGCCGTCGCGCGCGAGGTCCGCATTCTCGAGGGAGCTGGCTGAGTGCGGGGCCAGGGCGAGCACACGCGTCCGGCCAAGCGGTACCCGACCGTCGGCGCCTGCGGCCTCGATTGTGGCTTGTGCCCCAGGTACTACACGGCCGGGAAATCCCGTTGTCCTGGCTGCGCGGGCCCCGGCTTCTTCGAGAAACACCCTTCCTGTTCCTTCATCACCTGCTGCGTCAGGGAAAGACGTCTTGAGGCCTGTGGCGAGTGTTCCGATTTCCCCTGCTCGAAATTCAAGAGCGAGGCGGAATACCAGGCAGCAGAGTCCTCCTCCTATCCGCCCGCCCGGAAGATCCTGCCCAACCAGCGCTTCATCAGAAAGAATGGCATCAGGCGGTTTATCCTGCAGCAAACGGAGCAAATGAAGCTGCTGGCTCTGTTGCTGGAGAAGTACGACGACGGAAGATCGAGGAGCTTCTACTGCAGGACGGTCAGCCAGGCAGATCCGACGACGATAAGAGAAGCAATCGCTCAGGCGGGCAACGCCATCGCCCGGGAACACATCGCGGAGGATGATCACCGAAGCAAGGCGAAGATCCTCAGAACTCTACTCGACAGATTGGCTCGAACCTGCTGATTGAGGGCCGCGAGCGCCCGCCCGCTGCAGGCGCGGCCATCAGAATCCGATTACCCTCACAGGGCTAGAACGGTCGGTGGTCGTGCTGTCGCCCAGCTCGCCGTAGTAGTTGTAGCCCCAGCAGTACGCGGCCCCGCCGCTCGTCAGGCCGCAGGTGTGGTTCCTGCCCGCCGTCAGGCTCGCGAACGTGAGCCCACCCGCCACCGCCACGGGCGTCAGCCGCTGGGTGGTCGAGCCGTCACCCAGGTCGCCGTAGTTGTTGTAGCCCCAGCAGTACCCCACCCCGCCGCGCGTCACGCCGCAGGTGTGAAAATAGCCCGCCGTCAGGCTCGCGAAGGTGAGCCCACCCGCCACCGCCACCGGCGTGAGCCGCTGGGTAGTCGAGCTGTCGCCCAGTTCGCCGTAGAAGTTGGAGCCCCAGCAGTACGCGGCCCCGCCACGCGTCAGGCCGCAGGTGTGATAATAGCCCGCGGTCAGGCTCGCGAACGAAGGCCCACCCGCCACGGCCACCGGGGTGAGGCCATTCGCAGTCGAGCTGTCGCCCAGCTCGCCGTAGTAGTTGTAGCCCCAGCAGTAGGCGGCCCCGCCGCGCGTCAGGCCGCAGGTGTGAAAGTAGCCTGCCGTCAGGCTCGCGAACGTGAGCCCTCCTGCCACCGCCACGGGCGTGAGCCGCTGGATGGTCGAGCTGTCGCCCAGGTCGCCACCGAGATTGTAGCCCCAGCAGCATGCGGCCCCGCCACTCGTGAGGCCGCAGGTGTGGTTGCCGCCCGCCGTCAGGCTCGCGAACGTGAGTCCACCGACCACAGCCACCGGCGTGAGGCCATTCGTGGTCGAGCCGTCGCCCACTTCGCCGTAGAAGTTGTTGCCCCAGCAGTACGCGGCCCCCACGCTGGTCAGTCCACAGGTGTGATTCCCGCCGGTCGTCAGGCTCGCGAACGTGAGCCCGCTCGCTACGGCCACGGGCGTGGCGCGGATGTACAGCGCTGCGGAATCTGTCGACCCGTCGCCCAGCTCGCCGTAGTAGTTGTAGCCCCAGCAATACGCGGTCCCGCCGCTCGCGAGGCCGCAAGTGTGATAGTAGCCCGCGGCAAGGCTGGTCACCCCCGCCGGCTTTGGACCGGTCCCTTCAGAACACGCCGTCGCAATGGCGGCACACAGCAACGCGCGGGCGACTCGGGGTGCACCGCCCCATCCCAACTGAGGGCAGCCGTCTCCGCTGGCGGCCGGGCCCACTAATGCCGGCGTGCAACCATCGCTTTGAGTGTCACGGGCGTACCGGAATCGTGCGACCACACCACCTTCCACTGGCCAGCCATTCTGCTGAAGACGAGCGTATAGGGGTGCTGGTTATACACGACGGTGTCTCCCGACTTCCTAAGAACTTCATCATCCTTGAGAACCCAGGCGCAGATGACCAGATCCTTGTTCACAACCCAGAAGTCTTGACGGAGGGTGGTGTACTGGTAGCTGGCAGCGCTGCTGGTGGAATCACTCATGGCCTTCCGTGTCGTTTCGTAGTCCCATTGCGTGCCGTCAACGTTGAACATCACCCAGTGGGGGGTGTTGGCAAAGAACTGAAATGCCCCCGCACCGTCCAATCTCCCAAGTCTCGCCATGATGCTGTCGCCTACCGCCTTGACTTCGCTCTTGATTTGGTCCATCTGCTGCTGGGTCAGTTCCTCGCTCTGCCGCGACGTGCAGCCGGCACCGAGAAGGAGCAGCGTTGCCGCGACGATGGTTGCTTTCATCATTACCTCCTTTGGGCCGGAACGGCTGGGACCGCATGCCGCTCGATGCCGTTCGGCGCAACAGCCTCCGTTGTCGTTCAACCGGCGTGCGGCGGGCACCGCACCCGCCAGCCGTGACATTCAGAGAATAGCGTTGAGGCGTTAGGGCCCCGTTATGCGGCCCGGGACAGCGCCTCTAGACGCCGAACCAGCGGGCCGCTCGGCTCGCGCCGAAGCGACGCTTGTTGGCGACGCCCTCGGGCGTGGCGCCCTTGAAGTCGCTGGCGGGCTTGGGGCCGCCCAGGAAGTTGACGTAGATCTCGGCGATCTGGTTCCCGCCGAACTCGATGAAACAGTGGCCATCGCCCTGGTACGGGGCCGTGTCCCCACCGCGGTGCCGGGCGATGATCTGTGCGGCGACGACCTTGCCCGCTCCCTCGGCGAAGATCCCGGCTCGCGCCGTGCCGACGCTGGTCACGTCGCCGACCGCGTAGACGTCGGGGAAGCGCGTCCTTAGAGTGCCTTTGTCGACCGGAATCCAGCCGTCCACGGCCAGGCCCGACTCCAGCACGACCCTCGGCGCGACGTGGACCGGCACGGCCAGCAACAGGTCGTAACGAATCGAAACGCCGGTCGAGAGATGCAGAGTGCGGGCGGCGGCGTCCACCCGGGTTGTGGCCGCACCCGCGATGCACTCGATCCCCAGCTCCTTGAAGCGCGCGAGGATCCCGTCGCCGGCGGCCTTCGAAATCGGGAGCGGCGACGCCATCGGGGTCACCATGATGATCCGCGAGCGGTCACGGATGCCGCGTGACGTCAGGAAGTCGTGCATCATCATCGCCGCCTCGCTCGGCGCCGGCGGGCACTTGTAGTGGGGCGTCATGACGCCCACGACCACGGTGCCGCCTTGGAACGTCGGCAGGACCTCGCGCAGCGCCTTCGCGCCGGCGACGGAGTAGAACTCGTGCCCGCCTTCGGCCAGTCCCGGCGTGGCGCCGACGTCGTAGTCGGCGCCGAGCGCGACGACGAGGACCTCGGCATCGTAGGTCGCCCGGTCGGTCACGATGCGCCTGGCGGCGGGGTCGATTGCGGTGACGACCTCCTGCTTGAACGTGACTCCGGGCTTGGCGAACGCGCGGTAGGGGAGGTGGATCGCCTCGGGCGCGGTCCGCCCGAACATCACGTCGAGCTTCTTGTACCCGAGGACGAAGCTATCGTTCTTGTCGATCAACGTGACGTCCACCTCATCGCCGAGCGCCTCGGAGAGGCACGTGGCGATTTCGAGCCCGCCGAACCCGGCGCCTGCGATCACGACTCTCATGACGCGCTCCCTCTTGGTTTCCAGGCGATGTCGCGGTCACGGCGCTGCGCGCGTAGGATACCGCAAGACCGGACGTCCAGATGGCGCACAATAAGACAAGACGGATGGCTCCAACAAGCCGCCCGTCTAGCTGAGTCGCCTCCCTGCTTAGTGCGCCGCCGGTGAGATGAAGGGACTCCTCCCCTGATACTGACCTGCTTCCGGCTTCGGGGAGAGCGTCACTCGCTACTGGACCGACACGTTGTAGTCGAGCGTGTCATCGGCGTGGACGACATCGTTCCAGCCGATAATCCGAATCGTTCCAGGGCCAGCTACCGGAAAGACCACCCAAACTGAATGCAGGAACGTGTAAAGCTTATCCGAGCACACCTGGTGTGGCGGCAGCTGGACGATCACCGAATCAAAGGGCTCGACAACCGCAGTGTCGCCAGAAACTCTGGAATTGGTGTACGCAGGCGTTACGCAACCGCCGCCAAAGGTATTGACGGTAATGAGTGCTGCCTGGCCGGCGACCACCTGGGTCGGGAGGGTCACCATCGGTCCCACCGAGTCCAACACGATTGTGCCGCGTTGCACTGCCCAACGGAGTTCGGCCGGACTGCGACACGCCAGCTGCACAAGGGCGACCAGCGACAGCAGTAACACGGGCACCCATGAGGGTGCGAGGGACCTTGGGCGCATGGCCACCTCCTCACGGCAGGCAAGGGCAGTCACTCCTCGTGTGCTTGTTCGGCCGTGGACTCCGAATCGCGACTGCTGATACGGCCGCGCGCTAGGGCTCTACCTACGCGCCACCGCGCTCCAGCGCAAGCCTCGGCGCTCAATCGGCGCACATCCAAGCACAAACGGGTGGCTTGCTGGAGCCACCCGTTGGGCTAGGTCGCTGTCCTGCTTCAGTGCGCCGCCCGCGAATCGAACACGGAGCCTACTGACTAAGAGCTGCCCCAGCGGGGTGTCGAAGGGCGGCAGGATGTCGGCAAGGCGAGGGCTCCAAATCAATCGAACTCTATGGGCGGTCAGACGTTCGCGCGTCGGCACCCTCGCCACCATGTCGGACTTCCCTTCCCGCCCAACGGCAGGAAATCGGGCTCTTGCGGCACACGTGCGGCACACGGCGACGAAGTCGTCCGGTCACGGACGCCGCTCAGCCGTTGCGCCGAATCCAATGGACGCGCACCTTAGCCCCGTGCTGCGCGGGGGCCGTATGCGCCGTCCCGTCGTTGCCCTACCGATTCTGCTGCTCTGCCTCACCGCAACCCTCCGGGCCCAGTGCCCGGACGGCACGCCGCCGCCGTGCGCCGCCTCTCGCAGCCCGGTGGCGCGGCCGCTTGACGAGCGCAACTGGCTGGTCCTGCCCTTCGACAACATTACGCACGACCCGTCGCTGGACGTGGTGCGGGACGCCAGCGTCACGCTGCTGTACAGCGCGATGTCGCAGTGGACGGACATCCGCGTGGTGGACGACACCCGGGTGACCGACCTGATGCGCGGCGTGCCGGCGGGAACGAAGCTCGGCCAGGAGGCGGGCTTCGACCTCGCCCGCCGCGTGGGCGCCGGGAAGCTGGTCATGGGCACCCTTCTCAAGGAGGGGGCTCGCACCCGCGTGCAGGCGGCCGTGTTCGACGTGCGCACTGGCCGGCGGCTGCGCTCACCGAGCGCGGTTATGGTCGGCACCGACTCGCTCGCGGCGGTGTTCGCGGCCCTGGCCGAGCAGGTGCTGGCCGTGCCCGCGCCGCCGCGTGTCCGCGCGTCAGAGGTGGGGACGCAGAACAGCGAGGCGCTGCATGCGTACGTGGCGGGCCTCGAAGCCGAGCGCCGGTGGGAGGCCGATACTGCCGTCATGCAGTTCCGCCGCGCCGTGGCGCTCGACTCCGCCTTCGGCCTCGCCCACTATCACATTTACTGGAACATCAATCAGGCTCTCGGGGCGCTCCCCGATTTCAACGCAGCGGCCCAGGACCGCGCGCTCCAGGCCGCGCTACGCTTCTCGGCCGGCATGCCGCGCCGGGAGCGCACCCAGGTCGCCGTGCTGGCTGCCGCCGGGCGCGGCGACTGGGGCATCGCCTGCGCCGACGTGGACCGGATGCTTGCCACCGATTCCCTCGACGCGTGGGCATTCTACATGCGAGGCCGGTGCCATTGGGAGTTGCTCGCCAACGACACGGGTACCGTGCTGGCGCGGTTCCGGTCGGACAACGCGGCGCTGGCCGATTGGCGGCGGTCGGCGGAGCTCGACCCCACGTTCCTGAGCCCGGTGCGGCTGGCGTTCGATGCGCTGTGGGGCTGGCAACGCGGGGAGTGCGTCCACGCCCGCACGAGTCCGTGCCCCGATGCCGAGCACTACGTCTCCGCCATGTTGCTCGACCACGACACGCTGGTCTACCGGCCGTATCTCTGGGCGACCGCGCGGCACCGGTGGGCCCAAGAGCCGGGGCAGTTTGCCGCGTACCGCCGGCGCAACGAACTGGCTCGGGATCTGGTCGCCACGTTCGTTGCGGCCAACCCCAGGAACTGGCTCGGGCACTGGGCGCTTGCCGACCTTCAGAAGAACCTGGGAAACCTCGATGCCGCCCTGGCCGAGTTCAACGTGTCAGGCAGCGGGTCGCGCTTCATCGGCTACCGTCGCATCTACTATCTAGAGCGCTTTGAGATCGCGCTGCAGCGCGAGCGGCCGGAGGCGGCGGCGGCCTACCTCGATTCCATCTTCGCTGACCCGACCGCCGGGCTGCAACCGTGGGCCGGCAGCGTCTTCGCCCGGTATTCCCTCGACGCGGTAGCCACTCACCGTCCCAACGACACGCTGATCGCGCTCCGAGAGGCGCTGCTCCCTCTCTGGGCGGGAATCCTCCCCGCCGATGTCGGGCATCTGGCGGAGCGCTACGGGGAGGCCTACGGTCGGGGCGTGTCGCGTGATGCACGGGTGCAAGAGCAGATCCACAGTGGCATCGTGCACCAGGTGAACCTGCTGGCTTTCCGGATGCGGCGCACCCGCCCCGCCGCCGACACCGCGGACCCGCATCCCATCGTGCGCTCCCAGGCGTGGTTCGCGCTAGGCGACACGGCCCAGTCGAGGCGCGAGTTGGCGCTCGCCGAGGTGGAGATCGACCAGCGGCCGCCCTGGGCGTGGGACGATGGATCGTGGCTCTTCACCGCGGAGGGCCATCTCCTCCTGGGCGACTCGGCAGCTGCGCTCCGCCGCCTGCGCGACCTGGCGGCGCGCTGGCCCACGATGGCCAGCAACGTCGGTCAGCTGCTGGGGGAGTTGGGATACCTGGGCAACGCTGGAGCGCGAGCGACGGGTCGGGAATGGCTCCTCTACGGCGACCTGGCCGCTGCCGCGGGAGACGTGGAGCAGGCCCGGCGGGCGTACCGGTTCGTGGTAGGCCTCTGGGAGGGAGGCGAGGCGCCCGTGCAGCCGCTGGTGGCCCGCGCCCGCGCTGCGCTGGTTAAGTTGGGGACCTGAGCTTGCCGCTCACGTTTAGGCCCCTCCGCACCCCGCTGCTCGTCGGCGCCCTCGGCGTCTTCGTATCCCTGCGTCTGGCGACTGCCCAGTGCCCTGACGGCACGCCGCCGCCGTGCGCGGGGGCGGCAGCGATGGCGCATCCGGCGCCTAACAGCATTGCCGTGCTCACGTTCGAGAACAGCACCCGCGACACCTCGGCGCAGTACCTCGCGGAGGGGCTCGCGGACCAGATCTGCACACGGCTTGGTGGCGTCGCGCGCCTCACCCTGATCTCGCGGACGGCCGTGCGCCGGCTGCGCAGCCGGGAGCAACTGTCGGTCCAGCAGCTCGGCCGCACGCTCAACGCGGCATACCTCGTGAGCGGCTCCATCCGCGCGGCCGGCGGCCGGGTGCGCGTGAACGTCGAGGCGCTGCGGGTGGCCACGGGGGAGGTGGTTTGGTCCGACGCCTACGACCGCGCCAGTGACGCGCTCATCGGCCTCGAGGAGGCCATCGCCACGCAGGTGGCGGCGGGTGTCGCCGGTCGGCTGAGTCCCCAGGAGCGGCGCGCCCTGGGGAGCCGGGTGACCAGCAACAGCCGCGCGTACGAGCAGTTCCTGCGCGGCAACGTCCTGCTGGCGCGGCGCTCGCCGGCGGATCTACGGGGCGCGATCGCCGCTTACCAGGCGGCGACCGCAGCCGACCAGGATTTCGCCGACGCCTACGGCCGCCTGGCGTATGCGTTCGCTACGTGTTGGAGCTGGAATTGTCGCAGCGATGAGGGTGCGCTCTTGGGGCTGTCGCGGGAGGCTTCGACGCGCGCACTCCGGCTCAACCCCCGGTCCTCCGACGCGTGGCTGGGTCGCGCCGCGATGCTCGCCATATGGCCCGCCACCCGGGTGGAAAGCGACGACTCGTTGCTGGCGTCCCTGCCAGCGCTCCGGCGCGCGGTCGAACTCAATCCACGTAATGACGAGGCGTGGCATCAGTACGGCACGGCCCTGAGGTACGTCAGCGACTCGGCCAGCCTCGACGCGCTGCGCCGTGCGCTGGCGCTCGACCCTACGCGGGCCGCCACATACATGATCCTCTCGTCGATCTACTGGGTCATGGACCGGTACGACCGTGCGCTCGCGACCATCGACAGTGCGGTCGCCCTTGACCCCGACGGCCCGCCTCGTGGGTACCGCGCGGTGTACCGGCTGATCGCCGACGACACGGCGGGCGCGATGGCGGATGCGCGGCTGACGGCCAGCGTGTGGCCCAGCAGGGGCATCCTCGCGGTCTTCGCGCACGACAGCGCGGCGGCTGGAGCGATAGAAGCGTGGGTGGCGCAGTCGGGGTGCAGTGAAACCTCCGCCACATGGGTGCTCCTGACCGCCCGACGCGAGCAGGCCGTCGAGTACCTTCTCGCGTGCGGGCCGTCGCTCCGGACACGATGGCTGCTGCGGTGGCCGGCCTTTGCGCCGCTGGCAGATGACCCGAGGATCCAGGCGCTGCGCGCGGAGACGGAGCGCATCTTGGCGCGGGCGCGATGGCGGTAGAAATTCGCGGCGCGTAGGAGAATGGGCACGAACACCCTGAACTGGACTTGGAAGTCGTTCGACAGGCTCGAGATGGTTTCCCGCGGCTGGGCCCCAGCCGGGAATCCCAAGGCCGCCATCGTCCTTGTCCACGGGCTGGGTGAACACTGCGAGCGATACGCCCATGTCGGCGCGAAGCTGGCCGAGAGCGGGTACGCCCTGCTCGGCTTCGACTTGCGCGGCCACGGCCGGTCTGGCGGCCCGCGCGGCCATGCCCCGTCGTTTGAGTCTTTCTTGAAAGACATCGATGAGATGCTCGCCCAGGCATCGGCGCGCTATCCCAGCGTGCGGCAGTTCATCTACGGCCACAGCCTGGGAGGCGTCATGGTGCTGAACTACGTCCTGCGTCGCAAGCCGGCATTGGCCGGCGCCGTGGTGACATCCGCAGCACTGCGCACCGCCCTGGAAGACCAGAAGGCGAAGGTGGCCGCGGTCAAGATGTTGGGTTCGCTCTTGCCGTCGGCCAGCGTGGCCAGCGGCCTGGATGCCGCGATGTTGTCGCGGGATCATGCTGTTGTTGACCGCTACAAGCAGGACCCGCTGGTGCACGACAGAGTGTCATTCGGCATGGGGAAAGGCGTGTTGAGCGCCAGCCAGTGGGCAATAGACCACGCCGGGGAATTCTCCATTCCTCTCCTGATCATGCATGGCACCGAGGACCGGATCGCGTTTGACCGCGGCACCAGGGAATTCGCGGCCAAGCTCAAGCAGGATGTCACCCTGAAGCTCTGGGAGGGGATGTATCACGAGACCCACAACGAGCCCGACAAGGAACAGGTGTTCGCGTTCCTGCTGGCCTGGCTGGATGATCACCTGAAGGGATAGCGCCGGCGAGCGGGTCACCCCGGTGTCAGCCAGGGGCCCGGGAAGCGACGTTCAAACAAAACGGCGCGGTCTCACGAGATGTGAGGCCGCGCCAGGTGTTTCCGCGAGTGCGCCGCCCGTGAATCGAACATGGAACCTGCTGATTGAGAGCCGCCCGACTGAAGTCGGGGTTTTGCGGCACACGTGCGGCACACGACGAGCACCGCAGTGCGAATCGCTAGAGTCCCTTGAGTGCGTCGGCCTCCGTGGCGAACACGGCGAGAATCGTGGAGAACCCGGAGATGTCGAACACCTCCCGGACCGTTTCGTTCAGGCCGAACAGGTGCAGTGCGCCCCCCGCCCCGCTCAGCCGCTTGGCCGTGCCGAGCAGGACTCGAAGTCCGGCGCTGCTGATGTAGTCGAGCGCCGTGAAGTCGACGACCATCTTCCGGCCGCCACTCGCGAGAATCCCGTCGAGCGCCTGCTGTGCCTGCGGCGACGTGTTGCTGTCGAGATTCCGCGCGAAGGCGACGAGGGTGACGTCGTTCTGCGTGCGTATGGTGATGTCCATGGACCTTCCTCCGCCGCGACCCGCTGTCATCCCACCCGTCAGGAGCTTCGCCAGGGTGACGACGTTGCGATCGGTGCGGCGGTGATAGCTGACCTCGTCCATCATCCGCCGAACCAGGTGAATGCCGAGCCCACCGATCTGCCGCTCCTCCACGGAGGGCGCGGTGTCAGGGGCAGCCATGCCGAACGGGTTGAACGGCGCGCCGTCGTCGGTGAGGGTGACGGACAACCGATCCGTGCGCAGCTCTACTTCGATGGTCACCTCGCCGCTCTCCCGCCCCGCAAATCCGTACGAGATGGTGTTGTTCAGCAGGTCGTCGAGGGCGACGCTCATGCTTCGCCGGATCGACGCCGGCACCGCGTGCGCGTCCGCGAACTCGGCGAACGCCGCGTGGACCCTGGCGACTTCGCCGAGATCGGCGCCAATCGTCATACGGAAGCTTGGCCGCATCTCGTCCTCCGGCGGGCCGCTGTATGAGACCACCACCGCCACAATATCGCCAGCCCGCCGCGCCTCGGCGGGGGGGGGGAGCCGGTCGCGGGGCACCGGGGAGCCCGGGTCAGGGGCTCGGCATTGCAGAGGGGCGTACCTCGATGCACGTTCCCTCGGGAAGCCGGCCGGCGCGGCGAGGGCGCCGCCGATCGGATGCACTCGTCCAACCTTTGGCGGTCTGAGTTGTAATTGGTAGAGACACCTGCTGCGGCGGACGAACAGGACCGCGTCCTGGTCAAGCGGTGCCTGGAGGGTCACAGAGACGCGGCTAGCGGTCTCGTCGATCGCTACCAGCAACGCCTGTTCAATGTCGCGCTTCGGATGCTCCACAACGTGCAGGACGCCGAGGACGTCACGCAAACGGTGTTTCTCAACGCGTTTCTCAAGCTTCGAACCTACAACCCGAGGTACAGGTTCTTCAGTTGGATCTATCGCATGACCGTGAACGAGTCCTTGAATACGCTCAAGCGTCGGAAGCCAACGGTGACGCTGGAGGACGAGCTCGGCATCCGGGCGCCGGGAGCCGCACCCGATCGTGCGACAGAGGTAGAGGACCGCGTCGGGAAGGCGTTGATGGACCTGAAGCCCGACGATCGGGCCGTGGTGGTGCTGAAGCACTTCGCGTCCTTCTCCTATCAGGAGATCGCTGACGTGCTGGAGATTCCCGTCCGGACCGTGAAGTCGCGCCTGTTCACGGCGCGGGAACGGCTGCAGTTTGCGCTGCGCGAGCGAGGACGGTAGCCATGTTGAGCCGGGACCAGATCGAACTGATTCATCAGGAGATCGATGGTGCGAACACTCCGGAAGGGAGTGCCGCATTCCGGTCGTTGATGGAGAAGGATCCGGAAGCCAGGGCGCTGGCGGCTGAGCTGCGCCAGGTCGCCGGGCTCTTCGACCAGGTGGGGGAGCGCGAACCGCCGCCGCAGCTGAGACGGGCGATCCTCGATGCGCTGCCGCAGCAGGCTCCAGCGTCACCGGGGACCGAAACAGCGTGGATGACCCCGCGCACGATCATGAGATGGGCCGTTGGGAACCTGAGACTCGGCACTGAACGAATGGAGGAAGCGATCATGACCAAGAAGACGATGCTAATGGGTGGCAGCGCGGTGGCGATCGTGGTCGTCATCGCCTGGATCCTGACCGGCTTCCCCCCCGGCAGCCGCGGAGCCGGGACGATCGGCGGGGTCGAGCAGGCGGCGCGGTATCATGGCCGGGCCATGACCGAGGCCGACGTGTCGCTCAAGAATCCCGAAATCCAGGCGCTGTTCCAGAACGACCAGATCCTGAACCTGGTTCGGAGCGACGTATTCCGGGAAGTGATGGCCAGCGACGCGTTCCGCCAGGCGATGGCCAGCGACGCGTTCCGGCAGGCGATGGCCAGCGACGCGTTCCGCCAGGCGATGGCCAGCGACGCGTTCCGGCAGGCGATGGCCAACGACGCGTTCCGCCAGGCGATGGCCAATGACGCGTTCCGCCAGGCGATGGCGAACGACGCGCTCCGGCAGGCGATGGCCAATGACGCGTTCCGCCAGGCGATGGCCACCGACGCGTTCCGGCAGGCGATGGCCAGCGACGCGTTCCGCCAGGCGATGGCCAGCGACGCGTTCCGCCAGGTGATGGCCACCGAGGCGTTCCGCCAGGCGATGGCCAATGACGCGTTCCGCCAGGCGATGGCCAGCAACTCGCTCCGCCAGGCGGAGGCCACCGACGCGTTCCACCAGGCGATGGCCAAGGACGCGTTCCGCCAGGCGATGGCCAACGACGCGTTCCGCCAGGCGATGGCCAACGACGCGTTCCGCCAGGCGATGGCCAACGACGCGTTCCGCCAGGCGATGGCCAGTGACGCGTTCCGCCAGGCGATGGCCAACGACGCGTTCCGGCAGGCGATGGCCAACGACGCGTTCCGCCAGGCGATGGCCAATGACGCGTTCCGCCAGGCGATGGCCAATGACGCGTTCCGCCAGGCGATGGCCAGCGACGCGTTCCGCCAGGCGATGGCCAGTGACGCGTTCCGGCAGGCGATGGCCAGTGACGCGTTCCGGCAGGCGATGGCCAACGACGCGTTCCGCCAGGTGATGGCCAGCGACGCGTTCCGGCAGCTCCAGTCGGCCGAAGCGTTCCGCTCGCTGTCGCAGAGCCAGATGCTGTCCCAGGCGTTCATGCGTGAGGCGATGCACATGCAGCAATGACGTGACGCGGGGATCCCGGCTCGCTCTAACGGGAGCCGGGATCCCCGCGTAGTTTCCCTCCCCGGCTGACCATGCACTCACTCCGATTCGCGACCCTGGCCTTCCTCGTCGGCGGGTGGACACTCGCGCCCTCCGATCTCGTCGCGCAGTTCCAGACGCTCGAGACCCGCGACCTGCGGCTGGTGTATACCTCGCCGCTCCAGTCCTACCTGGTGCCGCAGGTGGTCCGGAGCTTCGAAAACTCACTGCAGTTCCACCGCCACCTCTTCGACTACACGCCATCCGGCAGGATCGACGTGCTGCTGCACGACCTCTGGCACTACGGCAACGCGGGAGCGCGTCCGGTGCCGGAGAACCACATCACCATCGGGATCGAGCCGTACGCCCACGACTACGAGTCCGCGCCTGCTCCCGAACGGATGGCCTCCTCTCTCAACCACGAGATGGCCCACATCGTCACCGTCGACAAGGCCACCTCGTCCGACCGGTTCTTCCGATCGGTCTTTCTCGGCAAGGTCACGCCCAACCCCGAAGTGCCCCTGTCCATGCTCTACGGCTACCTGACCACGCCGCGGTGGTATTCGCCACGGTGGTACCTGGAAGGCATCGCCGTCTATCTCGAGACGTGGATGAACGGGGGGTTGGGACGCGCCATCGGTCCCTACGACGAGATGGTGTTCCGCACCCTCGTCCGCGACAGCGGCACCATCTACGACGCCGTCGGGCTGGAATCGGAAGGGACGACGATCGACTTCCAGGTGGGGGTGAACTCGTATCTCTACGGAACGCGCTTCATCAGCTACCTGGCGCTGCGCTACGGGAACGACAGCCTGCTCGCGTGGTTCAACCGGACCGAGGGCAGCCGGCCGTGGTTCTCATCGCAGTTCCGGCAGGTCTATGGCCGGTCGCTCGAGGACGAGTGGTCGCGATGGATCGCGTGGGAGCATGATTGGCAGGAGGCCAACCTCGCGGCCATCCGCCGGCACCCGACCACCGCCTTCCGCCCGCTGACCGATCGCGCGCTCGGCTCGGTTTCCCGCGCGTACTATGACTCGACGAGCCGGAACATCTATGTGGGGATCCGCTATCCGGGCCAGGTCGCGCACATTGCCGCCATCGACGTCGCGTCCGGGAGGATCACGAACCTCGTGGAGATCCTGGGCGCCGCGGGATTCTACGTGACCGCGCTGGCGTTCGATGCGGCGTCACGCACCCTGTTCTATACCACCGACAACGCCGATTGGCGCAACCTCGTCGCCCTGGACCTGGCGACCGGCCGGTCCACGGTCCTGATCAAGGACGCGCGGATCGGCGATCTCGCCTTCGATCCGGCGGACCGCTCGCTGTGGGGCGTCCGGCATGACAATGGGTTCTCGACGCTGGTCCGCCTGCCCCCTCCCTATCACGAGTGGAACCAGGTCCATACCCTGCCGTACGGGAGGGACCTGTTCGACCTGGACATCTCGCCGGATGGATCGATCCTCATCGGATCGATGTCGGAGATCAGCGGGAGCCAGAAGCTGGTGCGGATGGATATCGCGGCGCTCCCCGCGGGAGACGCCACGCCCGAAGTCCTGTCTGATGATTTCGGTGAGTGGTCGCCATCGAACTTCGTGTTCTCTCCGGACGGGAAGTACCTCTTCGGCTCCTCCTACTTCTCCGGTGTTTCCAACATCTACCGCTACGACCTCGACCGGCGGGTCATGGAGCCCCTGAGCAACGCGGAGACGGGCTTCTTCAAGCCGGTCCCCCTGTCCCGGGACTCCATCGTCGTCTTCCGGTATACCACCCGGGGGTTCGTCCCGACGATGATCCCCAACGAGGCGCCGGACAGCGTGAAAAGGATCCAACTCCTGGGGAACGAGATCGCCGCGACACGGCCCGAGGTGCAGTCGTGGATCCCGCCGCAGGATTCGAGCATCAATCTGGACTCGCTCACGACCTCCGCGCGGCCCTATCGCGCGCTGAGCCACTTCACGCTGGACAACTGGTATCCCGTGGTGGAAGGATATCAGGATGCGGCCGGCACCAACGCCGTTGCCGTCGGCGCTCGCCTGAACGTCTCCGATGAGATCGGCGTGACCGCGCTCGATCTGACCGCGTCCTACTCTCCCGACCGGGCCCTGTCGTCCTACGAGCGCCTTCACCTGCGCGCGGACTTCCAATCCTGGAACTGGCGCGTCACCGCGGCCCTGAATGGAGCGGACTTCTACGACCTCTTCGGGCCCACGAAGGTGAGCCGCCGAGGCTATTCGCTGGCGCTGCAGTACAAGGGCAATGTCTTCATCGATGGCCCGAGGAGCCTGGGGTACACGCTGCGGCTGGCGGGGTATGGCGGCCTGACGACCCTGCCGGGGTACCAGAACGTAGCGGCGCCGTTCGACAAGCTCGTGTCGTTCTCCTCGGAGCTCGCGTATGGATCCCTCAGGCGCTCCCTCGGAGCGGTCGAGGACGAGCTGGGGACGACCGCGAGCGCGACCGTCCGCGGCAACTACGTCAATGGAACGCTCCTGCCCCGCCTGAACCTGGATGCGTCCACGGGATTCCTCCTGCCGCTCAACCACTCGTCGCTGTGGTTCAGGGTCTCGGCGGGGTCGGCGCTGACCGGGAACCGGAGCGACCCCTTCGCCCAGTTCTTCTTCGGAGGCTTCGGCAACAACTGGGTGGACTACCGATCCATCCGGCAGTTCAGGGAGACCGAGAGCTTCCCGGGGATCGCGATCGACGGCGTCGGCGGCGCCAGCTACGGCAAGGTCCAGGCGGAGTGGGTGTTGCCGCCCCTCCGGTTCCGCCGCGTCGGGATCCCGAGCTGCTACCTCCAGTGGGCCGATCTGTCGCTCTTCGCGACCGGGCTACAGACCAACATCGATGACAGGGCCGCCCGGCGCACCCTGGCGAGCGCGGGCGCGCAGCTCGACTTTCGACTGGTCACGCTCTCCCATCTCGAGTCCACACTCTCCCTCGGGTTCGCCGTGGCCCACGAGCAGGGCGTCCCGCTCCACTCGGCCGGAATGTTTTCGTTCAAGATCATGTGACGACCGTCCTCGCGGTCGCCGTCAGTGTCCTGCCGGTCTTCCTGTTCCTCGGGGCACTGGTGCTCATCGACAGCTACAAGCTCGTCGCGCTGCGGGCGATCCTGCTGTCGGTCGCTGCCGGCATGGTCGCCGGCCTCGCCGCCTACGGGGCGAACCTGTGGCTCAGGCCCGCTCTCGACCTGGACTGGGACCAGTACCGCAGGTACGTCGCACCCGTCGTGGAGGAGTCGCTCAAGGCCGCCTTCGTCGTCTACCTGCTGCAGCGGAACAAGGTGGGGTTCGTCGTCGACGCCGCCATCCACGGATTCGGCATCGGCACCGGCTTCGCGGTCCTCGAGAATCTCTACTACGTGCACGTCACCCCCGAGGCGACGCTCTGGACCTGGATCGTGCGGGGGTTCGGCACCGCGATCATGCACGGCGGCGCGACGTCCATCGTGGCGATGGTCTCCAGGACACTCCACACCCGCTCCGATGCCTTCAAACTCTGGATGCTCCTGCCCGGACTCGGCGTGGCCGTGGTCCTGCACTCGCTGTACAACCACTTCGTGCTGCAGCCGATCCTGGCAACGGCGCTGATCGTCCTGGTCTTTCCATACCTCAGCATCGCCGTGTTCCAGCAGAGCGAACGCGAGACGAAGGCATGGCTGGGAGCGGGGTTCGACACGGACCAGGAGCTGCTGCGGGCGGTGCACTCGGGGCAGGTCTCGGGAACCCCGGTCGGACGGTACCTCGCGACCCTCCGCAGCCGCTTCCCGGCCGAAGTGATCGTCGATATGATGTGCCTCCTGCGATTGCGCGTCGAGCTTGCCATCCGCGCCAAGGGTGTGCTAATGATGCGCGAGGCCGGGTTCGAGGTCCCTCCGGATCCGACCGTGAAGGACAAACTCGAGGAGCTGCGGTACCTGGAAAAGAGCATCGGGAAGACGGGGCTGCGCGCGTTGCATCCGTTCCTCCACACCAGCACCCGGGACCTCTGGCAGCTGGCCGTGCTCGACGGGGAGCGAGGATGAGAGTGCTTGTCGTAGGCCCTGCTACTGCCGATCGCGACAGCCTGAGCGGTCACGTGCAGCGAGAAGGGTATGTCGTGGACACGGCCGGACAGGGCAGCGAGGCCCTCGCGAAACTGCGGGCCGGTCCAGCCGACCTGGTGCTACTGGACGCGCACCTCCCCGACATGGATGGCCCGAAGTTTCTGGAGGCGCTCCGGAACGACGCCGAGCTATCGCGGGTCCCCGTCATCGTGGTGTCTGCGGAGGACGAGATCGACCTCCTCGCGCAGTGCCTCGAGTCGGGCGCCGACGACTATCTCCCGAGGTTGTTCCGGCCGGCCATGCTGCGGGCCCGTCTGAGCGCCGCGCTGGACCGCAAGCGTTTGCGTGACGCCGAGAGCTTCACGCGCGAGATGGACGTCGCCCGGAACATCCAGCGGGACTTCCTTCCCGAATCGCTCCCGGTGGCCATGGGCGTGCAGCTCCAGGCCGCACTGCAGCCGGCCCGCCAGGTCTCCGGCGACTTCTACGACGCCTTCCTGCTGCCGCCATCCGGCACTGTCGTCCTGGTCGTCGGCGACGTGTGCGACAAGGGGGTCGGCGCGGCGCTGTTCATGGCCCTGTTCCGCAGCCTCATCCGCGCCTCCGCCGACCCGATAGGTGGCGGTGCGATCCAGATGATCGGCGGCCGCCGCACGCTCGTGCGCCAGTCGCTGGAAGCGGCCACGCCGGCCGACCTGCTGACCCGCGTCGCGGGATTCACCAACGATTACATCGCTCGACTGCACGGACGCACCAACATGTTCGCCACGGTCTTCCTGGGAGCGCTCGATCCCCGGGACGGACAGCTCGACTACGTCAACGCCGGTCACGAGCCGGCCATCGTCATCGCCCCGGATGGCACCACCCGGGAGTTGCGACCGACGGGCCCCGCGCTCGGACTCCTACCGGATGTGGCGTTCGGCGCGGGCCAGGCAAAGCTCGAGCGTGGCCACTGCCTCTTCGCGTTCACCGACGGGCTGGTGGAGGCGCGGAGCCCGGCCGGTGAGGCCTTCGGCGGCGAGCGTCTTCGGGACGCCCTGCGGGCGAACAATACCTCCGCCTCCGATCTCGTCCGGGGTGTCATGGAAGCGCTCCATGCGTTCACCGGACAGGCCGAACCACACGACGACGTGACGCTACTCGCCGCGACGCGCACGATCGGTTGACGAGTCGAGCGGGTGCGCGGGATAGCGCTCGCTTCCGCGCGGCCGTTGACGCCCCCTTGCGCCGCCCACCCCCCGTAACAACGGCAAAGCGCCGGGTCTGCACCGCAGTACGCCGCCGCTAGTGGTAACCCACTAGCCACGGCACTCGAGGTCGCGCCTCCTCCCACATCCGCTTGAAGCGCGGGTCGGCCCGAAGCGGGGCAAACAGGGGGTCCTTGAGGGCGCGCCACGTCACGATGCTCGTCGAGCAAGGGGTGCCCGGGGCACATCGCAGTTCCCTCGCGGCCGGCACGGAGCGCAGACGCTGGAGCGCCGCAAGCGCCTGCTCCCGCTGTCCGAGCGCCATGCTGAACAGCGCGACCGGGGCGTAGTACCCATCGAGCAGTGCACTGTCCCTCGCGGCCCGAAGCCGAACGAGAGCCGCCCGCGCAGGGCCGGTATCCCCGGTCCCAATCAGGTACAACGCCCTGTTGTCTCGCATCCCGATGCTGTGATACAGCACACTCTCGTGCTCGAGGCTGTCGAGCGCTTCGGCCGCCGCCAGGTCCGCGAGCGCACCCGTCGAGTTGCCACGCCGGAACCGCGTGTCCGCCCGCTGGGAAAGCGCCGGCACCCACGGGCCCAAGCTCGCCGCCGAGTCCCAGAGCGCCTCTTCATCGGCAAGCCGACCTTCAGCGCGTGCAACCAGCGCGAGCTGCCGCCACGCGTTGCGTTGGCCTGGATCGAGCGCCAGCGTGCGGCGGAACCATGGCGCGGCTACAGCCGGCAGCCCTAGCCCCCGAGGGTCGCAGGCATACACTGCGCCGACGACGTAGCTCAGCTCCGCATTCGTCGAATCGAGGCTCAGGGCACGCGCGTAGCTGGACTGAGCCATCCATAGGTCGCCCCTCAGGTAGAGGGCGTAGCCGTCGGCAAGCCACGCGTCGGCGTTCATCGAATCGAGCTCCAGCGACCGGAGAGCCGCAGCCCCGGCCAGCGCGAGCAGCGAATCATGCGGGAGGCGCTCTGGCCAGCCCCACGCGTACTGCAGCCCCCTTGCGTAGCCCAAGCGTGCCCAGGCCGCCGCGAAGCGCACATCCAGCCTGATCGCCTGCTCGTACGCCTCTACCGAACGCCCCACGTCCACCCCGGTGCGGCGAGCCATCAGTGAGTTCCCGTAGAGGTAGAGCCGGTATGCCTCGTTGTTGCCGGTAGGCCGGCGCGACATCGCCTCGCGCTCCCCAGGGCTGAGTCGGCCCCCGACAACCAATGCGACCGACTCCGCTACCTCCGCCTGGACCGCGAACACGTCCGCGTCGCCCCGCGTGAAGCGCTTGGCCCATACCTGCTCGCCCGAGGCTGGACGGACCAGTTCGACGTTCACCAGCAGTTCCCGGGCGACGTGACGCACCGCACCGTGCAGGTACCAGGCGACCCCCAGCGCCCGGGCGGCGCCGAGGGGGTCGCCGTTGCGGCGCCACTCAGCCTCAACCACCCCTCTCGCCTTCACCTGCAAATGGCTGAGTTGCGTCAATTGATCGCCCAGTTCCTCCGTTACTCCCTCGGCCAGGTACGCGTCGGAAGTGTCAGGCGATTGGCTCGTGAACGGGAGGACGGCGATGGTGGTGCTCGGCAGTAGCCGATGCCTCAGAACAACGGCACCCAGCAGGAGTGCCACCCCCACGACGCCTAGGAGCGCCGCGCGCGTCCACTGTCGGCGCAGCCAAGCGGGCGCAGCAGGCATCGCCGTGGGTGACGCTGCGCCGCCGAGCGCTGCTCCGAGCTGCGCCGCCGTCGCGAAGCGGTCCGCCGGCGTTCGGGCCAGCGCCTTGTTCAACGCCGCCTCGATGCCCGCCGGCACCGCCTCCCGCACCACCGAGATCCGCGGCAGCGGCTCGCTCAACTTCTTCGCGAGCACCGCTTGGGGCGTTGACGCGTAGAACGGCGGATCACCCCCCAGCATCTCGTACAGCACACAGCCGAGCGAGTAGAGGTCGGAGCGACCATCCACGTCATGGCGCCCCGCGGCCTGCTCCGGACTCATGTACGCCGGCGTCCCGATCGCGAGCCCGGTCTCGGTCAGCCGCTCGCTGCCCGCGGTCGCGATCGCCCTGGCGATCCCGAAATCCGCCACCACCGCGTGCCCGCTCTGGAGCAGGATGTTCTCCGGCTTGATATCGCGGTGGATGATCCCGTGGCTGTGCGCGTACGAGAGCGCATCCGCCACCTCGCGCGCGATCTGGAGCGCGTCGTCCAGGGGGAGCTGCTTCTCGCGGGTCAGGCGGTCGCGGAGGGACTCCCCTTCCACATACGGCATCACGTAGTAGAGGAGGCCGTCCGCCGTGCCAGAATCGTGGAGCGGCAGGATGTGCGGATGCGTGAGCCGCGCGCTGAGTTCGATCTCGCGCAGGAACCGCTCCGGGCCCAGGACGGCGGAGAGCTCGGGCTTGAGGACCTTGACCGCGACGGGGCGGTGGTGCTTCAGGTCCTCGGCCAGGTACACCGTGGCCATGCCGCCCGCACCGAGTTCCCGCTCGATCGTGTAGCGGTCCGCGAGCGCCGTCCGCAGCCGTCCGAGTGGATCCGCCAAGACCGCCGCCTCCGAGGGAAACGGCTCTACAATAGGACGGCGGGGGACAACGGGCCAGCGAAGCGACCATCACGATGCACGAGCATGTTATTCGGAGATCGGAGAGCGAGCGGCCAGGTAGCTCGGTTGGAAGATCAGCGGACTACTCGTCCGCTCCCGCCGCCCCGGCGCGCTGCGCCGGGCGTGTGCGCGCTGGGGGCGGATTGGCAGCCAATCAGGCGTTTGCCCCTGTGGTCTTGACGCGCTCCGCGCCGGGGGGCATGTCTGGCGCTGCGCCTACCCACTAACCGGGAGATGCCATGCGCGCCACCACGATCGCAGTTCTCTTCCCGCTGGTCTTCTCGGTCCCCCTCCACGCTCAGTCCCGATGTCGCTTGGTCGGAGTGTGGGAGCTTGTTTCCGGTAAGGCCGACGGCCAGCCGTATCCCGCGAACCTGCACCAGTGGAAGTTCATCACGAGGGCTCGTTGGGCTTGGGTCGCCAAGAGAGACACTACAGTCACGGAAATGAAGACAGCGTCCGATTCGCTGAAGGTGGCCAATACCACAGAGGGCGCGGGCGGGACGTACACGCTTCAGGACACGACCTACACGGAGAAGATTGAGTTCTTTCCGGATCGCGCCTATGTGGGACTGTCCGTTCCGTTCGCCTGTCGCACAGAGGGCGACCGCTTCTACCAGACCGGTGGCATGCCGATTCTTGAAGGCGGGAGGACGGTGCGGACCTTGAAGCTGGAGGAGGTGTGGCGTCGCATCGAGTAGCGTTGCCGGCGATCCATCTTGCACAGGGCACATTAGCCCGCGACCACCCTTAAGGAGGAAGGCATGACCCGCCGTATCGTCGCGGTCACCTTGCTCGCCCTCGCCGCTTGCGCCCCAAAGCCCGAGACCCCCGAGCAGACAGCCGCCCGCATGAAAGCCGAGTCGGACTCGGCGAGGCCCGCGCTCCAAGCCGCTCTCGACCGGTATGCGCGGAACTTTGCGGCAGGCCGGGCGGACTCGCTTGTGATGTTCTACTCCGAGGACGCCGTACTCATGCTGGCCAACATGCCCGCACTCAAAGGCCGCGCCGCCATTCAGGCCAAGGACGCGGAGGCGATGAGTTGGGGGACGTATCAGGTCACCTTCGCAACCACTCGCGTGGACGCGAACGGCCCCTTGGCCGTGCAGCAGTACACGTACGTCATGAGCTTCAAGCCCGGGCCCCACGCGCCCCCCGGGATGACAGCGTTCACCGACACCGGGAAGACGATGACGGCGTACAAGAAGGTGAACGGCGCTTGGCTGGCTTTCGCGGACGTCACGGGCCTTTCGGACCGCGCTATGCCGGCGCCTGCGCCAGCTGCGAAGAAGCACTAGGCCGACGCAGCCCGCCCGCCGACGCGAAGGGTCCGGTGACGTGCCGGACCCTTCGGCGTGGAACGCGTCGTGGGTCGCCTTCCCGTAGACGCCCGCGATCTCGCCCGCGGATTAATGCTCAGGCCCTGCGTGCCCTGGTATGGAGCCGCGGACGGTGCAGAGTGCCTGACAGCCCTATCTGCGGCACGCGGGTGGCACACGGGCCGCGAGGATGCAGCCCGGTGAGAGTGCGGAAGTTGTTGAGCGTGGGAGACTTCGACTAGTGCGCCGCCCGTGAATCGAACACGGAACCTACTGATTAAGAGCCGGAGCTCGGGCGGCATCCTTTCCCGGCAAAATGTTGCCCAACCGCGAGTTCGTGTCGTCCGCTGCCGGACTTGCAGGCCTGCAATGCCGGCCTTTGACACCCGAAACTAGCTCACTAGCTGACTCACCAACGGGCTCCTGTGAACGGGGGCGAGGGGTTGTAGATGGTGACAATGCTGCGTGCTCTGCAGCATTATTGTAGCTAGACGGCGGCCATGGCTTTCAGAACTGGTCTACACTTTGCCGGGCATCAGGGTGAGGATCAGCCATTCCTCGCTGGCGTGCCCAAACGTTTGAGACGCCGCGGACATTTCACGAGGTCACGTATGGCGCAGCTCTCCGACAGTCCTGATCTTGTCGTTGCCCACCCGCGCAGGCTCCTGATTTCGCGAGCGGCCAGGGCAGTGCTGATACTCTTGTGTGCCCCGAGCGTGGAACTCTTCGCGCAGGCCAGGCGGACCCTCGGCGAGCCTCTCCCGCTCGACGTGGCCGTGTCGCTCCGCGCTCATAACGGCCGCTCGCCCATCAACATTTCCCCGGATGGCCGGTGGGTCGCACACACGATCCAGAGCATCGAGCGAGTACCGCGGGACAGCACCAGCGGTCTCTACTCGGCAACAGGCTTTCCGTTTGCCGAAGGAGACGCTCGGATGGAAGCGACGATCACCGACACCCACACTGGCGAGGTCGTTCGCCTGGGGGGCGCCACCAGCTCGAGCTGGGCCCCCGTCTGGTCGCCGGACGGCGACCGCGTGGCCTTCTACTCCGATGAAGGCGGCACCGCCGGGCTGTGGATCCGCGAGACGGCCAGCCTAGCGGCTGTCCGGGTACCAGGGGTCACCGTGCGACCCTTGTTTGGGTTCGAAACCGTTCAATGGACATCCGACAGTCGACGCCTGCTCGTGAAGATCCTGCCCGCCGGCATGACCGTCGCGCAGGCGAATGCCATGGGAAGATCGCTACGGCAGGCCGCACGGTTCCCGGAGGTCGGTCCCAACGAGCCGTCCGTCTTGGTCCAACGGTTCGACCCGAGCGCGGTCGGCCCCGACACCGCAGCCAGCCACCGGCCGAGCACTCGGCACCGAATCGTCGGCGACACGCGTTGGGCAGAAGTGGACCTGGTCATCGTTGCTCCAAGCAGCGGCACGGTCACGCGCCTAGTGGAACGAGCAGCGGTGCGCGGATACGCCCTGTCCCCCGATGAGAAGTACCTCGCCTACACGGTCTCCAAGGGCGGTGAGGAGAACAGCCAACAGTCGGACTTCGACCTCGTGGTTGAGGAGATCGCGACCGGCGCTCGGCGGACCCTGGGAGCCGACCTGCGCATGGGATACGGCATCGAGTGGAGCTGGTCTCCCGATAGCAGGATGCTGGCGTACGTCTCGGGAGGGCAGCTTGGCACGGGTAAGATCGTCGTGTTCACGGTCGCCGACGGCGGCATGCGGCAGCTTGGCGCGGACAGTGTGCCCAGCTTCGATCCGGGAGACGGCGAGTACCCGCCGCTCTGGGACGCGAAGGGCGAGCATGTCTATGCGGTTGGGGACAGCTCACTCTGGCGCCTCGACGTCTCTTCCGGGCGCGCCACGCGCGTCTGCCGAATCGCTGACTGGAGAATCCAGAGCGCCGTCTGGCGGCATGGCAGCGCGACGATCTGGTCGAGCGATGGCGGCCGATCGGTCTGGGTCGTGGCTCGCGAGCGCGGCGGTGGGAGATCCGGCATCTATGCTGTCGACCTTGAGACGGGCGGGAGCCGCGCGGTAATGCGGGAGCCAAAGTCCTATTCGGGGGTGTTCAATCTCGACGCCAGTGACGCAACCGGGGACATCGCGTTCGTCTCCACCGGCCAGGACCAGCTTCCCGAGATCTGGCTGTTCAACGTGAGGCGCGGAGAGGCACGCCAAGCATCGCGGATCAACCCGGCACTGGATCGTTACGAATTGGGGAAGGCCCGCATCCTCGAATGGCGTACGGGAGACGGTCAGCCCCTGCGTGGCGCATTACTACTCCCTCCCGGCTACGAGCCGGGCACGCGTGTTCCCCTGGTCGTCTGGGTCTACGGTGGCGAGATGGGCTCGAACGCCGTGACGCGCTTCGGACTTTGGGGCGGCGGCGCACCCGTCTTTAACATGCACGTTCTGGCCACGCGAGGATATGCGGTGCTGTTCCCCGACGCGCCGCTGCGGGAGGGGATGCCGATGGCCGACCTGCTGCGCACCGTCATGCCCGGCGTGGATGCCGCGATCCAGCAGGGATACGCCGACCCCGATCGCTTGGCCCTCATGGGCCAGAGTTACGGCTCCTATTGCACGCTCGCGCTCATCACCCAGACGACCCGCTTCAAGGCGGCGGTGATTACCGCGGCGGATCTGCACCCCGATCTCTTCGCGGACTACCTGCGGAACATTGGCTATTACGAGCACGGGCAGGGAGACATGGGCGGCTCCATCTGGGACTCTCGCGACCGCTACTTGCAGAATTCGCCGCTCTTCCTTTTCGATCGCATAGCGACGCCGCTCCTTATGGGCCAGGGCGAATTGGACGGGGATCTAGCTCCAGCAGAGGCGATCTACACGGCCCTTCGGCGCCTGGGAAAACCAGTGGAATATCGCCTCTACAGGGGCGAGGGCCACGTGATCACCCAGAAGTCCAACGTGCTGGATTTCTGGAATCGGCGTCTGGGGTTCTTGGCCGAGCAGCTCGATGCAAGCACTGACTCGAACGGAAGTGTGCTCTTCGAAAACGGACACGTGAGGAGCCGCCGCGATACGGGGCAGTCGGGCAAGAGCGACCGGCGGTAGGTATCGCTGTCCCACAGATCCCGCGAGTTCGGCGCCTACTGACTAAGAGACGCTTAGTCGCGACGGTTCGTGACCGTCCGCGACGATGGGTCACGGTCCGCGACCTTTCACGGCCGTCAATGACCCTTCGCGACCACTTGATTCACCCGGGAACCACCCACGAGAACTCAGCTGGCGCCGCCGAGGGCGGCACCCCTCGCGGCGCCACGCGCTGGCGATAGCACTCGGCATCCCCCTGCAAACCCAAGAGAGCCGCTCGTCATTCCGCAAGCCGGTCGGCGTCAAGACCACCTGTCCGTACCAGTGGTCGCACCCTACTGTTGGCGAACAGAATTGACGCCGGAGGCAGTTCGGATGCCTGAACTCCTCGAGCGGTTGCAGCAGGCGCTGGCCGACCGCTATCGCATCGAGGGCGAACTCGGCGAGGGCGGCATGGCCGTCGTCTATCTCGCCGAGGATCTCCGGCACCACCGGCATGTCGCCCTCAAGGTCCTACGCCCGGACCTCGCCGCCACGCTCGGCGCTGAGCGGTTCCTGCGCGAGATCGCGACCACCGCGCAGCTCGCGCATCCCCACATTCTCCCGCTGCTCGACTCCGGCGACGCCGACGGCGCGCTGTTCTACGCCATGCCGTTCGTCGAGGGCGAGTCGCTCCGGAGCCGGCTGGCACGGGAGAAGCAGCTACCGCTGGACGACGCGCTGCAGATCACGCGCGAGGTGGCGGACGCGCTCGCCTACGCCCACAGCCGCGGTATCATCCACCGCGACATCAAGCCCGAGAACATTCTCTTCGAGGGCGGGCACGCGGTGGTCGCCGACTTCGGGATCGCGCGGGCCGTGACCGAAGCGGGGGGCCCGCGGCTCACGGAAACCGGGCTCTCGATCGGGACCCCGGCCTACATGAGTCCGGAGCAGGCGGCGGGAAGCGAGGACTTGGACGCGCGAACCGATCTCTACTCGCTCGGCTGCGTGCTGTACGAGATGCTGAGCGGCGACGCTCCCTTCACGGCGTCGACCCCGCAGGCGGTGATTGCCAAGAAGCTGAGCGAGCCGCTGCCGCGGGTCTCGGTGGTGCGGGAGGCGGTACCGGCGGGGGTCGAGGCGGCACTCAACAAGGCGCTGGCGCGCACGCCCGCAGACCGGTTCCGGACGACACGGGAGTTCGCCGACGCACTCACAAGGACGAGCACGGCCGAGGCGATGGCGGCCGAAGCCCGACGTCCGCGCAGCGTCGGCCGCCGGCGAGCGGGGGGCCGCGTCGCGGCCGCGGCGGGGATAGTGCTGCTCGGCGTGGGGGCGTGGTTGCTGGCGAGCCGCGCCGGGCACCCCACGATCCGGCGCCTGGCGGTGCTGCCGCTCGCCAGCTTCACCAACGACTCCTCGCAGGAGTACTTCGTCCAGGGCGTGCACGACGCGCTGATCTTCGATCTGCAGCAGGCCGGGGTCACAGTCCTCGGCCGCACTTCCGTGCAGCAGTACCGGCACACGGAGAAACCGATCCGCCAGATCGCCCGCGAGCTGGGCGTGGACGCCGTGATCGAAGGGTCGGTGCTGCGCGTTGGGGACAGCGTGGAGATTGCCCTGCGGCTGATCGACGGCCGCACCGAGGAGTCGCGGTGGCAGCACGCGTACCCGGGTGACGTGCGGAGCGTCATGACGCTCTACCACGGCGTGACGCGGGCCATTGCGGAGCAGATCCGCAACACCCTCACGCCGGAGGCGGAGGCGAAGCTGGCGACCGCACGGAAGGTCGATCCCCAGGCCTACGACGACTACCTCCAGGGCATGTTCCGCTGGCATCGGCTCACGCCGAATGATCTCGACGCGGCGCTGGAATACTTCGAGCGGGCGCTCCGGCGCGACTCCACTTACGCCCCCGCCTATGCCGGCATCGCGATGGTCTGGGTCGGACGCAACCAGTTCGGCCTGGTCGCGCCCCGCGAGGCGATCCCGAAGATCCGCGCCGCCGTGCAGAAGGCCCTCGAGCTGGACAGCTCGCTCGCCGAGGTCCAGTACGCGGCGGCGGCGGCGAGGACGTGGCACCTGTGGGAGTGGGCCGCTGCGGACTCCGCGTTCCGCAGGGCCATCCAGATCAACCCGAACTACCCCGATGCCCATGTCGTCTATTCGAACTACCTGTACATCATGGGGCGTCCCGACGAGGCGCGGGCGGAGGTGCGGCGTGCCTTGAGCCTCGACTCCCTCAGCCCCTTCGTCAGGGGGTTCTGTGGGCTCGCCTACCTTCTGGAGCGCCGGTTCGCGCAAGCGATCGCGGAGGATCGCATGGCGCTCGAAGCGGGGAACGCGCTCGGCGCGAACATCGTCGAGCCGCTCCATCTGCTGGGCAGGGACGCGGAGGCAGTGGTCGAGCTACGGAAGGCGCTGGCCGGCGACCCCGAGCTGATCGAGGCGGTGAACCGCGGCTTCGCGGAGGGCGGCTGGCGCACGATGGCGCGACGCCTTGCCGAGGTACTCGCCGCCAGGCCGAGTTCCGCGGAGCGGGCCCCCGTGCTGGTTGCCGGGTGGTACTGGGATGCCGGCGACCAGGAGCGGTTCTTCGCGTGGCTCGATCGGGCCTTCCAGGCCCGCGACCCCAACCTGCCCTACGTCCCCGTCGATCCCGACTACGAAGCGGCGCGGGATGACCCACGGATGCAAGCCCTGCGCCGCCGGATGGGCTTGCCAACCTAATCGCGACGGCGGGGCTCGGCGTCAGAAATCCGTCTCGCGGTTGGGGCCGCGCGGGGGTTCGACACCACGGACTGAAGACCGCACATGAGAAGCTCCACGGGATTGGCGGCCGCGGGCCGAATGCCGCGCCGGGCTCGAACGCACGCCGGGGGGCTGGAGCAGTCTGCTCCGGAAGTCTGCCACGGTGAGCGAAGCCCCGCTTGGTCAGCTAACCCACGCGGGGCCTCACGCTCCGGTCAGTGCGCCGCCCGTGAATCGAACACGGAACCTACTGATTAAGAGTTAGTCATCGCAAGCGCAAGCCGCTGACAAGCCGTGACTTAGAGCGCCCTTTCGCCCTCACCTACGACCATTCGCGGCCGCTCGTGACCACCCAGGTCACCCACAAGTCACCCGTCAGGTCGCACAAAATGACGGTCGCATAACACCCCCAGTGTATGCTCGTGGCACAGACAGCCAGTGGGCAAGCATGGAATTGCCTTGGTGTGGTGGTCCCATCGTCCGGCGCAGACTCTCACCGGACAAAGCGGTGACTCGCACGATGCCCTTACCGCAGCCCGCCATGCAGCATTACCGTGACATGGGCCAGGCAAGCTCATCCAGCTGCGAGGACTTCGAATGCTCGTAAGCGAAGAGCTACTCGACGAATGGGTGCGTGCTCACCCGCGCGACGCCCAGAGCACCATTGTTGAGCTGGCGTGGCGACTCGTCGCCGCAGCCTCCCCGAACCCACGGGAACGGCGTTTTCCGCTTGGCGGCAGCATCGGCCAACACGGGCCAGACGGTGTTCTGGTCGCATCCGTTCCGTTCGAGCCCTTTGTCCCAGATGGCCGGTCGATCTGGGAGATTGGCACAGGTCTGCAGGCCGGTAGAAAGGCAACAGACGACTACAAGACGCGTGTTGCTGATACGCCCCCGTCCATCCGCAGTGAGTCCACATTTGTCTTCGTCACGCCGCTCTCGGCCGTGCGCGACTGGCCTCACACTTGGAAAGCGGGAGACCAAGGCGACTGGCTCGACAATCGGCGACAGCGGCGCGACTGGAAAGACGTTCGCGTCGTCGACGGAACGAAGCTGACCGACTGGCTCCAACAGTTCCCGGCCGTCGAGCTGTGGCTTGCGGAAAGGATGGGACATCGAGTGCAGCAGCTGGAGACTCTCGATCATCGGTGGAGTCTCTTGCGAAGCATCGGTGAGCCTCCTCAGCTCGTCCCGGAGCTATTCCTGGCAAATCGCGACGCGGCGTGTGCAAAGCTGAGAGAAGTATTTTTCGAAGGAGCACCGCAACTCCGGCTCGACACTCACTATCCCGAGCAAGTCGCTGACTTTGTGGCCGCGTACATCGCAACTCTGGATGAGGAACGCCGAGCTGACGCGGTCGGTCGATGCATAATCGCAGGTGGGGCTGACGCCTGGGATACGCTCTGCACGCTTCGGGACTCGCATGTTCTGGTGGCTTCCTTTGACCTCGACGAAGCCGAGGCGCAAGGAACGATGCTGTTGCAGAAGGCTAGGAGAGCGCGGCATGCGGTGATTCTTGGCGGGCTACCTGGAGGAATCCCGCATCCGAATCGTGTGGCGATCCCGAGCCCTAAGACATACCAAATCAAGGAGTGCCTTGAGAAAGCGGGCTATAAGGACGAGCGTGCGCGGGTGCTGGCACAGAGGAGCGACGGGAATCTCAGCTCACTTCTTCGCTGCCTACAGAACCTGTCGATCTCTCCCGACTGGGCTCACGGTGACGTTGCGGCTGATCTAGGGATCGCAGAGCTGCTCGGATCATGGAATGAGAAGTCACCTGCAGATCGCTCAGCAATCGAAGGAATATCGGGAAAAGCGTACGGGGAGTGGATCGGGAGGATGCGTGATCTCGCGCTGCGCCCGGGCACTCCCCTTGTACACCGGGACGGTGCCTGGAAGGTGGTAGCGCGGTACGAGGGCTGGTACGCGCTTGGTCGGACGGTCTTCGACGACGTCCTCGATCGCTTGGTGTCTCAGGCACTCAACGTCTTGCGGGAGGCTGATCCGAAGTTCGAGCTGCCGGATGATCAGCGCTTTGCCGCAGCCCTTCATGGCAAGTCGCTCAGCTACTCGCGATCGCTGCGCAGGGGGATCGCTGAGACTCTCGCCTTGCTCGGTGCGCATCCCGATGCACTGACACAGTGCTCGGCTCGAAAAGCCGAGGGTACAGCAGCATTGGTGGTAAGGAACGTGCTCAAGGACGCCAATTGGATCCTATGGGCGACGCTCAGAGATCTGCTTCCCCTGCTTGCCGAAGCTGCGCCCGTGGTCTTCATGGACGCCGTCGATGTGGCGCTCAGCGCAGATCCCTGTCCCTTTGACGAGCTATTTGCACAGGAAGGCGCTGGGATAGCAGGCGACAACTACATGACGGGAGTTCTTTGGGCTCTGGAGACTCTTGCATGGGATCCAGATCATCTGCCGAGGGTTGTGATGCAGCTGGGGGAACTTGCCGCGCGCGATCCTGGTGGCAAGTGGTCCAACCGCCCCGCCAACTCCCTCTCGACCATTCTCCTCCCCTGGCTGCCACAGACGTGTGCATCCGTGAGCAGCAGATACAAGGCGGTTGAATCGCTGACTAGGACCATCCCTCCTGTGGGCTGGAAGGTGTTGCTCAGTCTCCTTCCCGAGACCCACGGAACGTCCATGGGCACCCGCCGTCCAGCTTGGCGAGCAACGATTGCGGACGAGTGGAATCAGGGTGTGAAGCGTACTGAATACTGGGCGCAGGTCGGAGGTTACACAGACCTGGCGATTCAGATGGCCGAATCCGACCTGGCGAGGCTCGCAGAGCTTGTCGATCGGCTCGACGACATTCCGCCGCCAGCATACGAACGCCTCGTTCGGCATCTCCGCTCCGCTGCTATCACTTCGCTGCCGGAGGCGGATCGCCTGGACGTTTGGACCAAGGTCGTGGACCTCGCGACAAGACACCGCAAGTTCGCCCAGGCGGACTGGGCGATGCCACCCGATAAGGTGGAGCAGTTGTGGGAGACCGCGCGCCTGCTGGAACCCAAGGATCCAACTCTCAGGTACCGTCGCCTCTTCAGCGACCGCGGCATGGAACTCTATGAGGAGACGGGGAACTTCGAGCAGCAGGCGAAGAACCTGGATGACCGCCGACGCAAGGCCGTAATGGAGATCCTGCAGGCGACCGACACGGGCGCGGTGTTACAGTTCGCCCGATCGGTCGACTCTCCCTGGAGGGTAGGCACGGCTCTTGGGATGGCGGCTGAGCCCTCAGTCGATAGTGCATTCCTGCCGGACTTGCTCTTGAAGGAGGACCGTAGCGGCAACCAGTTCGTGGCTGGCTTGGTCCTGGGGAGGTTCCACACCGCCGGCTGGCCCTGGGCTGACGCCTTACTCAGCCGAGAATGGAGTCCGCCTCAAGTGGGCCAGTTCTTGGCGTATCTCCCATTTGTTCCCGAGACCTGGCAACGAGCAGGAACACTGCTTGGCGCTAGAGAGGCAGAGTACTGGACCCGAACGCACGCCAACCCCTACGACGCCACAACCGGACTGGAGGCCGCTGCCGCACGCTTGCTCGATCACAACAGACCAATTGCGGCGACGAGAATCCTCTCTCGTCTGCGGTACGACAACCACCCGACGGACGCGAAGTTGGTCGTGAAAGCGCTCACCGCAGCACTGTCGTCCAACGAGGGCCAAGGTCCGTTGGATGCCGATGAGTACGTTCAGCTGATACGCGCGCTGCAGAGCGATCCGGCAGCGGAAGCGGATGACCTTTTCCGCATCGAGTGGGCCTACCTTCCGCTGCTCGATGGCCACCATGGCGCGGCGCCTCAGCACCTTGGGCAGCGCCTCGGGAACGACCCCGCGTTCTTCTGTGAAGTCATTCGCTTGGTGTTTCGCTCCAAGAAGGAAGAGAAACACCGGGCCGACGCCGATGACGCGCACGCTCGAATCGCAACGAATGCGTACCGCCTTCTCACGAACTGGCGCACACCACCCGGCACCACGAAGGAGGCGCCATTCGACGGCCAGGCACTGCGAGCCTGGGTGCAAGCCGTCGAAGCACAGTGCGAGACATCCGGCCACCTAGAGATTGCCCGCACAATGTTCGGCCACGTGCTGTTCTATGCGCCGCCCGATCCAGGCGGGCTCTGGATCCACTCAGCTGCTGCGACCGTGCTGGACGCCAAGGACGCTGAGGATGTCCGAATTGGCTACCGCACTGAGGCTTACAACTCGCGCGGGGTTCACTGGGTGGATCCTTCCGGGAGCCCGGAGCGTGCACTGGCTTTAGACTGGCGCAATAAGGCGATCTTGCTCGACGAAAGCGGCTACCACCGATTCGCGAATGCAGTCCGAGGCCTTGCGCTTGAGCATGAGCAGGACGCCGAGAGAGTTGTTGCAGAAACGACAGACGAGTAGCTAGACACGTCAGGTACTCACGCGGGCTCGCCCGCAAAGGCGTATCCTAACCACGTTGGATGAATGTCTGGCTGGCGAGGTCCAAAATGACCATTCCCAAACCGGAGCCCGGGCTTCCTGCCAGCTACAGCGAACTCGCCGCACTATTGGATGCAGGCAGGTCGCTGGCCGATTTTGGTTTTCAATCGACCCGGCCGCAGGTTTACCGCTTTGTCAACCGCTACCGCCTGGCCCACGCATTTCGCTCAATAGACCTGGCCGGGTACTCGTTGCCGACGGTCCGCGCTTACAGCGCGCTCTTTCACATTCTCGTTACTTGGTCCGTCGTTGAGCAGTACATGAAGATCACGCACATGACAGAGTCCCAGGTCGAGCACCTTCTGTTACGTGACCAGCAGCGCGAATGCCTGGCTGCGATTCGTGCGGCTGACACGGGTGCCAATTTCTTCAACGCCGTGGCCGACCGAACCCGCGACAGGCTCCTGGCTTCGAAGGTCAATGCATGCGTAGGTGGTACATGTGATGAAGTCCTTCCTCTTGTTAAAGCGGTGCGACACGCCTTTGCCCATGGCGATCTCGCTCCCGGAGCGAACAGCGCACGACCGGGCGTGTCTCAGAAACTCGCAAGAACTGTGTGCACCCTTCTCTTGAGCGCGATCGATGCCGACTTCACGTTACGCATCCGCGAGGCAACAGGCGCCGCATGATCTGCGCAAGTTCGTGACTGCAGAGCAACAGCGATTCCTTCGCGAGGAGTTTCACGGCCTCACGCTTCAGGCCACCGTGCAACGTTCCGGGGTCTACGCCCCCGGCACATCGGAGCGCCAAAGAGCCACGTTTCAAACCGGACTTCGTCGTGAGATCGAGGCCTTATCGAAGGGGTACGAGCGCAAGGTCCGAGAAGACACGCACATGGGCCACATCGAAAGCATGGCGTCCCGCATCAGCCGACAGTACTCAGCGGTTCTCGAAGGCGGCCATTTCCGGATCGGCCCAGCGCAAAAGGCGCTCAACTTGTTTCTTAAGTACTTGTGGTGCGCAGGCCTCATCCGGATGCCACCTCACTGCCCCTTCGACAGCCGAATCATTCAGAAGCTCCCGCCCATAGACCGGCTGAACTGGACGCAACTCGACGACATGAAGGACTATTCGCGGCTTGTTGCAGCCGCTCGCGCTGCGGCAGGAACGCTCCCATTGGCCGAATGGGAGCTTCGTGTTTACAACACGGTTTCCACCGCTGCGACCCGTGCCACCTGAGATTTACTGGACCGCCAAGGTCGGCGGCCTAGGAGGGTACCCGAGAGTATCTCCAATGCAGAGGATCAACCGTGCCATCCTTCACCCTCACGACATGCAGATGGCACGCAAGGGCTTCATTGCTCCCTGTTGCTAACAGCTCTATCGAAACGTCGAGCGCGCCTGCTGCGGAGAGCTGCTTGCTGTCAACGAGCAAGTGCGTTGTTACCTGCACTAGGCCGGGGCCGTTGACCAGCACTTCATTGTCCGATGCTCGAATCGTATGGGAGCGGATCGTCGATCGCCCCACCCAGCTGCCCGCATGGCCCGGGGGACCGATCACAAGCAGGGTCTGCTTCTGTTGATAAGGCTGACTCCCTGCAAGCAGTCGCGTCTTGCAGCGGTGGAACGGATAGACGATCTGACTGCGTCCAATCGGCGTGAGATACAAGTCGACGAACACGAAACAATTGCCGCCACCGACCTGAGGCGTGGCGTGCAACTGCACCTGCCCGTCGAGGATTTCGACCTCCGGCTGTCTTAGCCGGGGGACGAGAATCTGCAAGAGGTCTGCTCGTCTGGAGGAGCGGACACTTGTCAGTTCGCGCCAGGGAACCTCGCGCTCGACGGGTCCCCCCTCCGCCTTACCGAATCTCGGGTTCCCAACAACGTACGGCGCGCGGTCCGATCGGAAGAAGAGGGCTAGGACGGAGCCACCCTCGCAAGGGACCACCATGTCTCGCGGCTCGGGTGCGGCCCCGTCGAACCAGCCCCTCACTTGCTGGAACCACTTCAGGTGATCTTGCGAGATTGCATGGAGATCTGTGGTCTTTTCGTCGATGCCAATGATCCAGAGTGCAGGTTCGCCACGCGCCGCGTTAAGGTGCCCAGCAAGACGCCTAGCGGCGTCCGGAGGATCTGGCAGTTGAGCTTTGAGCTCTACCCTGGAGTCCTCCACTCTTCCGCCGTTCCGGACGAGCCTGACAACAGAAAGCACCCATTCTTCGAGCTGAGCGTTCGTCATGGCCCCTCCCGGCGAGCGTCAACACGTTGGCCAGGTCGCCACCTCAGCTGACGCACCTGCACAAGAATATGACGTGGCCGGTGATTTAGAGGGAATCGTCGATGACACCCATCTCCGCCTTGGTAAGACCGTACAGGTCGCACGCCAGCGCATCCACACCAGCTTCGAGGTCCTCTATTTGGCGGGCGAATACAGCCTTCTCATGCTCAAGTCGAGCGCGAATCATCTGTCCATTGAGCTCGAAGAGCCGGTTCACCTTCCCGCGAATGTCCCCTACCCTACGGTCCTTCAGGCTCAGCGCAGGGACCGGCAGCGAGGAGAGCTTGGAGGCTTTGACCTGCGGAATAACGCGCGATTCGCCCTCGTTGGCGACACGATAAAGAAACAGAAACGGCTTTGACTGCATCACGGCCATCATCACAAGTGGATCGACGCCCGATCGTGGCCGGAACACGTACATCGCGTCAGTTACGTAGAGATCGCCGTCGCGATCGAACACAAGCTCGATGGTCTTGGTGGTCGTAAGCCCAATGATCTTGGGGGACTTGAAGATGGACGGGCTACGCGGCCGATGCAGCATCCACCAGGGGTGACGGCGCTCTCGAACCTCAGGGCACGTGTTCTCCTCGCGATAGCCCGCGAGATGCTTCTCTGCCCTAGGGAACTCCTTGATGTCAACGTCCCTGCTTGTATAGAGAAGCACCTGATCACTCCAACAGGGATTGTAGCGCCGAATCTGGGAACCGCTGATTCCTGGCTTCAGCAGGGCTTTCTCGATGCCGAGGCGCTTGGCGTCGGATCGTGTCAGCACGTGTGCGGCGATAACATCCGGTGTCACACCACGCTGGATCTCGCCTTCGATGAGATCCTCAAGCGCAGGACACGTAGACCGGAGCCTTCGTAGAATCTCAGATGCTTCGCGAGAACCCGTGAAGAAGGTGCGGTGGGTATCGGCTTCCACGGCTGACCGCCATCCGGCCCAATCCGTTGGCTCCAGTCGAGACATCTCATAAGCGCGGGTCCGCGGGGAAGACGCAGACACGTCTCCGAGTAGCAGTCGACGGCGAGCACCGGTTCCATCTGTCACGAGTACTGTAGAGGTGTTCAGGACCTTCCGGCCGAAGACGCCTCGGCCCACATTCACAAGAACGGCGAGCCCACGGTCAAGCAGCCTCTCCCGCACCGGCCGCGCGTCTACCTGATTCAGAAGTGTGCTGGGGACGACCAAGCCGAGTCGGCCCGTTGTCTTCGTGAGTTGTAAGGATCGCTCGATGAAGTACAGGTAGGAGTCCGTCATCCGCGCTACGGCGTGCGGGTACTTCCGTCGCAGGTACTCACGCTCGTCTTCGTCAAACGAGGCGCCCCAGGGAGGGTTGCCGATAAGCACATCAAAGCCACCCTCAGCCATAATGGACCCAAAACCCTTGGACCAATCGAAGGCATTCTCGGCGATCGTTCTCTTCTCTGAAAGCAAATCGAGCTGCGTCGAGTCAAGGAAATCCGGCTCCACTAGCGAGTTCCCACAGAGGACGTTGTTCGCCAGATCAGGAAGCGCTCGCTCGTGGAGAAGGCGCAGCTGCGAGTCAATCGTATCCTGGCTCTCACCTTCGAGCACCTTGAGAAGCAGCGACAGCTTCGTGACCTCCACCGCCTGCGGATCGATGTCAACGCCAAACACATTATTCAGTAGAATCCTCCTCTTTTCGGCCGTTGTTAGCCGCCAGGCGCCCCCGGGCCCTTGGAAGAGAACGCGCCTGTGCTTGCTGGGCCCGTTACTCACGTACCAGTCACGGTGCCAATCGAGCAGCCGTTGGTATGCCACAATCAGGAAGGAGCCGGATCCGCACGCCGGGTCTAGAATGCGCAGGCGCGCGAGCTGGCGAGGAGATTTGCCTTCCGTGACCTTCAGAAGGGTGTGTTCAACGATGAAGTCAACAATATAGGAGGGCGTATAATAGACTCCGCCCGCCTTCTTTACCTCGGGCTTGTCCTCAACAACTGCTCTGTGGCTAGGGGTAAGCCTGATCACCTTCCCTAGGAATTGCTCGTACACCTGTCCTAGGATGTCCGCCGGCAGAACTGAGAACTCGTACGGGCTGTCCGGATAGTACAGGCCCGCGATGATTTCCTTAAGCGGCTTGTCCTCCAGGACAAGGCGCATCGAGAGATCATCGGGATCTTGGTCCCGTCCCCTCTCTGCGCGGAAGTGAAAGAGACCGGAGTTGTACTTGTCGTCCGCCTGCTGGAACAGCTCGCAGAGGCGATGGTAGATACGATCCGCATTGATGAGGGCCTGAAGCCGTCCGTACGGCTCAATGCCGCGATCTTCGCAGATTCGCAGGAAGATCACCCGATCAATGGTTTGCTGGACTGCGAAGTTGAGCTCACTTGCCGTCAGATCGGGATTTCGCAATGCGAGGTGCCTGGCGAGTGTGTCCCGCCACGTTTCGATGTCAGCCAAGAACGCGGTATCGACCTCCGCGGTACCACGCTTGGCACGCTTCGACTCGACGAACTTGTCGAATCCACCCTTGAGGATGGCGTCACGTCCGAAGATGCCGAGGAGATCTTCCCAGCTCCTCTCGTAGTCGTCGTAGGTGAGGTAAAGAATGCGTCCAACTGAGGCCCGGTCCGTCGGCGACGGTCTCGGTCTGCAATCGTAGACGGCGAACTCCTCGAAGTCTGTGAGGACTGACAGCGGCAGTTTGGCCGACCACGCGTAACGGCGAAGCTGAAAGGAGGGATGAGGGTCACCCTTGATGTCGACCGAGGGCTTCTTCGCCTCCACGAAGAACTTCCGAACGCCGCCGACTCGGAAGCAGTAGTCGGGAGCCTTTGTGAGGCCGCCAACCTTGATCGCATCCTCGTGGATTACGTCCTTGTACGCTTCCGCGTAGCCCTGGTCGTTGTCGACATCCCACCCAAGAGCTTTGAAGAACGGGTCAACGAACTCACGCCTCAGCTGCGTTTCGTTGTACCGTCCCGACTTGTACGACGCGGCCTGCTCGCGGAATCGCTCGACGAGGGCCGAAATCTGCTTCGGAGCGGTCATCGGCCGGGCACCGCTGCGCTGAAGAGCCTACTCGCGTCTTCAAAGGAGGACGCGTGAGTACGGTGTCGTTCACGGAGTTCCAACTCTCCCATCGTCCGCCGGTCTGTCCAATAGTGCCCTATGAGAACGGACACCGGATCATCATGAGCCTCCAAGAGCATCGCTCCGAAATGGATAGGGCTCTGTTTGCGCACGCTGAGCCTCGGAGTGCTTCGATAAAGAGCAGCGATCTGGTGCCCGCCGTCCTTCTTGGCAGCTACAGTGCCCGACAGCGCTTCAGACGCAGCCTCCGCCGAGAGAAGGCGCATCCTCAGTGACGAGTACGTCTGCGCCACGACCATGAACGCGTCGAGATGCTCACGACCTTGCGGTCGAACGGTGGCGCGCCAGGTGCCCTCAAGCACTGGACGCTTGCTGAGAAGGGGCCGAATCAAGGGCAGCTTCCAGAGCCAGCGCTCGTAGGAGCCGACCAGCACGAATAGCACGGAAGCCACGGTCGGGAGGACTTTCAGCCAGGTGAGCTCGACCGCCACTCCGTTCACCAGCAGCAAGACGAACCAGATCACGCCTGCAAGGAACAGCAGGGTGCTGAGCTGAAGTTGGGTCATGGGACGCCTATTGGAATCCGATGTAAGCCCACGCCTGCTCAAGAAACGCGTGCGCCGCCACGCGCCTCTGTGGATCAAACTTGAACAGGTACTTTAGATCACTCACCTCGCCCCACTCCGCGCACTTGTCTTCTGTTTTCGTAGCGCTCCACAAATACACGATCGAGTCGCGGATCACCGAAACCCACCGTTCCTGACGGAACATCGGATCTGGCACGTGCCACACCATACACTCCAAGACGAAACCTGACAGGGGCACCGCAATCGCAATCTTGTGATCCTGCATCTCAAGCATCAACCTCTTGAATATGCGAACAGCGCCCTTGTAGGCACGAGACGTCGAGTCGTTCTTGCTGACGCCGTTGTCGTAGTGCTGCTCCGGCCAGTTGATGATCCGGGATCCGTCGATCGATCTCAATTCCACACCCTTCAGAACGTGTCCGCCAGCGTCGAAACGCTGATGCTCGAAGAACGCCGCGACATCGGCCTTAACGTGATATGAGGTCTCATGGAGGTGGAAGACCTTGCTGCCGGGCGTGACCGAGCGTGCTCCGAAGTGCTTGGCCAGCGCGCGCTGAAGCTCATCTTTGAACTGCGAGTAGTGGTAGGTCGCTGGCCGTATCCCGAAGGCCTCTGCGTCATGGCCATCCGGCAACACGTAAAAGAACGAATCATCGCATAGCACGCCAAGGTCGACATCGCTGTCTTGCTTCACGTTGACGTTGTTGCGGTACGAGCCGTGGACAAACACTCGCACCGAGCGCCGGTTAAGCTCGCCGCTCGCCGCAACGGCGTTGCGAACGGCGCTCACGGCGTTGTCGCAACGGTCCTGCTCGGTCTTCCCTGGTGGAGATGCCCAGGAGGCGAAGGCGCTCTCCCAGCCGTGCTCGTCCACAGGTCACAGCTCCAGAAGCGAGGGACAGACTTCTCACCGCTTGAGGACCCCGCCGCTAGGGCGGCCGGATTCTGGTTGAGACCATCCGGTGCGAAGCTCCTACAACCTAGTCAGCCGGTGTTAGCACTGCGTCAGGAGGCTTCCAAGGCACTGCTGCACAAGCGGTTACACGATAGGGCTTGGTGCTCTGCGGCTCCCTGCGTTTGCGGGTCGAGTGCAGCGCCCTACTTAACGGCGGGGGGAGAGGAGGTTGTGGTCAGCGCGCCGGTTCCTCTAGTGACTCCAACTCCCTCTGGCTGCGCCCGACGTGCGTTCCGTTCGACTTATTGGTGCGGGGATGCCACCCAAGCTCTGTACGTCATCTCGGAGGCTCACATGAAGACCAGTGTGCGATTGCTCGCGCCCGAAGAAGTAGCCGAGTTCCTGGGGGTCTCGCGAAGGCGTGTACTTCAGTTGCCGCTGACGCAGGTGCGTCTGGGCGATCGAACCATTAGGTACCGCCTCAGCGACCTCTACTCGTTTGCCGGCATTGAAGACCCCAACGCTGAATCAGGGGACCGAGGGCGGGAGGGGTAAACCCCAGTGGTGGAACCCTCCTCTCTCGCTCCTGTAGCGACACGGCGGTCCTTCGTTCGGAGATTGTAGTCGTCCACGTCCTTCGATAGGCCAACCCCACTGGGGTGAAACCCCGGACACGCTATTGTGGCGATGGGGCAACGCGTTTTTCGAAGATCGTGTCCTTGCCAACCCATCGATGATGACTTCTGCGCCAAATCGACATCGCGTCCGACCTAATGCTGAGCCTGCTCCAAGACGCCGCTAGACACCTACGCCTGCGCTTGGCTGCGGTTCCTTGCGACCTACTCATACGCGAGGTCAAAGCGTGCCAGCGCGGTGCTGGCAACAACTACTCGGGACGCGGAGGTGGCGGCAATGGACACCATCGATTCTGCAGCACAGGAAGGAGGATTGCGGGCAGCGGCACATGAGTATCGGAACCGGGGCTGGGTAGTGATTCCGATCGAGCCGCGCGGGAAGAAACCGCTGATCAAGTGGAAGGCACTTCGGGAGAATCGACCCACGTTGGAACAGATCGACGCCTGGTGGGACCAGTGGCCGGACGCCAACGTCGCGGTCATGACAGGACCGGAGAGTGGGATCGCCGTCGTGGACATCGACTCTGCAGCTGGTGAAAAGGTGCTCCACCAACTCGTGGGGGACGTAGAGACTCCGACCAGCGTCACTGCGAAGGGCAAGCACTTAGTCTTTCAGTACCCCGGAACGGCGGTGCCCAACAGTGTACGGGTGCTCAGCGGGGTTGATGTTCGGGGCGCCAACGGGTACGTCGTACTGCCTCCAAGCGTACATCCTACCGGACGTCGCTACCGGTGGGACCACGCCAACGGCCGGGGCCTGGACTGTCTCCTCGCGCCATTCCCTACGGCGCTCCTGGAACTACAGAGCAGGCGGGTCAGTCAGCGCACTATGGGGTCACCAGTCTCCCCACAGTCTGTAGCAACGGGTGACGGGCTGGCCCAGCCATTCCAACTGCCAGATGTGATTCGAGACGGCGCGCGCAACGACACACTCTTCCGGCACGGTTCCTCCTTGCGGGCTCAAGGACTCGATCAAGAACAGATCCGGGCCGCCCTGGAGAGAATCAACGTCACTCGCTGTGCAAGCCCGCTTGACGCAGCTGAATTGGACGCCATCGCCAAATCGGCGGCGCGGTATGACCCAGGGAACGAACACCTAACAGACCTCGGCAATGCGCGTCGGCTGGTGCAACAACACGGCAACCAACTCCGGTACGTCCAGGAGTGCGGTTCCTGGTACACCTGGGATGGGCGGGTCTGGGCGCTCGACCGAACTGGCGAGGTCATGCGCTACGCAAAGGCGACCGTGCGCCAGATGTACATCGAGGCAACTGCGATTGAGGATTCCGGCCAACGCGAGCGTTTGGTGCGCTGGGCTCTCGCTTCGGAATCTGAGCACCACCTGCAGGCAATGATTGCGCTCGCGTCCACAGAGCCCGGCATCGCCACGGCGGTCGAGTCGCTCGACCGGGATCCGTGGCTACTCAATGTCCTAAATGGCACCATAGAGCTCCGCAGCGGCACACTTCGCAAGCACAACCCAGAAGACCTGACGACCCGGCTGGTCTCCGTTGAATTCGATCCAACGGCGACCGCCCCGATGTGGGAAGCATTCCTCTCGACGGTCATGGGAGCTGATGCGGAGTTGATCTCGTATGTGCAGCGGCTCGCGGGTTACTCGCTTACCGGGGACGTGTCCGAGCAGGTGCTGTTGTTCCTTCACGGATACGGCAGCAACGGCAAGACGACGCTTCTTAACACGCTGCTCGAACTCCTCGGCCCTTACGCGAAGCAGGCTGACCCTCAGTTGCTCATGGCCAGGAGCAACGACACGCACCCAACCAACATGGCTGACCTGCGTGGAAGTCGGCTTGTGGTCTGCTGTGAGGTGGATGAAGGCCGACCGCTGGCGGAAGCCACGGTCAAGCAGTTGACCGGTTCCGACAGGATTAAGGCGAGGTTCATGCGGCAGGACTTCTTCGAGTTCGACCCGACTCACAAGATCTGGCTGGCAGCCAATCACAAGCCCGTGGTGCGAGGCACCGACCACGCCATGTGGCGCCGCATTCGCCTCATTCCGTTCATGGTCACCATCTCCGAGGCACAGCAGGACCGCCAACTCTCGGCGAAGCTGCGTACTGAACTGCCCGGGATCCTGGCGTGGGCAGTCCAGGGCTGCCTCGCTTGGCTGAGGGATGGTCTGGCCGCTCCCGACGGCGTTCTGATGGCCACCGCGGAGTACCGGAGTGAAATGGACCTCGTTGCCCAGTTCGTGGACGAGCGGTGCCATGAAGATCAAGCCGCCGAAGTGTATGCGAAAGCACTCTACGCGGCGTATCGCGACTGGTGCGAAGAAGCCGGGCTGGAGCATCCGTGCGTCAAGCAGGCCTTTGGGCGGCGCATGGCCGAGCGCGGATACGGGAAACGCAAGGCAGCCGGCGGTCAACTCGTTTACCAAGGGGTGGAGCTGCAGTAGAGGAAGGGCGAGGTGGACGATCTAAGGGCGCAACCGGATTGCGCTCACAATGGGATCGCCAAGGGCTAGATGGTCGAAATGCCGAAGATCGTCCACATCGACCGCTCCCTCTTGACAGGGCCACCGAACCTGGCGGGAACGCGCCGGTGGGGTCGTGACTGAAATGGGCGCGTTTTCGGACAGGGGTACCCAGTCGGCCAGAGGGGCAACACACCGCGTATTTGGGAAGCCCCCCGGCATCCGGCTGGTCGGGGCACGTAACAACAACGCACGCACGTCCACGAAAGGCGGGAACAACAAGAAGCAGCTCAGGTCGGGCCCAAAGGGGCGGCTGGGTGGGGAGGGGATTCGCATGGAAGGACGGTCTCTGCAGGGCAACCGCTGGTTAACGGTGGTTGAAGTCGCGCTGATGTTGCGCTGGGACGTTGATAGCAGGGCGGCAAGACGACGGCTCCGTCGGATACCACCAGCCCAATTGCCGTATCACCCACTAGGCCGCGACCGGCTCTACACGGAGGCGGATGTGGTCAAGTACGTCGAATCGCGGAGGGTACAATGATGAACCGACGAACTCACCTGATGGTGGACCGCGTCTTCAAAGACGTGGGGCGAATACACCGGTCAATGGAAACGGCGGACCCGAGGGAGGCAAAGAAGCGTGAGCGGATGCTGTTCACGCTTCACGACCACAGCCGCATCGACATCCTGCGCGGCATCCGCGACGGACGGCTCAGCGTGACCCAGGTATCTGATGCCTTCGCACGGAACCGGCTTGACGATCTGCCAACAGCGGAGGCCCTGGTCCCATTGCAGCACGCCGTGGAGATCTGGTTGCAGTCAGGCCACGGCTCCAGGAAACCGCTACGGGGCGCAACCCTAGCTGGATACCGTCAGATGTGGCAGCAAGCCTTGGCCGACGGAGCATTTGGCACCGAACCGAGCGTCGCCGACGTGACCGCAGAACGAACTGAGGCATACCGGCGGAAGTTGCTCCAGGCGGGACACGCACCGATGGCGAATCGCTGTTGGTGCGCCGTCAAGAGCTTCCTTGGCGAAACGCTCGGCAAGCGTCATTCCCAAGTTCTCGCAGTCCAAGACCTCCAGCGCTACCCAGAACTCAAGAGGGTCCGGCCCGCCCTAACCCCGGAGAACTTCTGGCGGTGGCACGGGGCGAGCTCAGATGTGATCCGACCAGCTCTGGTGGCCATGGCCGTCAGCGGGATGATGCCTTCCGAGCTTGAACGTCTCGGGCCGGAACACGTGGACAGGGCAAACGGCTGGTTGCTGGTTCCTGGAGCCAAGACAGAGGGCCGTCCTCGCATCGTCGGTGTGCCCTCATGGGCCTGGGAGGCCATCAGCCAGGTAACCCCCTGGCGGTTGGATCGAAGCTGCTTCCAGAGGCAGATAAAGAAGAGCGCACGGAACGCGGGTGTGCCCTGGGCGCGCCTCTACGACCTTCGCCGGGGCTTCGCTCGGTGGCACGAGGCGTCGGGAACACCCGAATCCAGGATTCGGGCGTACATGGGCCACAGCACCCTTGGGATGACCGACAGCTACCTGCGTAGCGAAGTCGAGCCCTATGCCCAGAAGGACGCCGAACGGATGGGCGAGCACCTGCGCGGTGGCCAGAACCGTCACCACCTCCAACTCGCAGGCTAGTCACCCAGGAGTCACCTGTGAGGCCGAAGGACTGCCCAGACGACGAACGGCGCGGCCTCGGGAGAACCGAAGCCGCGCCTTGTGTTTCCGTCAGTGCGCCGCCCGTGAATCGAACACGGAACCTACTGATTAAGAGTCAGTTGCTCTGCCAGTTGAGCTAGCGGCGCGTGGCGCGAAAAGTCGCCACCTCCCGCCGATTGCGCAACCGGCCGGAGCCGCACACCCCCAGCGCCCACGACGCCCGCGCGCCTACTCTTGCGACCGGGCACTTACATTCATAGCTTACATTCACTGATAGGAGGCTGTGAATGGCACGTCAGCGGCCGCCCCGCGTTCGGGAGCCCGTGCAGGTCTACCTCGACGCGCCAGACCGCCAGCTGCTCGAAGACCTGGCGCGGCGCACCGGCCTGCCCCGCACCGAGGTGCTACGGCGCGGCCTGCGGCGCCTGGCGCAGAGCGAGCTGGCCGAGCGAAAGCCCGGTTGGTCGCTCGACGTTCTTATTGGCGCCATGGGCGACGACCCTCGCCTGCCCGCCGACCTCTCGACGCGCCACGAGGACTACCTCTACGGCGGCGGCTATGAGCGCCTCGCGCGTACTCGCGGACACAAGCGCGCTCCTCGCGCTCGCTAACGGGCGCGACCAGTACCACAGGCGCGCGACGGACATCGCGCGCCGCTTCCTCGCCGGCGGCGGGCGGCTCATGAGCACCGCGCTGGTTCTCGCCGAGCTGTACAATCACGTCCTGTACCTGATGGGGCCGTCCGCCGCACGGCGAACCGCGCTGGCACTGCTCCAGGACCCGGCCTACGAGTGGCAGGACGCGTCGCTGCCGCTGCTCCGCGCGGCGGTCGCCGGGTGGCTCGAGCGCTTCGCCGACCAGCGCTTCTCGCTCACCGACGCCGTGAGCTTCGAGGTCATGCGCCGCCAGCGCCTGACGACGGCCTTCGCATTCGACGAGGACTTCGTGACGGCGGGTTTTGACCTGCTGCGGTAGCCTCGTCCCGTGCGAACACCCCGCTGCAACCTTTCCGCCGCCGCCTACGTCTATACCAGGGTGCGCCGCCGGCCGGCGCACGACCCAGGCCGCCCCTGCTCCACCTCGTCGCCGAGCCGCCGATGCGCAACGTGAGGCTCGCCTTCCGCACGCTGTTCCGGACGCCGTTCGTCACGGCGGTCGCGGTGCTTTCCCTCGCCCTCGGGATCGGCGCCAACGCGGCGATCTTCTCGCTCACCGACCAGGTCCTGCTCCGCCCCCTGCCGGTTCCGGAACCCTACCGGCTGGTGAACCTCACGGCGCCCGGACCCAACCCCGGCTCCCAGACCTGCAACGAGACGGGCGGCTGCCAGGAGGTCTTCAGCTACCCGATGTTCCGGGACCTCGAGCGCCGCCAGACGGCGCTCGCGGGGCTCGCCGCCCACCGTATCTTCGGAGCGAACTTCGCCGTCAAGGACGAGCCGTTCACCGGCGAAGGGGTGCTCGTCTCGGGCGCGTACTTCCGGACACTGCAGCTCACGTCCGCCCTGGGACGGCTGCTGGGCCCGGAGGACGACGGGACCATCGGCGCTCCCTTCAACGCGGTGCTGAGCTACGCATGCTGGCACGCCCGCTTCGGCGCAGACCCCAAGGTGATCGGCCGGACGATCACCGTGAACGGCCAGCTGTTCACGATTGTCGGCGTGGCGCCGCGCGGCTTCGAAGCCACGACCTTCGGCAGCCACCCGCTGGTGTTCGTCCCACTGACCCTGAGCCAGAAGCTCGGCAACTACAGCAGCTTCGAGGACCGGCGCACCTACTGGGTCTACCTCTTCGCGCGGCTCAAGCCTGGCGTCGCCCTCGCCCAGGCGAAGAGCGCGCTCAACGGGCTCTACCACCCGATCATCAACGACGTGGAGGCGCCGCTGCAGCGGGGGATGAGCACGGCGACCATGGCGAAGTTCCGCGCCAAGGAGATCGGTGTCTTCCCCGGCTACCGGGGACAGAGCCAGACGCACAGCCAAGCGAAGACGCCGCTGACGATGTTGTTCGGCGTCACGGCGGTCGTGCTCCTCATCGCCTGCGCCAACATCGCCAACCTGCTGCTGGCGCGGGCCGCCAGCCGCGGCAAGGAGATGGGGGTGCGCCTCGCCCTCGGTGCCGGGCGCCGGCACCTGGTCGTGCAGCTCCTCACCGAGTCCGTGATCCTCGCGCTGATGGGCGGCGTGCTGAGCCTCGGCGTCGCCGAGATCACGCTCCGCCTCCTCGGGTCGCTGCTGCCGTCCGACGCGTCCACCATCCTCGACATGAACCTGCAGCCGTCGGTCCTGCTGTTCACCGCAGCCCTGGCCGTGGCGACCGGCGTGGTATTCGGCCTCTTCCCCGCCCTGCACAGCACGCGGTCCGGCCTCATCGACGCGATCCGCTCCAACACCGGCCAGATCGCCGGACACCGCGGCGCCGCGCGCTTCCGCTCGGCGCTGGTGACGGCGCAGATCGCGCTGGCGAGCAGCCTCCTGATCTGCGCGGGGCTGTTCCTCAAGAGCCTGGTCAACGTGACGCACGTGGACCTGGGCGTGAAGGTGGACGATGTCGTGACGTTCCGGATCTCCCCGTCGCGCAGCGGCTACGACAGCACGCGCCGAGCGCTGCTGTTCCAGCAGGTCGAGGAGGAGCTGGCCCAGCTTCCCGGGATCACCGGGGTCACCGCGGCCAACGTCGAGTTGCTTGCCGGAAACAACTGGGGCACCGATGTCTTCGTGGAGGGCTTCAAGACCGGGCCCGACATCGACAACAACAGCCGCTACAACCAGGTCGGCCCGGGCTACTTCCGGACGCTGGGGATCCCGGTGCTGGCGGGCCGCGAGTTCACCCCGTCGGACTTCAAGGGCGCCCCGCGTGTCGCGGTCGTCAACCAGACCTTCGCGAAGAAGTTCCACATCGAGCGGGACCCGGTCCACAGGTTCATGGGGATGAGCGGCCCCGACTCCCTCAACATCGAGATCGTGGGCCTGGTGCAGGACGCGAAGTACAGCCAGGTGAAGGACCCGGTCCCGCCGCTGTTCTTCACCCCGTGGCGCCAGGACCCGAGCGTGGGGTCGTTGAGCTTCTATGCGCGCAGCGCGGTGCCGCCCGAGCACCAGCTCCGGGCCATCCAGGCGCTCCTCAAGCGCCTCGCGCCCACCGTGCCGGTCTTCGACCTCAAGACGATGCCGCAGCAGATCCGCGACAACGTCTTCCTCGACCGGATGATCAGCATCCTCTCGACGGTGTTCGCCGCGCTGGCGACGCTGCTGGCCGCGGTGGGGCTCTACGGCGTGCTGGCCTACACGGTCCAGCAGCGGACGCGCGAGATCGGCGTGCGGATGGCGCTGGGCGCCGACGCCGCCAGGGTCCGCGCCCTGGTGGTGCGGCAGGTAGGCCTGATGTCGGTCGTGGGGGGCGTGCTCGGGATCGGACTCGCCCTCGCCCTCGGCAAGGTGCTGAATTCTCTGCTCTACGGGCTCACCGGGACCGACCCCGTGGTGTTCGCGCTCGCTCTGGCTTCCCTCGGCGCCGTCGCCGCCGCCGCCAGCTACGTCCCGGCGCGGCGCGCGAGCCTGGTGGATCCGGTCGAAGCGCTGCGGTACGAGTAGGGGGTCACGTGGCACGCTCCAGCCCGTTCTTGCTCACCCTGGTAGTCTCGGCCGGCCTCGCGCTCGGCGTCTCCGCTTCCAGAGCCGCGGCGCAACTGCCCCCCGTCGTCTTCATGGAAGCCGTCGGCGGCGCCGGACAGCGGACCGACTCCACCTACCGCGAGGTCACCGACTCGGCGAAGCTCGCCCAGTACCGCCGCTGGCTGGACAACGAGTCGGCCCGTTTCGCCCTCACGCTCTACGCCGACGCGCGGAGGATCGCCAGGGAGGAGCGGCACCTGGCTCTGCAGCCAGAGGCCTACTACGTCGCTCTCGTGCCCGGCGGCAATCACGCCTCGGTGGGTTTCCGTCTTCAGACCGATTCCGGCACGCGCGACTACCCCAACGCGGCGTACATCCTTCTTGACGCGGAGGACTGGCGCTTTTCCACTACCCTGCTCCACGAGACCGGCCACATGGTGCTGTACGTCCTGGCGGGGGGTCGAGTGCTCCCCCGGCGGGATCTCATTCCGATCTCGCACTCCACCGCTGCTCTCACCGACCGCGGTACGGCCTTCGACGAAGGATTCGCAATCCACCTCGAGACAGTGCTGGCGCAGATCGCGACGGAGCCCTGGCTCGTGAATCGGTACCGGCACGGCCAGCTGCTCTTCGGGGACCAGCCGGGCCTGATGAGCGAGTACTACCGGCAGACGTCGGACCTGCTGACCTTCTCGCAGACCGTGGGCCGCTATGCGCTCGTGCGCGACAACAACTTCGCGTTCGAGCCGGCCTACACCGGGCCGGACTACTTCCGCGTCCAGCTCGAACCATCCCGCGACGTCGCCGCACTCCGATCCGCCGACGCCCTGCTGCAGTCCGAGGGTTTCTACGCATCGTTCTTCTTCGGGCTGCTGATGCGAGGGACGCGGATCCCGGACTCGAGCGCGCTCATGGTCCGGGAACGTCAGGCGCTGACCGCGCTCGCGGACGTCTTCGAGCACGTGCCCCTGACGCCCGGCACGCCGTATCTGCTGCATTTCCTCGCCGCCTTCGCCCGGCGCTTTCCGGCGAACGCAGCGGAGGCGGACGACGTCTTCCTCGACCTGTCGCACGGTGTCTTCATGGATGCGGACGCCGAGGCGGTCTGGCGCCGGCATTACCTGGCCGCCATCCGCGTGGACCTCGCGGGCCTGGGCCGCGACTCGCTGAACGCCCGCCGAGCCCGGTGGCGGGAGCAGCTCCGCACCAATCCGGACATCGTCTTTTCGCGCCTCGGTCCTCAGCTGCGGTGCGAGGTGGCCAACGTGCCCGTGCGGATGCTCGATGAGGTGGCGCCGCTCAGCTTCGACGCGAACACGGCGCCGGAGGGCGTGCTCCGACTCGTGCCCGGGCTGAGCGCGTCAGGTATCGCGGCGTGGCTGCGCGAGCGGTCACAACGCCCGTTCACGGGCTGGCGCGACCTCGTGAACCGTGTGCCGTCCGTCCGGCGCGTCGCGGCTCGCCTGCGGTGCGATTCCTGATTGTCGGAAAGGGGTCGCCGGGCCGCCTCTGCTACAGCGTCACGAAGGCGGCGTCCCACTGCGAGCCGTCCTCGTCCTGCTTGTAGAACTTCGAGACGTTTACCACGAGCTTCCCGCCGTCCTTCCGCACGGCGAAGCGGTCCATGCCGCGCGTCGCCCGGCCGGAGATGAACACGCCGTCGGGACGGTAGCGGGAGTGGTGCTTCGGGCACTGGAACTGATTGTCCTCGCTCTGCCAGCGCACCGCCGTGTTCTGATGCGGACAGGCCAGGTTGAACGCGTACGCCTTCTGCTGGTAGCGCACCGTGATCACCTGGTTGTCCTTGTCAATCTGAGCGCCGTCCTCAGCCGGGATCGGATAGGTCAGTTCGTCCCCTGCCCTGCCGAGCGCGCGGACGAACTCCAGGCTCAGCGCCGCGGCGCGGGCGGGGCTCCCGCCCAGGGCCGCCACGACGCCAGCGAGCACCACGCCGGCCTCCCGGAGGAACGCCCGGCGCTCGACTAGAGCACAGCCCTCGCATTCGCGCTGCGCATCGGCGTGAGGCGGTCGGCCAGTCGTCATGTCAGGACACCGTCGTGAGGAACGCGCCGGCCAGCAGGACGGCGAACCAGAGCACCAGACTCACCATCGACGTCCGCCGGAACCGCGCCAGGTATGGCACGACGGCACCCGTCTCGATGGCCTGCTCCGCCTTGAGCCGCACCCACCCGTTCACCAGCAGCAGGGCGATCAGCCCCATCTTGGTCCAGAAGAGCCACGCCGTGAGATAGGTGTGCAGGTCGGAGAAGAGCTGCAGCACGCCCGTCGCGACCGTGAGAGCCAGGCCGGCGATCACCCAGTTGTGCACCGCCTTCAGCCGCTCAATCTCGCGGGCGAGGTGCTCTCCGGCTTCGGCCGGCAGCAGCAGCGACACGCGGTCGGCGGCGATCGCGAGGCCTCCGGCGCCGAGCACGCCAGCCAGGTGCACGAACATTATCCCGGCGCTCAGCGCTTTCGAGTCGGCGTACAAGTGCGCCCAGCGCTCGACGAGACCGGAGGCGACAGGTGCCATCATGCTCAGTTCTTCCAGATCAGCATCATGACGTACGAGGCGAGCGCCGTGCTCATCGAGGCGATCGCGAGGGTCCGGTGCGTGCTCTTGTTCACCGCGCCGCCGCTGAACAAAATGCGGCGCGGTGAGGGCGCGGTCGCACCCGTCGCCACGAAGCCGGCGTCGGCCAGGAACATCAGGCCGGCGTGGATCCAGCGCCGCGTCCTGCCCGCCGGATCGTGCCGGCTGTCCCACAGGTTCCACGCGCCGGTCACCGTGTTCACCCCGAACAGCCCCGCCACTCCCAGCGCGACCAGGCGATGCGCGTCCACGGTGGACTGCGAGCCGGGGGGATTGTTGTACAGCTTCGTCCCCAGGATGTATTCCGCCACGAAGAGCGGCACCGTGGCATAGCTCGCGATGCGGTGAATCTCCAGGCGCGTGTAATAGAAGTCGCTGTACTCGACCGCCCGTGGGCGCTGGCGCCCGCTGTCGGCCACGACGAGAACCGGCTCGGCAGACTCGAAACGCGGCGCGGGCCGCGGCCCCAGGTCGCCGGACGGCGCGGGGATCGAGTCCGCCACCGCCGCCGGTGCTGCCAGCGCCGACGACCCCGTGTCCGGCATTGCGGCGGCGGGGAGGGTCGGCAGCGTGGTCGCCAGGAGCCACAGAAGGTGCAGCAAGCGTCACTCCCTACGCGTTGGTGATGTCCACCTGACTGTTGGTAGTATCGATGCTCGCCGCGAACTTGTGAAGCGGCGCCGAGCCCGGAGCCACCGGCACGCCGCAGGCGGCGAGCGCCGATGCGGCGAGCGCGGAGGTGGTGGTCGCAACGAACTCACGGCGTGTCGGCATGCGTTGTCCCGGGTTTGCCAGCGGTCGCGGATTCACGAAACGCGCAATTGAAACCCGGTCGAACCCGATTGGTTCCGGCGCGCCGCCTACTGGATCGAGTCCACTCGCGCGTTGCGGGCCGCGGCCGAGTCCTGCGCGCTGAGCGCGCCGCGAATCCCCCTCGCACCGGGAAGCCGCGAGGCGCCAAGGATGCTGTCCTTCTGTCGTCGCGTCAGCGTGTCGCTCGCCGCGGTCTTCGGTGGCGCAGCCTTCGCGCACGCCATCAGGACGAGGCACAGAAGAACTGTGTGAATTCGCACAGCAGGCTCCGAGGAGGAAACGACCCATCCTATGCGCAGCGGCCGAGGCACGCCAGAGCCCGCGGCGAGGTGTGCGCGGCGCCCAAGCGACCTGGCCGCTGCGGCCGCGATTTGTGACCTGGCTCACGCTCCGCGCCGGCAGGGCCCTTTCCACTAGCGCCGCCCGCCCCCACCCGTAGATTGGACCTCCGTCAGCCCCCCTCGCTGACACTCTTCCCGAGGCACGACGTGTCAAAGCCACAGGCGCAGGGCCGGGAGGCCCGCGCGAGAGGCCTGCATCGTCACAGCCTTCAGGACCCCACCACGCTGCGCGAGCTGGTCGGGAATCTCCGCGAGGGCGTGTACGTCTCCAACCTCCAGGGCCGGATCCTCGACGCCAACCCGGCATTCCTGAGGATGTTCGGGCTCGCGAGCCTGGACGAGCTCGGGCGCTACACCGTCTACGACCTGCTGGTGGACCCGGCGCAGCGCGCTTCGGAGCTGGAGCTGCTCGCGCGCGACGGCGCGGTCCGCGAATTCGAGTTCCAGATCCGCCGGCCGGACGGCCAGGAGCGGACGGTGCTCGACGCCTGCCACGCGGCGACGGATCCCGAAACGAACGAGACGCTGTACCACGGGATCCTGGTGGACATCACGGACCGCAAGGCGGAGGAGGCCCGCCTCGAGCACTGGTTCTCCCTGCTCCGCGCGACGCTCGAATCCACTGCCGACGGGATCCTCGTCGTGGACGGCAAGGGGAAGATCGTCAGCTTCAATCAGAAGTTCGCCCAGATGTGGAAGATCCCCGGCGACATCCTCGTCGCGGGCGACGACCAGCGGGCCCTGGACGCGGTGCGCGGCCAGCTGAAGTACCCCGACCGCTTCATGGCCAAGGTCCAGGAGCTGTACGCCGATCCGGACGCGACCGGCAGCGACATCATCGAGTTCACGGACGGCCGCGTCTTCGAGCGCTACTCGCAGCCGCAGCGGGTCGGCGGCCGGAGCGTGGGACGGGTGTGGAGCTTCCGCGACGTCTCCGAGCGCGACAAGGCCGAGGCCGAGCTGCGCGAGGGCGAGGAGCGGTACCGCCGGCTGGTGGAGGTGTCGCCGGACGGGATCGGGGTATACGTGGACGGGCGGGTCGTCTTCGTCAACCCGGCGATGGCGCGGATCTTCGGCGCGGCCAGCCCCGACCAGCTCGTCGGCAAGCGGATCATGGACCTCGTGCACCCGGACTTCCGCCCCGCGGTGATCGAGCGCATGCGCCTGATGCTCGACGAGGACAAGCAGGTCCCGCTGATCGCGGAGTCCTTCCTCAGGCTCGACGGCACGCCGGTGGACGTCGAGGTGATGGCGGCGCCGCTCCGGTACCGCGACCGGAAGGCGATCCAGGTCGTGGTGCGGGACATGACGGAGCGGCGGCGCCAGGAGCTGGCGCTGCGCGAGAGCGAGGAGCGCTACGCGCTGGCGGCGCGCGGCGCCAACGACGGGCTGTGGGACTGGCACCTCTTCACCAACGAGGTCTTCTACTCGACGCGCTGGAAGGCGATGCTGGGGTACGCCGAGGAGGAGGTCGGCACGTCGCTGGACGAGTGGCTGAAGCGCGTGCACCCGGAGGACGTGGCCCGGCTCAAGGCGCAGATCGACGCCCACGTGGAGGGGGTGGCGCCCCAGCTCGAGGTCCAGCACCGCGTCATGCACAAGGACGGCGGCTACCGCTGGATGCTGTGCCGCGGCGTGGTGGTGCGCGACACGGCCGGCAAGGCGTACCGGATGGCGGGCTCGCTGAGCGACATCACGGAGCGCAAGCTGGCCGAGGAGCAGCTGCTCCACGACGCCTTCCACGATTCGCTCACGAATCTCCCCAACCGCGCGCTGTTCACGGACCTGCTGGCACGATCGCTCGGCCGCGCGTGGCGGCGCGCCGACTACCGCTTTGCGGTCCTGTTCATCGACCTCGACCGGTTCAAGGTCGTCAACGACAGCCTCGGTCACACCGTCGGCGACGAGCTGCTCCGGGCCATCACGCGACGGATCGAGCGGTGCGTGCGGCCCGGCGACACCGTGGCGCGGCTCGGCGGCGACGAGTTCACGATCCTGGTGGACGACATCGGGAACCCCAGCGACGCGACCCGGGTGGCGGACCGGATCCAGCGCGAGCTGACCCAGCCGTTCACCCTGTCCGGGCACGAGGTCTTCACTTCCGCCAGCATCGGGATCGCGCTCTCGGCCAGTGGCTACGAGGCGGCGGACGACCTGCTCCGCGACGCCGACATCGCGATGTACCGCGCCAAGGCGCTCGGCAAGGCCCGGTACGAGGTGTTCGACACGGCGATGCACGCCCGCGCGATGGCGCTGCTCGAGCTGGAGACGGACCTGCGCCGCGCCATCGAGCGCAACGAGTTCCGGCTCTACTACCAGCCGATGGTCTCCCTCGAGACCGGGCGCATCGCCGGCTTCGAAGGGCTGGTGCGCTGGCAGCATCCCCAGCGCGGGCTCATCGGCCCGGCCGCCTTCGTGCCGATCGCCGAGGAGACGGGGCTGATCATCCCGATCGGCCGCTGGGTGCTGCAGGAGGCGTGTCGCCAGATGCGGCAATGGCAGGAGCGCTTCCCGGCGATGCACGACCTCACGATCAGCGTCAACCTCTCCGGCAAGCAGTTCGCGCAGGCCCGCCTGGTGGAGGACGTGAGCCAGGCCCTCAAGGAGTCCGGCCTGGCGCCCGGCCGGCTGCGGCTGGAGATCACCGAGAGCGCGGTGATGGAGAACGCGCCGTCCGCCATGGCGATGATCGACCAGCTCCGCGGCCTGGACGTGAAGATCGACATCGACGACTTCGGCACGGGGTACTCGTCGCTGAGCTACCTGCAGCGCTTCGAGGTGGACCACCTCAAGATCGACCGCTCGTTCGTCAGCAACATCGGGAGCGACCGCGGGGAGAACGCGGAGATCGTGCGGACGATCGTCACCCTCGCCCACCACCTCGGCATGGACGCGGTGGCCGAGGGCGTGGAGACGGAGGACCAGCTCCGGATGCTGCGGGAGCTCGGGTGCGGGAGCGTGCAGGGCTTCCTGTTCGCCGAGCCGGTGAGCCAGGACGAGGCGGAAGGGCTACTGCGGAGCGACGCGCGGCCCCTGGCGAGGACGGACAGCTAGCGCTTGGACCTGCGGGACCCCCCGCCAGGGGCACCCCGCGCGTTTCCGTGCGCCGTTAGAGGCGCTGGCGAACTGCCGCGATGATCTCCTGTTCGAACACTCCTGACCCGGGATAACCCCCAGAAGGAATCAGGTTGCAGTTCGACGGGGGCTGTTCGCCGACCCGCATATTCGGCCGCACCCAATGCGTTGCCTCAACGTTCAGACGCATGACCGTGGAATCCCCACGAGGAAGTAGAAGCGTGGTGACGTTCAGGGTTACGTCCTCGAGAGCATTGCAGTTCGTCCAGTCGCGGGCCTGCCACCAACTCAGAATCCAACTCCGGGTGCGCAGCGACCAACTTGCCTTGTCCATGGTCGTGATGGGGATCTGCAAATCCGAGTAGACAGAGAGCAGAACATTCCACACTCGCTCCGGGGTCGCTGTGAAGTAGTAGTCAATTCCAGCGGTCGGCCTCGTCTGTGGAGGAGATTTGGCGCAGCCAGCCGCAGACAGGGCCAGCAACGAGGAGAGCAGCAACGCCGGGAACCTCATCTCAACCTCCTATCCAGCTGGGCGGCGGAACCTGGCCGGAGCGGCGGGCGACCCGCCCCCCACAGCTACGATGCACACAGTAACTCCCGGGCGTCAGGGAGGCGTTATGTCGGCGGGAGTCGTACCAGCCGCAGCGGCGGCGCTCGGCGCTGGGCCGAGCTTGGCGGTGTACGAGGGCGTCGTGCGCGCCTTCCCTCGCGCCGAAGGCGGCGCAAAGACGCCACGAAACGAGCAGCGGCGCCCATTTCTGGACGCCGCTGGATGCTGGTGGACGGGCCGTCAGGTAGCCCCAAGGGGAATCGAACCCCTGTTCCCACCTTGAAAGGGTGGTGTCCTAGCCGTTAGACGATGGGGCCGAGTAGCGGTAACGGGATTCGAACCCGTGTTTTGGCCTTGAGAGGGCCACGTCCTAGTCCCCTAGACGATACCGCCGCAATACTGGATGCCCGTTCCAAGACGGCAAGGAAGCAGACCGCCCCGCCCTTCCTTCCGTCCACTGCGCAACTGGCAACCACTTCCTCCTTTGCCGTCTGGGCAACTGCCAGCTTGCAGAGAGCAGGCCCGGAGGGAATCGAACCCCCAACCCCCGGTTTTGGAGACCGGTGCTCTACCAATTGAGCTACGGACCTATTCCAAGTTGCCAGACGGCAAGTTGCCAGTACTGAAGTGGTTACCAGTTGAGAGCCCCAAGAGGTCAGGACTGGCAACTGGTCTGCCACCTGCTGTCCGGTAACTGGTAACCACTTCCTCCTTCGCCGTCTGTGCAACTTCCATCTGGTGAACAGGGTGGCTGAGGGGAATCGAACCCCCAACCTCTGGAGCCACAGTCCAGCGCTCTGACCGATTGAGCTACAGCCACCGTGACGACTGGTCGCCAGTTGCCAGACGGCAAGTGGCCAGACCGCCCCGCGCCGCCCCGACTAGCCTTTCAAGTTACCTGCGCCGCAGCCGCTTCATCAACTGCCGGTAGGCCAGATACCACCCGCTCGTCTTCTTCCAGAAGCCGAACCGCGTGGTGCTGGGGAAGATCTGAGCTCTCCGGATCTCGTAGAGGTCCCCGCCGATCTTGAGCGGCCCGCTGTCGGAGGCTACGCCGAACGCGTACCCGGCCTCCGCCACCGCCGCCTTCGCCTCGGCGTCCACCGCGCCGTACGGATAGCAGAGCGAGAGGACCGGCGCGCCCCCCCCCACGCGCTCCTCGATCGCCCGCTTCGAGCCGGCGACCTCGGCGCGCAGTCGGTCCGCTGCCAGTCCGGCGAGCCGCGCGTGGCTCCGCGTATGGGAGCCGAATTCGATCCCTTGCTGCGCCATCTCCCGGATCTGCGGCTGGTCGAGGAGCGGGAGGGTCGGCTCCGCGTCCGCGGCGTCCCAGACGTTGGTCGTGATCCGCGCGTCGCCGATGAGGAACACCACCGCCCGCATCCCATGCTCCCGGAGCAGGGGCAGCGCGAGCGTATAGTTGTCGGCGTAGCCGTCGTCGAAGGTGAGGATGATCGGCCGCTTCGGGAGCGGCTTCTCGCCGGCGAGGTACGCGGCGTAGTCCGCGAAGGTGATGGTCGCGAAACGCCGCCGCGCCAGCGAGTCGAGCTGCGCACGCAGGCGCTCGCTCGTGACCCACGTCCCGTGCCGGCTCCCCACCGGCGGCTGCTCCACGATCCGGTGGTACATCACGACCGGGACGCGCCGCAGCGACGCCAGGGCCCGGGCCTGGCGGTAGATCCCCTCGACCTGGCGCCAGCTGGCCGCCGCGTCGTAGTGGCGCTCCACGAAGGCGCGGCCCCACGAGGCCAGCGCCTCCCGGCGCCGTGCGTCCTGGAGCAGGGCGATCACGTCCCCCGCGACCCGCGCCGCGTCCGCGGCCGCGCGTGTCCCCGTGTCGCCGAAGTTCGTGTGCAGCGCCTCCGCCGCGGTGTCCTCCGACACGACGCCCACGTAGTGCGTCTCGCCGATCGCGACGACCGGGCGACCCGAGGCCAGCGCCTCGATGGCCGAGCGTCCCGCCCCCACGACGACGTCGGCGGCGGCCAGCGCGGGGCCGACGTCGTTCTGGTGCCCCAGCAGGCGCACCGCGCCGGAGGAGGCAGCCCCCCAGACGGAACCGTTCTTCGCGCCGCCCGCACCATCCGACGCCGTCGTCACCGCGCCGCCGCAGCGCCGGCTGGCCTCGGCCACGAACTCCGCGAAATCGTCCGGCATCTTCATCCCGCCGACGATGAGGAGGCGCGCCGCCGGGAGCGACGCCTGAATCCGCGCGAACACCTCGGAGATGAAGAACCGGGCCACCGGGGTGCGCGGCCCGGAGAGCCGGCCGACGAGGACGATGACCGGGCCCTCGGGCGGCAGGCCGAAGTCCCGCCGCGCGTCCGCGGCCGAGGGGCCGGGCCGGAAGCGCTCCAGGTCCACGCCGTTGGGCACGACGTGCACGCGGGCGGCAGGCAGCCCCAGGTCCCGCACCGCGTTCTCCTCGACACTGCGCGAGACCGCGATCATCTCGCTCCCATAGACGCTGAACGAGCGCGCCGAGCGGTGCGGGCGCTGGATGGCGTGGAGGGTCGAGACAAGCGCGGCCGGCGTGCGGGCGGTGGCGAAGTAGGACACCCAGCTCGCCGCACGCGAGTGGGCGTGGACGACGTGGATGCCCCGCTCCCGGATCAGCCGGCGCAGCGCGCGAACGTTCCTGAGTCGCTGGGGGTAGGCGCGCTTCCCGATCGGCATCGGGACGTACTCGGCGGCGACCGGCGTGCTGAAGGTGTCCGACACGACGGCGACCCGGTGGCCGTCCCGCGCCTGCTGCGCGATCAGCGCCGCGGCGTACGTCTCGGCGCCCGTCACCTCGTGCTGCGACAGCACGTGCAGGATGTTCACGCCGTGCCTCCGTGCCCCCGTGCCCGCGCCTCGGACCCGGGTTATCGTTGGGCGCTAATGGTGGCCCTCCGAACGCCCCTGACGCAACAGGCCGGGATCGCGGTGCCCCTGCTCTGCGGCGCGATGTATCCCTGCACCAATCCCGAGCTGGTGGCCGCGGTCTCCGGGGCGGGCGGCCTCGGGATCGTGCAGCCGCTCTCGATGGTCTACGTGCACGGGCACGATCTTCGGGCGGGGCTGCGACTCATCAGGCGGCTTACCGACCGGCCCATCGGGATGAACGTGCTGATCGAGCGCTCGTCGCGCACCTACCTCGACCGGATGCGGCGCTGGCTCGACGTGGCGATGGAGGAGGGGGTGCGGTTCTTCGTCACGTCCCTCGGCAAGCCCGCCTGGGTGGTGCAGCGCGTGGCGGCGGTGGGGGGCTTCGTCTACCACGACGTGACCGACCGGAGGTGGGCGCTCAAGGCCGTTGAGAGCGGGGTGCACGGGCTCATCGCCGTCAACGACCGCGCCGGCGGGCACGCGGGGCCGAAGAGCGCCGCGGCGCTCATCGACGAGTTGGGGAACCTCGGCCTGCCGGTGGTCTGCGCCGGCGGCGTGGGGGACGAGCGGGCGTTCGTCGCCGCGCTGCGCCTGGGCTACGCCGGGGTCCAGATGGGGACGCGGTTCATCGCGACGCCGGAGTGCCGCGTGCACGAGGACTACAAGCGGCGCATCGTCGCGGCGACGGAGGACGACGTCGTCCTCACCGAGCGGGTCACCGGCGTTCCGCTCGCCGTCCTGCGGACGCCGTACGTGGACCGCGTCGGGCTCAAGGCGGGCGCGCTCGCGCGCTGGATGCTCCGCGGCCGCCGCACGAAGTACCTGATGCGGACGGTCTACGCGCTGCGGTACGTGCGGAAGCTCAAGCGGGCCGTGCTCGAGGGAGGCTCGTCGCGGGACTACTGGCAGGCGGGAAAGAGCGTGGCGGGCATCCACGCCATCGAGCCCGCGGGAGAGATCGTGCGGCGCTTCGAAGCCGCCGCACGGGAAGCCGTCTAGCCGCCGGACCTCAGCGCCGCTGAGGATTCCGGTAGCTCGTGTTGTTCACCATCGAGTCGGCCAGCGACATCGCCTTCATCGCGTCGGTCGGGTCGCTCTTCGCCAGCGCCAGTCCGAGCACCTGGTACATGTAGGCGTAGGTCGCCGGGATGTTCTCCGACGGCACGTCGATCCAGCCCAGCGGGCGGTGCCGCGCCGCCGTGTGGGTGTGGTACACCTGGAACAGCAGCTCCTTCGTGCGCGGGACGTCCACGAAGCCGAACTCCTGGATCACCTGGACCGAGTCGTCCTTGGGCGCCAGCGAGTCCGGCACCAGCAGCCGCACCATCCCCTGGCCGCTCAGGTGGTACGTGAGAGCGAACTTGTCCGGGTAGGTCGCGGTCGTGCGTGCAAAGCAGATCGGCCGCGTGCCGAACTGGTCCTGGATCGCGCGCAGGACCATCACGTCCGCGCGCTCGAGGTACGGCCGGCCGAGCAGCTGCGGGTCGAGCCGCGCCGCGATCCCGCCGACGTTGACCACGCGGGCGCTGGCCAGCTCGTAGTACGGCTGGAGCGCGGCCATCTCCGCGTCGGTCATGTGCCAGATCTTGCCCGTCGGCTTGGGATACGTGCGCCGACGCCAGAGGGCCGGCGCGCTCGCCGAGTCGAACGTGGCCAGCGGCCGCCGCTGCAGCTGGCGGATGTACCAGTCGGTGTTGGCCAGCGAGAGGTTGAGGACGGTGACGTCCTGCCGGATGTGCTCCACCTCCTGCGCGTACCAGAGCGGGAAGGTGTCGTTGTCCCCCGCGGTCACCAGGATCCCGTACGGGTCCACCGACTGGAGCATGTCATAGGCAAAATCGCGCGCCATCCACTCGCCGGCGCGCGAGGCCGCGATGTGGTTGCCGGCGAGCGGCACCAGCGCGAACGCGAGCACCGGCGTCGCCAGCATCCAGCGCCGGCCCTCCGCCGCGACCCGCTGCGCCAGCACTCCCTGGATCCACTCCATCAGCGTCGCGAAACCCATCGCGATCCAGATCCCCCACACCGCGAAGGAGCAGATGTAGAAGTAGTCGCGCTCCCTCACCTCGCGCGCCAGGCTCGGCCGGTCGGGATACTGCGAGAAGCCGTACTTGAAGTTCAGGTAGAAGATCAGGATCGGGACCAGCGTCACGACCATCGCGGTCATCGCGATCGCCGAGCGGCGGTCCGCCTTCCAGTGGCGCCAGGCCCCCAGCAGCCCGAGGCCGCCGAACGCGACGGCCAGCGCCTGCTGCACGCCGAGCGACCAGTCCTTCCCCCACTGCCAGCTGAAGTACTGCCACCACATCGCGAGCTGGGCGGAGAAGTCGGCCTGCCGCTCGCTCAGCGGGGGCTTGGCGTACTGCACTCGGTTGAGCACGGAATCGAGCGACGCCCAGTTGGTCGGCTCGCCCTCGTTGATCGGCGGGAAGTGCGGCGAGCGCACCAGGAGGAAGAGCCAGAGGCTCACCCCGAGCGCGACCGCCACGGCGGCCCACGCCAGGAACCGCGGGCTGAGGAAGACCTTGGGATCCGTGTACAGCACGTAGACGAGGACCGCGGGAATGACCAGCAGCCCCATCAGGTGGTTGGTGGCCGTCAGCGCGAGCAGGTAGACGATGAGCAGCAGGTGGTGGTCCCGGAGGCTCCCGGCGGGCTCGTCGCCCCACCGGACCACCAGCCAGAACACGAGCGCCATCGAGAAGAGACTCACCGTGTAGACCTTCTCGTTGACGACCGACTGGTTCCACACGGTGAAGGCGGTCGCGGCGGTGACCGCGCCGGCCAGCGCCACGAGACGCCGCGGCCAGCGGGCCGGCACGACGGGCCGCAGAAAGCGCTCGGCGATCAGGAACCAGAACCCGGCCGAGCACGCGCTCATCGCCGCCGACATGAGGTTGATCCGCGCCGCATAGCCGTGCAGCCAGGGGATCAGGCCCCAGGTGTGGGCGAGGATGACGAACAGCGGGTTGCCCGGCGGGTGGGGAATGCCGAGCACGTAGGCGGCGGCGATGTACTCGGGCGTGTCCCAGAACTGGGCGGTCGGGGCCAGCGTCACGACGTAGAGCACGAGGATGCCCAGCGTCACGGCACCGGCCATCAGATATGGAGGTCGCTCGTCGGTCTCTGTCATTGCCGTAGGGGTTGGCGTCATTCCAGCGGCGGAACTTACCCTCACCTCGCCCGGGGGCCAAGGCGGAACCTCGGGCCCCGTGCCTCCGCGGGGAGCAACGGTGTTATGCTTCGTCGCTCATCCGATGGAGAAGACACCGTGAATCACTTGGTCCGATCCTGTGCCAGCGCCGTGCTCGTGCTCATCGCATCCGCGGCCTTGCACCCGGGGCTCACGGCCCAGGTCCCGCAGGACTCGGTGCTGCGGCGTCAACAGCGCACGATTGACTCGCTGGCAGCCGTCATGCGGGCGATGCAGCTCCGCCTCGACAGCCTCGCCAGAGCGCAGGTGCCCGCGCCCGATACCTCGGGCGGCCTGGAGGCGATCCGGGCGGCGGCTCTGGCGGCGGCGGGGAGCGACACCGCAGAGCTGAGCCAGGTGGGCTCGCGGGTCGGCGGGCGGAGCGCGAGCCTCGCCAATCCCGAGATCAGCATCACGGGCGACGTCCGGGCCGGCTTCAACAGCCCCGGCCCGCAGACGCAGCCGTTCATCCCCCGCGAGTTCGAGCTCGGTCTGCAGTCGACGCTCGACCCGTTCTCGGTGGCGAAGGTCTTCATCTCGTTCTCGGAAGATGGCGTGGACGCGGAGGAGGCCTACGCGTACTGGACGGGGCTCCCGGGCCACACCCGCGTCGACTTCGGGAAGTTCCGCCAGGCGGTCGGCGAGTTGAACCGCTGGCACCTCCACGCCCTTCCCGAGGACGAATACCCCCTGGTGCTGCAGCGCTACTTCGGCAACGAAGGCCTGTCCGCTACCGGCGTGTCGCTCTACTGGCCGCTCCCCTTCTCGGGCGGCGCGGGGACGTACGAGTGGTACGGCCAGGTGACGCGGGGCGACAACACGACGCTCTTCGCCGACGGCCGCCGCCCGTCGTACGTCTCCCAATTGTCGGGCTTCTGGCAGTTCACCCGCTCCACGTACGCGCAGCTGAGCGTGTCCGGCATCTACGGCACCAACCCCGACTCCAGCCTGAAGACGGTGGTGGGAGGCGTGGCGGCACGGTTCACCTGGCGGCCGCCCGAAGAAGCCAAGTACAAGGAGTTCACGATCCGCAGCGAGGTCTACTCGTTCCGACGCCAGATCGCCGGCGCCGGACCTACCAAGCTCGGCGGCTACGTGGACGCGACCTGGAAGCTCTCCAGCCGGTTCGTCGTCGGCGTACGGGGTGACTGGGTCGAGCCGCCCGCGCCCCTCTCGGGGCACGAGTGGCAGGTGATCCCGACGCTGATGTTCTGGCAAAGCGAGTTCGTGTTCCTGCGCGCCCAGTGGACGCACCACAGCGACGCGCTGTCCAACACCACGGACCGGTTCGGCGTACAGGTGGTTTGGGCGATGGGTCCACACAAACACGAGTTGTTCTGATGATCGCCGCTCTCGTTGTTCCCCTGATGCTCGCTGCGGCCCCGGGCGCCGCCCCGGCCCCTGCCGCCGCGCCGATCCGCATCGTGACGACGCTCACGACCTACGCCGCGATCACCCGGGAGATCGTGGGCGACCGGGCCACGGTCACGTCCATCGCCGAAGGCGACGAGGACCCGCACTTCGTGCAGCCGCGGCCGAGCTTTGTGCCCGCCCTGCGCGATGCGGACCTGTTCGTGACGACGGGGATGGACCTCGAGCTGTGGGTGCCGGCGCTGGAGGACCGCGCGAACAACTCGCGCGTCCGCGAGGGCGGCCTCGGCTACGTGCCGGCCTATCGCGGCATCCGGCTGATGGAGGTGCCGACCAATCTGAGCCGCTCGCAGGGCGACATTCACGTGGACGGCAACCCGCACATCAGTACCGACCCAATCAACGCGATCATCATCGCCCGGAACATCCTCGCTGGGCTCCAGCGCGTGGACGCCGCCAACTCCACGTTTTTCGCCGACCGGGAGAAGGACTTCGAGTCGCGGATCCTCACGGCCACCTTCGGCGACGACCTGGTGCAGATCCTCACCCCGGCGGCGCTGTTCGATCTCGCCAACAGCGACGGCCTCGTGTCCTTCCTTCAGCGCACCCAGTACCGGGGCCAGCCGCTGTGGAGCCGCCTGGGCGGATGGATGAAGGAGGCCGAGCCGTTCCGGGGGCGCGAGATGGTGTGCTACCACAAGGAGTGGTCGTACTTCAGCCGACGCTTCGGCGTGGAGTGCGTCGAGTATATCGAGCCCAAGCCCGGCATTCCCCCTACTCCGCGGCACGTGCAGGACGTGATCGCCCTGATGCGGGATCGCCATATCTCGGTGCTCTTCGCGTCGAACTTCTACAGCCACGAGCAGATCCACGAGGTAGCCGACCGCACCGGTGCCGTGGCGGTCATCGCCCCGGCCAACACCAATGGTGCGCCCGGCATCACCACCTACTTCGACCTCATGAACTTCTGGATCGGTCAGCTGGCCCACGCGTTCGCCACGCCGCCGACGGGAAACCAATGATCGAGTTGATGCTGCCGCCCTTCGTGGCCTGCATGCTCCTGGTCGCGATCCACGGCTACTTCGGCCTCCACGTCGTGGCGCGCGGCGTCATCTTCGTGGATCTGGCGCTGGCCCAGATGGCGGCGCTCGGGGCCACGGTGGGCCTCCTGTTCCACGTGATGCACAACGACGTGACCTCGCAGCTGTTCGCGATCGCGGCCATCGCGTGCGGCGCCGCGGTCCTCGCGTGGACGCGGACCAAGGAGCGCGGCCGGGTGCCGCAGGAAGCGATCATCGGCGTCGTCTACGTCGTGGCGTCCGCGGCGGCCATCCTGATTGCCGAGAGGGCCCCGCGGGGCGAGGACATGATCAAGGACATGCTGGTCGGCAGCCTGCTGTGGGTCACCTGGCCGACGATCGCGAAGGACGCCGTTGCCTACGGTCTGCTGGGCCTGTTCCTGTACATCTTCCACCGGCGCTTCGAGACGATCTCGTTCGAGCCGGCGGTGGCGGCCGCTCGGGGCTGGCGGGTCCGCTGGTGGGACTTCTGGTTCTATCTGGCCTTCGGCGTGACGGTGACGTTCTCCGTGCCGATCGCGGGCGTGCTCCTGGTCTTCAGCTTCCTCGTGGTGCCCGCCCTCACAGCCGTGTTGTTCGCGCGCACCCCGGTCAAGATGATGCCGATAGCCTGGTCCACCGGGATGGTCGCGTGCACGGCGGGCCTCGTCGTGTCCTACGCCTACGACCTGCCGACCGGCCCGCTGGTGGTCTGCATGTTCGGCCTCGTGCTCGCCCTGGCGGCTCTGGTGCGGCGGTACGTCCTGCCCGTGCCCCTGACGGAACCCATCGAGCCTGAGGGCGGAGCGGAGCCGCGGTGAGATACAACACTTGAGGGATAGCGCCCGTACACCTCAAGGCGGGTCAGGTTCCGGACGCCACGTGATGCCACTCTGGAACCTCGGGATGGGTACCGGTTATACTGTCGTCACTCATGCGACACGGTCTCAGGTCTCGCGTCACAGCGCTCTTGCTCGCCGCTCTGTTTCTGGGCGGCGTGGGCGGCGCGTCCGACCTGGACGCCCTCCTGTTCCACTCGCCCGGCACCTCCGTGGCGGCCGGGTTGCCGCACGTCGAGACCACCGGCAACCCCAACTGCCATACCGAACGCTGCTTACTGGCCTTACGGCTCGCCAACGGGCGAGCGGCGCAGGCATTGGCAGTGCCGGTCCGCATCGAAAGCATGCCGCTCATCGCGGCGGCCTTGCGGACCGACGCCGCGCCGCACCGGTTCTTCCCCGGTCTGCACCTGAAGTCGCGAGCTCCGCCCGCCTCCTCGCATAGTTAGCCGCTTCCCAAGCGTTCCATAGCCCGGCTCCCGTGCCCCGCGCACGGAGCGGGGCGCGAGTTCAATGCGGCGACGCCGGAGACCAAGCGTGAGGTCCCCGCGCGCACCAGCGAGGAGATCGACATGCAGCACGCTTTCTTCGGCCGGGCCCCCTGGGCGCTGGCCTTGCTCGCCACGACAGCGTTGACCCGGCCGGCGGCCGCCCAGGAATCGCGCGCCACTGACAACTCCATGCCGAGGCCGGCAGTGCGCGCGCTCGCCCCGGACACCGCCACCGCGGACAGCACTCTCACGGCTGACGTGCTCGGCAAGGTGACGGACAGCACCACCGGCGGACCGCTGGCCAGCGCGGAGATCCTCATCAAACGGGCCGGACGCATCGTTGCGCGCGCGTCCACCGACGGCCTGGGGAGTTACCGGATCCACGGCATCCGGGCCGGCGGCTACACGGTCGAGGTGCGCTTCGTCGGCTTCAAACCCGACTCCGCGCTCATCGCGATACGCGGGACGGAGGACATCGTGACCGCGTCCTTCCACATGGTGCCCGCCGCCATCGAGTTGAGCGCCATCGAGGTCGCGGCCACCCCGCTCACCGTGGACACCCGGACGGGCGACCAGGTCTTCAAGGAGGACGAGTTCCAGGGCAGTCCGACTCTCACCACGTCGCAGATCGTGCAGGAGGCCATCGCGGGCGCGGCGCGCGCGCCGACCGGCGAGGTGCACATCCGGGGGCAGCACGCCGAGTACACCTACTACATCGACGGCGTGCCGGTGCCGCCGGGCATCTCCGGCAGCCTCAACGAGCTGTTCGATCCCACCATCGCGGACCAGATCAACTTCCAGACCGGCAGCTGGGACGCCGAGTACGGCGGCCGGAACGTGGCCGTGATCAACGTGACGACCAGGATTCCCTCCGGCGGCTTCCACGCGAGCGCCTCGAGCTACGTCGGCAACTACGGTGCCGACGGCCAGACGCTCACCGCGAGCACCAACACCGGCAAGCTGGGCTTCTACTTCTCCGGCACCCGGACGGAGACCGACCTGCGCCGCGAGCCGGTGGTCGCGCTCGGCGACACGAACGCCTCCGGCGAGATCACCCACGTCACCGGCTTCAAGAGCTACAGCAACTACGGCCAGGACGCGTACTTCTTCGGGAAGATGCAATACTCAGCGAGCGAGCACGACGTCATGAGCCTGGACGCCAGCTGGTCGCGGAGCCACTTCCAGACGCCGTTCGACTCCGCCCTGGGCGTCATCCACGACTGGCAGCAGGACATCAACGACTTCGTGAACCTCGGCTGGCAGCACGAGAACATGAGCAGCGCGGATCGGGGCACCGAGCTGTTCGCCTCCGCGTTCTACCGGCACGGCAGCCTGGCCTACACGCCGGGGGCGCAGGACCAGCCCAGCTTCACCTTCGCGCCGGACACGACGCTCTACAACATCAGCGAGAACCGGAGCTTCGACATCTACGGCGTCAAGCTGGACTACACCATCCACCTCTCCGAGCCGCTGACGTTCAAGTTCGGCACCCTGTCGACGCTGACCCGCGGGAACGAGAACTTCCAGGCGTTCAACGCGACCAACCCGAACGGTCCCACGTCCGCGTCGCCCCTCGACGGCAGCGACATCGGCGTGTACGGGGAAACCGTGATCCAGCCCGTCGACCAGTGGCAGCTCCGGCTTGGCCTGCGCTACGACTCGCACTACTACCCGACCTCCGCCACCGATCATGCCACGGCGGACCAGCTGAGTCCGCGGGTGCGGCTCAGCTGGTTCCCCGACCCGGCCACCACGATGTGGGTGTACTACGGGCGGCAGTTCATCCCCACCAACATCGAGGACCTGCGCGCCATCACCAGCGCTTCCCAGGGCGGCGTCGTCAGCGCCCCCACGCTGCCTGAGCGCGATGACTTCTACGAGGTCGGCATCACGCACCGCTTCCCCGTCGGCGTGGTGCTGAAGCTCTCCGGCTACCACAAGAAGAGCTCGCCGGGGACCGACGACACCCAGGTCCCGGGCACGGCGATCACCACCGACGTGAATATCCAGGAGATCCGGGTGACCGGGATCGAAGGCGTGGTGGAGGTGCGGCCCGCCGGGCCCCTGAGCGGCTTCCTCAACATCGCTCTCGCCCACGCCTATGGGTCCGGCGCCGTCACCGGCGGCTTCTTCACCGCGAGCCCGCCCGGGCAGCCGTTCGACCTGGACCACGACCAGCGCCTCTCCGCCACGGCGGGGCTGACCTTCAGCCAGAAGGCATTGCTGATCACGGCCACGGGCATCTATGGATCGGGGCTCAACGGCGGCCTGGTCCCCAACAGTCCCAACCTGCCGAACTATGACCCCACCCTGCCCACAACCGGGGTCTTGGGCACGGGGCTCTTCGACTTCAACACGCCGTTCCACGTGAGCCCCAGCTTCATCGTGAACGCGAGCGCGGGCTACACCTTCCTACTCGGAAGTGTCGAAGTCCGGCCCCAGCTGTTCGTGGATAACCTGTTCGACCTAAGGTACACGCTGAAGGGCGCGTTCTTCGCCGGCGCCCAGGTGGGCAAGCCGCGCACCTTCCAGTTCAGGGTCAACGTGGGCGTGTGAGGGTGATCCGGGCCGGAGGTCTCAAGTCGCGGCGGCGCCGCTTGGCGGACGGCACGCGCACGCCTATCATTTCGTCGGTCAGCCGCCGCTGCGAGGTCACCGTGCATCTCCTCCGCCAGGCACACCGCGCGGCCGCCGCGCTCGCCGTCCCACTTCTGCTGGCCACCTGCAAGGGCTCGACCGAGCCGGCTGCGGTCGCGACGACCATTGCCGTCACTCCCGCCACCCTGACACTGGCCGCGATCGGCCGCACGCAGCAGTTCGGCGCGGTCGTCTTCGACCAGAAGCGCGACACGATGCGCGGGGCGTCGGTCACGTGGTCCTCCAGCGTGACCTCGGTGCTCAAGGTGACGGCGACGGGACTCGCCACCGCCGTCGCCAACGGCACCGCCCAGGTGGTCGCGACGTCCGGAACCGCGACGGGCCAGGCCACCGTCACCGTCACGCAGGTCGCCGCGGCGCTCGCCAAGACCTCGGGCGACCTCCAGACGGCCACTGTCGGGCAGACGCTCCCGAACCCCGTGGTGGTCCAGGTCCAGGACTCCGCCGGCCAGCCCGTTTCAGGCGCCACCGTGATCTTCGTGCCGAGCGCGGGCTCCGGCACGGCCGCCCCCGAGACCACGAGCACCAATGCCAGCGGGCAGGCGCAGGCCACCTGGACGCTGGGCACCACCGCCGGCCCCAGCCGCGACTACCTCACCGCGTGGGCCGGCGCCGCAGCGGCCACCTTCACCGCCTCGGCGAACCCCGGTCCCGCCACCCAGCTGGTCAAGACGGCCGGCGACTTCCAGAGGACGCTCGCGGGACGCACGGTCGGCACGGCGCCGGCAGTCGCGGTCAGGGACCAGTACGGCAACGGCGTGCCGGGCGACTCGGTGACGTTCGTGGTCGTCTCCGGCGGCGGCAGCGTCACCGGCGGCAGGCAGGCTACGGGCGCGACCGGATTGGCCACCGTCGGCAACTGGACGGTCGGAGCTTCCGCGGGGATCAACACGCTGACGGCCACGGCGGCGGGCTCGGGCCTGGCGGGCAATCCCGCCACGTTCACCGACTCCGCCTTCACTCTGGGCGCGCCCGCCACCGTGGCCGCCTGGGTCGGCAACAACCAGGTCGGACTGGTCGGCTACGCGGTCAACGTGCGTCCGGGGGTCCTGGTGACCGACGCGGCGAGCAATCCGATCCCCGGCGCGGTCGTCACGTTCGCGGTTGCTTCCGGAGGCGGGAGCGGCACGCGCCTGACCGACACCACGGACTCCGGCGGCCACGCGCAAGTCGGCCCGTGGATCCTGGGTACGTCACCCGGCCTCAACACGATGACGGCGACGGTCGGCGGCGCGCCGACCGCGACCTTCACCGACACGAGCGCAGTGGCGGAGTTCACGATCCAGCTCCAGTACTACGGCAAATACAGTCCCACGGCTGCCGAGTCCGCCGCATTCAACCACGCGGTGACGCGGTGGCAGCAGATGGTCTACCGCCACTTCGGGCCGCCGGAAACGGTCACCGACTCGGCCGGCGACTGCGGAGCCGGCGAGCCCGCACTGACCAACCGGACCATCACCGACGTCCTGATCTTCGCGTCGTTCGATTCCATCGACGGCCCCAACAAGACGCTGGCGGAAGCCAGCCCGTGCTTCGTCACGACGGGCACGGGCCCCGGCTCGGGGTTGACCGTGGTCGGAACGATGTTGTTCGACACCGCCGACGTCGGGTCGCTCATCGCGGCCGGGCAGCTCGACGCCGTGGTGCTGCACGAGATGGGACACGTGCTCGGGTTCGGCACGCTGTGGGACCTGATCGACTATAGCCCACCGTTCCCGCCGGTCAATTGCCTGCAGCTGCCCTCGAACGTCCCGAGCCCGCTCCTGGACACGTACTTCTCGTGCTCGGGCGGAACCGCGTACGCAGAAGCCGAGTTCGACTCGGTGGGCGGCACCACCTATACAGGCGCGGGCCAGCCTTACGGCGGTCACAAGGTGCCCGTGGAGAACTGCGCCAACTACCCGTACACCTACCCCACCTGCGGCCAGGGCACGGTCGACAGCCACTGGCGGACGTCGGTGTTCGGGAACGAGTTGATGGTCGGCTTCCTCCCTTCGGCTCCCGCGCTGAGTGTGGTGACCCTGGGTTCCCTGCAGGATCTCGGGTACACGGTGAACTACGCGGCCGCCGATCGCTACACCAACGTCTTCAGGGCCCCGCCGGCGGGAGGCGCGGCGCGGTTGTTCCTGGGCGACGACATCCACCACGGCCCCTTGTACATGATTGACCGGTCGGGACGGATCACGCTGGTGCGCCGGCGCCAGTAGCCCACGCCGGTGGAGGCTTCAGTGGCGCCGTGAGTGTCCTTCGCGCCGCCCGCCGGTCAACGGCCCGTCCCTGGCCAGCTGCCGCCCAGCGCCTTGTAAAGCCGGACCGCGGCGGTGACCTGCTGCAGCTCGGCCTGGCTCGCCGCCAGCTCCGCGTCGAACAGGCTGCGCTCCGCGTCAAGCACCTCGAGGTAGTTCGAGACCCCCGTGCTGTAGCGCAACTCGGCCAGCTCCAGGGCGCGCCGCAGCGCCGTGGCCTGCGTTTCCTGCGCCGCCGTCACGTCCCGCGCCGCGCGCACCTCCGCGAGCGCGTCGCCCGCCTCGCCGAGCGCGACGAGCAGGGTCTGCTCGTAGCGCGCCCGCGCCTGCTCCGCGCGGGCGCGGGCCGCCTGGGCCTCGTTCGCCAGCCGGCCGCCGGTGAAGATCGGGATGGAGATGCCGCCGAGCAGCTCATAGACCCGGTTCGGGCTCGCGAACATGCCGCCGGCAGTGGGCGACTGCATACCCCACGAACCAGTGATGGAGAAGCTCGGCAAGCGCGCCGCATCGGCGATGCCGATCCGAGCCGTGGCGGCCGCATAGGCCCGCTCCGCCGACTCGACGTCGGGCCGCCGGACGAGCAGCGACGACGCGACGGAATCCGGCACCACCACCGCGCGGGCCGCCGCGGCGAGCGAGCGTCCGCGCGCAATCGGCCCCGGCCCCTCGCCCAGGAGGACGTTCAGCGCGTGCTCCTGCTGGGACCGCAGCTGCTCCACCTGCGCGAGCCGCGCCGCCGGCACCGCCACCTGCGCCTCGAACTGCCGCACATCGAGCTCGGAGATGAGGCCGCGGGCGAAGCGCTGCCGGGCCAGGCCCAGCGTCACCTGCCGCGACGAGAGCGTCTGCTCGGCAATGGCGTGCTCCTGGTCCAGCTCCAGCAGCTGGAGGTAGGCCGTCGCCACGCCGCTCACGAGCGAAAGCACCGTGGCCCGCTCCGCAGCCTCCTGGGACGCCACATCCGCGTTGGCCGCCTCGATGCCGCGCCGGGTCTGGCCCCAGAAGTCGAGCTCCCACGCCAGATCGGCCGTCGCCCGATAGGCGGTGTATGGCGGGATGGCGAACGACCCCAGCGCCACCTTGTTGCGCGAGTCACTGCCGTTCAGGACGACGCTCGGGAAGAGCGGCGCGAAGGCGACACCCGCCTCGGCCCGGTACTCCGCGATTCGCGCCCGGGCGCTCTCCACGTCGCGGTTCTGACGCAGCGCGATCCCCACCAGCCGCGTGAGGGTCGAATCGCGGAGCAGGTCCACCCACGCCAGGTCCGCGACCGAGTCCGGCGTCAGCCGACGCGGCGGCGGAAGCCGTGCCGCGATCGGGCGCGTGGTGTCCGCGGCGCGCGCCGCCGCCAGCGAATCGAAGAACTGTTGCGTGGAGTCGGGGCGGCGCGAGACCCCCACCTGCGTGGCCGCGGGCACCACGTCGGCCGGCCGGTAGCTCGGTCCGACCGCGCAGGCCGCCAGGAAGACGGAGGCACAGAGGCACAGAGGCACAGAGGCACGGCGAGCGCCCGGTGCCTTCTGTGCCTCCGTGCCTCCGCGCCCCCGTGTCTCAGGCTTCACGCTACCTCCCCGACGTCGCCGCGGCGCCCCTCGGCGAGCGAGCGGATCACCCGGAAGAAGAGCGGGATGAACACGATGGCGATCGCCGTCGCCACCAGCATTCCCGCGAACACCGTGGTGCCGATCGAGTGGCGGCTCACCGCGCCCGCGCCGCCCGCCACCAGGAGCGGCGACACGCCGAAGATGAACGCCGCCGACGTCATCAGGATCGGGCGGAGCCGGTCGCGCGCCGCCTCGACCGCCGCCCGCACGATCGGGACGCCCTGCGCGCGCAGCGCGTTGGCGAACTCGACGATGAGGATCGCGTTCTTGGCGGAGAGCCCGACCACGGTGATCAGGCCGATCTGCACGTACACGTCGCTCGGCTGTCCGCGCAGCCAGATGCCGAGGTAAGCCCCCAGCACCCCGAAGGGCACGCCGAGCAGGACGGCGAAGGGGAGCGACCACGACTCGTACTGGGACGCGAGCACCAGGAAGACGATGACCAGCCCCAGCGCCAGGACCGCGCCCGCTGCGCCGCTCGAGGCCCGCTCCTGGTACGACTGGCCGGAGTAGGCGAGGTCCACCCCCTCGGCCAGGAACCGGTTGCGCACCAGGCTGTCGAGCCCGGTCATCATCTCGCCGCTGCTCCGCCCCGGCTTCACCACCCCGGTCAGCAGCGCCGAGGTGAAGCCGTTGAAGCGCGTGATGAGGGTCGGGGCGCCCCGGAACTCGGTGGTGGTGAGCGCCGAAAGCGGGATCATGGCGTCGTTCGTGCCGCGCACGTACAGCCGCCCGATGTCGGCCGGCGACTGGCGGAACGGCGCCTGCGCCTCAGCCTGCACCCGGTAGGTCTTCCCGTACAGGTTGAAGTCGTTGATGTACAGCGTCGAGAGCAGCGCCTGGAGCGTCCCGAACAGGTCGTCGAGGTGCACGCCCCGCGCCTTCGCCGTCGCCCGGTCCACGTTGACGAAGAGCTGCGGCACGCTGGCGCGGAAGTTCACCTGCGCGCCACCGGAGGCGGGGATCTGGTTGGCGGCCTGCGCGAAGGCCTGCACTTCGGGCGCGAACATGCCCACCGGCCGGCCGGTGCGGTCCTGGATGTACGCCTCGACGCCGGCGGTCGCGCCCAGACCGGGGATCTCCGGGAGGTTGAACGCGAAGCCGATGGCGTCGCGCATCCCGAACATCCGGCCGCTGAGGCGCTGCGTGATGGCGTCGACCGTCTCGTTCTTCCCACGCTGCTCCCACGGCGCCACGTTGACGAACATCACCGCGCTGTTGGTCTGGGTGGAGCGACTGAGGATGTCGAGGCCCGCCAGCGCGACGATGTTCCGGACCGACTTCTCCTGCCGCAGGAAGCCCTCGACCCGCTCGAGCACGGCGTCGGTGCGCTGCAGCGACGCGCCGTCGGGCAGCTGGATCGCGACGGCGAAGTACCCCTTGTCCTCGGTGGGGATGAACGAGGCGGGGACGTGGCGCCACAGGACGACGGCCAGCGCGATGACGACGGCGAACATCGCGAGCCCCGCGCGCGGCCGTCGCAGCACCCGCTCGACCGTACGCACGTAGTTCTCCCGCCCGGCCGCGAAGGTCCGGTTGAACAGGCCAAACGGCCCCGTCGTGCGGTCACCCGTCGGCTCCTTGAGGAGGAGCGCGCACAGCGCGGGCGTGAGCGTGAGCGCGACCACTCCCGAGAGCACCACCGAGATGGCGATGGTGATGGCGAACTGGCGGAAGAGCGCGCCGGTCACGCCGCCGGTAAACGCCACGGGCACGAAGACCGCGACCAGCGAGAGCACGATGGCCACCAGCGCGGGGGCCACCTGCTGGATCCCGCGGTCGGCCGCCACCTTGGCCGAGACTTTCTCGGTGGACATGATGCGCTCGACGTTCTCGATCACCACGATGGCGTCGTCCACCACGATGCCGATGGCCAGCACGAGGGCGAACAGGGTGAGCACGTTGATGGACATCCCCAGCAGCTTCAGGCCGAGGAAGGTGCCGATCACGCTGACCGGGACCGCGAGCATCGGGATCAGGGTCGCGCGCCAGCTCTGCAGGAAGACGAACACCACCAGCGACACCAGCGCGAGCGCCTCCAGCAGGGTGATCACCACTTCCTGAATCGAGGCGCTCACGAACGGCGTCGTGTCGAACGGGATGGTCGCCGTGACCCCTGGGGGGAAGTTCTTTTGCAGCTCCCGGAGCCGCACGTGCACGGCGGCCACAGCCCGCAGCGCGTTCGCGCCGGGGCGGAGGTACAGCAGGGCGAGCGCTGTGGGCCGGCCGTTGAGGCGGCCCTCAAAGTCGTAGTTCTGCGAGCCCAGCACCGCCCGGCCGATGTCTTTGAGGCGCACCAGCGCGCCGTTCGGCTTGGCGCGCACCACGATGTCGTCGAACTCCTCGGGCGTCTGCAGCCGGCCCACGGTCGTCACCGGGATCGTCAGCTGCGTCCCCGGCGGCGCCGGCTCCCGGCCGAGGCGCCCCGCCGGATTCGTCGCGTTCTGCTCCCGCACCGCGTTGGCGACGTCGCTCACCGTGATCCCCAGCTCCGCCATCTTGCCGGGGTCGAGCTGCAGCAGCATCGAGAACTGCAGCCCGCCGAAGGTCGTCGCGTTGCCGATCCCGGGCACGCGCTTCAGCTCGTCCTCGACGTACAGTTTCATGTAGTTCGTCAGGTACGCGGCGTCGTAGCGGGGGTCCGTGGAGGTGAGGCCCACCACGCCCAGGATGTCGGTGTTCGCCTTGAGGATCGCGATCCCGTTCTGTCGCACCGACGCCGGGAGCTGCGGCGACGCGAGCTGCACCGCGTTCTGGACGTCGACCTCGGCGAGGTCCTGGTCGCGCGAGACGTCGAAGTAGATCGACAGGTTCATCGACCCGTCGCTGCCGTTGGCCGAGGTGTAGTAGAGCAGGCTCTGCAGCCCGCCGAGCTGCTCCTCGATCGGCGCGGCGACCGCCTCGGCGACATCCTGCGCCGTCGCGCCCGGATAGACGGCCGTGACCTGGATGGCGGGCGGGGTGATCTGCGGGTAGCGCGAGACCGGGAGGAGCTGCATCGAGAGCAGCCCCATCAGCGTGATGATGATCGAGATGACCGCCGCCAGCACCGGCCGGCGGATGAAGAAGTAGCGGACCTCGTACTGCGGCTCGGCGGCCTCGCTCACCGGCCGGCCCCGGTCTGCGCCGGTCCCGCCTTGGTGCTGTCGGCCAGCGGCACGGGGTGCACCGGACGTCCCGGCGCGATCTTCTGGAGCCCGTCCACCACCACGCGGTCGCCCGGCACGAGCCCACGATCGATGACCCACCGATCCCCGATCCACGGGCCCGCCTGCACGTCGCGGGTGGCGACCGTGTCGCCGGGGCCGACCACGAAGACGTATTGGCGTCCGAGGCCCGTCTGCACCGCGCGCTCCGGCACCGCCAGCGCGCCGTCACGGACGAAGCCGACGAGCCGCACCCGCACGAACTGGCCGGGCATCAGCAGCCGGTCCGGGTTCGGGATGGTCGCCCGGAACTCCTCGGTGCCGGTGGCCGGATCCAGGGAGGGGGCCACGAAGTCGAGGCGGCCGATCCGCGGGAACAGGGAGCCGTCAGGAAGCACGACCCGCACCTCCAGCCTGCTGCCGGGCTCGATCAGCGCACGGGCGCTCGGGCTCTCCCGCCACTCGAGCAGCTGCTGGGAGGACGGCTCGAAGCTCACGTACAGCGGGTCGAGCTGGTCGATCGTGGTCAGCAGGTCGCCGGAGCCGGTCACCCGGGCGCCGACCTCCATCTGCGTGCGCCCGACGCGTCCCTCGATCTCGGCCTTCACCTCCGTGTCGTCGAGGTCCTTCTTCGCCTCGTCGAGCGCCGCCTGCGCCGCCGTGTACTGGCTGCGCGCGTTGTCCACGTCCTGCTGCGCCACCGCATGCTGGGCGAGCAGCGGCTCGACCCGGTCGAAGGTCTCCTTCGCGTTCTCGAACCGCGCCTCGGCGGCCCGATACGCGGCCTCGTACTTCACCTGGTCCAGCCGATACAGCACCTGCCCGGGCGTGACGATCGTCCCCTCGGTGAACGGGCGCGCCTCGATCACACCGTCCACCCGCGAGCGCACCTCCACCCGGCGGTACGCCTGCACCTCGGCAGGAAACTCGAACGTCTGCGGCACCGCCTCCGGCCGCACCGTCACGATCCCGACCTCGGTTGGCGGGAAGCCCCCGACCCGCCCGCCAGCGTTCCCCTTCCCGCAGGCAGCCGCCGCGCACGCGACCGCCGCGAATGTCACGATCCGGCTAACGACACGACCCTGATGCCACCGTACCACACACCCTCCAGAAGACGTACGGCGGCCCGGTCACCCCGACCGGAAACACCGCACACGAGACCCTCCATCATGTTGCGAATGCGAACTTGAAGAATACCTAGGACCCCGAGCGAGGTTCCAGGGCGTGAGCCCGACTCAGAGGGTCAGCCGCGCAGCTGTTCCCGGCGGACGGCGAGGGCCGCGACCCGCTCCTCGTCCACCACCACGCCGAGGCCCCGCCGGTCGAGCGGCACACGCACCATCCCTTCCCCGTCCATCGTCCACTCCGGTTCGACCACGTCGCGCGCCCAGTAGCGTGAACTCGGCGAGAGATCGCCCGGCAGAGTGAAGTTGGGGAGCGATGCCAGCGCGACGTTGTGCGCCCGGCCCACCCCGCTCTCCAGCATGCCGCCGCACCAGACCGGGATTCCGTGCTGCCGGCAGAGGTCGTGGATCGCCTTGGCGGCGGTGAAGCCGCCGACGCGCCCTGGCTTGATGTTCACGATCCGCCCGCTCCCCAGCGCGATCATGTCCTGGGCGCGGTCCGCACCCGTGATGCACTCGTCGAGGCAGATCGGTGTCGCCAGACGCCGCTGCAGTTCGGCGTGCTGGACCAGATCGTCCTGGCCCAGCGGCTGCTCGAGCATCGTCAGGGCGAACGCGTCGAGCGTGGCCAGGTGTTCCGCGTCGGCGAGCGTGTATGCCGAGTTGGCGTCCGCCATCAGCGGTGCCGCCGCTCCGACCGCCTCCCGGACCGCACGCAGATACGCCACGTCCGCGCCCGGACGGATCTTCATCTTGAGCTTGCGGTACCCTTCCGCCAGCGCCGCCTTGGCGCGCCGCGCCAGCGCCGCGGGATCCGGCTGGATGCCGATTGAGATCCCGGCCGGGATGCGCGCCTGTGTGCCGCCCAGGAGCCGCGCGAGCGGCAGTCCCTCCAACTGCGCCGCAACCTCCCAGCACCCCATCTCGACCGCGGCCTTCGCCATCAGATGGCCGCGGAAATCCGCCGCCAGCACCCCAGCCACGAGTTCGGGCGCGTCGAACGACCGGCCGAGGACACGCGGCGCCACCCACTCCCGGATGGCGTACCAGGCGGTGTCAATCGTCTCGGCGCTGTAGTTAGGCAGCTCTCCAGCGACGCACTCCGACCACCCCGTGGCGCCCGAGGCTTCCGTCAGCTCGAGGAGGCAGATCCGCCGCTCGGTCGTGAGGCCGGAGGAGATGCGGAACGGCTCCTTCAGAGGGAGCCGGATCTCCCGCAGCACGATCCGATCGATCCGGAAGGTCATGTACGGGTGAGGAGGTAGTGCCCGCGTCCGGCCGCCTCGTCGCGCGCGTAACCGGCGACGGCGTAGCCGTGGCTGAGGCACCAGAGGAACGCGCGGCGCGTCGTGGCGCGCCAGCGCCCCGCGAGGTCGAGCGACGTAGCCTGCACTTGCGCGATGTCCGCCGGGATCTCGATCCTGAGCGCCGGGGGCGGCGCCGCGGCGAAGCGCTCCGGATCGCCCTGTTCGCCTGCCTCCGTGCCTGGGTTCACGATGGGAGCGCCGCGCAGCGCCGCAGGGGGACGCGGCGGTGGACCTTCGCGGTCCAGCGGCCACGCCACGACGAACCGGTCCGTGCCGACGCCGCGGTGGAGCACGCTGTGCGTCTCGCTGCCGTACAGGTCCCGGACGTACTCCACCACCCGCACGCCGTAGTGATTGAAATTGAGGTGGGCGTTCTTCGACACCAGCGGATCGCACGTCCAGTACATCACCGTGACGCCGAGGTGCAGAACCACGTCACGCTGATACGCCTTGAGCGAGCGCCCGATGCCGCGGCCCTGCGCGTCCGCGCGGACCGCGACCATGTCGGACCAGTGCACCAGCTTCCCGCCCTCGGTGCCAGTGAAACCGAAAACGAAGCCGATCATCCGCCCGGCGGGATCGAACGCGCCCGCCACGACGCCGCCGATCTTCTGCACCGCGTAGAGCAGGCTGGGCGGGACCAGCTCCGTGAATTCCCTGCCCCAGGTCTCGCGCTGCAGCTCGACGCACGCCTCCCGTTCCTGGTGCGTGGCGAGCGGGCGGATCTCGAAGTCGCTCACGGCCGCGAAGATAGCAGCCGGCTGCGGGGCATCGTAAGTTCCGGCTTCCCGACGGAGCGGACCATGGCCGACGCGGCGAAGAAGAAGACGACCCGCAAACGGAAGAAGGGCGCGGAGCCGGGCTCGCGCGGCATCGCGGCCGCCGAGCTGACGGGCGGCTCGCCGCCGGCGGCGACGGCCGAGGCAGCGACGGCAATCACCCGCGCCGGCGGCTCCGTGCTCGCGGTCTTCCGCGACCCACTGGGCGGCCACTGGCAAGTTCTGGCCGGCCTCCCCGTGGAGAAAGTGGAGCCGACGCCTTACCAGCGCGACCTGTCGGACACGCACGTGGCACGGCTGGCCTCGGCGATCGACCGGCTGGGCCGCTACCTCGATCCGATCGTGGCCGTGCCTTCAGGCTCGGGGACGTGGTGGACGCCGAACGGCCACCACCGCCTCGCCGCGCTGCGGCAGCTCGGCGCCCGGACGGTCACCGCGCTCGTAGTGCCGGAGATCGAGGTGGCGCACCGCATCCTCGTCCTCAACACCGAGAAGGCGCACAATCTCCGGGAGAAGGCGCTGGAGGTGAGCCGCCTCGCCGAGGCGCTCGCCGATCTCGACGACCGGCCGGAGCGCGACTTCGAGACCGAGTTCGAAGAGCCGGGCCTGCTCACGCTCGGGATGTGCTACCGGCAGAACGGCCGCTTCGCCGGGGGCGCCTACAACCCGGTCCTCAAACGCGTCGAGGCGTTCCTCGCCCACAAGCTCTCGAAGGCGCTGGCGGTACGAAGGGAGCGCGCCGACAAGCTCATCGCGCTCGACGAGGCGGTGAACGACGCGGTGAAGGCGCTGAAGGCGCGCGGCTTCGAGAGCCCCTACCTCAAGGCGTTCGTCGTGGCGCGGATCAACCCGCTGCGCTTCCAGCGCGGGGCGAAAGCGGAGTTCGACGAAACGATCGACAAGATGCTGACGGCGGCGCTGAAGTTCGACGTGGCGAAGGTCAAGGCGGACCAGGTCGCGAGCGCGGGCGGCGCGCCCGACGAGTGACGCGGATCAGTAGCGGACGTTGAGGCGCAAAGCCAAGACCGTCGCCGGACCGCGATCCCGGTTGTACCCGGGATTCCAGATCTGCTGGACGTCGGGGCTCACCTGCACAAAGCGCCCCAGCTGGATGCGGTAATACGCTTCCACGATCCGCTCATGCCCGTAGTCCAGCCGCCCGTCGCCCAACAGGAAGCCGTGTCCGCCCATCGCGAGATACTCCTGGTGCAGCGATGAGAGCGCATGGTCCACGACGCCGAGCCCGAGGACGTCGCTCCGGCGCCCCCACCGGACACCCGAGAGCTGCACTCCGGCGCTCGCGTGCCGGTCCACCTCGGTGAAGACGAAACTCTCGTTCCGTCCATCCGACCAGCCGAGGCGGGCGAACAGACCGGTCTCGCCGGCGTCGGCGAGGGGCTGCTCGAGGTTGACGCCGAACCCGTACTTGAAGCGTCCCGGCCGGTCGTCGGCCACGATGTCCGGCGCCTGTCCTGTCTGCCGCGCCACGCGCATCGCGTCCGCGTAGCTACCCATGCGGGCGTGGTTGACGTAACCCATCACGCGGATGACGGTGCCGGCGGCGCCCGGCATCAGCGTCAACTCCACCTGGTCACCCTGGGCGTGCGCGAGATCGCCATCGAGGACATTGCCGTTGGCAAAGGTGGGCATCTGGAAGGCCGCCGCCCGCAGCGCCCACTTCGGCGTGATCCAGGCGACGGCGAGTCCGATGGAATACCCACGGGTATCCGCCGCGTAGTCCCAGGCCGTGTTCTGGAACAGCGCCCAATTCTGATACTGGAGCCGGGTGCTGTTCGCGTAGCGGTTGAGGTCCACCAGGTCGGTGACCGCCAGCTTGCCGACCATGATCTCCAGGCGGTGGGACGCCAACGCCATTGCCGCCTGGTCCTGCGCGCGTGCCAGCGTGTCGCGTGCCGAGCCGCCGAGCGATATGGCATACCGCAGAAACGCGCGCGCCACATACGGGTTCTTGCCGAGGTCCACGGTCCCCTGGCGGATCACGTCGCCGTTGGTGACACCGGCGAGGCCGCTCGAGCCGCTGACGCCGTTGCCGCGGATCATCTCGACGTCGAGGTACGCCTGGAGCCCCCCGGGCAGGACCCCGCCGAGGTACACGCCGAAGGCCTGGCTCATCTCGGTGTCGCCGGTTGGGCGCAGGCTGAGAATGCCGGTGTACGGACTGTGAAGCGGCTGGAGGCGCTGGCCGATGAGATCGATCTGCGCGCCCAGCAGCTGCGCCCGCGCGGCCGGCGGGACCAGTGCGGCAGGCAGCAGGAGGATCAGTACCCTGGTCGCACGCATGCGACGCGCTAATTAAGCCGGCCCGATGATTTCGGCAACGAGATCGTGCGTGACCCCGCCTGCGCCGACCACAGGCGCCCGGCGTTGTACACGCAGCCCATGAAGAGGGCGCGGGGCTGAGGTCCGGTCAGGGGCACGATGACGCCGGCATCCAGGGCGAGCCACGGCTTCACGAGCAGCGTCGGTCCCCCCAGCAACGCCACGATGGAGGCCGCCCCCGCCGGCCCCGACGTCGCCGGGAAGCCATACAGCTCGGCGGTCCATCCCATCGCTCCAACCACCGTTCCGCCGAACGAAGCCGTCCAGACCGTCGAGCTGCGTGGCGCGAGCGAGTCCGGCCCGCTGCGTCGAGTGTAGCCGAGGTTGACGTCCAGCCCGACGGGACCCAGCTGGTGACTGGACACGAGCACCAGCCCCAAGTCGGTCGTGCCAGACCCGAGCCCCGACGAGGTGGGCGCCGTCGGGAGCTTGAGGCTGGGGATCACCGCGAAATCGCCGACGACCGGCGCCTGGGCGGTGAGCCGCCATTTGAGCGCGACGGCCAGGTCCCCGACGCCCAGCGTGTGCCCTCCCGCCGGCCTTTGCACGGCCCCGACGAAGTCGAATTGCACACGCGGCGCGAGCCCCACCTTGACGACCACCGGCGCGCTTCCGCTTCTCGTCCCATTCGCTAAGCGATCGAACTCTACTCCCGCCTCGATCTCCAGCCACCCTGGCGCGACTGTGTAGGCGTGTGTCGCCACGGTCGGGCGCTCCGGCTGCACGGCGTGCGGGTCGCGTGCCGGCTCCTGCGCGGGCGCCCCCGATGCGAACACGCCGAGAAGGACCGGAACGAGCGGCAAGCGGAGCATCGTGGGATATAGTTACACCGAATCGGTGATTTCTGCCAGCACATCTTGCAATTTCGCTAACACTAACTTAATCATCGTGCCCATGGTTGAACCGGCGGTACGCAAGGCCCGGGACCGCCCGATCGCCGGCACCGGCGAGACCGGGTGGCGGCGGGCTCGGCTTGCCCCCAGCCTGGCCGAGGTCTACCGCTCGATCCCGGTCGGCGGGAGGTGGTGGCGGAAGGCGCTGGCGTTCGCCGGGCCGGGATACCTCGTGGCGGTGGGGTACATGGACCCGGGAAACTGGGCCACGAGCCTCGCCGGCGGGTCGGCGTTCGGCTACACGCTGCTCAGCGTCATCATGATCTCGAACCTACTGGCGATCCTGCTGCAGGCGCTGGCGGCGAAGCTCGGGATCGCGACGGGCCGGGACCTGGCCCAGTGCGTGCGGGACCACTACTCGCGCCCGGTGGTCCTCTTCCATTGGGTGATTTGCGAGATCGCGATCGCCGCGTGCGACCTGGCCGAGGTCATCGGATCGGCCATCGCGCTCCAGCTCCTGTTTCACGTCCCGCTCTCCCTCGGCGTCCTGCTGACGGGCCTGGACGTCCTGATCGTCCTGTTCCTCCAGCATCGAGGGTTCCGGTTCCTCGAGGCGCTCGTCGTCACGCTCATAGCGACGATGGGCGCGAGCTTCCTCTTCGAGTTGATTCTCGCCCGGCCGGACATGGGCGCCACCCTGCGCGCCTTTCTCCCGTCGCCCGAGATCGTCGGCAACCGAACGATGCTCTACATCGCGATCGGCATCCTGGGCGCGACGGTGATGCCGCACAACCTCTACCTTCACTCGTCCATCGTGCAGACGCGCCGTTACGAGGAGACGAGCGCAGGGAAGCGGGAGGCCATTCGCTACGCCATCCTCGACTCGACCGTCGCGCTGATGCTGGCGTTGTTCATCAACGGGGCGATCCTGGTCCTCGCTGCGGCGGTGTTCTTCCGCACGGGCCACCACGAGGTCGCCGAAATCCAAGATGCCTACAAGCTGCTGGCGCCGCTGCTGGGCGTGGGCGGGGCGAGCACCGTGTTCGCCCTGGCCCTGCTCGCCTCCGGCCAGAACTCGACGCTGACGGGCACGCTGGCCGGCCAGATCACAATGGAGGGCTTCCTAGACATCCGCCTCCGCCCGTGGCTGCGGCGGCTGATCACGCGCGCCCTCGCCATCACGCCGGCGATCATCGTGGTGTTCCTCTACGGCCAGAGCGGGACCGCCAAGCTCATCATCCTGAGCCAGGTCGTCCTCAGCATGCAGCTTTCGTTCGCTGTCTTCCCGCTCGTCATATTCACGTCGGAGCGGGCGAAGATGGGGGAGTTCGTGAACGGCCGCTGGCTCAAGTGGCTCGCGTACGCGGTTGCGTACTTCATCCTGGGGCTGAATGTTTGGCTGTTGATCCAGATCTTCCGTGGCTGAGCACCCCGGTTCGGAGCGAGGGGGCATGTACTCCCGGATCCTGGTCACCATCGAGCACTCCAAGTCGGACGCCGCGATCCTCGCGCACGTGCGGGGCCTCGCCAAGCACTGCGGCGCCTCGGTCGTCCTGATCCACGTGGCGGACGGCTGGGCGGCTCGGAACGTCAATGCCCTCGACCTGCGGGAGTCCGAAGAGATCAAGAGCGACCGCGAGTACATCGAGCGCTGCCGGGCGGAGCTGGAAGCCGACGGGATCACCACGGAGGCGGTCCTGGCGTCCGGGAACCCCGCCGAGGAGATCGTGGCGGCCGCCGAGCGGGAGCGCGCCGACCTGATCGCGATGGCCACCCACGGACACCGGCTGCTCAACGACCTGATCCGGGGGACCGTGGCCAACGAGGTGCGGCACCGCACGCTCGTGCCGGTGCTCCTGGTGCGCACGCCGCCCCACACGGCATGACGAAGACCGCGAAGGTCGCGCCCTCTCCAGCGCCGGAACTGACCGCCTCGGTGGAGGACTACCTCAAGGCGGTCTACGATTTGGAGCGCGCCGGCGAGGCTGCCGCGACCACGGCGCTGGCGTCGCGCCTCGGCGTCGCTCCCGCCTCCGTGACGGGGATGGTGCGGCGGCTGGCCGACGCCGGCCTCCTCACCCACGAGCCCTACCGCGGCGCGCGGCTGACGGCGCACGGGCGGACGGCGGCGCTACGGACCCTGCGCCGACACCGCGTGATCGAGGCCTACCTGGTGCGCGCCCTGGGGTACCGGTGGGACGAGGTCGATCAGGAGGCCGAGCGCCTCGAGCACGCCGCCTCGGACGAGATGGTGAACCGGATGGCGGCGGCCATCGGCGAGCCGACCTCGGACCCGCACGGCGCGCCGATCCCGGGCCGCGACGGCGCCGTGGACGAGGAGCGTTATCGCGCGCTCGCCGACCTGGAGGCGGGCGCGAGCGCGGAGGTCATGCAGGTGTCGGACGACGATCCCTCGCTGCTGCGCTATCTGGCCGACCTGGCGATCACCCCCGGCTGCACGGTGTACGTGGTCGAACGGGCCCCGTTTGGAGGGCCGATTACATTGCGCGTCGGCGAGGTGACACGGGCGGTAGGGCCCGCCCTCGCCGAGCGAGTGCTGGTCCGGCCCAACCTCAAGTGAGCGGGAGCTGCCGAGAATGCTGCGTGCACGACATCTGCTGATCCTCGCCGCCGCCCTGGCGGCTGGTGCCTGCCAGAAGGAGCCGCCCCCCGAGCCGGGCATGACCGGCCCGCACCCCAAGGTGGTGCTGGAGACGAGCATGGGCCGGATCGTGCTGGAGCTCGACCGTACGAAGGCTCCGCAGACGGTGGACAACATCGTCCCGCACGTGAATCGCCACTTCTACGACGGCCTCATCGTCGATCAGGTCATCAAGGGCAACATCATCCGCACGGGACAGTATCTGCCCGACGGGACGGAGCGGCGCACCTCCGCGCCGCCGGTGCCGCCCGAGGCCGACAACGGGCTCAAGAACGTGCGCGGCGCGGTCGCGCTCTCGCGGCATCTGGAGCCGGAGAGCGGCACCGTCCAGTTCTTCATCAACGTCACCGACAACCCGCGCTTCGACTTCACGGACAAGTCGGTCCAGGGGTGGGGATTCACGGTGTTCGGCAAAGTGGCTGACGGGATGGATGTCGTGGACCGGATCGCGGCGGTGCCGACGTTGCCGAACGGCGTGCCGGTCACACCGGTCGTGATCAAGCGGGCATACGTGGATACGACCGTGGCGGCGCCGGCAGCGCCGGCGAAGGAGGAGTGATGCGGAGCGCAATGGTCGCAGGCGCGGCCCTGCTCCTGGTAACCGCCGCCTGCCAGAAAAAGGAAGCCGCGGTGCCGTCGGAGGAGACACCGGCGGCGACAGGCGACCATCCCGTCGTGGTGCTCGAGACGAGCAAGGGCCGGATCGTGATGGAGCTCGACCGGACCAAGGCGCCGCAGACGGTCGACAATCTCGTGGCCCACGTGGACCAGCACTTCTACGACGGGCTCATCTTCCACCGCGTGATCAAGGGGTTCGTGATCCAGGCGGGCGTTCAGACGGCCGACGGTCACCAGCGGCTGTCGTCCGCCCCGTCGGTGCCGAACGAGGCCGACAACGGGCTCAAGAACGTGCGTGGCACGGTGGCGCTGGCGCGGACGGCGGACCCGCAGAGCGGCGGCGTGCAGTTCTACGTCAACGTCGCCAACAACGCTTCCCTCGACTTCAAGGCGAAGACGGTGGACGGGTGGGGCTACTGCGTCTTCGGGCGGGTGACGTCGGGGATGGACGTGGTGGACGCCATCGCCGCGGTGCCGACGCGCCCCGACGACACGCCGGTCACGCCGGTCGTGATCACCCGGGCCTATATGGAGACCGCGAAGCCGGCTTCCTGATCGGCGCGCTCAGCGCGCGCCCGCCTTCCGTTCCAGCTCGGCGACGAACGGCGCGAAGTACGCCTTCCACGCCGCCGCGACCGTGTGCGTGCCGTGGCCCCGCGTGAGCGGGCCGATCGGGATCAGCACGTAGCGACCCTGCGGGACCCGCCGGATCAACGAATCCACGATCCCCAGCTCGGGTGGATTGATGAAGTCGTCCGCCGAGTTGATCGCCAGCAGCGGCGCCCGGATCTTCTCGAGCGCGACGCTCGGGTCGTACTCGCGCGAGGCGTCGAAGGCGTAGAGGACGTCGTTGGCGTCGGCGACCGCGTGCAACGTCCGCAGGACACTCGTGATGTAGGCATCCGCCGAATCGCGCGTCGGCGCCGCCCGCTGCAGCACCAGCGGGGCGCTACCCATGACCCACAGGAGCTGCAGGGCGCCCCGCAGCCCCATCGGCTGCCGCTCGTAATCCCCGCCCTGCCAACCCGGATCGTTCCGGATGTCGTCCATGATCATCTTCCGCATCATCCGATTGCGGCCCGCGATGGCCGTGGGCAGGCTCGCGAGCGGCACCAGCCCGTCCATGAAGTCCGGATACGTCTCGCCCCACACCCAGGTGTGCATCCCGCCCATCGAGGTGCCCATCACGAGGAGCAGGTGGTTGACCCCGAGGCGCTCGGTGAGGAGGCGGTACTGCGCTGCGACCATGTCGTCGTAGGTGTAGTGCGGGAACCGCGCGTGGAGCCCGTCGCTCGGCTTGCTCGACTCGCCGTGGCCGATCCCGTCGGGGAAGATTAGATAGTGCGTCGCGGTGTCGAGCGCCTCGCCGGCGCCGTACAGCTCGGTGAAGAGGGGGTTCAGGAACTGGCGCCCGCTCCCGGTCGTGCCGTGCAGGATCAGGACCGCATTGCGGAGGACGCCTGCGGCGTCCTTCCGCGGCCGGCCCATCGTCAGGTAGTGCAGCTTCAGCTCCGGGAGCGTCTCGCCACTCCGGAAATGGGAGTCGCGAACGACGTACGTCCCGGTGTCCAGCTGGGCGCGCGCAGCCGCGGGGACCGCGAGCAGCGCGGCAAGCGCGAGGGCCGGCGCCAGACGAGCGGATCGGTTCATGTGGTGCTCCAGTCTATCACGTGCACGCTCCGCTGGGCGGCAGGTACGATGATCAGGTCCACGATGTTCACGTGCTCGGGGAGGTTCGCGACGTAGGCCACCGCGTCGGCCACGTCGTCGGGCGAGAGCGGCGTGAATCCCTCGTACAGCTTCCCGGCGCGCGAGCGGTCGCCATGAAACCGCACTTCGGCGAACTCCGTCCGGACGTGCCCGGGATCCACGCTGGAGACCCTGAGCTTCGTGCCGGCCACGTCGAGGTTCATGCCCTCGGTAAGCGCCTTCACGCCGTACTTGGTCGCGTTGTAGACGTTGCCCGACGGGTAGACCTGATGCCCCGCGGTGCTGCCGATGTTGATCACGTGGCCGGCGTTGCGCTTCACCATCAGCGGGAGGATCGCCCGCGAGACGTTGAGCAGCCCCTTAAGGTTGGTGTCGATCATCCGGTCCCAGTCCTCGGGGTCGCCCTCGTGCAGCTTGGCCAGCCCGGCCGCGAGGCCGGCGTTGTTGAGGAGGATGTCCGGCACCAGGCCGTCCTTGGCGAGCGCGTCGGCCGCGCGGTTCACCGCCGCCCGGTCCCGCACGTCCACGGCCGCGACCCGCACTTCGACGCCGAATTCCTTGCGCAGCTCCTCGGCCGTGCGGTCGAGGCGGTCCAGGCGCCGAGCCCAGAGGATCAGGTTGGCGCCGTCCTCGGCGAAGCGGCGCGCGCAGGAGCGGCCGATGCCGGAGGAGGCGCCGGTGACGAGGGCGAGTTTACCGCGAATCCGCGACTCCATCACACCCCCTCCGAACCAGCAGCCACTGCCCTACATACTAGCGACGCAGGTCCGCCCGAAGCCAGCCGACGGCGGGACGGTCCGGCGTCAGCGGCGCAGCGCGGCCTTCGAGAACAAGTAGCCCGGGAGCGGGGCGTCGAACTCGATCGTCTCGATCACGAACTCGGTGCCCTGCCCCTCCTTGAGCACGTCCCGGTACAGGGCGTGCATCGGCACCCAGCGCCCGCCGATGGTCCGCACGACGCTCAGCCGGATGGTCTTGAGGAGCCGCCCGCTCTTGGCGTACAGGTCCTCGCGCAGCGGCACCCAGCGCTCGACGTCCACCCAGACGCGCCGGGTCGCGTAGGCGATGTCCTCGACCTTCGCGGTGAGCTGGACGACCCAGCAGCTCCGGCCGTCCACCGTGTCCGTACCGGCGACGCTGGCCGTGTAGGAGCGCTCGAGCCGCGGGTCCTCCATCATGTCCTCGTACGAGAGGTCGGAGCCCATCACCGACTGCCTGAGCATCGCGCCGGAGATCATGATCGTGCGGTCGGTCCCCGGATCGTAGGTCCAGAGGTCGTCCGCGAGCTTGAGCATCTTGGTGCCCTTCTCGCGCGCCGGGGCCAGGTACTCGGTGTAGGCGTCCGTGGTCCCGCGCTGCCACGACTTCGACTCGACCGTGCGCGTCTCGCGCCGCCCGTGGATGACCATCTGCGAGACCACGATGCGGCTGTCGGCGAACATGTTCCGGTCCACGCGCCGCAGCACCTCGTCGCCCGTCGGCGTCTGCGCCGCGAGCGCGCCGGCCCACAGCACCGGCGCCACGAAGCCGAGCCGCGTCATGCCTCGAGCTCCTTGAAGAGCTGCGACGTCTGCCGCCGGTAGATGCCCAGGCCCGAGATCCCGGCGCCCAGCACCGTCGCCGCCAGGCCGGGGATGAAACCGATCAGCGCCGCGCCGAGGGTGACGCGGGCCCGGAGGACGTCGTCCATCATCATCGTGTTGTCCTTGAGGAGCGAGCGCACGTTGATGCCGTGGACCTCGAGGAACCAGGAGGCGGCGACGCCGATCGCGGTCCCGATGAGCGAGCCCACCACGCCGATGGCCACCGACTCGACCAGCATCGCCCGGTAGATGTGGCCCTTGTCCTCGCCGACGGCGAGCCGCACACCGATCTCGCCGTAGCGCCGCAGGCTCCCCATCAGCCCCGCGTTCCACAGCACGATGGACATCGCGAGCACGAAGAAGCCGACGGCGACGTTCAGGACCAGCGTGATGTAGTCCAGCAGGTCCGAGAGGCCGCTCGCCTGGCGTAGCGTCTCCATCACCGGCCGGTACTGGTCGGTCGAGCGGTGCGCCGCGTTGAACTGCGCCGCCACCGAATCGGCCGCCCGGTCGTGGTACAGGTCGTCGCGGAAGAAGCCGAGGATCACGGCCGCGCCGTTCGCCATGTCGAGGGCCGACCGCACGTCGCCCAGGTCGGCGACCAGGGCACCGTGGTCCATCGGCCCGACCCCGAAGCGCACGGTCCCCACGATGCTGAAGTTCGCGAGGGCCATCGCGCCGTCCATCGTCGAGCCGATGAGCGTCGCCGTCCGGCCGAGCCGGAGGCCCAGCCGCGTCGCCAGCTCGTCGGAGACCAGCGCCTCGCCCGGCCGGCCCGGGAGGCGCCCGCGGACCAGCGCGGCGCCGAGCCGCAGCATCGCCGGCTCCGGACTCCCGGGCGAGAACAGGTCGACGCCGAGCCCCGCCACCGGCGCCTGCGCCCGCGTCTCGCCGCGCGCGTCCGGGACGTCGAGCAGCCCGCCGAAGGTGATCCGTGGCGTCCAGACGAGGTCGGGGAAGCGCCGCCTCAGCCCGGCGACGAGCGAGTCCGCGCCGAGCAGCGCCAGGTCGTTGGGCATCTGGTCCGCGTCGGCCGCGTAGGCGGCGGTGGTGACGCGCACGTAGCCGAAGGCGAAATGCGCGGTGGACTGGAGCACCGACGCCTCCACGCCGCGCAGCCAGGCGAACAGGAACACGGTGAGCATCACGCCGGCCGCCACCGTGAGCACCGGGAAGAGCGACCGCGACCGGTCGCGCAGCAGGCCCTTGATGAGGAACCGGATCACGACATCCTGCCGCGAAGCGCGTCGGTGGGCTTGAGCTTCGCAATCCGCCGGGTCGGGAGGAAGCTCACGATCGTCGTGACGAGCAGCACCAGCACGGCCGTCCCCACGATCAGCGCCGCCGGATAGACCGGGAAGATCCGCTCGCCGACCGCGAGGCCGAAGCTGTCGGTGCCCTGCGGCATCCCGTAGCCCCTCGCCGCCACCCACACCAGCAGTGGGAGTCCGTACGCGGCGGCGACGATGGCGGCGAGCACCCCGTGCAGCGCGCCCTCGATGGTGAACAGCTCGATGACGCGCGCGCGCGTCATCCCGAGCGCCATCAGGGTCCCGATCTCGCGCCGGCGCCGGAAAATGGACAGCACCTGCGTGTCGAAGATCGCCAGCATCGCGAGAAACAGCAGGAAGGCGTAGAAGATGCTCGCGTCGATGGACTTCAGGCGCGCCAGCGCCCGGATGTCGCGCAGCAGCCAGGCCTGGTCCTTCCAGCTCCACCCCGCGACCGGACCGGGGGCCGGCGTCCCCGGCCGCAGCACCACCAGCGACGCCTGGCCCGGCATGTCCGTGATGCGGCGCAGGGCCGCGAGCGGGATCCACAGCTGGTCCACGTCGATCTCCTGGACCGTGGTGTGCATCACCGCCGCGATGCGGACGTCCGCGGCGTCGAACGTCCCGTGGGCGTCGCGCCACTGCACCGTGACGTCGTCGCCCGGCTTGAGGCCGGTGCTCTTCGCCATCCGCGCGCCGATCACCGCCGCGATGATCCCGTCGCCGCCCGCCAGCGCGGCCGTCGGGATGTCGAGGATGCCCTGCTCCGGCGCGATCCCCTTGAACAGGATCCCGCGGAAGCGCCCGCCCGGGTAGATCGTGGCCTGCCGGACCAGGATGGGCGCCGCGAGCCCCCGCGCCACCAGGGAGTCGAGCATCGGCGGCACGGGCGCGTGCGCGTCGGGCAGCGTGAGCGGGTCGTAGGGGTCGTATCGGGCCTGCCAGTACTGCCCGCCGCCGTAGAGCGCGGCGACGGAGGCGCGCGACGCCTGCTCGTTCATCCCGTCGTACATCCCCTGCAGGAACACGATCACGACGAACGAGAACGAGAGCGCGACGACGTTGAGCCAGGTCCGGAGACCGGCGCCGAGCAGGTTGCGGAGGGCGAGCCGGAAGAGCAGCACGGCGCTACCTCCGCTCGTCCGAGGCGATCTTCCCGTCCACCAGCGTGATCTTGCGGCGGAGGTAGGAGATCACCTTCTCGTCGTGGGTCGCGAAGACGAAGGTCGCGCCGAGCGTCTGGTTGAGCTGCACCATCGTCCGCATGATGTGGTGCGAGTTCTCGGCGTCGAGGTTGGCCGTGGGCTCGTCGGCCAGCACGATCTCCGGCTGCTTGACGACCGCGCGGGCGATGGCCACCCGCTGGCTCTGGCCGCCCGAGAGCTGCGCCGGGCGGGAATCCGCGCGGTCCGCCAGCCCCACCCACTCCAGCGTGTCCATCACCATCTTCCGCCGCCGCCCGCCGTCCATCCCGCGCAGCAGCAGCGGGAACTCGACGTTCTCGTAGACCGTGTAGACCGGCAGCAGGTTGAAGGTCTGGAAGATGAACCCGATGTGCTCGCTGCGGAGCCGTGCGGCCTCACGGTGCGAGAGCCGGGCCACGTCGGACCCCAGGACCTCGACGCTCCCCGCCGAGGGCGCGTCGAGCGAGCCGACGATGTTGAGGAGGGTCGTCTTCCCCGAACCGCTCGGCCCGACGACCCCGGCGAATTCCCCCTTGGCGATCGAGAGGTCGATCCCGTCCAGCGCCTTGAGCGTTCCCGAGCCGAGCGTGTACCGCTTCTCGAGCCCCGCCGCCCGGATGTAGATCGTGTCCGCCATCGGCCGTCCCGCCGTCAGTAGTTGAACGCGGCTACGAGCTGGAGCCCGCGGCCGGCGAAGGCCTGTGTCTGCTGCCCCGGTCCCCCCAGCCCCCCGATACCCGCGACCGGCTGCGACGGGTTCCAGAACGCCAAGAGGTAGAACGTCCAGGCGTCGTAGCTGCGCTGCCAGGTGAGGATCCGATACCACTGGTCGCCCGTCCAGTTGCGGTACACGATCGCCGACACCCGGTCCAGGATCCCAACCGGATAGTTCAGGTAGAGGCCTGAGAAATCCACGCCGCGCCACACGCTCATGGTGGATTCGCGCGCGTCGAAGCGGGAATGCTCGGCGAGCACGTAGAGCCCGTTCCCGACGCCGATGGTGTAGTCGGCCCCCAGCGTCCAGAAGCGCTGGTTCTGGGGAACCACCACGTTGGCGGGCAGGTTGCGCAGATTCACCAGCGCCGCCTCGCCCCAGAGCCCGAACCCCAGATTCCACTTGCCGTCGAGGCCGAACCGGTCCTCGGGGGAGGACAGCGCGCCGGCCGGGGCCTGACGCAGCCCCGGCGCACCCTGCAGGTCGGCGTCGCGGTGATCGTAGGTCACGCCCACCTCGCCCGCGGGCACCGGCGTCTGGAAGCGGCCGCCCACTTCCGCGGTCCCGCGCTCTGTCGGCAGCGTCTCCCAGCCCTTGGTGGCGGTGTTCCCGACCAGCGCCCAGCCCCAGACGTTGGCGTTGCCGGTGAAGTACCACCGCGCGAGCGCGCCCGTAACCCCATCGGTGAGCTGCAGCGGATCGCGCGCGTCCACGCGGTCGAACCACATCAGCGGCCGGAACAACGTCGCCGAGCCGAAAGTGATCTTCTGCAGTCCGACGCGGGTCTCGAAGGCGTGTGTGCCGAAGCGCAGCCACGCACGGTAGGGCTTGAGGGTCGCGTCCAGCCCGCGCGGCGCCCCGCCGCCCGCCGTGCCGACGACGAACGTGTTGAGCGAGACGTCGAGGGCGAGCGAGTCCTGGCCGCCGAGCGGCTGCCAGGCCGTGACCTCGGGGAGCCACCGCACGCCGCCCTGGGCGAGCGGAACCGAGTCGGGCCGCGACGTCACCCACGCGGACACCTGCCCGCCGAGCGCGGCCTGCTGGGCCCGCGCGGCGGGACCGAGGGCCGCCAGCGCGATCACCAGCACCGGCGCACGGCCGATCATCGCGCGTCCCGCGGCGGCTCGGCGACGAGCAGCCGCTTGAAGGTGCCGAACACCAGCTTCACGTGTCGGTCCACCCTCTCCTGCATCACGTCGGCGCGGCTCGCGAGGAAGATCCCGTCGAGCACAGCGTCGTTCGCCTCCAGCAGACGCACCAGAACGTCCACCGGCAGATCGGTGCGCACGCACCCGAGGCGCTGCCCGGGCTCGATGAACCGGCGGTACAGCGCCCGAGCCTTGAAGAGAATGGGCTCGAAGCGCTCGGAGCTGCGGCGTGATCCGGTGAACTGCGCCGCGACGCCGAAGACGTCGCTCGAGATGTCGAGCCCCGTCCGCCAGCCGTCGATCCAGCGCTCGACGGTCGGCCAGAATTCGTCAGCGGCCACGCGCTCGAAGTCCGGCGGGGGGATCCTGGCGAGCATCGTCTCGACGGCGTCGTCGAGCACGGTCGCCAGCAGATCGTCCTTGTCGTCGAAATAGTAGTAGTAGGCGCCCTTGCTGACCTTCGCCTCGGCGAGGATCTCGTTGAGGGAGGCGCGCTCGATCCCGCGCCGCGCGAAGTGCCGCGTGGCGATCCTGAGGAGTCGCGCGCGCGCGGCCGGGGCGAGGTTGTAGAACCGAGCGCGGGGCATAGACCGATAGTATAGACCGTCGGTCTAGCCAGCAAGCTGTCGTCCCGCGGCGACCGCCTCGACGGACGCCGGGCTACGGGGCGGGCGGGCGCCCGCCTACCGTTCCCACCACAGCGCAGGGTCGCGGAACCGGTGGGACGGCGCGGGGATCGCCATGGTGAGCGTGGTCCCCTCGGCGGGTTGCGCGGCGACGGTGAGCGTGCCGCCGAAGGTCTCCTCGACGGTCCTCTTGGCCTCAGCGACCGCCGCGACGAGCGCGTCGAGCCCCTCGCCGGAAGGCGAGCGGACGGCGAGCATGATCACCGGTCCGACGCTCTCCACGGACACCCGGACCGTGGCGACCCGGCCCTGGAGGCCGTCCACCGTGGCGCGGATCGCGCTGGTCAGGGCCGCCGCGAGGTCCGCCGCGCTGCCGGGGATGGAGACGGCGTAGGCGAGCGTCTTGAGCTCCAGCGTCGCGCCGCGGAGCGCCGCCTGAGCGCGCGCGGCGTCCACGCACGACCACACCACCTGGACGACGTCGAAGCTCCCGCTCGCGACCACCGCTTGCGCCCGGTCCTGCACCGTTTTCACGAGCGCCACGGCCTGCTCGAGCGCCCGCGACGCGACGCGCAGATCCTCCTGCAGCTTCTCGCGCGAGGCCAGCTCGGGCGCCGCAGTACCGGCGAGCGCGGCGCTGCTGCGCCCGACCGCCTGTCTTGCGGCGGTCAGCGGAGCGCCGATCTCCCGCGCGAAGGCACCCAGTTGCTCCGTGAAGCGCTGGAACAGATCCGGCGGCGCGGCCTGGACGCCCGCGGCCGAGGCCCTGTGGCTCGAGAGGCCCAGGCACAGCCCGGCCAGCTCGAGCGCGAGACGCTCGCGGCTGCGGCGCTCCTGCGCGTACGGGGGCGGAGCGGGCACCTGGTCGCGGACGGGCGCCACGCACCATTGCTCGGGACCCGAGACCCGGCCCGCGACCCAGCGACTCCCCGGCCCCACCGGCATCGCCAGATGCCGCAGCGCTTCCTTCACCTCGGGCGTCGCGTCCCAGGCCAGCGCGTCGGTGACGTTCGTGACGACGGGGACCAACGAGTTCTCCGGCGAGACTTCCCACACCCCGACCATGCGCCCGTTCAGCGCCGCGCTGGCGCGGCGCAGTACTTCCGCCGCCCAGCGGGCCTGGTCCTGGCCGTCCGTGGGATGGTTCATCAGCAACTCCTGTCGCGCCGGGGCGCGCGACAACGCGACCCTGGTTTCACATCGGCGGCTGAGGGGGAAGCCGTGCCCTGAGGGGGGGTACCCGACCAATATCTGCCTTCAGAGCCTGCGCGGCAAGCCCGGGAATCACATTTCGGAGATCGCCGACTCGCAGCTTCCGGTTTGCCGTCGACGACGCCAAGGCGTTGGGAACTCGGGGGTTGCGGTCGTGCCGCGAGTCACGACCAGCGCTGCCGTAGCGGAACCCCGCGGGCGCCCCGAGTATTATCGCTTACCATGGAGAGGACACGATGAATCACCCGCGGATGCCCACGATCTTCCTGGCGCACGGCTCGCCGTTTCTGCTGGACGATGCGGAGTGGGCCGCCGACCTGAGCCGGTGGGCGCGGGAGATGCCGCGGCCGACGTCGGTGCTGATGCTCTCGGCCCACTGGGAGCGGAAACCCATCACGCTCGGCTCGACGCGCACCGTGCCGCTCGTGTACGACTTCTACGGCTTCCCGGAGCACTACTACCGGGTCACGTACCCGGCGCCCGGCGCGCCCGAGCTGGCGCGCCGCGTGCGCGAGCTGCTCGGAGGGCAGCAGCCCATCGCCGAGTCCGATCGCGGTCTCGACCACGGAGCGTACGTCCCGCTCATCCCGATGTACCCCGGCGCCGACATCCCGGTGCTGCAGGTTTCCCTGCCGACGCTGGATGCCCCCACCCTGTTCGAGCTGGGGCGCTCGCTGGCGCCGCTCCGCCACGAGGGCGTGCTGATCGTGGGCAGCGGCTTCCTCACGCACAATCTGCGGGCGATGGACATGCGGCCCGACGCGCCGACGCCGGCGTGGGCGCGGGAATTCGACGCCTGGGCCGCCGACGTGCTCGCGCGGCAGGACGCAGACGCGCTGGTGGACTACCTGAACCGCGCCCCCGGCGTCCGGCAGGCCCTGCCGACCCACGAGCACTTCGTGCCCGCCGTGGCGGCCCTCGGAGCAGCCGTCGAGGAGACCGGACCGGTGCGGTTCCCGATCACCGGCTTCAACTTCGGCTCGCTCACCAAGCGCTCGGTGCAGTTCGGATGAGTCGGCCGATGGGCGCGGGGCGGACCGCCCTCGCCGCCGCCGCGCTGGCGTTCGCGGCCGGCTGTCACGGCTCGCGCGGGGGATCGACCGTGCAGGGCGACCTCGCGGTGAGCCACGCGGTGGTGCCGGTCCCGGCGTCCCGCGCCGAGGCGTCGGTGTTCATGGTGATCGAGAACCGGAGCGGCCAGCGGGTGACGCTGGTCGGCGCGACTTCGCCCGACGCCGAGTCCGTCCGCTTCCACCGCGACATCGGCGGCCAGATGCAGACCGTGCCGGGGATCGACATCCCGGCGGGAGGCCGCCTGCGGCTGGTGCCGGGGAGCTACCATTTGATGCTGGAGGGCGTGGGGAAGTCGCTCGCGGTGGGAGACACGGTCACGCTGCACCTCAGCTTCGAGCCGAACGGCGCGCTCACCGTCCGCGCGCCGCTCCTCACCTACACGGACGCAATCAGCGACCTCCCGATGCGCTAGACTGCCCGCGCCGATGGCAACGTGAAGCCCCGCGCGGCACTGCCGCGCGGGGCTTCGTGCGTCGAGCGATGACGGCTACTTCGTCCCCGTGCCCGCGAAATCCGAGAACGTGAACTTGTACACCTGCGCCGCGCTGTCGTAGACGGCGCTGAACTTGGTCGGATAGTGCGCGGAGGCCGGAGCGCCCGGCACCGCCGGAATGTCGAGCGAGAAGCTCTTCCGCTCCATCAGCGTCGCCCGCGTGATCATCGGTTCGACGAAGATCGGCTGCTTGTGATAGTAGCCGACGATCATCGTCTGCCGGAACAGCGCGGTCGAATGCAGCTCGGACGCAAGCAGCGAGTGCATCCCCATACCCGGCACGCAGAGACCGACCAGCGTGCCCATCTGCAGGATCTGGACGTCCGGCAGCTCGTAGCCCGCCGGGGCGGCCGCGGGCTTGGTCGAATCCGCGCAGTCGATCGTGCTGACATCCATGGTGTTGAAGTGGAAATCGAAGTGCGGATTGAGGTACGGGCCCGGCGGATGGCCGTGCGGCTCCCAGAAGACGTTCATGTTATCGAAGCCGGTCGCCGCCTTGACCATGTCCCCGAGAGGGATGGTCGCATCCGCCTTCGGCGGCCACACCATCGGCAGGTCGGCGGGTGCATTCTCGGCGACCTTGACCGGAATGGTGGCGCCGAACGCCACGACCCGGTCTCCCTGCATCGTGTGCCAGGTGCACACGTCGGCGCCGTTGACCTGGCGGCATTCCCCCTGGACCAGCTTTTCCCGGCTGCAGCCCGGCGCCGACGCCACGGCTGCGCCGAGCGCGGCAACCGCAAGCAGGTTGCCGGCACGACCCGCATTCCACGGCATGTGTTTCCCCCGTGATAGAGTGGTTTGAGCCCCACGACTGTGGATGTGGAAGGCGCGGAGGATACGCGGCGGAGCGGGCGCACGCAAGGCCGACTTTGGGGCGGCCGGCCGGCGGGCGTTATCTTGGTCGGCGATGAGCACGCCCGACCTCTGGTCGCGACCCGACGACACGGAGCGGCAGGACCGGCTCGACGCGATGAAGCGCAGAGCCACGGGGCTCCTGGCCGCCGCGGCCGGCGTCTTCGCGGTCGCCGCCGCGCTCGAGGGCCGCTACCCGTGGCTCGGCTACGTGCGCGCGACCGCCGAGGCCTCCCTCGTCGGCGGGCTCGCGGACTGGTTCGCCGTCACCGCGCTGTTCCGCCATCCCCTCGGCCTGCCGATCCCGCATACGGCCATCGTCGCGACGCGCAAGGATCGGATCGGCCGCGTGCTCGCCACCTTCGTCCAGAGCCACTTCCTCTCGCACGACGTCATCGCCGCCAAGGTCCGGTCCATTCATCCGGCCGAGCGGGTGGCGCGGTGGCTCTCCCAGGTCGAGAACACGCGCCAGATCGCGCAGCAGGTGGCGAGCGGGGTCGCGAAGACCCTCGAGACGCTGCCGGACGACGAGGTCGGAGGCCTGGTGCGGCAGGGCGTCACGGCGCAGCTCAAGGCGGTGCGCGCAGCCCCGGCGCTCGGCCAGACGCTCCAGCTCGTCATCGCGGGGAACCGACACCAGGAGTTGCTGAACGAGGCCGTGCGCCTCGCCGCCCAGGCGGTGCACGACAACCGCGAGCTGATCCGGGAGCAGGTCCGCTCGGAGAGCCCGTGGTGGGTCCCCGGGGTCGTAGACGACCTGCTCTACCAGCGCATCGTCGCCGCCTTCGAGTCGATGCTCCGCAACATCGGCACCGATCCGCACCATCCCATCCGCGCCACCTTCGATGCCGCGTTGCGCGACTTCGTCGACCGGCTCGAGCATTCGCCGGAAGCCGGCGCGCGGGCCGAGGAGATCAAGAACGCCTGGCTGGCCGATCCGGCCGTGGCGGAGCTGTCCGGCCGGCTCTGGGAGACCATGCGCGGCGCCATCGGCCGGTACGCCACCCGCGCGGAGGGCGCCGCACCGGGGCCGCTCGAGAGCGGCATCGCCGCGTTCGGCGCCGCGCTGGCCACCAGCGAGCGGCTCCTCGCGCAGATCAACGACCTGGTGACCGACCTCGTGGCTTCGGTGGTCGAGCAGTACCGCCCGGAGATCGGGGACTTCATCGCCCAGACGGTCGCCGGGTGGGACCCCGCGGCCACGAGCCGGCGCTTCGAGCTGGCCGTCGGCCGCGACCTCCAGTTCGTCCGCATCAACGGCACGCTGGTGGGCGGCCTGGTCGGCCTCGCCATCTACACGATCTCTCGCCTCTGGTCCTGACGGCTGGAGGAACCGCTGCTCAGCGCTGGTGCTTGATGAACGTCCCGTCCTGGAGTTCGGCGTAGGCACGCCGCAGCTCGTCCTCGGTGTTCATGACGATCGGCCCCATCCACGCCACGGGCTCCTGGATCGGCTGGCCGGAGACCAGGAGGAACCGGATCCCGTCCGCTCCTGAGCGCACCGTCACCTCGTCCCCCTTGTCGAACAGGACCAGCGAGCGGTTAAGCGCCTCCTCGAGCACGGGCTCCCCGCTGGAGCCCCCCCCCACTCGGTCGGTGAGCACGCCGCGCGGATCTGACGCGTCGCGGAAGACGCCGCTGCCCTCGAACACGTAGGCGAAGGCGTTGTCGTTGAGCGTGACCGGGAGCCGCTTCTGCTTCTCCGGCGGCACCCAGACGTCGAGGTAGCGCGGCGCGGCCGCCACGCCGTCCACCGGCCCCGTCTTTCCCCAGAAGGTCCCGCACACCACCCGGACGCGCGTGCCGTCGTCGTCCGTCACTTCCGGGATGTCCTTCGCCGCGACGTCCTGGTAGCGCGGATCGGTCATCTTGAGCGAGCGCGGGAGGTTGGCCCACAGCTGGAAGCCGTGCATCCGCCCTTTCGGGTCCCCCTTCGGCATCTCCTGGTGCAGGATCCCGCTGCCGGCGGTCATCCACTGCACGTCGCCGGCGCCGAGCGTGCCGCTGTTGCCGAGGCTGTCGCCGTGGCTCACCGATCCGGCCAGCACGTAGGTGATCGTCTCGATGCCCCGGTGCGGATGCCAGGGGAAGCCCGCGAGGTAGTCCTCGGGATGCTCGTTGCGGAAGTCGTCGAGCAGGAGGAACGGGTCGAAGTCTCCCGTGGCCCCGAAGCCGAAGGCCCGCCGCAGCTTCACCCCGGCGCCTTCCAGGGTCGGGCGGGACTGGATGATGCGCTTGACCGGTCTCAAGGACACGTGCTTCCTCCGCGAATGGTCCGTCTGGCTCGCCTGAGAACACCGGCCCCACCCCCGAAGTTCCCGACAGCGGCACTCCCACTCCGCCGGCCGGCTTGACACAACCGCAGCGCGGCGCCGTATAGATTGATCGTAGCGCAACTGCTGCACCGATCCCTTCAATAGAGGAGACATCCATGCGGAGCGTCCTGTCGACGCTGGCCGCGGTGGCGCTCTTCGGAGCGCCGCTGTCGGCCCAGACGGCCGACTCGATCGTCGCCCGCTACCTCCGGACCATCGGCGGCATGGAGCACATCCATGCCGTGCAGACGCTGCGACGGGTCGGGAAGGTCACCAGCGGGGGGGGATTCGAGGCGGTGGTGGTCCAGGAGAACAAACGCCCCAACAAGGTGCGCGAGGAATTCACGATCGTCGGGATGACGCAGATCGTGGCCTACGACGGCCAGGCGGGGTGGAAGATCTCGCCGTTCCAGGGGAAGAAGGACGCCGAGGCGCTCAGCGAGGACGAGCTGCGGGGGATGGTCGAGGACGCGGACTTCGACGAGCCGCTGGTCAACTACCAGCAGAAGGGCAACCGCGTCGAGTATCAGGGCACCGATCAGTTCGAAGGCACGGACGTCTACAAGCTCAAGGTCACGCTCACGAACGGCGACTCCTACACCTACTTCCTGGATACCGACTACTGCGTCCCGATCAAGGTCGAGGTCCGGCGGACGATCCGCGGCACCGAGCAGGCCTACGAGACGGTGCTCGGCAACTACAAGGCCGTCGCGGGCTGGTACCAGCCGTTCTCGATCGAGAGCCGGGCGCTGGGCGGCAGTTTCGGCAGCAAGGTCACGCTCGAAAGCGTCGAGGCGAACGTCCCGATCGACGACAGCCGCTTCCAGCGGCCTGCGGCGCCGGGAGCGCCGTCACAGATGCCCGGCGCGGTGAAGCCGGCCGGGGGGATCGAACAATGACGACTCGCAACCTGGTACGCTGCTCCGTGGGCGCGCTCGCCCTGTGCCTCGCGGCGGGGCTCAAGGCGCAGACTCCCGCGCCGGTCAGGGCGGACTCGGAGACGATCTCCGGCCTCGGGGCCCGCAACATCGGGTCGGCGACGATGAGCGGACGGGTGTCCGCCCTCGCCGCGGTGCACGAAGGCTCGCGGCTCACCGTCTACATCGGAGCCGCCAGCGGCGGCGTGTGGAAGTCGGTCAACGGCGGCACGACCTACAAGCCGGTCTTCGACAAGGCGACATCGCAGTCCATCGGCTCCATCACCATCGACCCGACCAACCCGAAGGTCGTCTGGGCCGGCACGGGCGAGGTGTGGACGCGCAACAGCGTCTCCATCGGCGACGGGATCTACAAGTCCACCGACGGCGGCGACAACTGGACCAACATGGGGCTGAGGAACTCCGAGCGGATCGCCAAGATCCTGGTGGATCCCACCGCCACGAACACCGTGTACGCCTGCGTGGCGGGCAAGCTCTGGAGCGACAGCGACGAGCGCGGCGTCTACAAGACCACCGACGGCGGCACGACCTGGACGCAGGTGCTCAAGGGCGGCAATGCCTCCACCGGCTGCGGGATGATGTCCATGGATCCCCAGCACCCGCAGACGCTGTACGCGGGGATGTGGGATTTCCGGCGCAAGGGGTGGACGTTCCGCTCCGGCGGTGACAGTGCGGAAGCGCCGAGCGCCAGCGGGCTGTACAAGAGCACCGACGGCGGCGCGACGTGGACGGAGCTCGATCAGCACAGCGCCGCCGGCCTGCCGCCCAAGCCGTGGGGGCGGATCGCGGTGACGGTGGCCCCCTCGAAGCCGGACGTCGTCTACGCTCTCATCGAGGCGGTCCCGCCGCTCAACGCGCTGTACCGCTCGGACGACGGCGGCCGCACCTGGCAGATGCGCGACCGCAGTCAGGAGATGATCTGGCGGCCGTTCTACTTCGCCAACCTCATCGTCGACCCGGCCAACGAGAACCGCGTCTACAAGCCCGACCTCGGCCTGATCGTCAGCAACAACGGCGGCGCGAGCTTCAGCGACATCTCGGGCGGGACGCACGGCGACCACCACGATCTCTGGATCGATCCGCAGAACACGGACCACCTGATCGCCGGCGACGACGGCGGCGTCTGGTACAGCTACGATGCCGGCAACAAGTGGTGGAAGGCGGACAATCTTCCGATCTCGCAGTTCTACCACGTCAGCGTGGACATGGACCGGCCGTACCACGTGTACGGCGGCCTGCAGGACAACAGCGACTTCATCGGGGTATCGGCCTACCCGGGCGGGATCGCGAACGCGCAGTGGGAGAACATCTACGGCGGGGACGGCTTCTGGACGTGGGTCGATCCGTCCGACCCCGACTACATCTACACGGAGGCGCAGGGCGGCTCCATCGGCCGTGTCAATCGCAAGACGCACGAGACGCGGAGCATCCAGCCGCTGCAGAGCTACGGCGAGCCCAAGCTCCGCTGGAACTGGAATACGCCGATCGCCCTGAGCCCGACGCGGCGGGGGACGATCTACATCGGCGCGCAGTTCCTGTTCCGCTCGCGGGACCACGGACAGACCTGGCAGCGCATCTCCCCGGATCTCACCACGAACGACACGACGAAGCAGCAGCAGGAGAAGTCGGGCGGCGTGACGGTGGACAACTCCTCGGCGGAGACCTACACGACGATCTTCGCGATCGCCGAATCGCCGAGGAACCCCAACGTGATCTGGGTGGGCACCGACGACGGCAACCTGCAGCTTACGCGGGACGGCGGGAAGACCTGGACCAACCTGGTGGGAAACATCGCGGGACTGCCGCCGAACGCGTGGGTAACTTCGCTCGAGGCCGGGCACTTCGACGCCGGCACCGTCTACGCGACCTTCGATTTCCACAGCTTCGGGGACATGCGGCCGTACGCGTACCGGACCACCGACTACGGCCGGACGTGGACGCCGCTGATCGCGGCCGATGCGCCGGTCCGCGGTTACGCGCACGTGATCAAGGAGGACCTGGTCGACCGGAACCTCCTCTTCCTCGGCACCGAATTGGGCCTGTACGTCTCGCTCGACGGCGGAGCGAGCTGGGCGCACTACAAGGGTGGCGGCCTGCCGGACGTGGCCGTGCGCGACCTGGTGGTGCATCCGCGCGACAACGATCTCGTCATCGCGACGCACGGCCGCGGCATCTGGATCGTGGACGACATCTCGCCGCTCCGCTCGCTGACGCCGGCGGCGCTGGAGCGCGACGTGGTGTTCCTGCAGGCCGCGCCGACGGCGCAACGCCTGCCGGCAGGCGGCGGATGGTCCAACGGCGACGCGACGTTCGTGGGGGCCAATCCGACGGACGACGCGGTCATCACCTACTACCAGCGGCGGCGCCACATCTTCGGCGACATGAAGATGGAGCTGCTCGATCCCGCCGGGCAGTCGCTCGGCACGGTGCCGATCAGCGAGCGGCGGGGGATCAGCCGCGTGACCTGGGGGATGCGTCTCAAGCCGCCCCCGGTCCCGCCGGCCGCCACCGCGGCGGGCGGCGCCGTCGTCGGACCGCGTCTCCTGCCCGGCGTCTACAGCGTGAAGATGACCCGCGACACCGCGGTGTACACCACGCGGCTCACCGTCGTGGCCGATCCGCGCTCCCGGCACACGGCGGTCGACCGCAGGGCGCAGCTGGCCCTGGCCAAACGGCTCGCCGCGCTGCTGACCGACATGACGTTCGACGTGGAGCGGATCAACGGCGCGCGGGCCGCGCTGGACGGCAGGGCCGCGAGGCTGCCCGCCTCGGACAGCCTGGCGGTGCGGCTGCGCGCGGCCTCCGGCGTGGCGGACAGTCTGCGCAAGAAGATCGTCGCCACGAAGGAAGGCGGGATGATCACCGGCGAGCAGCGGCTGCGGGAAGACCTCTCGGACCTCTACGGCACCATCGTGGGGTACGAGGGGCCGCCGGCCGCGACGCAGCTGCAGCGCGCGAGTGCGATCGCGCACGAGCTGGGCGACGTGATGGCCTCGTTCGACGCGTGGGCAGCGAAGGAGCTGGAGGGCCTCAACGCCGCGCTCACCGCACGGCAGCTCCAGCCGATCTCCCTCCTCACCCGCGCGCAGTGGGATCAGCGCAGGGCCGCCGGACACTAGCCGGCGGGACACCGTGAAGCAGGAAGGCCGGGGCTCGCGCCCCGGCCTTCCTGTTTGCGACGTGGTCGCCTACCGCATCTGCGGCGGCGCCTTGACCGGCGGTGCCGGCCTGGATGGAAGCCGCCGCGGATGCTCCTGGATCATCCGCAGGATCTCGGCGACGCCCCGCTCGAGCTGCGGGTCGCGGCCATTGATGACCGACAGCGGGTCGTTCTCCACCTCGATGTCGGGATCCACGCCGTGCCCCTCGATGATCCACTGGCCGTCCGTGTTCGCGAACCCGAACTCGGGCACGTTCACGTGGCCGCCGTCGATCAGCTCGCCGTGGTCGCTGATGCCGATGACCCCACCCCACGAGCGCTTGCCGATCAGCGGGCCGAGGCCCGCCTGCTTGAACATGGCCGGGAAGATGTCCCCGTCCGACGCGGACGTCTCGTTGAGGAGCGTCACCAGCGAGCCGTAGAACGTAGGTCCCTCGGGGTACGTCGTGGGGTAGTCGCTGTTGCGCGGGAATTGTTCCCCAAGGAGCCGCCGGCTCAACCGCTCGATCACCATGGCGGAGATGTTGCCGCCGCCGTTGGCGCGCACGTCGATCACCAGCCCTTCCTTGCGGATCTGCGGATAGTACCACTTGATGAACTCGTTGATGCCGTCGGAGCCCATGTCCGGCAGGTGCAAGTACCCCACGCGGCCGTGGGTCATCGAGTCCACCTTGCGCCAGTTGTTGGTGACCCAGTTGTAGTAGACCAGCTCCGTCTCGCCGGTGATCGGCCGGTAGGTCACCTGGCGCGCGCCCTCCGCGTCCGGGCGGGTGTTGAGGGTGAGGGTGACCGGCCGGTCGGCCTTGTAGCGCAGCAGCCGGTAGGGGTTGTCCGGCGCCTTCAGGTCCTCACCGTCGATGGCCATCACGTAATCGCCCACCCGGGCGTCCACGCCGACGTCCGTCAGCGGCGAGCGGTACTGCGCCTCCGCGTTGTCGCCGCGGAAGATGCTGGCGATCCGGTAGCGGCCGGACGCCGAGTCCAGCGCGAAGCGCGCGCCGGGGAGCGCGACCTGCGGCCGGTCCGGGATCTCGCGGTCCCCGCCCGAGATGTAGGTGTGCGAGTTGCTCAGCTCCGAGATCATCTCCTGGAGCACGTAGTCGAGGTCGGTGCGGTGGCCGACGTACTGGAGCAGCGGCTGGTACCGGTCGTGCAGCGCCTTCCAGTCGTACCCGTTCATGTTGGGCACGTAGAAGAAGTCGCGGAAGCGCCGCCACACCTCCTCGAAGATCTGCGCCCACTCCTGCTGCGGCACGATGTCCGCCTGCAGCCCGGCGGTGGACATCGTCTTCTTCGACGACGCGCCCTTGGCGTTGGCGTCGTAGAGGTTGTAGGCCCCGCCCTGGTGCACCAGCACCTTGGCGCCGTCGGCGGACAGCGCGTAGCCGTCAATCGAGTCGGCGAGCGTGGTGGCCTTGCGCTCCTCGAGGTTGAAAACGGCCAGCGACGCCCCGGCGCCCGGGTCGCGGCCGTAGTAGTTCGCCGGCCGCTTCACATACAACAGATTGCCCTTCACCGCCGCCAGGCCGCCGTAGTTGTCGGCGCTCACCGGGACCGGCGTGACGCGGTCGGCGAGGCCATCGAAATCGATGGTGACCGGCGCGGGCCCCTTGGGCGGCGTCTTGGCCGTGTCCGCCGCCGGCCGGCGCCCGCGGGGCGCGGGAGCGGCCGGAGCCGCCGGCGTCGCGGCGGCCGTCGTGTCGGGCTTCACCTCGTCGCTCTGCGGCGGGAACGGCGACGGCACGTCCTTGCGGAGGGCGAGGGCGAAGATCTCCGTCGTCCGGTTCCCCGCGAAGTTCCACTCGAGCGTGCTGAGCTGCGGGTGATACTCCCGATCGCTCAGGAAGAAGAGGTACTTGCCCTCGGGATCGAAGACCGGGTTGTACGCGGTGTTCAGCGCGCCCGTGACCTGGCGCGGCGCGGTCTCGCCGACGCCCCAGATCCAAATGGAGTTGAAGCCGCTGTTGTGGCTCATGCTGAAGGCGAGCCACCGGCTGTCCGCCGACCAGCTCTGGTCGCCGATGTAGCCGCCGGAGTCGCGCGCCACCTGCGTCATGACCTTGCTGGCGATCTCGAGCGACCAGAGCCGGCCCGCCTTGTCGGAGAAGGCCAGCCGCCGCCCGTCCGGGGACCAGACCGGCGGGTAGCGCATCATGTCGCCGTTGGTCGTGAGCCGCTCGAGCGCACCGTGGCCGTCCTGGTCGATCAGGTACAGCTCTTCCTCGCCCGACATGTCGGAGATGAACGCGATCTTACGGCCGTCGGGCGACCAGCGCGCCGCCTTGTCGTGCGCGTTGGAGCTGTGCGTCAGGTTCCGCGCGGGGCCGTGCTCGGCCGGCACGGTGAACACGTCGCCACGCGCGACGAACACGGCGCGCGCGCCGTCCGGGCTCAGGGCGAAGTCCTCGACGAACCGGGCCACCGAGCGGTGGCGCGGCCGCGCCGCGAGCTGGTCGTCGGGCACGAAGATGTCGAGCTTGCGGTCGCTGCCGTCCTGGACGGTGAAGACGTGCAGCTCCCCGTCCAGCTCGTAGACGATGCGGCCGGCGTGGTCGGAGCTGGGCCAGCGGACGTCCCACGTCGTGCTGTGCGTGAGCTGCTGGAGGTCGCTGCCGTCCGGCTTCACCGTGTAGAGGTTGAGCGTCCCGCTGCGGTCCGACGCAAAATAGACCCGGTTGCCGATCCACATCGGATCGCGGTCGGTGAACGGATTGTTGGTGATGTTGTGGGCCTCGTGGCTGGCGAGGTCGAAGACCCAGAGGTCTTCGGCCCAGCCGCCCTGGTACCGCTTCCAGGCGCGGAAGTCGCGGAACAGCGGGGAGTAGGCAATCTGCCGCCCGTCGGGGGAGAGGTCCCCCGCACCGGACTGCGGCATCGGGAGCGCGACCGGCAGTCCGCCGGTCACCGGCACCGTGAAGAGGCGCCCTTCGCCCAGATCCCAGCCGTCGCGGAGGCTGCGGAAGACCACCGACTTGCCGTCGGGCGTCCAGCCGTAGACCTGGTCGTCGTAGCCCCAGCGCGGCGGCAGCGGGCCTCGCGTGGGATAGAAGGTGAGCTGGCGGGGCACGCCTCCCGTCGCCGGGATCACGTAGACCTGCTCGTCGCCGTCGTACTGGCCGGTGAACGCGATCCACTGGCCGTCGGGCGAGAACTTGGCGAACAGCTCGAGGCCGGGATGCGCGGTCAGGCGGACCGCGGTGCCGCCGGTGACGGGCGCGGTCCACAGGTCGCCCGCGTAGGTGAACACGACCTTGTCGCCGTGGATGTCCGGGAACCGCAGCAGCTTGGTCTGCGCGGTGGCGGGCACGGCGACGACGAGAGCCAGCAGCGCCACGCGGCGCAGCACCTCTCGCATCAGATGTCCTGACGGATGCATGAGCTTGTCTCCTGGGTGGGGCGATGGCACGGCGGCGGGCGGGCAACGTGCGCCGGCCCGCCGGACGGCGGGGGCCGCCGGCGGAATGTCGCGCCGACGGTGGTGCAGATTATGGGCTGTGGGGGCGGAGAGTGCTAGGGTGTGTGCGCCGGCGCCAAGCCGGCGCAGGTCGTCGGCACCAGCGACAGGTGGACCTGCGATGGCCAGAGGGAGCCGCCCCGCGCCAGGCCGACGCCTTCCCCTATATAGCCGTCCCCTGACGCATGCAACGCCGCGGTGAAGTCGCCCGAGGGCCCCAGGAAGTTCAGCACCAGGGACGCCGCGCCCGCGCCCCCCACGCTCCAGGTGGCGCTGCGCCGGGTGGGGTCCTCCGGCTCCCAGGTGTCCGGCAGGATCACGCGGTGCCCACGGGGACCCGCCGTCGCCGTGTCGAGGGCGATGAAGGGGGGCAACGATCTGAGCCCGGTCTCCGCCGCGACGGGTGCGGGCCAGTCGTCGGCGTACAGCGCGTAGCATCCCGGGACGATGGTGATCCGGCCGGGGTGGCGCGCGGCGCACCCGAGCGCGCACCCGAGAAGGGCGAGTCCGCCTGGGAGCTGCAGCATGCGCATGGTCATGGGGCCCTCCGCGACGCGGACGAACGATCGCTGCACAAAGCCACGTCGGGGCACGCGAGCCGCTAGGGCGCGGCTCCCCCCGCCGACCGCGCCTTCACCGCCTCGAGGGCGGCGCTGGCGGCCTCCTTGATCGCGCGGTCCGCGTCGTCCGTCAGCGCCTCGAGCGCGGCCACCGCCGCCTTCCCACCCGCGAGCCGCAGCCCCTCCACGGCGGCCGCCCGCGGCGCGGTCGCCCGCCGCCCCAGGAGCTTCCCGCCCGGCTTCGACGCCTGCACCAGCGCGTTCACCGCGTCCGGTGTCCCGATGCGTCCCAGCGCGAGATAGAACTGCTTCAGGATCGCGGGGTCCTGCTCCTTCTCGGCCAGAGCCACCAGCGGCATCGCCAGGCCGCGGGACCCGGGACCCCCGATGCTGGCGGCGACCAGCGTGCGCAGCTCGGGCTCGCCGCCCTTGAGGATGCGGCGCAAGGGCTCCACCGTCGCCGGCGTTCCAATCTTGGCGAGCGCGACCGCCGCCGCACGGCGCACCCGCGCGTCGTCGTGCGCCAGGCACCTCTCCAGGTCCGGCACCGCCTCCGCGATGCGATGCTCGCCCATCAGCTCGGCGACGTTCCGCACCACGAACCAGCGTCGGTCCGCGAGCATGTGCACGACGCCGACAAAGCCCTCCGGCATCGTGCGGAGAACCGTCATGTACGCCTTCCGCTCCCTGATGGACTCGGCGGCGGAGAGGAGATCCAACAGCACCTCGACCGCATTGACGCCGCGACGCAGGACCTTCCCCAATTCGGCGTCCAGCCGCGGGTCGCCGAGGTGCCGCGCCAGCTGTTTGAGCGCCTCCCAGGTGAGCGCGCGGCGCAGCATGATCCCGTAGGCGTTGCGCACGCTTCCGTCGGGCGCCGCCGGCTCCCACGCCACCACCGCCGCCAGCGCGTGCACGGCGGCCTCGATTTCATTCGCGCCGATGGCCCGCTCGACCAGCTTCCCCAACGCGGTCAGCCGCTGCAGGATGTCCGGACCGAAGGGATCGGCGGCCACGTGCGCGAGGGCCTCGTTGAGCGGCGACCCGTCCGAGAGCACCCGCGCGGGCGCCTCTGCCCCTTTCGGAGGCTCCGGAGGGCCCGCGGCCGGTAACTCGATCATCCGGGACGCGATCTGCATGAAGTCCTCGACGGGCTCCTGCGGCGCGCTGTCCGGGCCCGACCTGCGCTTGCCAGCCGCCTCCTCCTTGATCGCCTCCGACTCGAAGGCCTGCGTGATGGTGCGAGGGCGGTGGCCGGCCTCCGGCTGGTCGTCCTGCGCCAGGATCACCATCACCCGCGTCGAGTGTGCCCTCTGCAGCCAGCGCTTGATCTGCAACGCCCCGACCTCCGTGCCGGGATCGGCCGCCAGCCCTCGCGCGAGGGCCAGCAGCTCGGTCGGCTCCGCGTCCTTGGCGATCGAAATCTCAGCCACGCCGTGCAGTCGCATACGCTCGATCAGGCCGGGGATGGACTCCAGCGTGTCGGGGATCCCCACGTCGTCCACGGTGAGCATGTCCTGGTAGGCGCGCAGCGTCGCCGAGGCGACCGACGTCAGCGCGTAGACGGCGCGCAGCGCCGACTCCTGCTCGGCGCGCGGAGCCCCCCGGCGCAACAACTGGACCGTCCGGCCAAACGAGACCGCGAAGATTTCGTGGTTGAACATGCACGGCCTTGAAGTCAGGGGGCTGAGCTACACTGCCGGCAACGGGGCGACGCTGTCAAGCTCGGAGCCTTCGGCGTACAAGCGAAACGGCCAGGGCTCGAGCTCCGAGCGGCCGCGCCGAGTCACCGAGCCTTTCTCACAGCACCCGTTACAGCACCTCCTTCAGCAGGCTCCTACGGCCGCCGGACCTTCACCGGGAACGGGGGTGCCGCCGGCGGCATCTCGCCCCGCGTGGTTAGCAGATGGAGCGCCTCGGTCACGGCCCTCTCGAGCTGCGGATCCCGTCCCGTCGCGACGGACTGCGCGTCCTCGAAGACTTCGATGTCAGGCGGCACGCCCTCGTTCTCCGCCACCCAATGCGAGTCCTTGTCGTACACGGCACTACACGGCGATGTGATGTACCCGCCGTCCACGAGCAAGTACGGCACACACGCGGCGACCAGCCCGCCCCAGGTGCGCGTCCCGATCAGCGGCCCGACCTGGAGCTGCCGAAACGCCCAGGGGAAGTAGTCCCCGCCGGAGCCGGCCAGCTCATTGGTGATGAGCACCTTCGGGCCGAGCACCCCCGCGATGGGCAGCCGGTAGGGAATCCCGCCCGGGACGTCGTTGGTGACCCCGCCGATCAGCCGGCGGTTCATCAGGTCCACCATGTAATCGTCCAGCAGACCCCCTCCGTTGAAACGCTCGTCGACGACCGCACCCTGCTTGTCCTGCTGCGCAAAGAAGTAGCGGTCGAAGGAGACCACCGCCCCCTCACCCGTGTTGGGCACCCATACGTAGGCGAGGCGGCCACCGGAGAGTGAATCCACGCGGCGCCGGTTGACCTCCACCCAGGCGCGAGCCCGAAGCGCGGCCTCGCTCCGGACCGGCACGACCGTGACGGTCCACGATCCGTCCGAGGTCGGCCGCGAATTGAGGCGCAGCACGGTCTGCCGCTCGGCGGTACCATCGAGCAGCCGCCACGGATCGTCCCGGGCCGTCAGCTCGACGCCGTTGATCGCGAGGAGGAAGTCCCCGTTCGCTGCCTTGACGCCCGGTGCGTCGAGCGGGGCGCGCAGGTCCGGGTTCCAGCTCTCGGACGTGAAGATCCGCGCCAGCTTCCACCGGCCGCCGTCGGGCACGAGATCGGCGCCCAGGAGACCGACGCGGAGGCTATCGGTCACCGGCAGGTCGCCACCGCCGGTGAAGCTGTGGCCCACCGACAGTTCGCCGCCCAGCTGGTCGAGGATGTACGTCAGGTCAGCGCGGTGCCGGACGAACGGCACGAGCGACGCGTAGCGGGCATGGACGGCGTTCCAGTCGGCGCCGTGCAGGTTGGGCGCGTAGAAGTAGTCGCGCTCGATCCGCCACGCCTCCTCGAAGATCTGCCTCCATTCTTGGGCGGGGTCCAGCCGAGCTTGGAGCGCGACTGCCAGCCGGCCGTCGCCAGCCTTCGGTGCCGCGTCCGTCCCCACCACGAACCACTGCTCGCCCTGGCGGTAGAGCAGCTTCTTGCCGTCGGCCGACGTGGCCGGCAGCGATACGTCACTGACGAAGACGTCCGCCTTCCGTTTGGCGAGGTCGAATCGGCGGAGCGTGAGTCCCTGCTCGTTCGTCACGCGCTCGGCGACGAGGAGCACGCCGGACGCACAGGGAAGGAGCGCCGCGTAATTGCGTGCCGGGAGAGGCAATGGGAGTATGCGCCGGTCCATTCGGTCGAAGTCAATCTGAACGGGCGCCGCGGGAGGAGCGGCGGCGCCTGTCTTCGCCGTATCCGCCGTCAGGCCCGGCTTTGGCGGCGCACCTCTCGCAAGCTCCTCGTCGCTCTCGGGCAGGAGGGGAGACGGCTCGCTCGAGCGCAGCAGTGCGATGTACACGCCGTAGGTGGACTGGCGGGTGAGGCTGCTGACGTTGGCCCACGCACTGGTCAGGCCGAGGTCGGTGCTGGCGAGAAAGTAGAGGTACTTGCCGTTCCGGTCCCAGACCGGACCCACGGCGCTGGCCAACGCGTCCGTGAGAGCGTGCGCGCGACCCTCCTCGACCGACCAGACGATGATGCGTCGGAAATGATTGGGGAAGTCCTTCGCGTACGCGAGCCAGCGCGAGTCCGGCGACCAGGTCGGGGCCAAGCCTCCATGGTCGTACACGCCGTCGGTGTCAGCCGTGGTGATGCGCCCAGTCGCGACGTCCATCACCTTGAGGCGTGCGCGATCGTCCACGAACGCGATGCGCTTTCCATCGGGGGACCACGCCGGCGCCCATCCCAGCTTCGACTCACCGAGGTCGATCGCGCGCGGCGGCGTGAGCCCGCTCTGGTCGCCGACCAGGAGGCGGTACCCGGAGCCCGAGTCGGAGAACCAGGCTACCTGCTCGCCGTCCGGGGACCAGACCGGTGCGCGGTCGGCGGCGCCGGGAGAGCGCGTGAGGTTGCGCGCGTCGCCCTTTTCGACGGGGACCGTGAAGATCTCCCCGCGCGCCTCAAACAGCGCTCGCTTCCCGGTCGCCGAAAGCGACGCCGAAGCGATCGAACGGGTGACGTCAGCCCAGTGAGGCATCGCCCAAGGGAAGTCGGCGTGCACGGTGATCTCGAGCCGGCGGCTTTGTCCCGTGGCGGGGTCCAGCGTGTGGAGGTAACCGTCCTGCTCGAACACCAGCACGCCCGCACCGCCCGAGAGGGTCTTGATGTCGGCGTCAGTCTCGTGCGTGACTTGCTGGAGCGCGCCGGTGCGCGTGTCGTAGGCCCATACGTTCGCAGCGTAGTCGCGGTCCGACAGGAAGTAGATCGTATCGCCCAGCCAGACCGGATAGACGTCGGTGGTCCGCTCGTTCGGGAGGCGCGTCTCGGCAAGGCTCGCGAGATCGAGGATCGTGAGCGGCGTGTTCTGCCCGCCGCGGTAGTTGCGAAATTCCACGTCCCAGCGGCTCACGCGGTCCACCACGATGCGCTTGCCGTCGGGGGAGAAGGCGCCGCGCATCGCCATCGGCTCAGGCAGGAGCGTCGCCGGACCGCCGTCCAGAGGAACTGTCCACAATCGGTTGTAGCCGACGGGACCGGTGCTCCGGCTCGACGCGAACAGCACCGCCTTGCCGTCGGGGGTCCAGCCCCGGGCGAAGGCCGGCGCCGGGTTCCAGGTCAGGCGTCGCGGGTCGCCGCCCTCGGCGGGCATGACGTACACGGACGGCGCGCCCGAGCGGTTCGAGGTAAAGGCGAGCGACTGGCCGTCAGGGGAGAGATACGGGTCGCTCTCGACCGCGGGCGTGCTGGTGAGGCGGCGCGCCTCGCCGCCTTCGCGACCTACGATCCACAGGTCACCGCCATACTCGAACGCGATGGATGTTGCGCTGACGGTGGGCTGCCGTAGGAGGCGGGTGCCCTGACCGGCCGCTGGCGTATTGGCGATCGCCACGATGAAGAGCACTGAGACGAGCGACGGCGGCGGCCGAACTCCTGGTCGAATCATCGGTTCCCCGGGAAAGGGCTGGGTCAATATTGCACTCCACGGAGAGCGCTGCCAGGAGAGCTGAGTGGGCTACCGTGGCAGGATTCGGCGTCGCCGACGCCCCTGGCACAGTCTGCGGCGGGAACTCGAGCGGTCCAGGCGTGCTGGAGCGCCCGCATCGAGACCGCGAATCGACACCATGAGGCATTGCGAGGAAAGCACGACGCCCTGCCCGAGGTCGCAACCTCAAGCAGGGCGTCGGTCTGCGGACAATGGGCCTGGGTAGAGTTGAACTACCGACCTCACGCTTATCAGTCGTTCAACACATTCCCCGAATGACGGCAAGATGCCGGAAAACACAGGCGGCGTGCGGAAGTTGCCCGGCACGCTTCCCGATCATACAGTAAGAAACCGTCCCCAACGGACACAGGAACGGACACTCCGGTCGGAGCTTGTCGGCGTCGCGGTCAGTTGGCATGAAGTTCAGCTAGCGCCATTAGGAGGAACCGTTCGAACCGGGCCAAGTGTCCGGTGCACATCCCATCGAGCCGTTGAAGGGATTCTTCCACCGATCGGTCGGCTGGAACTACCGCTGCCAGTTCCAGTTGGAAGCAGACACGCCGGACTCGCTCAATATCTCTGTGGAATTCCCGGGAAGCCGGATCAAGCGTACCCAACAGGCGCTTGAAGTCTGCATCGGCTTCTAGGTCGGTGAGGACGGCCGCGACCTTCTGAAAGCGCATTGGATTCATCCCCATCAATGTAAACGGTTAGGACGTTACCAGCGCCCCCCGTCAAGCTTTGGTAGTGGTCCAGTTTGAACCGTGACAAACGGGCTAGAGCCTTGCGGATGGGTTAGATTGCCACCATGTGCCCGGGGAGGGGAGGGGGCTGGTGGTCGATCTTACGAAGGAGCAGCGTGACGAGATTGCGGGGAGCCACCGACTGGTGCGCCAGGCATTCCACGACGCGGAGAAGGCGGTCCGCAACCACAGCTCGGACGAGTTTATCGAGATCGCCCACGCCTACGCGCTGGCCAACAACCTGATCAACGTCCTGAGGAAGTACGTCGGAATGGTGATGGCCCTCTGACTATGCCACGCGACCGGGTGAACAATGGAGCACATGTTCTTCGGTGACGTGTTCGACGAATACTATCAGGTAACCTTCCTGACCAAGATCCATGTGCTCGATGTTGTGCACACGCCGGATCAAACACACGTCATTGAGCACGGCCAACTCCGCGTGTGGCTTCAGACCAAGTACGCACCACGCCCGCGGCCACCGACCATGGTGCTGGTAATGACCCATAACGCCGTTCCCGGTCAAATCACATTTACTGCCGATCTGAAGGTCTACGAAGACTTCGCGCCAGCGATTAGAAAGATCGCCCCCTTGGAGCTCCTCAAGCTGATCGTCGCGCGTTTCGGGTGTGATGTTACCGTCGGTGGAACCGTAACCCGGAAATTCTTCTTCGCCGAATCCGTACCAATAGGGCCAGGTGAGTCAACGCAGATTCTAATCCCCGGGTGCGCCGATCCGCTTGGGTCCATTTTTGCCACATCAATGCCTAACCACGTCGATTGCGCCCTTGGCTTCGCGATTGATAAGCCGCGCTATCGGGACTACCTGGCAACGAAGAAACGTCAATAGCCGCGACGATCCCGCGGCCCACGTTACGTCGTGCGGCTTCCGTCAACAGCCAACCAAGGCGCCGGTAGCCGGTATCTTCTCTCGCCGACGGTCAACCACCGCGAGGGGGCACTATGAAGGTCGCGCCGTACCATACGAATGCGCATGAGTATCCGCCCGAGCACCGGAATGTGTATCACGACCACGACAACTGCCCGGAGGGAAAGCGCATCCAGCCCAGGGATCGTCTGAGCGGAACCTGGGGCAAGCTGCGCTGCAAGGAATGCATAAAGCTCGGCTAGCATAGCCGCCTTCCGAAAACGATTTCCCGGTCTGGGCCGGTCGGCTCCTTGCACGCGAGTCGTGATACGTACTTCGCTTAGCAGGAACGGCGAACACCTGAGGGCGTCACTCCGTGTCTCTCTGGCTCAGCATTCTCTTTGTCGTGGTGGGAACGCTCCTCATCGCCGAGCTGGTCGGTGCTGCCGTGAGGCGTTGGCGCGCGGTGATCGTGCTTGATCCCCAGACCCGTCACCAGCTCAGGGCTTGGCCGCTGCGCATTGTTGCCATGTTCTCCGCCGCGGCGGCGGTGGTTCTGCGAGGAGTCTACCCAGCTGGTCGCCCCGACGTGGTGGTTCGCGGCATCACAACCGCGTGCTTGGTGATTTCCCTGGTGCTGGTCGTGGTGTCCTGGAGGCTGGCGCGGAGGGGCCGGTTGTGATGCGCAGGCCGGTCCGGCAAGATGCCAGAAAACCAGGACATTCTGCGCGATCTGTCCGACGGACCTGGGCCCAGCTACGGCAAGGCGATGGCCTGAACCGACACCACAATCGACACCAGGCATGGATCCGGCTTGACGTGCGCTTTACGCCTCCGTACTAGACATCGCGCGCAGTCTGGGATGGCCCGCCGACGATAGTGACGATCCGCACCGTTGACCACTCAAGCGGAACCCCCCAGAGTGAGCTAGCTTACATCGTCCCATTAGGCCGGGCACGTACTACTCCTTCCTCTCTAGCCCGGCCTACTAAGGCACGATGAACACCTACAAGACGCAGCAGCACCACCTCGTCCATCGAGGACACTCCTTTCATTTTGTCTCGTATGAGGGGCAACCCGCCGACGAGAAGCGCCACCAGCCCGAGATGCTGCCCAGCTGGTATCTGATGCTCGCTGGCAAACGATGGATGGTGAGCCCGCAAGTCGGCGAGACCGCGCCGGTGGAGCTGGATCGCCAGTTCGGGGAGTGGCTCGATGGGCACGTGCTCAGCGGCGCGCCGGCGGTGCAGAGCCAGCAGCCACCCTCGGCCGGCGCAGCAACGCTTACCGGCCCGGCGGAAGCCCTGCTGGCGGCTATTCCCTCGGCGGGCGCACGAGGTATTGGAGGCATAATGTGACTGGCGGCCGGGGGCCGCTGGAGGTGTACGCGGCCTTTGCGAGCAACATTGATACCCCAGCCGTCGGTCGCATTATCCAAGCGACCGCCACCGCCATGACTCAGGGGGCGACGCGACTCCATCTCCTATTCCAGTCGGAAGGTGGGTCCGTCGGCGATGGCGTATGTCTCTACAACTTCTTCAAGTCCTTACCACTTCCCCTCACGATTTACAACGTCGGGTCGGTAGCGTCGGCAGCCACAGTAGCCTATCTCGGCGCGAGAACACGCAAGGCGTCCGCACAGGCAACCTTCATGGTGCACCGTACTGTCCTCACCAGCAGCCAGTCGCCCACAGCCGGACAAGTTCATGCCATCGCCGAGAGTATGGCGATTGACGACCGGCGCACCGAGGCCATCCTCCGCGCGCATCTAAGGCTCACCGATGCGCAATGGACTCAACTCGACGGCCGGGATCTTGTGTTCGCTGCGCAGGAAGCCGTGGGATGTGGCTTCGCGGACGAGATCGGCGAGTTCTCGCCGCCTGCCGGAGCAAAGGTGTTCAGTATTTAGGAATGCGCTGGCATGAACACACGAAGGAGAACGAACTGGCGGCCTCGATCCTAGCGAACCGGGAACCCAAGAAGCGGGGGAGTTAGTCGACTGGGGCAAGGTCCACTATCCGTACCGCGGCCCATGTTCCCGGTTTGAGGTGTTACCGATGTACCCGGTCTGTACTTTTCGGGAGGAACTCGCCATGCCGACATACGACTACAAGTGCGCGAAGTGCGGGAAGCGGTTCTCGGTGGTGCAGCGGATCAGCGAGCACACCAGCCGGGCGCCGGCCTGCCCGAAGTGCAAGTCCCGCCGCACTCGGCAGCTGCCTTCCGTCTTCTACGCCCGGACGGCACAGAAGAGCTGACGACGCGGCGCCGGCTCGGTGTTTAGGCACAGCGCAGTGCTCGGTACTGGGTCAGGTTGAGGTGTTACAAAGCTCGACGGGGCGGGCCGGTAACGGGGTAACGGTTTAACTTGGGGTCATGTCACGCAAGCCCGTGAAGCTTCGCCATGATGTGAACGAGGTCGCCTTCCGGACCGTCCAGGCGTTACTCCGGGAGATAGACAAGCCACTACCGCCCGGAGAGGGCGAGAAGAACCCTGAGGCGGTCAAGCGGGGCAGGAAGGGCGGGAAGAAGGGCGGAACCGCCAGGGCCAAAAAGCTAAGCGCCAAGCGCCGGAAGCAGATCGCTCGCGCCGCCGCCAAGGCGCGCCGCCGGACCAGCTAGCTTCGTAACATTCAACCGGACCCACACACGTGATCGGATCCTTGCCCGAGCCTGACGGCCTCGCCGCCGTCGTTGGCGGGCCCCACCGTGGGGCCCGCTGGCAGCCTCCAGCCGCCCCAGACGAGCGCCGCGAATATCCACTCGGCTTCTACCGCTGGGTCGCCGAGCCCCAGCCGTTCTGGCTCTGGGTCGGCGTGGTCGAGCGGTGAGCGCCGACTGGTCTGCTTGTAACATCGAACCTGACCCACTGCCGATTGGTAGTGTCCTAGTTTGAGGGTATCCTCTACTTCTCGGCCCCGAGGGTCAGAAAGGCGGAAAGGGCTTTAAGGCGGGCGATCGCAAGATCGAGTTGGTTCCAGACAGCGGCCTGCGTTTGGTTCTTGCGGTCGAGCCCTCCCATTGCGACACGGATGTATTCGTCTAGGCCCACTATGTAGCGCAACACGGCTTCGTGGTCTTCCTTGCTCAGCTTCGGCATACGATCTCCGTAGTCACTTGGTCTTCTTCGGGCTCGGGTCCTCGCCGCCCGGCGCGCGCACGCCCGCCTTGTCGAGCCGGTCCAGGATCAAGACCGCCTGCCGCCGACACACGTCGCACGGCTCCTTGGCGTACGACCCGCCCATCGCTTCCGCCCGGCTGTCACACAACAGCCGTGCCAGGACCGCGATCGTGACCCGCTCCGTCCCCTGACTCACCGGCCCTTGCCGCACGGCTGCGGAACCTCAATGGCATTCGCATCGACTGAGGGGGCCGGTGGTGGGATGCTCAGGCTCACCGCCTATGCCACCAGAAACTGCCCTGCTTGGGCTGCTCGCTGGCGGGCGTTCCCTCCTCAGCCTCCGGCTCCTCTGGCTGCTCGACGTACTCGGTATAACTGCCGCCCAAAAGCCGGTGGCGTTTCACCGCGACGAGGGGCCGTTTCGCGGTGAGCTTCCGGATCTCGTTGCGAAGCTCCAGCGCGTGAGAGTCGAGGGCCGCCATGCAATCACGCCAGGCACCATTACCACTGTCCCGCTCAGTCTGCTCCATGAGCCCGGTTCTCTGGACCTGAATCTCTTGGAGCTGGCGGATCAGCTCCGCCATGGACCGGGCGCGCTCGCCCACACTTCCCGAGACCGTCGCCTCCGCTCGCTGCTGCTCCATCTGGTCAGCTCCGATCTTGTGCCCAAATCGCAGGTGCCCAACTAGGCCCTGGTGGCTGAAAAGTTCGCCACACCTGGGGCACCTGGCCGTTCGCCTTCGGCTCTCGCCTCTGGTCCTCATACCCCAAGCCATCGCCGCCACCGCCGCCAAAGTCAAGGCCGCTAGCTAGCCGCATTTAGCGTCAGACGCTGCGGCGCCGCCCCTGACAGTCTGCCTCCTGCCGGTCCACGGCTTCCGGTTGCCGGGCACACTCCACCCGTCAAGTCACGCGGCGCACGTTCGCAGCGGGGCGGCGCGCTCGGCCAGGGGGAGTGGTCCAGGTTGAATCGTGACAAACGGGCCGATGGCTTGCGGATTCGCCAAATTGGAACGATATGACGCAAGCTGGTGAAGCTGCGCCATGATGTGAACGAGATTGCCTACCGCACCGTCCAGGCGCTACTCGGGGAGATAGACAAGCCACAGCCCCCGGGCGCGCGCGCAAAGAACGCCGGAAGCCGTGACCAGAGGCCGAAAGGACAGCAAGAAGGGTGGCGGAGCCCCAAGAAGCTGACCCAACGACAGCGTAGCGCCATCGCTCAGAAGGCTGCCTGGCCCCAAGGCGCGGGGCGGCTTACACCTCCCCAATTGGGGTACACAGTATTCGCGAAGAAGTCCACAAGAGGGAATCTGACGCTCTGCGGCGCTTCGAGGAGCTCGTGGAGGGTCGCGGAGTGCCCGCGGGCGCTCAGGAGGATGTGGTTAGCGTTCTTCGCAGGTGGTTCGTACACGGCCGCACCCCTAGTGAGCGAGCGTAAGCGGGATGTCTCCGATGCCCCTCATGCAGCTGGTTTGTGTGGGCCGTGACGGCGTGGCTCGCACGTTCTTCCTAGAGTACGAGCAGGTCGAGTTCGAAATCACAGAGACCTGGCATTTTCGAGTGTTTCGATCAAACCCGCCGGCGCCCAGCGAGGACTTCTTCGATCTGGTTCTCGAACGTTTCGACGCATCACATTATGTCATAACAGAGATCTCCCACCACAACGAGCCCTCGTATGAACAAAAGGGCATACCGGACTCTCTCATCCCTCAGGCCGCGCGCATTCTCGGCTGCAGAATTGTATCGAGTTCGAATCGCAAGCCTAGGCGTCAGAATGAGTGGCGGAACGACGCTGCGGACAGGTACTGGGCGCGATTGGTCAAGCGGAAAATGGCTGCATACGACGAGTTCGAAGATCGCTTCCGGCTTCCGCCCTAACCGGACCTTGCTGTATACCCCGATTCGACGAGGCACTTTGGGAAGCGTAGGTTGACTTCTCAGCTAACCCAAACTGCCTCACGAAATGGGGGACACAGCAAGCGGCCCAATCGACACCGCGAATCGACACCACGGAGCGAATTGGCGAGAAGGAAGCGCCCCGCCTGAGGTCGTAACCTCAAGCAGGGCGTCTGTGCGTCCGTGCGTCTGTCTCTATGGGCCTGGGTAGAGTTGAACTACCGACCTCACGCTTATCAGGCGTGCGCTCTAACCACCTGAGCTACAGGCCCGACACCGAATGCCGGTTGCGAGACGGCGAGTTGCGAGGCGCCATCCCCGCGGAACTCCCCATCTCGCAACCATCCTATTGGTCCCACTCGCGGCGGGGACGGCCGCCGCCGCGGCGCGGCACGATGTCGTCGTCGTCGAATTCCTCGTCCAGCTCTTCGAAGTCGTCGCCTTCCTCTTCGTCCTCGTCGACCTCCTCGTCGAGGTCCTCGTCGTCGAGATCCTCGTCCTCGAACTCCTCGTCTTCGTTGAACTCGTCGAGATCTTCGAACTCCTCGTCGTCGTCGCCGCGACGTCCTCGAAGCACGGCTCGCTGCTCCGACGCCCTGCGCGCGTTCATCGTGCCCTCCGGTAAAGGTCCCTGCCGTTCATCCGCCATCAGTCGGCCACCGCCCGGGCGGCCCGCGCCAGCTTCTTCCGCTCCGACTGGCCCAGCGCGCGCTTCCGCAGCCGCACCGCGCCCGGAGTGACTTCGATCAGCTCGTCGTCCTCGATGTACTCCAACGCGAGTTCGAGGGTAATGTCACGGGGCGGTTCCAGCAAGACGGCCTCGTCCGACCCCGACTGGCGCATGTTGGTGAGCCGCTTGCCCTTGGTCGGGTTCACGTCCAGGTCCCCCGACCGGCAGTGCTCGCCCACCACCATTCCTTCATACACCGCATCGCCCGGACGGACGAACAGGCTGCCGCGCTCCTGCAGATTGAACAGCGCGAAACCCACCGCCGCTCCCTCGACCATGCTCACCATCACCCCGCGCGTCCGCCCCTCGAGCGGCCCCGCCCACGGCCCGTACTCCAGATACCGGTGGTGCATCACCCCGGTTCCCCGCGTGTCGGTGAGGAACTCCGACCGGTAGCCGAACAGCCCGCGCGACGGGATCCGGAAGGCGAGGCGCACCGTGCCGTGCCCCGGGTTCTTCATGTCCGTCATCTCGGCGCGGCGCGGGCCCAGCTTCTCCATCACCGTCCCCACCAGCTCCTCGGCCACGTCGATCAGCAGCTCCTCGTACGGCTCGAGCAGCTCCCCGCCCTTCCCCTCGCGGGTGATGACCCTCGGCCGCGACACGAGGAACTCGTACCCCTCCCGCCGCATCGTCTCCATCAGGATGCCGAGGTGCAGCTCCCCGCGCCCCGAGACCTTGAAGGTGTCGGGCGCGTCGGTCTCCTCCACCCGCAGCGCCACGTTCCGCTCGACCTCCCGGAACAGCCGCTCCCGGATCTGCCGGCTGGTCACGTACCGGCCGTCGCGCCCCGCGAACGGGCCGTTGTTCACGGAGAAGTCCACCGTGATGGTCGGCTCCTCCACCAGGATCCCCGCCAGCCGCTCCGGCGTCAGGGGGTCCGTGACGGTCTGGCCGATCTCGATCCCCTCCAGCCCCGAGAGCGCCACGATCTCGCCCGCCGACGCCTCCTCGATCTCGGTGCGCGCCAGCCCCTCGAAGCCGTGCAACTGCGCGACCTTGGCCGTGACGAAGGTCCCCTCGGGCACCAGCCCCGGCTCGCCCCAGGGCAGGAGCGCGACCATCTGGCCGGCGCGGATCTTCCCGCGCTCGATGCGGCCGATGGCGATCCGCCCCACGTAGGGCGAGTGGTCGAGGGTGGACACCAACATCTGGAACGGGCCCTCAGCCATCGTGGGCTCGGGCACGCGCTCGATGATCGCCTTGAAGAGCGGCTGCAGGTCGCCCTCAAAACGGGTGTCGGGTGTCGGGTGCCAGGGGCTTGAGGCGCTCCCCACACCTGACACCTGAAACCTGACACCTGGCAATTCCGTGTACGCCACCCCGTACCGGCTCGAGGTGTAGAGGAAGGGCGCGTCGATCTGCGCCTGCGACGCCTCGAGATCCATGAACAGCTCGAGCACCTCGTCGTGCACCCGCAGCGGCTCCGCGTCGCCGCGGTCGATCTTGTTGATCGCCACGATCGGCTGCAGCCCCAGCGCCAGCGCCTTCCGCGTCACGAACCGCGTCTGCGGCATCGGCCCCTCGGCGGCGTCCACGAGGATCAGCACGCCCTCCACCATCCGGAGGATCCGCTCGACCTCGCCGCCGAAGTCGGCGTGCCCGGGCGTGTCCACGATGTTGATCTTCACGTCCCCCCAGCGCACCGACGTGTTCTTGGAGAGGATCGTGATCCCGCGCTCGCGCTCCAGCGGGTTGGAGTCGAGGACGCGCTCCATCACCTGCTGGCCCTCGCGGAACACGCCCGCCTGGCGCAGCATCTTGTCCACCAGCGTCGTCTTGCCGTGATCGACGTGGGCAATGATGGCGATGTTGCGGATCTGCACGGGGAAGCGCTCTGGCTGGATGCCTACAATCGTGGGTTCATGGGCCGGCGGCGGGCAAGCTAGACGGGGGGCGTGAGCCGCGCAAGCCTCAGCTGTGCCACACCCGCTCGCGCTCCAGCTGGACGGTGACGTGCTGGATGCCGAACGCCCGCACCCGCCGGCAGATCTCCTCCAGCGCCACCTGCTGGCCGGCAGGATCCGGCACCGTCGCGTGGCCGCTCATCGCCACGATGCCGTTGCTCACCGTCCAGACGTGCAGGTCGTGCACGTCGGTCACACCCGGCACCGCGCCGATCGCCGTCTGGAGATCGGGGAGCGAGACGTGCCGCGGCGCCGCCTCCAGGAGGATGTCCACCGACTCCGACACCAGCCGCACGGCGCTCACCAGGATCAGCGCTCCGATCCCCATCGAGATGAGCGCGTCCGCCTGCAGCCACCCCGTCAGGAGGATGATGCCCGCCGCGGCGATCGCGCCGACCGAGCCGAGGGTGTCGCCGAGAATGTGGAGGTAGGCGGCCTGCGTGTTGAGGTTCTCGTGCCGCGCGCGGTGCAGCATCCGCACCGCCCACAGGTTGGCGGCGAGGCCGAGCGCGGCGACGGCGAGCATCAGCCCGGAGCGGATCGGCTGCGGCTGGTGCAGGCGGCCCAGCGCCGCCACCACGATCCAGACCGTGATCGCGATCAGCAGGGCCCCGTTGAACAGCGCCGCCAGGATCTCCAGCCGGTAGTAGCCGAACGTCTTCTCGGCCGTGGGCGGCCGCCGCGAGATCCACAGGGCGAAGAGCGACAGCGTCAGCGCGCCGGCGTCGGTCACCATGTGTCCGGCGTCCGCCAGCAGCGCGAGGGAGTGCGCGACGAACCCGCCGACCCCCTCGACGACGGCAATGAGCACGGTGAGCCCCAGCGCCCAGCCGAGGGCGCGGGCGCTCTCCGGCCGCTCCGGCGGCTGCACGCAGTTGGGCTCGCTCACCGGCGCACCCTCACGGACCACCGCTCCATCACGTATTGTTTGCTGCTCCTGGCATGACCGACATGTCCTGGCAGTCCGTCCTCGCGCGGCTGGGCGTCGTCGTCGTCCTCGTGCTGGCGAACGCCTTCTTCGTCGCCGCCGAGTACGCGCTGGTCGCGTCGCGGCGCACGCGCATCGAGGCGATGATACGGAGGGGCGACGCAAAAGCCAAGCTGGCGCGCCGCGCCCTCCTCGCGCTCGACCGCTCCATTTCGGGTACCCAGCTCGGCATCACCCTCGCCAGCCTGGGCCTCGGGTGGGTGGGGGAGCCGGCCATCGGCCACACCCTCGAGGGGCTGTTCTCCGCTCTCCCCGGCCCGCTGGCGCTGCTGGCCACGCACGGCGTCGCCGTCACGATCGCCTTCCTGCTCATCACCTTCCTCGACATCGTGCTCGGCGAGCTGGCGCCGAAGGCCCTCGCCCTCCTGTACCCCGAGCGCACGAGCCGGTGGCTGTCGGGCCCCCTCATCGTCTTCACCATCGCCACCAACCCGTTCATCTGGCTGCTGCGGGGGAGCGCCAACCTCGTGCTGCGGATCTTCGGCCAGCGCGCGCCGACCACGCTGGAGCGGCTGCACTCCGCCGAGGAGCTGCGGATGCTCGTGGATCAGAGCGCCAAGGCCGGCAAGCTCGACCGCGACGACGCGCGGCTCCTGGCGGGCGTGTTCGAGTTCTCCGAGAAGACGGCGCGCGAGGTGATGACGCCGCGCACCGAGATCGTGGCGCTCGAGCTGGACGCCTCCCTCGCCGAGGCGGCGGACCTGATCGCGAAGGCGCGGCGCTCGCGCTACCCGGTGATGCGCGCGTCCCTGGACGACATCGCCGGGATCGTGCACGCGAAGGACGTGCTCGCGGCGCTGCGCGCGGCGGGCGAACCGCCCGCCGCGCTCGCCGAGCTGATGCGCCCCGTGCATTTCGTGCCCGGCTCGCGCGAGATCGAGGACGTGCTCGCCGACATGAAGCTGATGCGGGTCCACATGGTGATCGTGCTGGACGAGTTCGGCGGCACGGCCGGCCTGGTGACGATGGAGGACCTGCTGGAGGAGATCGTCGGGCAGATCTACGACGAGTACGACCGGCCGGGGCCGCAACGGCCGAGCGGCACGGCCCTGCCGCCCGGCGCCGCGCTGCCGGGCGACCTCGCGCTCGACGAGGTGAACGCGCGCTGCGGCCTGTCGCTGGCCAGCGCGGACTACACGACGCTCGGCGGGTATCTGTTCGGCAAGCTCGGACGGTTGCCCAAGGCGGGCGATCGCGTCCCCGTGGACGGAGGCGCGTTCGAGATTGTCGCCATGGAAGGGCGCAGAGTGGCGGAGGCGAAATTCGTCAAGGCGTGAGGGGTGAGAAGGCGAAGGCGTGAGAGGGCGAAGCGAGAAGTGAGAAGACAAGGTGAGAGGTGAGAAGTCGCGATGCCGCATCGCACCTCTCACCTCTCGCGCCTTTCAGCCTCTCACGTCTCACGTATCCCTCTCACGCCTTGGCCGTCTCACCTCTCACCCTTTGCACGATCGCTGCCGCCACCTTGATCGCTTCCTTCATCGAGGAGGCATCCGCCACCCCCTTGCCCGCGATGTCCATGGCCGTTCCGTGATCCGGCGAGGTGCGCGGCACCGGCAGCCCGAGCGTGACGTTCACCGCGTGGCCGAACGACGCGACTTTGATGGCCGTCATCCCGACGTCGTGATACGGCGCCAGCACGGCGTCGAACTCCCCCTTCATCGCGCGCACGAAGACCGTGTCCGCCGGCAGCGGGCCCGCGATCCCGAGCTCCGCGGCGGCGGGAGCGAGCGTGCGCTCCTCCTCGTGCCCGAACAGGCCGCCTTCCCCGGCGTGGGGATTCAGGGCGCAGAGCGCCAGCCGCGGCCGCGCTATTCCGAACCACTCGGCGAGGTAGCGCTGGGTGATGCGCCCGATCTCGACGATCCGTTCGCGCGTGACGATGGGGAGCGCCTCGCGCAGCGCGAGGTGGGTGGTGACCAGCACGACCCGCAGCCGGTCGGAAGCCAGCATCATCGCGACCTGCTTCGCCCCCGTGAGGTCGCGGAGCAGCTCGGTGTGGCCGGGGAAGCGGTAGCCGGCCGCGTTCAGGGCGCGCTTGTCGCCCGGGCCCGTGACGATCGCGTCCACCCGCCCGTCCCTCCAGAGCCGGACCGCCTCCTCCACCGCGCGTCCGGTCAGCCGCCCCGCCAGCTCCAGGCTCGCCTTCCCGCCGCCGTCCCAGCGCCCGACCCCGGCCACGTGCTCGGCACCCATCGCCTCGACGAGGTCGTCCGGGCCCACGACCGTGATCGCCGCCGCCGCGCCGGGGAGCGCCGCGGCCACCACTTCGGGGCCGATGCCTCGCGGATCGCCCACCGTGACGGCCAATCTAGGCTCGGGGATCGGAACTCCTCACTCGGAAGACGGTCTGAAGATGGCGGGGTTCAGAGAAGTTGCCAGACGGTAAGTGCACAGCGTTTCTCAGTTCCCAGTCGCCCGGGGCCAGGCCAGCCGCAAGTACTGGCAACTGGTCTGCGATCCGATCACTGCGGGCTGGTAACCACTTCCCCCTTGCCGTCTGGCAACTTCCCTGACCGCCGCATCTCTGAGGGACCGGCGCCCGTCACAGCCGGTCCTCCACGAAGAGCTGGCTCCGGAGCTGCCGCATCAGCCCCTGATACGCCTTCTGCTGGCTCAGCGTCTGGCGGATCTGATCGCGCACGTCCTCGAAGGTGTAGTCCCCTTCGGGCTCCGACGCCGTCAGGATCGCCACGACGACCTTCGCGTGCGTGGGGTTGTCGGGGTCGCTGAGGAACGGATTGAGGGCCTGGCCGACCGTCGCGGAGTCGAACGCCACCTGGTAGCTCTGCGGGAGCCGCGACCGCGCAACCCCGTTGGCCACCTTCTGCTCCGTGGTATCGGCGTACCGTGCCGCGAGCGAATCGAACGAGCCCCCCGCGCGCAGCGCGGCCGCGACGGTGTCCGCCCGGAGGCGGGCCGCCTCGAGGTCGGCCGTGTCGATCACCGGCGTGATGAGGATGTGGGACGCCTTGATCTCCGCCGGCTGCACCTGATCCACCTGGATGATGTGGAAGCCGAACGGCGTCTCCACGACGTTGGAGATCTCGCCGGGGCGCAGGGAGAACGCGACGCGATCGAACGACTGGACCATCATGCCTCGGCGGAACCAGCCGAGGTCGCCGCCGCGGTCCTTGGTTCCGGCGTCCTCGGAGAAGCGCCGTGCCAGGGTCGCGAAGTCGGCGCCGTGCCGGAGCTGCTCGAGCAGCGAGTCGGCGTGCGCCAGGGCCGCCGCCCGCGCCTCGCGCTTCGGCTGCGGGGCGACGACGATCTGCTTGAAGCTCACCGTCGCGGGCCGCTTCGGCCGCTGGCCGGCCTGCGCCAGATTCTCGTTGAAGAACTGCCGCAGCTCCGCCTCGGAGACCATCGCCGGCTTGAACTTGCCGTCATTGGTCAGCTTCTGGATGTATGCCGTCTCGTAGTCCGAGCGCCGCTGCTGCTCCGACAGCCAGCGGCGCCACTCCTCCTGCGACGTGAAGTGCGCCGCCGTGATCTGACCGCGGAAGGCCGAGTCGGTCGGGAACTGCGCGCGGACCTTCCGCACCTGCTCCTCCACCTTTACCTGCACGTCGGCATCGCTGACCGAGATGCTCGTGTCCTCGCGCGCCTTCTGGTACAGCACCTCGTCGTCGATCATCGACTCGATCACCTGGTGGCGCAGCGCCGCCAGCGCGGCCGAGTCGGTGGGGACCTGGAGCTGGTTGTTGGCCTGCCGCTGCAGGATCTCTTCCTGCAGCTGGGAGAAAAGGATGGGCGTCTCGCCGACGATGGCGACGATCCGGTCCACCACCTGCGGCGCCGACTGGGCACGCGCCGGGAGCGACGCGGCCGAGACCAGCGCCGCGCACGCCATGGCCCCCGCACGCCAGCGCATCCTACGGCCTCGGGGTCGGCCGGTTCGGCGCGGGAGCCTGTGCCGCCGGCGGCCGGGCGCCCATCGGGGGCCCGCCGGGCGCCGGCTGCGTCGCGCCGGTCCCGCTCGGAGCGGACGCCGAAGCCGGCGCCGTTGGGCCGCGCAGCTCCTTCGCCTTCGCGAACGCGCGGTCCACGCCCGCGGGCGAGATGCTCCAGGAATAGCGGCTGCGCAGCACGTCGGCGAGGAACGGCTGCACGTCGAAGAAGACGTGCCGGGGCGAGCTCGCGATGATGTCGTCGAAGAACACCTGCACCCGCTTGGCCACCGCCTCCGCCCGGTTGTGGCGCACTGCGGTGTCGGCGGCGAGCGATTCCGGCGACACTCCGAGCCGCCTGACCATGTCACTCAGGTCGGCCCGGTACGCCGAGCGGATCGTATCCCGGTCCGCCGCCGTGAGCTTGATGTGCCGCTCCTCGGCGGTGTGGATCAGCATCGCATTCCGGGCGATGCTCTTCACGAACAGGCTCAGCGTCGAGTCGGGCGCCTGCCCGATCATCCCCAGCGTCTGCGGGGAGAACGCCTGCATCCACCGGGTCAGGTCCGCTTCGGTCAGCTCCCCGCCCACCCAGCTCGCAAGGACGCGGCCGCTCCGCTTGGCGTCGCGCATGTTCTGCGCTGCGGCCCGGACGGCGGCCGGCGCCGAGCCCTTCACCTTCACGGCCGTGTGCGTGTTCAGGCTGTCCACGAAGAGCGAGTCGAGCCGCATCACGACCACGTCCCGGAGATGCACCGCGAAGGAATCCCGCACCTCGGCGAGCACCGGGCGCCAGATGATGTGATAGCCGTACGGCGATTCCACCACGTCGGAGTACGCGCCCGGCTTGAGGCTCCACGCCGCCTCCTCGAACGGCTTGACCATCTGGCCGTGCATCACCAGGCCGAGCGACCCGCCGTTGCGCGCGCTCTCGGGGTCGGTCGACTTCTGCTTGGCGAGCTTGGCGAAGTTGGCCCCGTGGCGGAGCTGGGCCAGGTAGCCCTCCGCCTCACGCCGCTTCGCGGCCTTCACGGCGGGCGTGGAGCCCTGCGGGACGCCGACCAGGATGTGCTCGAGCCACCGCACGTCGCCCGTGTTGTAGGTGCTGTCCACCCCGCGGGGCGTCACGTGCGCCCGCGACACGATCATCGAGTCGTGCAGGTGGTCGGCGAGCCGCTGGGCCACCTGCGGCCAGTTGGCCGCGAAGATGGTCGCGCTGTCGAGGAGGCTGTCGCCCCCGGCGACGGAGGCCCCGAGGAGCTGCCAGTTCACCCAGAGGTCGGCCACGCGGTCCACGACTTCGCGGCGCAGCGGGACGCTCTTGGCCGGGGCGATCGCCGCCGCCAGCTGGTTGACCGTGAGTTCCTGCCCGGCCGCCCGGGCCACGACATCCTGGTGGGCCGTCAACGCGTCCCGGAAACCGGCGCAGCCGGCCAGCGCGAGGACGAACAGCACCCCAAAGCGGCGAACCATCGTTGCTCCTCTCAGGTGGAGTCGGACAAGGCCCTCGGCAGCGCCCGGACCAGTCCGGCCAGCAGGGGCATCCCGCCCAGCCGGCGCAGTTTCATGACCAGCGGCGCCGCCCGGCGGACCTCGGCGGCAAACTGCACTTCGTCCATCGCGGCGGTGAGATTGGCGAGCCGGGGGACCGCACCGGCCCGGAAGACCAGACGGGCGTCCTCTCCCCGCACCAGAATCGTCTCGAGGCCGAGCCGCGCGCCGATCACCCGGAGGTGCGTCACGGCCACCAGCGACTCGGCTTCAGCGGGAAGCAGGCCGAACCGATCCGCCATTTCCTCCCGCAGACCTTCAATGTCGCCGGTCGTCTGGCTGCGCGCCAGCCGCCGGTAGAGATCGAGCTTCGAAGCGTCGTCGGCCACGTACGCGTCGGGCAGGAGCGCCGGCCGGTCCAGGAGCACTTCGGGCGGCACCGACACGACGCCCCTCGCTTCACCCTTGAGGCTTCGCACCGCGTCCTCGAGCATGCGCAGGTAGACCTCGACGCCCACCGACAGGGCGAAGCCCGACTGCTCCGCGCCGAGGATGTTGCCCGCGCCCCGGAGCTCGAGGTCCTTGAGCGCGATGCGGTAGCCCGCGCCCAGCTCGGTGTAGTGCACCAGCGTCTCGAGCCGCGCCTCCGCCGCCCGATCCACGTCGTCGGGCACGAGCAGGTAGCAGTGCGCGCGCCGGTCGCTGCGCCCCACGCGGCCGCGCAGCTGGTAGAGCTGCGCCAGCCCGAACTGTTCCGCGTGGTGCACGATCATCGTGTTGGCGTTCGGCACGTCGAGCCCCGACTCGACGATCATCGTCGAGCAGAGGACGCCCACTTCTCCCGCGACGAAGCGCCGCATCACGTCGTCCAGCTCGCGGGCGCGCATCGCCCCGTGCGCCACGGCCACGACGGCCCGCGGCACCAGGCGCCGGATGCGCTCGACCACCGTGTCGATGGTCTCGATGCGGTTGTGCACGAAGTACACCTGCCCGCCGCGGTCCAGCTCGCGGGCCATCGCCTCCTCGAGCAGCTCGTCGTCCCACGGCTCGACGAAGGTCAGGACCGGGGAACGGTCGCGCGGCGGCGTCTCGATCAGCGTGAGGTCCCGCAAGCCCGTGAGCGACAGCTGCAGGGTGCGTGGGATCGGCGTCGCGGTCAGGGTGAGCACGTCCACCGCGAGCCGCAGCTTCTTGAGCCGCTCCTTGTGCTCCACCCCGAAGCGGTGCTCCTCGTCCACCACGATCAGGCCGAGGTCGTGGAACACCACGTCGGGCGACAGCAGGCGGTGCGTCCCGATCACGATGTCGATCCTGCCCGTCGCCAGGTCGGCCAGCGCCGCCCGCTGCTCCTTCGCGGTGCGGAAGCGCGACAGCGTGACCAGGCGCACGGGGTAGTCCGCCAACCGCTCGCCGAAGGTGCGCCCGTGCTGCTCCGCGAGAATGGTCGTCGGCGCGAGGACCGCCACCTGCTTGCCCACCGTCACCGCCTTGAACGCCGCGCGCACGGCGACCTCGGTCTTCCCGTAGCCCACGTCCCCTACGACGAGCCGGTCCATCGGCCGCGCCTGCTGCATGTCGGCCTTCACCTCGTCGGCCGCCCGGCGCTGGTCGGGCGTGTCCTCGTAGAGGAACGACGACTCGAGCTCGCGCTGCCACTTCGTGTCGGGCGGGAACGCGAAGCCCGCTGTCACCTTCCGCCGGGCGTACAGGTCGAGCAGCTCGGCCGCCATCCGGTGCACCGACTCCTCCGCCTGGCGGCGCACGCGCGCCCACCGCTTCCCGCCCAGGTGGTCGAGCCGCGGCACCGGCGCGTCCGCGCCATCGGCGTCCACGCCTCGATACCGCTCCAGCTGGTCGATCCGGTACAGCGGCACGTGCAGCAGGTCGCCGCCGTGGTACTCGACCGCGGCGACGTCGAGCGCGCCCCCCTCGACGGTGATCGTCTGGAGTCCGCGGTAGATCCCGATCCCGTGCTCCAGGTGCACGACGGCGTCGCCGGGCTTCAGCGCTGCGACCGCGCCCAGCGGCGACGCCTGCCGGTAGCGCCTCGGCCGGCGGATGCGCCGCGCGCGGCGGAACACCTCGTGATCGGTGAAGACGGCGAGGCCCGGGATCGTGAAGCCGCCGGCGAGCGCGCCCACCGCCAGCGCCGTGCGCTCGGGGAAACGCCCTCCCTCCCCCAGCAGCTCCTCCAGGCGCTCGAGCTGCCCCTCGTTGTCGCACAGCACCAGCGACTCGACGCCCTCCGGCGGGCGCAGCCGGGCGAGGTCGCGCGCGACGTCGGGCGGACGTCCGACCGGCAGCCGCTCGCCGTCCGGCGCCCCGATGCAGACGCGGGCGAACGCGCCCAACGCGGCGAGCCACGCATCCGGAGAGACGAGCAGCTCCGAGCGCGGAGGCACCTCCTCGCCGAGGCGCCGCGCCACCTCCGCGTGGTGCTCGGCCTCGGTCCAGGCTCGGCGCACCTCGTCCTCGAGGCGCTCTCCCTCGGCTTCCTCCTCCACCACCAGCGCCGCCGCGGGCAGCAGATCGAGGAGGCTGCGCCGCACGCGCGCGCCCTCGTCGAGCGCGGCCCGCGGGTCCACCGGGAGCACCGTCACGCGCTCCAGCGGGCCGACCGAGCGCTGCGACGAGAGATCGAACGCGCGCAGTGCGACGCACGCATCGTCCCAGAACTCGGCGCGCGCCGGCTGCGGCATGCCGAAGCCGTAGACGTCGACGATGCCGCCGCGCACCGAATACTGCGCCACGTCGGTGACCATCGGCACGCGCGTGTAGCCCATGCGCGCGAGCCGGGCGACCGCGTCGCGGAACGAGGAAGCGGCCGCCAGCTCGAGCCGCGCCGCCTCCAGCGCCGCCGGCATGAGCGTCCGCTCGGCCGTCGCCCGCGCGGTCGTGACCACCACGCCGACGGCGCCGCGATTCAGCCGCTCCAGCGTCTCGACCCGCTCGCCGGCGATCTCGTAGTGGGGCTCGTCCTCACCGAGCGCCTCGCGCTGCGGATAGAGGGCGACGGCGTCATCGGGCAGCAGCACGTTCAGATCCGCGAGCCAACGCTCGGCGGCGGTGGGCGTCGGCGTCGCGACCACCACGAGGCCGTGCGGGCGCCGCTCGGCGAGCGCCGCGACGAGCACCGCGCCCGCCGAGCCCGCCAGCGGCGCGAGCCCCACCCGCTCCCGCGGGGCCGGCACCTTCCGGAGCAACTCGTCCACCTGCGGGAGAGCCGCGAACGCCGCCACCAGCCGCGGGAGCGCCATGGTTACGCGCTCCGCCGGACGCGGCCGGCCGCGACCAGTCCCTCAACCACGAGCGCCAGCAGCGCCGCGAAAAGCACCGCCCCGGTCAGCTCGGCGCGGCCCGCCGCCCGGAACCGCTCGCCGGCGTACGCTTGGGGTTCCGCCGCCACGGTCACGCGCGCGCCGGGGAAAAGCGAGCGGAGGTCGGACGCCGTGGCGCGCCGGAGGTCGGACTCACGGGGATCGGGGGCGACCACCAGCGCGCCCACGGTATCGGCACCGGCGAGGAGCGGATACACGCCGGGCTCGGCCGGCGCGGCGACGGCGCGGCCGCCTTCGACCGGCCGCACCCGGCCGCCTCCCACGCCGATCGCGGTGACCGCGCTCCCCAGCAGCGCCGGATCGCCCGGGGCCGCCTCGACCATCCCCTCGTCGCCGCGCGCGAGCTGGTTCACCAGCGTGCCGACGAACGGAACGAAGAGCGGGGACAGCGGCAGCGCCGTCTCCTCCGGCACCAGGCGGCTGCCGATCACGACGACGCGGCCGCTCGCGACCAGCCAGGGATCGGCGCCCGCGCGGGCGAGCACGCCGAGCGCCGCGGCGGACGTCGGCTCGAGCCGGTAGTGCCGGTGGATCTGGACGCCGGCGATCGGGCGGAGGGCCGCCGGGCCCGCCGCCAGAGTGTCCTCCCGCTCGATCCGTGCTCCGTACCGCCACGGGACGCCCGCCGCGGCGAGCGACCGGTTGGCCGCCCCGACTTCGACGGGATCGTGCGGCGGGAAGACCACGGCGGAAGCTCCGCCGGCCGGCGCGCGCTCGCCGAGTGCGACGCCGTTCCCGGCGGCGCGTTGGCGCCCCAGGCGGACCTGGCCGGCGCCCGCGAGGGTCGCCAGCGCCGCGACGACGAAGCGGCCGGGATCCGCCTGGGCATCCACCACCACGGCGGCGGGCGCGACCACGCGCACGGCGAAGGGGCGCCGATCGTCTGCGCGAAGCTCGTCGGGCTCGATCTGCGCCTCGCCCGCGAAGTAGCCCGCGGGCGGCGCGAAGACCGGCGCTGGGATCAAGGCGACATCACCCGGCGCCATCATTGCGCGGCCGCCGGTCCTCCCGTCGACCGCCACGATCACCGCTGCCTTCGCTCCGGGAGCCGGGGCGCCGCCGATCGTCACCGCCACCGCGCCCGGCGCGCCCGCGAGCCAAGTGGCGGGCGTGGCCTGCGCGGAGACCACGGCGCGATTAGGCGGCGGGTCGCCGGGCGGGTGGTAGAAGAGCAGCGGAAGCCCCGCCGCCGCGCTGTCCGGCGCTCCGAACGCCGTGCGCTGGAGATCGGAGAGGACGTGCACCTCCCCCTGCGCGTAGCCCGAGGCGCGAACCAACCTCGCCGCGCCGGCCACGGCGGCGGAGAGATCGAGGCGCCGAGCATCGGGCCGCGCGCCCGCGACCACCCGGAGCAGCTCCTCCCGCGTTCCGCGGCGCGCGATGCCGTCCGCACCAATGAGCCACACCACGTCCGAGGCCCGTGCGGCCAGGAGCGTCTCGCGCGCGCGCGCCGCCAGATCGTCGAACGCGCGCACGCCGCCGGACACCGCCCCGGAGGACAACGAGTGATCCAGCACCAGCACCACAGCGGTCGGCTGATGTCCGGCGCCCGCCCGCGGCACGACCGGCCGCGCCGCCGCGAGCGCGAGCAAGGCGACCGCCGCCACCCGGAGCAGCATCAGGAGCAGATGGCGCAGCCGGATGGTGCGCGACGCTTCCCGCTCCGTCTGGCGGAGGTAGCGCACGGCGGGGAAGACGACGTCGGGGGGCCGGCGGCGCTCGAAGAGGTGGAGCAGCGGCGGGACGAGGGCGGCTCCGAGGAACAGCAGCGCGAGCGGTTGGAGGAAGTACATCAGCCGAGCCTGGCCCTTCCCTCGGCAGCGCGGCGCAGCGCGTACCCGAACGGCGTCTCGGTCATGACGTGGTGGTAACCGATCCCGCTCGAGCGCAGCGCACTCCGCCAGCCCGACACCACCCGGTCCACGGTGGCGCGGTACTCGCGCCCCAGATCCCGCGGGGAGGCCACGACGCTCTCGCCCGACTCCGGGTCCACGAATCGCGCTTCCTCCGCCCGGTCGAGCGAGAGCTCCGCAGGATCCATCAGGTGGAAGACGACGACCTGGTGCCCGCGGTGGCGCAGATAGCGCAGCGCGAGCAGCACCAGCTCGCGTTCCACCAGCAGGTCCGAGACGAACACGACCAGCCCACGGCGCCGCAGCAGATCGGTCACGCGCGCGAGCGCCCGCTCCGCCGCGGTGCCGCCGCCCGGGGCCAGGTCCGTCAGTGCGCGGGCCACCACGTGCCACTGGCCGGCGCGCGTGCGCGGCGGGATCGCCAGCCGAACCTCGTCGTCGAACGCGATCAGTCCCGTGGCGTCCCGCTGCCGGAGCAGCACCAGCGCGAGGGCCGCGGCCATCCGCGTCGCGTAGTCGAACTTGGTGAGGCGCCGCGCTGGTTCTCCCGACCATCCCATCGAGCGCGAGATGTCCAGCACGATGGTCGCGCGGAGGTTCGTTTCTTCTTCGTACTGCTTGACGTAGAGCCGGTCGCGCCGCCCCACCACCTTCCAGTCGAGGTAGCGCAGCTCGTCGCCCGGCTGATAGGGCCGGTGCTCGGCGAACTCCACCGAGAAGCCGCGATACGGAGAGCGGTGAAGGCCCGAAAGGAACCCCTCGACCACCCCTTCGGCCACGAGCTCGATCCCGCCGAGGCCCGCGACCTCGAGCGGATCGAGCAGATCGGGCCGGCTACTCACGCCGCTCGCTGCGGCCATCCCCTGTCACTGGAACAGGACACAGGTGAAAGGTAGGGACGCCCCTCCAGGCACGCCAACTCCTTGAAAAACGGGCAGTTGGCCCGATCGCGGTGCCTGGCACGGTCCCTGCTCCTTCATGGCTTCGGACCATGTGTCCGGAGGTCGTTATGGTGCGCCGCACAATGCTAGTCGCTTCGCTCCTGCTCGCGCTGCCGCTCCTGGCGGCGCCGGCGGGCGCCGGGACCACGCGGCGTGCAGCTCCGGTCCCGCCGGGAATCCGGCTGTGGACGTCGCACAGCGACACGTATCACCGCGGCGAGCCGGTGCGCATCTACTTCCGCACCGAGCGCGACGCGTACGTGACGATCTTCCGCGTCGACACCGATGGCCGGCTCCGGGTGCTGTTTCCGCGCGAACCGTCCGAACCCAACCTCGCGCATGGGGGCGAGACCTACGACGTCGCCGGCGTGGACGATCACGACGCCTTCTACGTGGACGACTACCCGGGTGTGGGCTACGTGTTCGGCGTCGCCAGCCAGGACCCGTTCGACTACGGCCAGCTGGCCGAGAACGAGCAGTGGGATTTCCAGGCGGCCCAGAACCTGACCGACGGGCGCCTGCACGGCGATCCGTACGCGTCGCTCCAGCAGGTGGTGCAACAGATCGAGCCGGAGGGCTACGCGGACTACGACACCCACCTCCTGCCCTACTACGTGGAGCAGCGGTACGACTATCCGCGGTTCCTCTGCTACGACTGCCACGCGTACACGCCGTTCGCGTACTGGAACCCATACGCGGCGTTCTGCTCGCGGTATTCGCTCTTCGTGTACTACGATCCGTTCTACTTCTACCCCAGTTACTGGTACCCGACGCGTTACTACGGCGGGACGGCGGTGGTGTACGTGCGGCCGCGGTTCGGCGGGAGCCAGTACGTCTTCAGGGAGCCGGGCGACCGGTCGGCGCCGTCGGTCGTGTATCGTGACCGGCGCAACACCGGCTTCCCGAGCACGCCCGCCGATCGCGGTGTGCGCGCGGCGGATCTCGGGGGCGTCGGGAGCGTGCCGGCGCCGGTGGGCGGCGGCGGGCGCAGGATGGTGGGGGGCATCGGTGGCTTGCAGTCCCCGGGCGGTATGCCCGTCCAGCGGCAGCCGGGGGGCGAAGGCGCTTCGCAGGCGCCGGGGCGGCGGTACGCGCCGGTGACGGACCTGGGCGTGATCGGACCGTCGGCGCCGCAGGCCGGCACGAGCAAGTCGCAGGCAGCGCCCGGAGCGGGGCGTCGGTACATCGGCGAGTCGGCGCAGCCGTCGTCCGGCGGCGGAGCACAGGCGTCGCCAGAGGCGCCGCGCGGGCGCGGCGTGTACATCGAGCCCGGGTACCGGGCCGCGCCGCAGTCCGGAGCCCAGGCACCGGCGGCGGCCGCGGGCCGCTACGCCGAGCCGAGAAGCGGCCCGGAGGTGCGTGGGCAGGGACAGCCGGCGCCGCGGAGCGAGCCGCGCAACGCGCCGTCGGCGCCGCGCAGCGAGCCGAGAGCGCAGCCGCGCGGTGAATCGCGCCCCGCCGGACGGAGTGGTGGAACGCCGACACTGATTCGTCGGCGGCCATAGCCAGCGCCGCCGCCGCCCTGGCGGCTCCCCGCTGGAACTTCGCGCGCGCCCGGCCGTACTCTACCGCCGGGCGCACGTGCGTTCGATGCTTCTCCCGACTGCCCCAACCCACGGAACCCGGTCGTTGCGCCACCGCGCCCGTGGTCGTGCGCCGCCGGGTGCCCACCGACCCCTCGGGCGACCCCTAGCGCTTGTGCTGCCGGGAGCGCGGTGCCGCGGCGGCTCTTCCGCCCGGCGCGCCGCGCCCGGATATTGCCCGGCGATGATCCGCGTCGGCCCCGCCGGCTGGTCGTACCCCGATTCGCCCGGGCACGTGTATTCCGCGAGCGTTCCCTCGCGCTTCGACGCCCTGAGCTTCCTCGCGCCGTACTTCGACACCATCGAGATCAACTCCACCTTCTACCGCCCACAGCCGCCCAAGACCTACGCGTCGTGGGCGAAGCGGGTGGCCGCGAACCCCGATTTCCGGTTCACCGTGAAGCTGTGGCAGCTGTTCACCCATGGAACGACAGAGACCAGAGACGACTCGCGAGTTGCGAGCGTCCCGCGCGAGGCCGGGTCGTGGACGCCGGACGATGTCCGGATGGTCATGGAGGGGCTCGAGGTGCTGCGCGGCGAGGGGCGGCTGGGCGCGCTGCTCGCGCAGTTCCCCTGGTCCTTCAAGCCCGACACCCGCTCGCGCGAGCGGCTCATGCGCCTCGCCGAGACGTTCGCGGGCTGGCCGCTGGCGGTGGAGGTCCGGCACGGGCGATGGGGACGCCCCGAGGAGCTGGTGTTCCTGCGGGACCTCGGCGTGGGCTTTGCCAACCTGGACCAGCCGGTGATCGGCCAGTCCCTCGCGCCGACGGCACACGCCACGGGCGCGGTCGGCTACGTGCGCTTCCACGGACGCAACTACGAGCACTGGTTCGGCGAGCACGAGAACGCGGCCCAGCGTTACGACTACCTCTACACGGCAGCGGAGCTGGCCCCCTGGGTCGAGCGGATCAAGGCGCTCGGCGCGACCGACGGCGTCACGGACGTCTACGTGATCACGAACAACCACTACGAGGGGAAGGGTCCCGCCAACGCCCTGATGATCCGGGCGATGCTGGAGGGGCGGAGGATCCAGGCGCCCCCGGTGCTCTTCCGGACCTATCGCAGCGCCCTCGAACCCTACGCCGAGCCTTCCGGCGACGCGGACGGGGAAGGCGGCGGGAGTCTGCTATGACGTTGTCGTTGAGAACACGCATCGCGGCCGCGTTCGCGGTCGCGCTGGCGCTGATCGGCCTGGTGGGCGCGGCGGCCTATCGCAACGCCACGGAAACGCTCGGCGATGTGGCCTCCCTGCGCGAGGCCCGGAACCGGCTGGACGCGGCGCGCGCGTTCCTGCAGCGGATCGCCGACATCCAGGCGGGCACTCGCGGCTTCGTGATCACCGGGCGCGACGAGTTCCTGGCCCCGCGCGATTCGGCCCTGCCGTACCTGCCCGCTACCCTGCGCCACCTCCGCGATCTCGAGGCCGACGACCCGTCGGCGTCGGGCGTGCTCGACTCCGTGGAGCGGTTCGTGCAAGCGAGACTCGCTTTCGACAGCCAGACCGTCTTGCTGCGCCGGACCAGGGGCGCCGCTCCTGCGGCCGCGCTCGTGGCGACGGGCCGCGGGAAGATGCTGATGGACGGCATTCGGCGCCTCGCGGGCGGACTCGAGTCGCGCAGCACCGCCGAGCGCGGTCGTCGCTTCGCCATCCTAGAATCCTCGGCCCGGCAGACGCAGGTCTTTGCGTTGCTGGGCGGAGTGCTCGGCCTGGTCGCGATCCTGGCCGCGGGCTGGAGCATCTTCCACGAGCTGGCCGCGCGCGAGCGGGCCCAGGCGGAGGTGAAGGTCCTGGGCGGCCTGCTGCCGATCTGCGCCAACTGCAAGAAGATCCGCGACGACCGCGGCTACTGGAACCAGATCGAGAGCTACGTCCACGAGCACTCCGAGGCCGACTTCAGCCACGGCATCTGCCCCGAGTGCGCGGCCAAGCTCTACCCGGAGTACGCCGCCAAAGTCTGAAGTCCGTGGGCTGCAGTCTGGGAACCACTGGCCTCTTGCCGTCTGGCAACCATTCTGAACGCTGAGCGCTATCTTTCTGTCCCCCATGGATGCTTCTCGGATTCGCAATTTCTGTATTGTGGCGCACATCGACCACGGAAAGTCCACGCTCGCCGACCGGCTGATCGAGGCGACGGGCACGCTGAGCGCGCGGCAGATGCGCGATCAGGTGCTGGACACGATGGACCTGGAGCGGGAGCGCGGGATCACGATCAAGCTGAACGCGGTGCGGATGACGTACACCGCACGGGACGGGACGTCGTACGAGCTGAACCTCATCGACACGCCGGGTCACGTGGACTTCACCTACGAGGTCTCGCGCTCGCTGAACGCGTGTGAGGGCGCGATCCTGGTGGTGGACGCCGCCCAGGGCATCCAGGCGCAGACAGTTTCGAACCTCTTCCTCGCGCTCGATGCCGGTCTCGAGATCATTCCCGTCCTCAACAAAATCGACCTCCCCTCGGCCGAGCCGGAGAAGCGAAAGGCCGAGCTGCACGAGCTGATCGGCGCCGACCCGGACGAGATCCTCCTCGTGTCCGCGAAGGAAGGGCGCGGGATCCCCGAGCTGCTCGAGGCCGTGGTCCGGCGCGTGCCACCGCCCAAGGGCGAAGCGGCCGCGCCGCTGCGGGCCCTGATCTTCGACAGTTACTACGACCGCTACCGGGGGGCGATCCCCTCGATCCGCGTGGTGGACGGGGTCCTGCGTCCGGGCATGCACATCGCGATGGGCTCGCACGACGGCGTGTACGAGGTGGCGGAGGTGGGCTACCTGCAGCTGGCGCACCGGCCGACGGCGGATCTCACGGCCGGCGAGGTCGGTTACCTCGTCGCCAACTTCCGCGACGTGAAGGACACGCGGGCGGGCGACACGATCCTCGACGCCGACCGCCGCGCGAGGCAGCTCCTCCCGGGGTACCGCGAGGCGAAGTCCATGGTCTTCGCGGGCCTCTACCCCACGGCGCCCGAGGCCTACGAGAACCTGCGCGACGCGCTGGCCAAGCTCCAGCTGAACGACGCGTCGCTGCACTACGAGCCGGAGACCTCGGTCGCGCTCGGCTTCGGCTTCCGCAGCGGGTTCCTGGGCCTGCTCCACATGGAGATCGTGCAGGAGCGCCTCGAGCGGGAGTTCGGGCTCGACCTCGTCACCACGGTGCCGAACGTGGAGTACGACGTCTACCTCACGAACGGCGACAAGGTGGTGGTGGAGAACCCGAGCAAGATGCCGACCGGCTCCCAGGTGGACCGGATCGAGGAACCGTACGTGGACGCCCGGATCATCTCCCCCGCCGACTACATCGGGCCGCTGATGCAGCTGGGCCAGGAGCGGCGCGGCGTCTACAAGGGCATGAAGTACCTCGACCCGGTGCGCGTGGAGTTCGAGTGGGAGTTCCCGCTCGCCGAGATCATCCTCGACTTCTACGACAAGCTGAAGACGCTGTCGCGCGGCTACGCGTCGCTCGACTACGAGTTCGCGGCGTACCGCGCGAGCGACCTGGTGAAGCTGGACATGCTGATCAACGGCGACGCGGTGGACGCCTTCAGCGTGATCATCCACCGCGACAAGGCCTTCGAGTGGGGGAAGAAGCTGGCGGAGAAATTGCGGGAACTGATCCCGCGCCAGTTGTTCGAGGTGGTGATCCAGGCGGCCATCGGCAGCAAGGTCATCGCGCGCGAGACGGTGCGGCCGCTGCGCAAGAACGTCCTGGCCAAGTGCTACGGCGGCGACGTCACCCGCAAGCGCAAGCTGCTCGAGAAGCAGAAGGCGGGGAAGAAACGGATGAAGCAGGTGGGCGCCGTGGAGATCCCGCAGGAGGCGTTTCTCGCCGTGCTGAAGGTCGAGTGAGCGGTCCGCGCTCCAGCGGGCCGGAGCTGCGGCCGAGCCTGCCCGCGCAGCCACGAGCGAGCGGCGTCGTGCACGGCCGCGGGCTCATCATCCAGACGGCGTTCTTCGGCGACGTGATCCTGACCACGCCGCTGATCCGGCGGGCGTGCGAGCGGCTCGGCACCCCGGTCGACGTGGTGACGCTCCCGGCCTCCGCGTCGGTGCTCGCGAACAACCCGGCGGTGCGGGACCGGATCCCGTACGACAAGCACGGGAAGGACGCGGGGATCGCGGCGTTCGTGCGGCTGGTGCGGCTGCTCCGCCGGCGCCGGTACGCCGTCGCCTACCTGGCGCAGTCGAGCCTGCGCTCGGCCGCCCTCGCCTTCGCGGCGCACATCCCCCGCCGCATCGGCTTCCGCAACGCGCCGGGGGCGTTCCTCCAGACCCACTCCGTCGCGCCGCGCGGGGAGCCGCACCAGGTCGAGCGCCTGCTGGCCCTCGCCGACGGCGCCCCCGACCGCCGCGAACCCGAGATCTATCCCGGCCCCGAGGAGCGCTCGGCGGTGGACGCGCTGCTCGCCGAGGCCGGCATCCAGGGGGAGTTCGTGGTGCTGGCGCCCGGCTCCCAGTGGGGCTCCAAGCGCTGGCCCTTCTTCCCGGAGCTGGCGCGGGTCCTCGGCCAGGAATGCCGGCTCGCCATCGTGGGCGGCCCGGGGGACCGCACCGACGCGCGGCAGATCAAGACGGCCCTTGGCTCCGGCACGCCGGTGGCCGACGCGACCGGGCGGCTCTCGGTCCTCGCCGCCGGCGAGCTCATCGCCCGGGCGCGCCTCCTCGTCTCGAACGACTCGGCACCGGTGCACTTGGCGTCGGCGGTGGGCACGCCGACCGTGGAGATCTACGGGCCGACAGCGCCGATCTTCGGCTTCGCCGCGCGCGCCGCCTGGTCGCGCATCGTCGAGCCCGATCCGCTCGACTGCCGCCCCTGCCACCACCACGGTCCCCCGGCCTGCCCGCTCGGCCACCACCGCTGCATGCGCGAGATCTCCATCAGCAAGGTGCTGGCCGAGGTCCGCGGGCTGCTCCAGATTGTCCCCAAACGCTATGGAGTCTGACGCATGCGCTACGTGGTCGGCGTGGACATCGGCGGCACGAACATCGTGGTGGGCACGGTGTCCGAGGACGGCCAGCAGGTCCTCGGCTTCCGCTCGACGCCGACCCAGCCGGAGGAGGGGCCGCAGGCCGTCATCGCCCGGATCGCCCGGCTGACCCAGGCCTCGATGGCCGAGGCGGAGAAGGCCGCCGGGGTGCGGCGGGACAGCATCGTCGGCGTGGGGATCGGCTCCCCCGGACCGCTCGACCGGGAGAAGGGCCTGGTCCTCCTGACGCCGAACCTCGGGTGGCGCAACCTCCCGCTGCGGGACCTGGTGAGCGAGGCGGTCGGGCTCCCCGCCACCCTGGACAACGACGCCAACTGTGCGGTCTACGGCGAGTGGTGGGTCGGCGCCGCGCGCGGCGCGAAGTACCTGGTCGGCCTCACGATCGGGACGGGGATCGGCGGCGGGATCGTGCTCGACGGCGAGATCTACCACGGCACGTCCGACGTCGCCGGCGAGATCGGGCACACGACCATCGACTCCACCGGTCGCCTCTGCAAGTGCGGCAACTACGGCTGCCTCGAGGCCTACGCGTCCGGGCCGGCGATCGCGGCGCGCGCGGTCGAGGGCATCGTCAGCGGCGTGGACACGCGGCTGCCCGAGTACGTGGGCGGCGACCTCACGAAGATCACGGCGCAGACGGTCTACGAGGCCGCGTCCGCCAACGACGACTTCGCGCTCGAGGTGGTGCGTGACACCGCCAAGTTCCTCGGCGCGGGCATCGGCAACCTCGTCAACATCTTCAATCCCGACGTGGTCGTCATCGCCGGCGGCGTCACGATGGCGGGCGACCGGCTCTTCGTGCCGCTCAAGGCGGAGGTGAAGCGCCGGGCCTTCAAGCCGGCCGTCGAGCGGTGCCGCATCGTCCCGGGCGCGCTCCCCGGCACCGCCGGCGTGATCGGCGCCGTCGCCACCTTCAAGAACCAGGTGTGGGGGGACGTCTGAAGAAGCTCGGCGTCCTCGGCACGATGATCTGGGACACGATCATCGGCCGCGACCCCGCCGAGGCCCCGCTCGAGGAGTGGGGCGGGATCGGCTACGCGCTGGCGGGACTCGACGCGTCGCTGGATGCCGACTGGGAGCTGGTGCCGCTGGTGAAGGTGGGGCGCGACATGGCCGCCCGTGCGAACGAGTTCCTCCGAGGTCTCGCCAGAACCCCGCATGGTCGCCGCTTTGCGGAAGTGCCGGCGCTGAACCCGCGCGTGCGGCTGAACTACCGCAACCTGGAGCGGTGGTGCGAGCAGCTTCAGGGCGGCGTTCCGCCGTGGACCTGGGCCGAGCTGGGCCCCATGGTCGCCGACCTGGACGCGCTGTACGTCAACTTCATCACCGGTTACGAGTGCGACCTCGCTACGGCGCAGGCCCTGCGCCGCGCCTTCGACCGGCCGCTGTACGGCGACCTCCACAGCCTTGCCCTCGGCATGCACGCCGACGGCATCCGCCGCCACCGCCCGCTCGAGCAGCCGCTCGCGTGGCTCGCCTGCTTCGACGTCGCCCAGGTGAACGAGGACGAGCTGCGGATGATGGGAGGCGAGCCGCTGGCGCTGGCGGCGCGCGCCGTGGATCTCGGGGTCAAGGTGGTGTGCGTCACCCTGGGCCCCGGGGGCGCGTCCTACGTGGCCGCCCCGGGCTTCGACCGGCTGGTGGGCCCGGCGCCGGGCAAGCGCACGGCGCCCCCGGTGGTGCGCACCGCTACGGTGGAGGGCGAGGGCGAAGTGCTGAGCGGCGATCCCACCGGCTGCGGCGACGTCTTCGGCTCGACCCTGTTCGCGCGGCTGCTGGCGGGGGCGGAGCTGGAGACGGCGATCCGGGACGCGAACCGCATGGCCCGCCGCAACGTCTCTTACCGCGGCGCCAGCGGCCTGCAGCACTACCTGCGCGGGGCCCTGGCGCGGAGCGGCGCGGCATGACCGCGCTGGTCGAGGTGCCGCAGAGCTTCGACGACCGCTCGTTCGAGCAGTTCGCCGCCGCCTTCGCCGCCGCCCAGGACGGCTCTCGCGTGCTGGTGGACGCGCACGCCTGCGAGTGGGCCTCGCCGTTCGGCCTGGTGGCCCTGCTCTGCGCCGGCCAGGCGCTGGCGGAGCGGCACGGTGGGAAGCCCCTCCTGACCGTGCCCGCGGACAAGGACGTGGCGCACTACTGGGCGCGCACGGGCTTCTTCCGCGAGGCGGAGGCGCTGTTCGAGATCCACGGCGCGGTGCCGCGCGTCAAGCCGCAACCGGAAACCACCGTCCTGCTGGAGGTGACGCCGGTGCGCGTCGCCGGGGACGTGCACAAGGTCGTGGACCACATCCAGGAGCGCGCCGCCGCGATCCTCATGGCCGAGCTCGGCCTCGACCCGAAGGCGACCGTGGGATTCGGTATGGCGCTTTCGGAGGCTTGTCAAAATATTGTGGAGCACGCCGGCACCGGAGGCTGGGTCGCGGTTCACGCCTACACGTGGCGCCGCCGGCTCGGGCGGCGGGTCGTGGTGATCGCGGTGGCGGATGCCGGCGTCGGATTCCGTCATACTCTCGCGCCGTCGCAGGCGGCGTCGTTCGGCGACCGCTGGGGCGATGCCCGCGCGCTGGAAGCGGCGTTCATCCACGGCGTGAGCCGGTTCCGGGACCCGGGACGCGGCCAGGGGTTGCGCGGCATCCGTCGCTGGCTCGACCGGTGGGGCGGCAAGATGAGCATCCGGAGCGGCACGGCGCGGATCGCGATGGTCCCCGCCTGGGACGAGGACGTGCCGCTCAAGGACGGACTGGACCCGTTCCCGGGCGCGCAGCTGCAGGTGGTGATTCCCGCGGCCGCGCCGGAGGCGAAGTGATCGCGGAGATCGACGTCAGGGCGGTGCTGTCGCGGAGCGTCTGCGAGTTCCACAGCGACCTCGTGACCCGGTCCACGGGACGCGCGGTCCGCAGCGGCATCGAAGCCCACCTCCAGGAGCATCCCGACGTCACCGTCGTCGTCCTCGACTTCTCGGCCGTGCGGGTGCTCGACTGCTCCTGCGCCGACGAGGTCATCGCGCAGCTGCTGCTGCGCCAGTCCGGCGGCGGCGCCGAGCGCCCGACCTACTTCCTGATCCGCGGCCTCGACGAGACCCACGCCGACCAGATCGACGACGTGCTCCGGCGCCGCGGGCTCGCCCTGGTGGCCGAAGAGCGCGGCGGCGCCACGCGCCTCCTGGGCTGGGTGACCGAGCTGATGCGCACGGCGTGGGAGCGCATCGTCAGCCGCGGCCCGACCGAAGCGGAGGAGCTGGCGTCGGAGCTCGCCTGGCCCCTCGCCGACGCCCGGGCCGCGCTGGACGAGCTGGCGTTCCGCCACCTCGTGATCCGCGCGGACCGCCGCTACATCCCCCTCCCGGCCGCCTAGCACCAGGATGCGCCGCCGCACCGCCGGGCCCTCGACCCTCGCGATTCACGGGGACGTCTCCGCGCGCGCCGCCAACGATCCGGTGGCGCCACCGATCTACCAGTCCAGCACCTTCGTCCGCGAAATCGGCTCGCAGGGCGAGACCATTTACACCCGCTACGGGAACAACCCCAACCAGCTGCGGCTGGCCGAGCGCCTGGCGCGGCTCGAAGGGGCGGAGGCGGCGATCTTCGTCGCCAGCGGGATGGGGGCGACCGCGCTGGCCCACCTCGCCGTGCTCAACCCCGGCGATCACCTCCTCTCGAGCGACTGGATCTACGGCGGGACCCGCAGGCTCTTCACCGAGGAGTTCACGCGCTTCGGCATCGAAGTGAGCTTCGTCAACCCCGAGAAGCGGCGCGAGTGGCGCAGCAAGCTGCGGAAGAACACGCGGGCCATTTTCGTCGAGTCACCGACCAACCCGCTGATGCGCGTGCTCGACGTGCAGTGGCTCGCCGTGCTGGCGGAGGCGGAGGGGATCGCGCTGCTGGTGGACTCGACCTTCGCGTCCCCGATCAACTTCCGGCCGTTGGAGCACGGCGCCGACGTCGTGATCCACAGCGTCACCAAGTACCTGAACGGCCACTCCGACATCATCGCCGGGGCCGTGGCCGGCGCCGAGACGGTCGTGGAGGAGGTGCGCAGCCGGATGAAGGTCTGGGGCCAGGCGCTGGACCCGCACGCCGCGTGGCTCATCGAGCGCGGGATGAAGACCCTCGCCGTGCGCGTGCAGCGCCACAACCAGACCGGGCTGGAGGTGGCGACCTGGCTGGAGCAGCAGCCGAAGGTGCGGCGGGTGCACTACCCGGGGCTCGCGTCGCACCCCGACCACGCGCTCGCGGCGCGCACGCTGGAGGGCTTCGGCGGGATGGTGGGCGTCGAGCTGGCGGGCGGCCCCCGCGCCGCCGAACGGTGCCTGCGCGCGCTCCGGCTCATCATCCACGCGCCGAGCCTCGGCGGCGTCGAGTCGCTCGTCTCGGAGCCGCGCTTCACCTCCCACGCGGAGCTCACGCCGGACGAACGGGCCGCCGCCGGGATCCCCGACGGCTTCCTGCGCCTCTCGCTCGGGCTGGAGGACGTGGCGGACCTGATCGAGGACCTCGCCCGCGGACTCGCCGCCGTTTAGCGTTTGGCCTAGATTGCGGCCGTGATCAAGTTCTTCAACGTCACGAAAGAGTATCCGAAGACGGGCGCCGCCCTCAAAGACGTCTCCTTCCACATCCCCAAGGGGCAGTTCGCCTTCCTCACTGGTCACAGCGGCGCCGGCAAGACGACGGCGCTGCGGCTGATCTACCTGGCCGAGCGGCCGACGTCCGGCGAGGTGCGCGTCTCCGGCTTCACGTCTTCGCGCATCAGCGGGCGGGACGTCCCCCGCCTCAGGCGCAGGCTCGGGATCATCTTCCAGGACTTCCAGTTGCTGGAAGACCGGACCGCGGAGGAGAACGTCGCCTTCGCCCTCGAGGTCACGGGAGCGCGGCGCTCCACCATCGGCCCGCGGGTGATGCGCGTGCTCACCCAGGTCGGCCTGGCCGGGAAGGCGCACCAGTACCCGCGGGAGCTGTCGGGGGGCGAGCAGCAGCGCGTGGCCATCGCCCGCGCGCTCGTCAACGACCCGGTGGTCCTGCTGGCGGACGAGCCGACCGGCAACCTCGACGAGCGGGCGACGCGCGGGATCTTCCAGCTGCTGCGGGACATCAACGCGTCGGGCACGGCCGTGCTGATGGCGACGCACGATCTCGATCTGGTCAAGAGCGTGCCGGCGCACCTGGTCGAGCTGCAGCACGGCGCCGTGGCGTACGACTCGGCCGAGGACGCGGGCGGGGCGGCCGCGACCCCATGAGACTCGTGCTCCGCGAGACGATGCTCGCCTTCCGGCGCGCGCCGCTGCTCTCGGCGCTGTCCATTTCGACGATCGCCTTCTCGCTCTTCGTGTTCGGCCTGTTCGGCCTGGTCGCCGTCAACATCCATGCGGCCATCGGCACGGCCGCCGAGCGCGTCGAGGTGGTGGCGTACCTGCGCCGCGGCACGCCCATCGAGGCGATCACGGTGGGGATGAGCGACATCCAGGCCTTCCCCGAGGTCCAGAGCGTCGAGCACGTCACCGAGACCGAGGCGCTGGCCCGCGCCCGCCGGGAGCTGACCGAGTTCCAGGACATCTTCCAGGACCTGGAGGTCAATCCGCTCCCCGCCTCCCTGGAGGTGCGGCTCAAGCCCCAGTACCGCAACGCGGCCACCGCGGCGACCGTGGCCGACCGGCTCAAGGGCTTCCAGTTCGTCGAGGACGTCCGCTTCGGCAACGACTGGGTCGAGAAGCTTGACCGCCTGCGCGCCATCGCGACCGCCGCCGGCACCGTCATCGGCGCCGCCTTCGCCCTGGTCGCGATCATCATCATCGGCAACACCATCCGGATGGCCGTGCTGCACCGGAGCCGCGAGATCGCGATCATGCGACTGGTGGGCGCGACCGACGGCTTCATCCGGCGGCCCTTCCTGCTCGAAGGCCTCACCAAGGGCGTGCTCGGCGGACTGCTCGCGCTCGGCTTGTGCTACGGCACCTTCTCGCTCGTCGGCAGCATCTACCACGCGACGCTGTTCTTCGCGCCGGCCGAGTCCGTGGCCGGGGTCGCCACCGGCGGCCTGCTGGGCCTGGTCGGCAGCCTCGTCGCAGTCGGCCGCCACCTCCGCAGCGTCTGATGGACCGCAGCGCGGCCTCCGCCGTCGCGCTGCTCGCCGCCCTCCTGGCGGCGTTCCCGCTCGCCGCGCAGCAGGTCCCCTCCCAGGGGCTCGATACCGCGCTGGCCAACAGCCAATCCCGCCTCATCGAGATTCGGCGGCAGCGCGAGCAGCTCGAAGACGAGATGGCGCGCCTCAGGAGCCGCGTGCACTCCCTCTCGAGCGAAGTCCAGAACATGCAGGCCCAGGTCCAGACGACCGGCCGCATCGTGGGCGAGCTGGATCTCCAGATCGCCGAGATGGGCACGCAGATCGAACGCAAGACCGCTGACCTCCTGATCGCGGAGGACGCGCTGGCGGAGAAGCGCGCCATCCTGCAGCACCGGCTGCTCGAGATCTACAAGCGCGGGCCGCTGTACACGGCGCAGGTGCTGCTGGCGGCCGAGTCGTTCGGGGACCTGCTCTCCCGTTACAAGTACCTGTACCTCATCAGCCGCCAGGACCGGCAGCTGGTCAGGGAGGTGCAGGCGCTCCGCGACTCCGCGGCCGACGGGCGCGACCAGCTCTTGAGCCTCCAGAACACCCTCTCGCGGCGGCGCGACGAGCGCGCGATGGAGAACCAGCGCTACCGCGACCTGGAGCAGGACCGGCAGCGCAGCCTGCGCCAGTCCCAGCGCGCCGCCGATCGGGCGCAGCAGCAGCTCGCGCAGCTCGCCCGCGACGAGGCACGCCTCAACGACTTTATCGCCGCCCTCGAGCGGCGGCGCCTCGCGGAAGCGAGTCGCGGCGTCGCCAGCGCGTCCCGCCTCCGCACCTCCGACATCGGTCAGCTCGACTGGCCGGTGAACGGCAACATCGTCTACCGTTTCGGGCGGCAGCTGCTGCCCAACAACACCACCATCCGCTGGAACGGCATCGGGATCGGCGTGAGCAGCGGCACCCCGGTCCACACCGTCGCCCCGGGGACCGTCCGGCTGGCGCGCTCCCTGGGCACCTACGGTCCCTCGGTCGTGATCGACCACGGGGGCGGGTACTACACCGTCTACGCCTACCTCAGCGAGATCCAGGTCCGGGAGAATCAGCCGGTCGCCAAGGGCGATGTCGTCGGGCTCTCGGGCGGGGAGAATTCCGAGCAGGGCCCCCACATCGAGTTCCAGGTGCGCAAGGAGGGCCAGGCCCTGGATCCCATCGCGTGGCTGCGCCGCCGCCAGTGACCGACCAGCGCCTCGCCAAGCGCTGTGAGACCTGCGGGCGGTTCCGGCTCTACGCGCCGGAGGACGCCTACTGCATCGTGTGCGGCTACCAGAGCCTGGCGTCGGAGTGCATCTGCGGTCGTAGCTTCGACTACACGCTCGCCGAGCCGCCGGGGGGCGGCCTGCACTGTCCGCGGTGCGGGCGCGATTTCCGGGCGCCCCGCGGGGCTCTCGGACTGGAGTAGCCGCCCGCTCCCGCGGCCTGCGCAGCCTCGCCGTTGCGTTTCCGCGCTTCGCCGCGGCCCACCGTTGCAGCCGCATCTGTCGCGCCCTATCTTCGCCGCATGACCGACGAGCCGCTCCTGACGCTGAAGCAGGTGGCTGAGACGCTGGACCTTCCGGAATCCACGGTCCGCTACTACCGCGACGCCTTCCTCGACCACATCCCCTCGATCGGCACGGGTCGACGGCGGCGCTATCCGACGCCCGCGATTGCGGTCCTGCGGACCGTCGCCGAGGGCTATGCCGCAGGCCGGTCGCGCGACGCGATCCTGAGCACCCTGGAGGGCGCGACGCCGCGCACCGCGTCCGGCCCCGCGCAGGAGCCGCGCGCCGCCGAGCGGCCCGCCCCCGGCGTGTCGAACCTCGAGCTGCTCGCGGCGATCGTGGACGGCGAGCGCGAGCAGCGCGACGCGCTCTGGCAGATGGCCAAGGAGATCGTGCGGCTCACCGACGTGCTGGAAGGCCAGGAGAAGGTGCTCACCGAGATCGCGGACCACGCCGGCGTGCGGCCCGCGCTCGCCGCCGCGCAGCCGCCCAAGGCCCTGGCCGAGGGTCGCGCCGAGCCGGCCGCGAAGACCGCGACGCCGCCTCCGCCCGCCCCGCCGCTGGCGCAGGCCGCACCGGCTCCGCCTCCGCCAGCCGCCATCGAGACCCGTGCGGCGTGGACGCCACCGCCGCCACCGCCCCCGCCGCCCCCACCGCCCCCGTCCCCTCCGGCGTCCCCGCCACCGTTCCCCGCCGAGGCGTCGGCCCCGGTGCCGCCCCCCCCTCCGCCCGCCCCCCAGGCCGCGCCCCCTCCTCCGCGCCCCGCCGAGCCGGGGATGCCGGCGTCGGAGATGGAGCGCCTGCGCGCGGAGCTGGAGTCGGAGCGGGAGCTGGTGGAGCGGCTGCGGGAGGCGAAGCTCAAGCTCGAGCATCGTGTCAGCAGCGCCGAGGCTCAGCTGGAGGAGCGGCTCCCGCGGAAGCGCTCGTCCGTGCTGGGCAGGCTCCTCAGACCGGGTGAAGAGTGAGGAGGAAGCGCCCCGCTGTGCCGGGGGACCCGCCCGTCATCGCGCGGGCGCAGATTCGCGCCGCGCTCGAACGCCGGAACGCGCACCGGCGCGAGGCCGTCGCGGAGGTCGCTTCCGCCCTGGCGGCGCTCGCCGAGGCGGTCGCCCGCCACGCCGTGCGGGTGGGCGACGTGCGGCGCGCGGTCGAGGCACAGGGCGGCGACCTCGAGCCGCTGCAGTTCTACGATTCGCTGATGGCGCGCTTCAGGATGGAGCTGCGGGCGGCCGAACGCGCGCTCGCCGACGTCTTCCGCGTCGCGGCCGACGAGTCCTCGGCGGCGCGGTAACAACGCAGTGATGCCGGACACTATGCGGGCGGCGCGACGGACGCCTCCGTCATGGATGCTGCCCCCTCCGGCGCGCTAGCTCCCCGGCGACAGCGCGATGGCGATGCGGTCGTCGGGGGACGCCTTCGCGTTGGCGAGCGCCGCATCGGCGAGGGCGAACAGATCTTCGGGGCGGAGCGCCTCGGGATGCGGGAACGACACGACGCCAGCCGAGAACGCCGGATGCTCCCCGCCCAGGTCGGGGAAAGTGTGCTTGCTCACGACCGAACTCAGCCGCTGAACGAAGTTCCGCGCCCCGCGCGCGTCGGTTTCCGGCAACACGAGCGCGAACTCGTCTCCCCCGTAGCGTGCCACGAAGTCGGGCGACCGCAGCTCCCGCTGCAGGATCTGCCCCAGATCCGCGAGGATCCGGTCCCCCGCCTGCGTTCCCAGCTGGTCGTTGAGAACCCGGAACTGATCCACGTCCAGCACTACCAGACAGAACCGGAGGCGGTAGCGGCGGGCCCGCTCGTACTCGTCGCGGAGCCGGCGGTCGAGCGCGTCGAGGCTGGCGCACCCGGTGAGGACGTCGAGCGCCCCGGCGCTGAGCTGGCGCCGGAACATCGCGGCGCGCCGCTCCTCGTTTTCCAGGACTTTCGACGCGGCCTTCGCGATCATGTCGGCGAGCGCGATGTCGCGGCTGGTGAGCTCGGGGTCCCCCTCCCGCGTGCGGAGGAAGAAGACGCCGGCCGGCGTCCCCTGCACGAAGACGGGCAGCGCGACCGCCGAGCGGATGTTCACATCGACCGCCTGGGCGTCCCACTTGTCCCGAATCGTGGCGAACAGCGGGTGCTCCCGTACGTCGTCGATGACGACCGGGCGCTCGGTGCGCAGCGCTTCCTGGATCTCCGGGTAGCGCGCCAGCTCGACGCGCATGTCGCGCACCGAGGGGTTCTCGTACACGGCGACCACGCGCCCGTGCTGCGCGCCCGGCGAAGTCAGGACGAAGGAGCAGTGCGAGAGGCTCAGCGCCTGGCCCACCCGCCGGACCAGGGTCTGGAAGATCTCCTCGGCCCGCAGAGTGGCGGAGACTTCCTGGAAGATGTCGAAGAGGAGATCGCGCGTGCGCAGCGTGGCACGAAGCTCCCGCAACTCTTCACGCTGGGTGAGCAGGTGCTCCAGCCGCGACCGCAGCTCGTCGCTGTTCACCGGGTGAGCGACCGCGTCGTCCGCCCCGGCCTGGATCAGGTCCGCGAGCGCCCGCCCGTCGGCGCCCGAGACCACCGCCACCAGGGGCAGCTCCGCCCACTGCTGCGCTGCCTCGCGCAGCTTCTTGACCGCGGCGACGTCGGCCGCACCCGCGCCCGACACGCAGACCAGGATGGCGTCCGGCGTCTGGCCCTCGACGGCCGCCCTCGGGTCGCTGCCCGGCGGGGCCTGGTCCACGCGGAACCCGGCCTTCTCGAGCGCGGCAGCCAAGCCTGCGGGCCGTGCGGCCGCCTCGCCGGCAACCAGCAGATGGGTGCGGAATACGTCGGCCACGGTCCCTCGTTCACCTCGATTCGGCGCGAACCTAGCCGTCGGACAGGCCAGCCGCAAGCGATTCGGCGGCCGCGGGCCGTTCCACATGCGCGTTGACGCGGGGCTGGCAGGCCGCCGGCGCATGGTCGCCCAGCAGATCGCCGCGCGCGGCGTTCAGGATAGGCGCACGCTCGCGGCGATGGTGGCCGTTCCGCGACATCCCTTCGTTCCCGCCGCGCTCGCATTCGCGGCGCACGACGACGCTCCTCTGCCGGTGGGGCACGGCCAGACGATCTCCCAGCCGTACATGGTCGCACTGATGACCGAGGCGCTGCTGCCGCGGCGGCACGACCGCGTGCTCGAGATCGGCACCGGGTCGGGCTACCAGGCGGCCATCCTCGCGCACCTCGTGCGGCAGGTCGTCACGATCGAGCGGATCGAGGCGCTGGCCGACGGGGCCCGGCGCCGGCTCGACGCCTTGGGACTCCACAACGTGGAGATCCACGTCGCCGACGGCTCGCTCGGCTGGCCGGAGGGAGCACCGTACGACGGCATCCTGGTGACCGCCGCGTCGCCCTGCATACCGGAACCGCTGGTCGCGCAGCTCGCGCCCGGCGGGCGCCTCGCCGTTCCGGTGGGCGATCTCGCCCTGCAGGAGCTCGTCGTCGGCATCCTCTCGCCGGACGGGCTGGTCACCCGCCAGGCCGGCGCCTGCCGCTTCGTGCCGCTCATCGGCCGCCACGCCTTCCAGGAGGGCTTCTGACCCGGCGACTGCCGCCCGGCGACCTGCTGGGGGCCCACGTCTCCACCCAGGGAGGCGTCGCCCTGGCGCCCGAGCGCGGGCGGCTGATCGGCGCCAGCGCGATCCAGGTCTTCACCAAGACCCCCAACCAGTGGCGCGAGCCCGCGCTGAAGCGCGGCGCCGCCCCCGCCTTCACCCGCGCCCTCGCCCGGCACGGCATCCGCGCGGTCGCGAGTCACGACTCGTATCTCATCAACCTCGCGTCGCCCGACCCGGCACTCCGCCGCCGCTCCCGGCAGAGCTTTATCGCCGAGCTGGAGCGATGCGAGGTCCTCGGCATTCCGTACCTGGTTTCTCATCCCGGCAACTTCCTCGACGACCGCGAGCGGGGCCTCGTCCGCAATGCCGAATCGTACGGGGGGTGTCTGGCCGCCGTGCCCGGCCGCGTGAGGGTGCTGCTCGAGACCACTGCGGGGAGCGGCACCGCGCTGGGGAGCAGCTTCGAGGAGCTGGCCGCCCTGGTGGAGGCGATGCCGCGCGCCGCGCGGCGCCGCATCGGCTTCTGCGCCGACACCTGTCACCTGTTCGCCGCCGGCTACGACCTTGCCGGCGACTACGACGGCGTGTGGGACGCCTTCGACCGCGTGCTCGGCCTCGAGCGGCTCTTCTGCCTGCATCTCAACGACTCCGTGGGCGACCTCGGGAGTCGGCGCGACCGCCACGCCCTGATCGGCGAGGGCGCGCTCGGCCCCGAACCGTTCCGGAGAATCATGAGGGACGAGCGGCATGCGGGCGTCATCAAGATCCTCGAGACCCCCAAGGGCGAGGACATGGTGACCAACGACCGGCGGATGCTGCGGCGGCTGCGGGCGTACGCCCGCGCGACACCTCGACACCGGGCGCAACAGCGGGCGACGGTGTTATCGTAAGTGCCGATGCCGGGGAAACACGCCATCACCGAGGCCGACGTGCGCGAGGCCGCCCGTGCGGGCCGCACGCTCGACCTGCCCGCTGAAGCGATCGTCACCCCGGCCGCGCGCGACCTTGCGGGCACGCTCGGCATCGCGTTGCGCGAGGCCGCGGGCACGGAGGCACGGAGGCACGGAGGCACCGTGGCCATCGGCGCGGACCACGGAGGATACCCGCTCAAGGAGCAGCTGAAGCCGGTGCTCGCCGAGGCGGGCTACGAGGTGCTGGACCTGGGAACGTACGATGCGCAGGCGGTGGACTATCCCGACTTCGCCGTCGCCGTCGCGCGCGCCGTCGCAGAGGGCCGGGCCTGGCGGGGAATCATGATCGACGGCGCGGGGATTGGAAGCGCGATGGCCGCCAACAAGATCGCCGGGGTCCGCGCCGCGCTGTGCTACGACCTCACTACGGCCCAGAACGCGCGCGAGCACAACGACGCCAACGTGCTGACGCTCGGCGGAACGCTCATCGGCACGCGCCTTGCGGTGGATATCGTCCGCACGTTCCTCTCCGCCGCCTTCGGCGGAGGGCGCCACGCAAAACGCGTGGAGAAAATCAACGCTCTCGACGCCGGCCGCGGCTGACCTTCCGCTCGGAAGGGGCCGCGGCGGCTGAGGTCGCCATGGCCGTTAAGCGCCAGGAAGCACTCGACTACCACTCGCAGGGCCGCCCCGGCAAGATCCAGATCGCGCTCACCAAGCCCTGCAAGACGCAGCTCGATCTCTCGCTCGCGTACACGCCGGGCGTGGCCGAGCCGTGCCTCGACATCGAGAAGGACCCCGATCTCGCGTACAAGTATACGGCGCGCGGGAATCTCGTCGCGGTGGTGTCGAACGGGACGGCGGTGCTGGGACTCGGCAACATCGGGCCCCTCGCCGGGAAGCCGGTGATGGAAGGCAAGGGCGTGCTGTTCAAGGCGTTCGCCGACGTGGACGTGTTCGACCTCGACATCAACGCGCCCACGCCGAAGGAGATCATCGACTTCTGCAAGATGCTCGAGCCCACGGTGGGCGGGATCAATCTGGAAGACATCAAGGCGCCGGACTGCTTCGAGGTGGAAGAGGAGCTGATCAAGGCGCTGGACATCCCGGTCTTCCACGACGACCAGCACGGGACGGCGATCATCTCTGGCGCGGCGCTGCTCAACGCCGCCGAGCTGATCGGCAAGCGGCTCGAGGACCTGAAGATCGTCTTCAGCGGCGCCGGCGCGTCGGCGATCGCCACGGCCAACCACTACATCCGCCTCGGCGTCACGCGCGAGCACGTGACGATCGTGGACACCAAGGGCGTCGTGCACGCCGGCCGCAAGGACCTGAACAAGTACAAGCAGGCGTTCGCGAAGAAGACGGACGCGCGCAACCTCAAGGACGCGCTGATGGGCGCCGACGTGCTGGTCGGGCTCTCGGTGGCGGGCGCGGTCACGCCCGACATGCTCGCGGGCATGGCGCCGAAGCCGATCATCTTCGCGCTGGCCAATCCGACGCCGGAGATCATGCCGGAGGACGCGCGCGCGGCCCGGCCCGACGCGATCATCGCCACCGGCCGGTCGGACTATCCGAACCAGGTCAACAACGTGCTCGGCTTCCCGTTCATCTTCCGCGGCGCGCTCGACGTGCACGCGCGGAAGATCAACGAAGAGATGAAGATGGCGGCGACCCACGCGCTGGCCGACCTGGCGAAGCAGGACGTGCCGGACGCCGTGCGCACCGCCTACGGCGTCGAGCGGATCCACTTCGGGCCGGAGTATCTGATCCCGAAGCCGCTCGACCCGCGCGTGCTGCTGTGGGAGGCGCCGGCCGTGGCGGAGGCCGCGATGAAGACCGGCGTGGCCCGCAAGACGATCGACCTCGCGGCCTACCGCGGGGAGCTCGAAGCGCGGCTCGGCTACGCCCGCGCGCTGATGCGGGGCCTCACCGCGCGCGCCGCGGCGCACCCGCAGCGCATCGTCTTTTCCGAGGGGTGGGACCCGCGGGTGGTGCGCGCGGCCCGGATCCTGGTGGACGAGAAGATCGCGAAGCCGATCCTGGTGGGGGACCCGGACAAGGTCGCGGCCGTGGCGAAGGACGCGGAGGTCCCGCTCGACAACATCCCGGTGATGGACCCGCGCGCGGCCTCGAGCCGCGAGCGGTACGCGCAGGCGCTCTGGCAGCGCCGCCAGCGCAAGGGCGTGTCCCTCGGCGCGGCGCGACACCTCGTCGAGCACCCCCAGTATTTCGCCTCGATGATGGTGGCGCAGGGCGACGCCGACGCGATGGTCGGCGGGATCGAGCAGTTCTATCCCGACAAGCTGCACGCCCCGCTGCAGGCCGTGGGCGTGGATCCGGCGGCGAAGGTGCTCGCCGGCGTGTTCATGATGGTCGTCGAGAAGAACGTGTACTTCGTCGCCGACACCACGGTGAACGTGGACCCCGACGCGCCGACGCTGGCGCGCATCGCCTCCGAGACGGCGCGCCTGGTGCGGCGCCTCGGCGTCACCCCGCGGGTCGCGCTGCTCTCGTTCTCGAACTTCGGCTCGGCGCGCTTCGAGCAGTCCGCCAAGGTCGCCGAGGCGGTGCGCCTGCTCAAGGCGAGCGACCCCGATCTCGAGGCGGACGGCGAGATGATGGCGGAGACGGCCCTCGAGGCTTCCGTCCTCCGCGGCACCTACCCGTTCAGCAGCCTCACGGGGCCCGCCAACGTGCTGATCTTCCCGGACCTGAACTCCGGCAACATCGGCTACCAGTTGATCAAGGAAACGGCCAAGGCCGAGGCGATCGGCCCGATCCTGGTCGGGATGAGCCGGCCCGTGCACATCCTCCAGCGCACCGTGCAGGCGCAGGACGTCGTCAACACCGCGGTGATCGCGGCCGTGGACGCGCAGGAGCGGGCGCACTAGGACTGACGGGAAGACGTGAAGGGTGAGACGTGCGGGGTGAGACGGCGAAGTGAGAGGTGAGAAGTCCGAACGCGTGAGAGGTGAGACGAGCGATGCGGCATCGCGACATCTCACCTCTCACCGAGACCTCTCACTTCTCACTTTTCGCCTTCTCACCCTGTACGCCTCACCCCTCACTTGCTCTCAGTCCGCCCGCCACGTCTCCGGCATTCCCTCGACGCGCATCGCCAGCTCTTCCAGCTCGTCGACCAGCACCTTCGGCAGGTGCTCGCCGAACTTCGCGAACCACGCGCGCACTCCCTCGACCTCGCCCTTGGCGGCTTCGCGCCGGAGGTCCGTGATCTTGCGGAACAGGGCGCGGTCGAACGTGAGCTCCTTCCAGTCCAGGTCGTCGTGCCGCGGCATCAGGCCGAGGGGGCCGTCCACGGCGTCGGCGCGCCCGTGCACCCGGTCCACGATGTACTTCAGGACCCGCATGTTCTGGCCATAACCGGGCCACACCAGGTTGTTGCTCTCGTCCCGCCGGAACCAGTTCACGCGGAAGATGCGCGGCAGCTTGACCTCGCCGCGCTTGCCCATGTCCAGCCAGTGGGCCCAGTAGTCCGCCATGTTGTAGCCGGCGAACGGCAGCATCGCGAACGGATCGCGGCGGACGCCCGCCAGGCCGAGCGCCGCGGCCGTCGCCTCCGAGCCCATCGTCGCGGCGAGGAAGACGCCGTGGGTCCAGTCGCGCGCCTCGAGCACCAGCGGGAAGATCGTCGAGAGCCGGCCGCCGAACAGGAACGCGCTGATCGGCACCCCCGCCGGGTCCTCCCACGCCGGGGAGTACGACGGGCACTGGGTGATCGGCGCCGTGAAGCGCGAGTTGGGATGCGCCGCCGGCTCGCGTGACGCCGGGGTCCAGTCATTGCCCTTCCAGTCGATCAGGTGCTCCGGCGCCGGCCCCATCCCCTCCCACCACACGTCCCCGTCGTCGGTCAGCGCGACGTTCGTGAAGATGCAGTTCTCGCGGAGCGTATCCATCGCGTTGGGATTGGTCTGGCGGTTCGTGCCCGGCGCCACGCCGAAGAAGCCGGCCTCCGGGTTGATGGCCCGCAGCGTGCCGTCGGGAGCGGGCTTGATCCACGCGATGTCGTCCCCGACGGTGCTGGCCTTCCATCCCTCGAACCCCTTGGGCGGCACGATCATCGCGAGGTTGGTCTTGCCGCAGGCGCTCGGGAACGCGCCGGCCACGTACGTCAGCTCCCCCCGCGGCGACTCGAGGCCGAGGATGAGCATGTGCTCGGCGAGCCAGCCCTCGTCCCGCGCCATCACCGACGCGATCCGCAGCGCGAGGCACTTCTTGCCGAGCAACGCGTTGCCGCCGTAGCCGGAGCCGTACGACCAGATCTCGCGCGTCTCGGGGAAATGGACGATGTACTTCCGGTTGACCTCTCCCTCGCACGGCCACGGCACATCCTTCTGTCCCGGCTCGAGCGGGGCGCCGACTGAGTGCATGCACGGGATGAAAGGCCCGTCGCCGAGGGCGTCGAGCACCCGCTGCCCCATCCGCGTCATGATCTTCATGTGCACGGTGACGTACGCGGAGTCAGTGATCTGCACCCCGATGTGCGCGATCGGCGAGCCGATCGGGCCCATCGAGAAGGGGATCACGTACATCGTCCGGCCCCGCATGCAGCCGTCGAACAGGCCGTGCAGCGTCGCGCGCATCTTGACCGGGTCTTCCCAGTTGTTCGTCGGCCCGGCCTCGTCCTTGGTCCTGCTGCAGATGAAGGTCCGCGACTCCACGCGGGCGACGTCGCTCGGATGCGAGCGCGCCAGGAAAGAGTGCGGCCGCTTGGCGGGGCTCAGGCGGATGAAGGTGCCGGCCTGGACCAGCTCCTCGCACAGCGCGTCGTACTCCTCCTCCGACCCGTCGCACCAGTGCACCGACGCCGGCTTGCAGAGCGCCTCGGCCTCCTCGACCCACGCGAGGAACTTCTTGTTCGTCGTACTGGCTGTCACCGGGGTGAACACGGCCTCCTCCTTGGCTCAGCACCTGCTGGAACGTGGGCGCTGTCGTCGGGTCGCTGATCCGGAATCCGGTGGTCCGGAGCCGCAAGATCCGTGCGAACCATCGCCCGCGGAGCCTGCAACCCTCTCTGCCTTCGGGACTTGCGCGGCGCACACGGCGGCGTTGGCCGGTCCACGCGCGGTTGACGGCGCAGCCCCCCGCTCCGTAGCATCCAGCGTCGCCAAGGGCCGGTACATTCGCCGCCCGGGGACATCACTGTCAACCGCGTCCGGAGGGCCGTCCGACGCCCGAATCCAGCGAGGCTGAGGAGAAGGTCGTCCGCGACCTGCTCTGGCAGAACATCCGGCTCGAGCCCGCCGCCGTGCGCGTGGTGGACACGGCCGTCTTCCAGCGGCTGCGCTACGTCCGGCAGCTCGGGCACGCCTTCCTCGTCTATCCCGGCGCCACCCACAGCCGGTTCGAGCACGCGCTCGGCGCCTACCACCTGGCGCGCCGCGCCATCGCGGCCCTGCGCGCACGGGGCGCCGTCGGTTTCAGCGAGGCCGACGCCCTGCTGATCCGGCTCGCCGCGCTGCTGCACGACATCGGCCACTACCCCTTCTCCCACGCCTTGGAGGAATCGGGGTTCCTCTCGCACGAGGCCCTGGGCGAGCGCTACCTGGCGCGTGCCGACCTGCCGGCCCTGCTGGCCGCGAGCGGAATCGCCGAGCCGGCGGCGCTGGGCGCCGTCATTCGGGGCACCAGCCCGCATCCGCTCGCCGGCCTCGTCTCGGGCTCGATCGATCTCGACAAGATCGACTACCTGAAGCGCGACGCGCTGATGTGCGGCGTCCCGTACGGCGAGATCGACGTGGAGCGGCTGCTGGCGTGCCTGGTCGTGGTCGAGCTGGACGGCCGCCGCACGCTCGGCGTGATGGAGAAGGGACTCTCGGCGCTCGAGTCGCTGCTGTTCGCCAAGTACCAGATGTACCGCAACGTCTACTGGCACCACGCCGTGCGGAGCGCGACCGCGATGTTCAAGCGGCTCGTGCGGGAAGGGGTGGCGCGCGGCACGGTGGAGCCGGCGACGATCGCCGAGGCGACCGACGACGCGCTGATGCACGACCTCGCCGTGCGCGACGCGACCGGCCTCGCGGCCGCGCTCCGCGAGCGGCGTCTCTACAAGCGGGCGCTGGAGTTGCTCCCCGGGGAGCTGGGCGGCGAGGTCCCCCCCTGGGTCTGGCAGGGTGGCAAGCGCCTGGAGACGGTGGAGGACGCGCTGGCGAAGCGCGCCGGCCTCTCGCGCGGCGAGCTGCTGATCGACTTCCCCTACAAGACCGCGATGCTGGGCCTGGACGTGGCGGTGGCGCGGAGCGACGGGACGGTGGCGCGGCTCACCGAGCGCGGCTGGCCCGGCCGGATGGACCTGCCGAAGATGGCGGAGGACCTCGTCGAATCGGCGCGCCGGCTCCGGGTGTTCGTGCGGCGGCCGGTCAGCCTCGCCGCCGCGGACGTGGTGGCCGCGCTGCGGGGTTAGTCGCGCCCCAGAGCAACGCCGGAGGCTCCGCGGCAGCCAGGATGAGATCGCGCGCGCCAATCCCTGCGACGACGTACATGATTGATGAGAGTGTCAATGCTCTTGCTGAAAGTCCCCCGGGGCAGCATCTTGGGGGCGGGTCTTGCTGTTGCTGAGCCGTGAGGCGGCCATTTCACGCGACTGAAGCGATCCCTTACTCCGGGAGGCGCGCGTGAAGGTAGCCGGCAGATTCGCAGGCGTCGAAGGAACTCTCGCTCTGCTCGTAGCTGTCACCGTGCTCCCCGCACGGGCGCATGCCCAGCGCCCCGAGCGAAGTTGGGGCACGATCACGGGAACGGTCTACGACAGCCTGCTGCAGTCGCCGTTGATTGGTGCCACGGTCTCTCTCCTGAACTCCTTGCGCAGCGCCCTGACGGATGGTCGGGGTCGCTTCGTGCTCGACAGCGTCCCCGCAGGCATGCAGGCCGTGTCCTTCTGGAGATCCGACCTCGACTCCATCGGCCTCTCGTCGTTCGTCGCCAAGGTGAAAGTGGACTCTGGGCGCTCTGTGAGCGTCGCGCTGGCCGTGCCCTCGTACTCTACGTTCTGGAGAGCGGCGTGCGGCCGGGGGCCGAGCCGCGCGTCGGCGGACAGCGGTTTGGTCTTCGGGACCGTGACCGACGCCGAGACCGGCCATCGTCTGGCGGGCGCGCAGGTGGCGTTCACCTGGCTCGCGGTCGAGCATGAGCGGCCGCGCCAGTGGGTTATCGAGCGCCCCGGCCGGACCCTGACGACGGACACGGTCGGAGCGTACTACCTGTGCGGCACGCCGGTCGAGTATCTCCTGGCCGCGCGGGCTCGCGCCGGCACGTTCGCGAGCGGGCTCATCGAGGTGCTCGTGGACATTCGCGGGATCTCGCGACGCGACTTGGCGGTCAGCCGGGAAGTGGTCCCGGGGCCGGCCGACTCGGGCGCCGGGCGGCGCGGCCTTGCGACGGTCATCGGGACCGTGCGCGGCGAGCGAGGAGGACTGCTTCCCGGGGCGTATGCTTCACTAGAGGATGTCGCCGGCAAAGCCGAGGTCGACAGCGCGGGTCGGTTCGCGCTGCATGACCTCCCCTCGGGCACGCAGATGCTGATGGTGCGGCGGATCGGGTATTTCTCGTCCCGGCAACCGGTCGACCTCCGGAATCGAGACACGGTGCGGGTGGACGTGACGATGGCGGAGGCCACCATCCTCGATACGCTGCGGGTGACGGCAAGCCCCGACTTCTCTTCGATCGTGGAGGAGATTGACGAGCGGCGCCTCGCGGGGTTCGGCTATCTACTGGGTCCTGAGGAAATCCGGCGTCACAGCTCCGTTCAATCCGCGTTCGAGGGGGTCCCGTTGCTGGAGGTACGTGGATCGCCAGGCAACTTCACCCTGGCGATCAGGAAGGTCAATTCGATCTGGGGTGTGGTTTTATGTACGCCGGAAATCGTGATTGACCGGTACCCGGCGGATGCGGAGCAGCTCTCAAGCCTGAACCCTCGCGACCTATTTGCTATAGAGATCTACCCTCATGTGAATGCGGGGCTGTTGCAAAACCCGTATGTGTCTATGAACGAAAACTGTGGGGCGATACTCGTATGGACAAGAGCTGCTGTGCACTAGGTGCTCATGTCGGGCTCGGCCTGGCGCTGACCATGTTGGTTGTAGCGGGATGCGCGACATTACGCCCGGACTTCGAGCGGACCTTTCGCGGGGGTCGGCCGTCTCACGACCTGTGGATGAGTCTTCTGACCAGCCGCTACGGCTGCGACACCGTGGCCGTCGTGGCCGACATGCCGAGACGCTGGGACCGTGTCGGCCTCGGCAGCCTCAGCCATGAACCGGAACGCCGGATGCAGGTGGGGATGGCCGCCTGTGACGTCGCGAGCCTGGTAGCCCCCGATGAGGTCGCCGCGTGGGTGACCCCACAGGGCATCCGGGAGGAGTGGAAGTTCCGGGTGAACGAGGGCCCTCTCACCTCGGTGTACCTCGAGGGGCGCCAGGTACAAGCGCTGCGGCTCGTACCTCCTGTGCCGCAGCCAGGACGGTAAGGTCTCATTGCCCGCTCGGAGACTCCTGAGAAGTGCTGCAAGCGAGAGCCGGTGAACCGCGCTCCGGCCGGCCTGACCGGCTGAAAGGCTAGTTCGTCGGGTCGCCGACGGCGGCGGCCTGGGCGGTCTCGCCCGAGGTCCGGTCCACCGAATCCACGCGGACGATGATGACGGTGATGTTGTCGAGGCCACCGCGGCGGTTGGCCTCGGCCACCAGTCGGTCCACCCACTTCTCGGGCGTGCCGTCCGACTGGACGATGGACGCCAGCGCGTCGTCCTCCAGCATCCCCGTGAGCCCGTCGCTCGCCAGCAGGAAGACGTCTCCCGCCCGGACGACGCCGGAGAAGAGGTCGGGTGTCACGTCGCCGCTCGCGCCGACGCAGCGGGTGATCACGTTGGCGTAGGGGTGGGTGCGCGCCTGCTCGGGGGTCAGGTAGCCCGCATCCACCTGCTCCTGGACGTACGAGTGGTCCTTGGTGAGCTGGTGGAAGACGCCGTCACGGAGCAGGTAGCCCCGGCTGTCGCCGACCTGGCCGACGAGGTAGCGGTTGCCGTGCAGGACCAGCACGGTGGAGGTGGTGCCCATCCCGCGCTTGTCGTGCTCGCTGAGGGTGCGCTCGTAGATGGCCGCATTGGCCTGGCGGATGGCGTTGATCATCCGCGTGGCGGCCTCTTCGGCCCCGAGTCCCTTGAAGCTCCCGAGATCGCTCGCGATGGTGCGTACCGCCATCTCGCTCGCGACCTCGCCCGCCGCATGGCCGCCCATCCCGTCGGCGACGATGAACAGCCCGCGCTCGGGCACGATGAGGTAATTGTCCTCGTTCCCGGACCGGATCAGTCCGACATCGGTCCGCGCGGCGCAGGTGATGTGCACGAGGCCAGTCAGGCGGGGATCACCGGGTTGGCCCGGACGGCTTATTCAGGTCCTGGAGCTTGACGGCGGAGATGGTCCGGGTGGCCTTGGGCGCATTCATGTCCGCCGCGTCGTCGGTGGGCTCGAAGACCAGCTGCACGTCGCCGAACCGCACGAACGCCCCTGGCGCCAGCGGCACGTCGCCCTCGACCTTCTCGCCGTCCACCAGCGTGCCGTTGGTGGATCCGAGGTCGGTGAGGACCCAGATGCCTTCGCGGCGCGTGAGCTTGGCGTGCTGCGACGAGACCGAGTCGTCCGGGATGACGATGTCGCAGTAGTCGGCGCGCCCGATGTTCACGATCGGCACCTTCACGAACAGCCGCTGGCCCTTCATCGACCCCGAGCGCACCAGGAACTTGGCGAGCTGCGGCGCGGCGGGGGCGGCAGCCCGGGGTGGCGGCGCCGGAACGACGGGCGGCGGCGCGGGGACGGCAGGCGCCGCAGCCCGGGGTGGCGGCGCCGGAGCGACGGGCGGCGGCGCGGGGACGGCGGCCGCGGGCGGTGCGGGCGCGGGAGCCGGGGGCGCCGGCGGCGCGGCCGGTTTGGGCGGCGTTTCGAAATACCCTGTGGACTGGAGGTGCGCCGGCGCGGCGGGCGGCGGCGGCACCGGGGCGGCTGCGGGCGGCGGCGGCGCGGCCGGCCGGGCCGGCGGCGCGGGTGGGGGCGCGGCGGCGGCAGGGGCTGCAACGGGGGGGGGGACCGCGGCGGCCGGCGCCTGCGGCGCCGCATCCGCGTAGAAGCGGAACTCCTCGTCGCCGATCTTGATGACGTCGGCCCGCGCGAGGATCCGCTGGTTCTGCACCCGCTCCCCGTTCACGTAGCAGCCGTTGGTGCTGGTGTCGATCAGCATGTAGCCGCGCGGCGTGGCGACGATCTCCGCGTGGCGCCGGGACACCTGCGTCCCCGGCACCACCACGTCCGCCCCCGCTTCGCGCCCGAACCGGAGCGCCGCCGTCTCGACCTTGTACTCCCGCCCGTCGGTCAGGGAGACCACCCGCCCACCCGTCGTCCCCGTCGGCTTGGCGGGCGCCCCGCTCCTGACGCTCGGCGCCTGGAGGTCCTTCAGCTTGACGGCGGAGATGTACTTCGTGCTGCCGCTCTCGCGCTCGTCCGCGAACAGCAGCTCCTCGGCCCCGATGGTGATCTTGTCCCCGTGCAGCAGGGGCTGGGGCATCATGCCGAGGCGGACCCCATTGATCTCGACGACCCCGGTCTCGTCGGCGCGGCGGATCGTCACCGACTTGTCGGCTCCCGTGCTCAGCACCACCGGGCGCTGCGGGACCCCCGGCCCCTGGATGCGCAGGTGGCACTCGGCGCCCGACCCCACGAGCATCTCGCCTGCGGGGAGCGTGTGCCGCTGACCTCCGAATTCGATGAATGCCACCAGGGAGCCTCGACCGGACAGGTGAAAAAAACGTAGCCGCCGCTCAACAGCCAGGCAAGCACGCGCGTCAGGCCGTCGCGGCCAGCCCCGCTCCGAGTTGCAGCTGGTAGAGTCGTTCGTAGAGGCCGCCCGCGGCCAGCAGTTCCTTGTGGCTGCCCCGCTCCCGGATCTCCCCGTGGTGCAGGACCAGGATCGTGTCCGCGTGCTGCACGGTCGAGAGCCGATGCGCCACCACGATGCTGGTACGGCCGCGCATCAGCTCCGCGATGGCCGCCTGGATCAGCTCCTCCGCCTGTGCGTCCACCGAGGAGGTCGCCTCGTCGAGCACGAGGATCGCCGGGTCCGCGGCCAGCGCGCGGGCGAACGCCAGAAGCTGCCGCTCCCCCACCGAGACGCTCTGGCCCCGCTCGCCGAGCCGGTGCGCGTAGCGCTCGGGCAGCCGCTCGATGAACCGGTCGGCGCCCACACGCCGCGCGGCATCGGAGACCTTCGCGTCGCTCACCGGCGAGCCGAGGCGGATGTTGGCCGCGATGTCGCCGGTGAACAGGAAGACGTCCTGCTGAACCAGGCCGATCAACTCCCGCAGCTCCTGCTGCGCGAGCTCGCGGATGTCCACGCCGTCCACGGTGACTCGCCCACGCTCCACGTCGTAGAAGCGCAGCAGCAGGTTGATGATCGTGGTCTTCCCCGCCCCGGTGTGCCCGACGACCGCCACCGTCTCGCCCGGGCTCGCGGTGAAGCTCACGCCCTTGAGCACCCACCCATCGGCGACGGGTTCGGGGCCGCCCCGTGCGGGATAACGGAACCAGACGTCCTCGAACGCCACCGTCCCGCGGGCCGGGCGCGGCAGGCGCCGCGGCCTCTCCGGGTCGCGCACGGTCTCCTCCGCGTCCAGCAGCTTGAAGACCCGCTCCGACGACGCCATCGCCGACTGCAGGATGTTGTACTTCTCGGAGAGGTCCTGCAGCGGCCGGAAGAAGCGGCGCGCCAGCTGGAGGAACGCGGCGAGCACGCCGACCGTCAGCGTGTGCCCGAGCACGCGGTCGCCCCCGTAGAGCAGGATGCTGGCGAGCGCCACCGAGGTGAGCACTTCGATCGCGGGGAAGAAGATGGCGTAGGCGACGATCGAGTCCAGGTTGGCCACGAGGTACTCGCGATTCACCGCCTCGAACCGCCCGAACGACTGCGCCTCGCGCCCGAACAGCTGGACGACGCGCATCCCGGACACGTGCTCCTGGAGGAAGGCGTTGATGCGGGCCAGCTTGACCCGGATCCTGCGGTACGCGCCGCGCACCGTGTCCTGGAAGACCTTGGCGGCGAGCGCGACGAACGGGATCACGGCGAAGGAGACGAGCGAGAGCCGGACGTCCACCGCCAGCATCCACGCCATGATGACCACGAGGGTGAATACGTCCCCGAACAGCGCGACCACGCCGCCGGTGAACATGTCGTTCAGCGTCTCGACGTCGCTGGTCACGCGCGTCATCAGCCGGCCGACCGGGTTCCGGTCGTAGAAGGCGATCGAGAGGCGCTGCAGCTTCCGGAAGATCGCCTGCCGCAGATCCACCATCACCCGCTGGCCGATGTACGCGGTGAGCACGGTCTGGCCGTATTCGAGCGCGAACTCGGCGACCAGCGCCGCCGCCATGGCGGCGCCCAGCAGCGCGATCAAGTGCAGGTCGCGGGCGGGGATGGCGCGGTCGATCGCGACCTTCGTGAGGTAGGGCCCCGCGAGCTGCAGCAGCGCCAGGCCGAGCAGCATCGCGATCGCGGTGGCCGTGATCCCGACGTACGGCCGCAGGTAGCGCAGCAGGCGGACCAGCAGCCGGGCGTCGATCGGCTTGCCGAGCGCCTCCTCCTCGTGGTAGGCCGCGGTCACGACGCCGCCGCCGGGGCCGCCGCCACCTCGGCCTCGTCGAGCCGCCCGTGCAGCAGCTTGAAGAACACGAACGAGCCGACGATCACGGTGGCGTAGCTCACCGTGAACCGCCACAGGAGGGTGTACACCGCGAGGAGCGCGCGCGGGACGTAGACGCTCATCAGCGCCGCCGACAGCGCCTCGGCGGCGCCGGAGCCGCCGGGGGTGGGGGCGAAGTACAGCAGGAACGAGAGGGCGGTCTGGAGCATCAGGACGTCCACCAGGTTCGCCTCGATGCCGAGCGCGCGCAGCACCACGTAGCCGGCCAGCAGCTTGTTGGCGTGGGCGAGCGCGGAGGTCACGACGCCCGCGGCCATCGCCAGCCACCCGGCGGGCGTGAGGTACTTGACCACGCACTCCTGCATCCGGTCGATCCCTTCGCGCAGGCTCGTCGCCCGCCCTGCCCATCGCGCGCTGCCGCGCTTCTCCAGCCAGCCGATGGCGGCGTGCACCACCCAGCGGGCGCGGCCGGGGAAGACCAGCACGAACAGCAGCAGCACACCCCAGAAGACGAATCCCCAGGCGCTGCCCTTGAACACGTCGTAGAGCGAGAGATGGAGCAGCGGGACGCCGCGCGAGCGGAGCGAGCCGCCCGCGCCGAAGACGATAGCCAGGGGGCCGGCGATGGCGAAGAAGACCACGGTGCCGACGAAGCTCATGAACGACGCGATGGTGGCCTCGGGGATCGGCACGCCGTAGCGCTTCATCGCGTAGATCATCACCGGCCCGCCGCCGGTCTGCGACGGCGTGAGGTACGCCCCCCAGGTGTTGAGGCCGGCGGCCACGATCATCCCGCCGAAGGGCGTAGGCCCGTACAGGAACTTGGACAGCAGCCAGATCCGGACGCCCCCGCCCCACCAGTCTGCTGAGGCGAGGAGGAGCGCCGCGGCGACCCACAGCGGCCGGACGCGCTCCGCGGCCTCCAGCGACGCATGCCAATTGTCGCCGTAGATCAGGAGCGCGATCAGGCCGATGACGGAGACCAGCGCGAACAGCTCGAGGCCGCGCTTCAGGATGCGCGGCGAGAGCAACGACATCATGTGGGGGGGAAAGCTACCCGGCCGCGGGGGCGCTGGCCATAGCGCCGGCATCCGGCTAGCCTTCGCGTCGGACGGATGACATCCCTCGTCGTTCGCGGCGCCCGCCAGCACAACCTCCGCGGCTTCACGCTCGCGCTCCCCCACGGCCGCCTGATCGTCCTGACCGGGCCCTCGGGGTCCGGCAAGTCGTCGCTCGCCTTCGACACCATCTACGCCGAGGGGCAGCGGCGCTACATCGAGTCGCTGTCCACCTACGCCAAGCAGTTTCTCGAGCGGATGCCGCGGCCCGCAGTGGACGCCATCGAGGGCATCGCGCCGGCCGTGGCGATCGAGCAGAAGAACCCCACCACGTCCAGCCGCTCCACCGTCGGCACCGCGACCGAGATCTTCGATTACCTGCGCCTGCTGTGGGCCCGCGTGGGCCGCGCGCGCTGCGTGCAGTGCGGCGGCGAGGTGCGCTCCGACACCGTGCAGGAGGCGGTGGATCGCCTCACCGCGCTCGGCGGGGCGGTGCTGGTCGCCTTCCCCCTGCCGCCGGTGGTGCGCGCCACCCACGCGGAGATCGTGGCAGGGCTCCTCGCCATGGGCTTCATCCGGGTGCTGGTGGACGAGGAGCCGGACGCACGGAGGCACGGAGGCACGGAGGCAGAAGAACCTGACGCACGGAGGCGCGGACGCACGGAGGCACGGGCGCTGCGGCTCGACGAGCTTCCGCCCGGCGTGGATCTGCGGAAGGCCGAGCGGGTGCTGGTCGTCGTGGACCGGCTGGCGGCGACCGCGGAGAACGCCGAGCGCCTCGCCGACTCGCTCGGCACCGCCTTCGCGCAGGGGGACGGCAGCGCCGTCGCGGTGCCGGAGCACGGCGAGCCGATCGCGTTCAGCGCGAGGCCGCGCTGCCTCTCCTGCGGGGCCGAGGCGCCCGTGCTGACCCCCGCCCTCTTCTCGTTCAACCATCCGCGCGGCGCCTGCCCCGGCTGCAACGGCTTCGGCGCGGTGCTGGAATACGACGAGCGCCTCATCGTGCCGGACCCGGCGAAGAGCCTCGCCGAGGGGGCGATCGACCCCTGGACCAAGCCGCGCTACGAGGGACGGCGCCGCCTCCTGCGGCAAACCTGCAACGACGCCGGGATTCCGTTCGACGCGCCGTGGAGCGGCCTGGCGGCCACCGCGCGCCGCCTCCTCCTTCACGGGAAGAAGGGACGCTATCTCGGCATCTTCCCGTTCCTGCGCCGTCTCGAGCGCAAGCGCTACAAGCAGTACGTGCGCGTCTTCCTCAGGCAGTACCAGATGGCGAGCGAGTGCCCGGCCTGCCACGGCGGGCGCCTCCGGCCCGAAGCGCTGGCGGTGCTCGTGGGCGGCGAGACCATCGGCGCCGCCGCGGCGCAGACAAGCCGTGACCTCGCGGCCTGGCTCGAAGGGCTCGCGCTCTCCGGCCACGAGCGCGCCGTCGCCGACGTCGTGCTCCGCGAGCTGGAGCAGCGGCTCGGCGTCCTGGTGGACGTCGGCCTCGGCTACCTCACGCTCGATCGGCAGACCCGCACGCTGTCGGGCGGCGAGGCGCAGCGCATCTCCCTCGCGAACGCCCTGGGCGGCAAGCTCACCGAGACCCTCTACGTCCTGGACGAGCCGACGATCGGCCTGCACCCGCGCGACACCGACCGCCTGCTCGCGCTCCTCCGGCGCCTCGCCGACCAGGGGAACACCGTCCTGGCCGTCGAGCACGATCCGTCGGCCATGCGTGCGGCCGACTGGCTCGTGGAACTCGGCCCCGGGGCCGGCGAGCACGGCGGCTCGCTCGTCTTCGAGGGGTCGTACCCGCAGCTGCTCGCCGCGCACACGCTGACCGCCAGCTACCTGTCGGGCGAGAAGCGCATCGCCGTCCCTTCCGCCCGCCGGCGCACGGGGCCGCGGTGGCTCACCATCGAGGGCGCGACCGCGCACAACCTCGCGGACCTCACGGTGACGATTCCGCTCGGCACGCTCACTGCCGTCACCGGCGTCTCGGGCTCGGGCAAGTCCACCCTCGTGAACGACGTCCTGTTCCGCCAGCTCGAGCGCCACTTCGAGGGGCGCCACAGCGCGAAGGAGCACCTGGGCGAGGTGGTGGGAAGCGTGCGGCGAATCACCGGGCTCGAGGCGCTCGACGCCGTCGTCCTGGTGGACCAGTCCCCCATCGGGCGCACGCCGCGCTCCAACCCCGTCACCTACATCAAGGCGTTCGACGAGATCCGCGAGCTGTTCGCGGCGGCGCCGCTCGCGCGGACGCGCCGCTACACGCCGGCGACCTTCTCCTTCAACGTCGCGGGTGGCCGCGGGCGCGGGGGTCGCTGCGACGTGTGCGAGGGCGCGGGCCACGTGCAGGTGGAGATGGTCTTCCTCGCGGACGTCTTCGTCCCGTGCGAGGCGTGCAACGCGACGCGCTACCGGCGCGAGGTCCTCGACGTGAAGCTGCACGGGTATTCGATCGCCGACGTCCTCCAGTTCACGGTGGACGAGGCGATGCGCCGCTTCCGCCACCAGGAGCGCCTCGGCCGCGCGCTCTGGCACCTCGCGGAGGTCGGCCTCGGCTACCTCCGGCTCGGCCAGAGCGCGACGACCCTCTCGGGGGGCGAGGCCCAGCGTCTGAAGATCGCCCGCGAGCTCGCCGCGGCCGGCCGGAAGCACGGGCGCAAGCTGTACATCCTCGACGAGCCGACCACCGGTCTCCACCTCGACGACGTGCGCGTGCTGCTCGGCGTCCTCGACCGGCTGGTGGACGCGGGGAACACGGTGCTCGTCATCGAACACCACCTCGACGTGATCAAGCGCGCCGACTGGGTGATCGACCTCGGCCCAGGCGCAGGCGCCGACGGCGGGCGGATCGTGGCCGCGGGAGTGCCGGAGGACGTGGCGGCGACGCCGGGGTCGGAAACAGGGCGCTACCTGGCAAGCGTACTCGGGAATGGTGGCGCGCGTTGACCGGCGAGCGCACGGACCGTTAGCTTCGCCCCATGGCACGCGCCCCGCTAGCCGCCGCTCTCGCCGCCGCCCTCGCCGCATCCGCCGTCGCCACGGCCCGCGCACAGAACCCGACCCCCGCGCAGAATCCGCCCGCCAGCGCGGCGCAGGCGATGCCGCCCGCCGACTCGCTGGAGCCCCTGGCCGTCCGGCCCGGCGACGTGGTGCGGATCGTCGTGTGGGGACACCCGGAGCTGTCGGGCGAGTTCCCGATCGACGAGAACTACAACCTGCTGTTTCCGCTCATCGGCCCGATCAGCGTGCGCAACCTCTCGGTCGCGCAGCTCCGCGAGCGGCTCAACACCGATCTCTCGCAGCTCTTCCAGCGGCCGTTCATCGCGGTGACCCCGCTGTTCCGCGTGGCCGTGCTGGGTGAGGTGCTGAAGCCGGGGCTCTACAGCGTGGATCCCACGCTCACCGTCTTCGACGTGATCGCGCTGGCGGGCGGTCCCACGCGCGACGCCAACCAGAACAAGCTGCAGCTCATCCGCGGTGGCGAGAACATCCGGCTCTCCCTCGAGCCCGCGGCCATCGCGCGCTCGACCCTCCGCGAGCTGGGCATGCGCTCCGGGGACCAGGTGGCGGTGCCGCGCGCGGCCCTCACCTTCCAGGACTGGTCGCTGATCGTTCAGATCGCGAGCCTCGTCCTCCTGGTGTACACGGTCTTCCGCAAGTAGCGCCGGAGGGAGCCGGGCCGGCTCCACGGCGGCTCTCGCGCCTGACCCGCAAGGCTGCCGCGTCCGCGATGCGACGTGCGCCTTCCGCCTTGCCGTCCGGGGCGCGCCCGTCTAGGATTCGCGCGCGGTCCCGAGTAGCTCAGTTGGTAGAGCAGCCGGCTGTTAACCGGCGGGTCGGGGGTTCGAGTCCCTCCTCGGGAGTCATGGCAAAGGCCCGCTTCGCGGCGGGCCTTCGTCTTTGCGGGCCCCGCCGCCGGCGGGCCTAGCGGGCGAGCAGCCGGTCGAGCGCCTCGTAGCTCTGGTTCATCCCCTCCTCCATCCCGCCTTTCAGCATCCCGTCCCGCTCCTCGACGGTGAAGAAGAGCGCGGTGGTGACGACGCGGGTGCGGCCGTCGCCGAGGTCCTCCAATGTCGTGGTGGTGACCTCGACCCAGCCCGGCATTCCGTCCCACTCGAACGTCTGGACGAGGCGCTCCGGCGGCGTCACCTCGCGGTAGCGTCCCTCGAAGCCGTGTACGCCGTCCGGCGCGTGCTCCACGAACCGCCAGTGGCCGCCCCGCTCAACCTCCATCCGCTCGACCACCAGCTTGTGGCCCCTGCCCCACCACTCGGCGATCTGCCGGGGATCCGTGAAGGCGCGCCACACACGCTCGCGCGGCGCGTCGAAGATCCGCTCCGCGCGAATCTCCCGCTCGGTGGGCGTCGTCAGCACCGCCCGCCGGGCGTCCGCCCGGTTCGTCCTGCTCATCATCCCTCCTGGGTGCGCGCGAGGAACTCGCCCAGCCGGTCGAGGCGCGCCTCCAGCATCCGGCGGTACTGCGCGATCCAGGCGGTCTCGTCCTCCAGTCGCCGCGGTCCCAGCCGGCAGCGCCGCACCCGCCCCACCTTCCGCGTCGTGACCAGCCCCGCGTGCTCCAGGATGCGCACGTGCTTCTTCATCCCCGTGAGCGTCATCCGGAACCGTGCCGCGAGGTCGCTGATGGACGCGTCCCCTCGCCCGAGGCGCTCCAGCACGCCGCGGCGCGTCCGCTCGGACAGCGCCGCGAAGGTCGCATCGAGGCCGGTCGCATACTGAACCATATGGTTCAGTATATGCCGCGCCTCGGTGGTGCGCAAGGGCCCCGACCGGTATGATCGATGCCGCGGTGTGAAGGTGAGCCGGAGGGACGCGTGAGGCGCTTGCACGACGTGTGTCCGCCGTGGCTCGGCTACTTCCTGGCCAGCCCGGTGCGGAGGATCTGGCAGGATCCGCGCGCGATCCTGTCGCCGTTCGTGACGGCGGGGATGACGGTGCTCGAGCCGGGTCCCGCGATGGGGTTCTTCACCCTGGAGCTGGCGCGCCTGGTGGGGCCGATGGGGCGCGTGGTGGCCGTGGACCTGCAGGCCAGGATGCTCGACGTGCTGCGGCGCCGTGCCGCGAAGCGGGGCCTGGACGGCCGCGTCGAGATGCGGCTGGCGACCGCCGACGGGATGGGCCTCGCCGACCTGGGCGGCCGCGTGGATTTCGCCCTCGCCTTCGCGATGGTGCACGAGGTGAAGGACCGCGCCCGCTTCTTCGCCGAGGTCGGCGCCACCCTGAAGCGGGGAGGCCGCGTCCTGCTCGCCGAGCCCCGCGGGCACGTGAGCGACGAGTTGTTCGCCGAATTCCTGCGGCTGGCCGAGGCGAACGGCCTCGCCGTGTCCGACGGTCCGGCCATCACGGCGAGCCGCACGGCCGTGCTGGTCAGGAGCTGATGCGATGACCGGGCTCGAGGCGTTCGGGGCGCTCGACCTGCGCGTCGGCCGCATCCTCTCGGCGGAGCCGCTCGCCGGAGCGCGGAAGCCTGCCTACAAGCTCTCCGTCGACTTGGGCCCGCTCGGAGTGAAGGGCTCCAGCGCGCAAATCACCGACTGCTACAGACCCGAAGACCTGGTCGGCCGGCTGGTTGTGTGCGCGGTCAACCTCGGCACGCGCCGCATCGCTGGCTTCACTTCGGAAGTGCTGGTGCTGGGGGCGCCGGATGAGGCGGGCCGCGTCGTCCTGCTCGCCGTCGAGCGCGACGTGCCGCTGGGTGGGAAGGTGTACTAGGCTACTGGACGCGGGCCGGGAGAATCACGACCGGCTTCCCGGCCCACTGCAGCCGCTTCTGGATTGCCGCCGCCGTCTCGTTGTGCAGCAAGTGCTGGTACCATGCCTCGCGCTGGAAGATGACCTTCCCGGCGAAGTAGGTGATGCGAGGAAACTCCTTCGCCACCTCCAGGCAGAGCTTCTCCCCTTCGTGCACGGCGTCGGTGCCAAGCGCGAAGCGCGAGGTGGAGGGCATTCCAATGCGCTTCGCCAGCTCCTCGAACTGCGCCAGCGTCTCCTCGGTGCGCTTCCGCAGTTCCTCCACCGAGCCCTCGCCCTTGAAGCCGCCAGAATCCACCACGCCCACCGTCAGGAAGACCAGATTCTTGAAGTAGTTGGGGAAGAACCGGAAGATGTTGAGCGTCGTGTGAATGCCGAGGCCGCCGTAGTTCGCCACCAGGACCGCCGCCGTCGGCGCCTTGGGGTCCAGCGCCCTCGGCACGGCGCTCACGTCCGCCGGCAGGGTCTTCAGCTCGTCGTACAGCTGGCCCAGCTTCGCGTACGTGGTCCGATAGTGCTTGCGGATCACGAAGCACAGGACCACCAGCGTGCCGGTGACCGCGAGCGTGACCCACCCCCCCTTGGCGAACCGCTCGAAGATCGCGATCGCCAGAATGGTGACGCAGAGCAGAAAGCCGATGGCGAAGACCAGCGACCGCCTGAGCCACGGGACGGGGGCCGTCTGGTGGCGGGCCTGCAGCCAGAACCGCATCATCGCGAACATCGAGAGCGAAAACGTGATGAACACGTTGATGCTGTACATCAGCACCAGCGTGCCGATCTCGCCGCGCGTGTACAGCAGCGCGGCCAGGGATGCCGCGCCCATCAACAGCACGCCGTTCTGCGTGGTCAACCGCTCGGAGAGCCCCGCGAAGCGGTGCGGCACCCAGGAATCCACCGCCATGTTGCCCAGGACGCGGGGACCGTCGGTAAAGCCCGCCTGCGCCGCGACGACGAGCAGCGCCGCCTCCGAGAAGAGCGTGAGAACGACCAGCGTCCCGGCCAGCGGGAAGCCTGCCGCGACCTTCTCGATCAGCACGGCGTTGGTGGTCTTCCCCGGCACGTAGGTGACGCCCCACAACAGGTAGCAGACCAGCAGTCCGGCGGCGACGATGGATAGCGACGCGGCCATGTACACCATCGTGCGCTTGCCGTTGGCCACCTTCGGCTCCCGCATGATCGGGAGCCCGTTCGACACCGCCTCGATGCCGGTGTACGTCCCTCCGCCGAGGGAGTACGCCCGCATGCCGAGGAGGAGCATCCCCACAATTCCGAGGGTCCCCAGCCCGGAGTGGACCCCGGTGCTGACTGCGTGCACCGTCGCCGGCAGCTGCGGGGCATGGGCCGCGAGCCCGTAGCCGATGAGCCAGATGTGCGTGATGAGGAAGAGAATGAAGATGGGCGTGAGCGTCAGGACCGACTCGCGCACCCCCCGGATATTGAGCGTCGTCAGACCGAGGATGATCAGCACCTCGGCCGGAAGCTTGGCCGCCTGCCAGGGCATCGGCAGGAAGCTGAACAGCGCATCGCCGCCCGCGGCGATCGAGGTCGTGATCGTGAGGACATAGTCCACGAGAAGGGCGTTGCCGGAGACCACGCCAGCCTTCTCGCCCAGAAGCTTGGTCGCAACGACGTATCCGCCGCCGCCGTGCGGGAATTGCTCGATGATGTGGCTGTAGCCCCAGGCGATGATGATGACCGTGCCCGCGGTGGCCAGCGCCAGGCCGACGGCCAGGTAGGTGTGCTGGCCGAGGGCGAGGAACGCCTCCTGGGGGCCGTACGAGGATGAGGAGAGGCCGTCCGCGCCGAGCCCCACCCAGGCCAGGAACGGGATCAGCGAGAGGCGGTGGAAGAGGCGCCGGTCGGCGAGGTCCTTCGGCGGGCCGACGAGGGAGCGCCGGATCCGCGCCGCGAGGCTCGGACGCTCCTCTCCCGGCGCCTGTTCCTGCTCCAACACGGTCTTAGGCACGCCAAAACATATACGGCCGCCCGGAAATCGTCCGCCCTCCTCCTGGAAGAGCACTCGGGATTGACCGCCACCCCGCTGGCCGGTCCGGCCGGCGGCGCCATATTTGCTGCGTCGGGAGCCCGACGTCCGCACTTCTCTCCGGAGGCTGGACTGATGGACGTGGTTCTGTTGTCGCGGATCCAGTTCGCACTCACGGTCGGCTTCCACTTCCTCTTCCCCCCGATCACGATCGGCCTGGCCTGGCTGCTGGTCGCCATCGAGTGGCGGGGCTGGCGGCGCGGGGACGCCACTTGGGTGCGGATGGGGAAGTTCTTCGGGAAGCTGCTCGCCCTGACCTTCGCGGTCGGGGTCGCGACCGGCATCGTGATGGAGTTCCAGTTCGGCACCAACTGGGCCCAGTACTCGAAGTTCGTCGGAGACATCTTCGGCGCGCCGTTGGCCGCCGAGGGCGTGCTCGCGTTCTTCCTCGAGTCCGGATTCCTGGGCCTGTACCTCTTCGGCCGCAACCGCGTATCGAAGGGGGCGCACTGGTTCTCGATCCTGATGGTGGCGGTCGGCTCCACCATCTCCGCCTTCTGGATCCTGGTCGCCAACTCGTGGCAGCAGACCCCTGCCGGCTACGTCCTGCGCGACGGGCGCGCCGAGCTGCTGGACTTCTGGGCGGCGGTGTTCAATCCGTCCACCCTGCCCCGCTTCTTCCATACGGTGGACGCGGCGCTGATCACCGGCGCCTTCTTCGCGGCCGGCGTCGCGGCGTACCTGCTCCGCAAGAACCGGGACGACGGCCTGGCCCAGGGCGCGGCGAAGCTCGCCATCGTGGTCGGGCTGGTGGCGTCAGTGGCGGAGGTCTTCCCGTTCGGCCACCTGCACGCCCGGCAGGTCGCGCACACGCAACCCGAGAAGTTCGCGGCGATCGAGGGGCTCTACGCGAGCCAGTCGGCTGCGCCGATCGTGCTGTTCGCCTATCCCGTGACGCCGCCGCCCCGGCTCAAGGCGAAGGTCGAGGTCCGCGGCCTGCTGAGCTGGCTCGCGTTCGGCGACATGAACACGCGGATTCGCGGCATCGAGGAGTTCCCGCCCGACGACCGGCCGCCGCTGTGGCTAACCTTCGTCAGCTTCCACAACATGGTCGTCCTCGGCATGTACTTCATCGCGGCGATGGCCTGGGGGGCGTGGCTGCTCAAGCGCGGGACGCTATGGGACAGCCGGCGCTACCTGGCGCTGCTGATGATTTCGATCCCGCTCCCGCTCGCCGCCTGCCAGCTCGGATGGATCGCGGCGGAGGTCGGGCGGCAGCCGTGGATCGTCTATCAGCTGCTGCGGACCCGCGACGCGGTCTCCGCGGCCGTCCCCGCCGGCGATGTTCTCTTCTCCCTTGCCGTCTTCGCCGTCTTGTACCTGGCAATGGGCGTCCTGTTCGTGTACCTGCTCGTGCGGGAGATCCGCCACGGGCCCGCGCCCGCCGGCGCGTAGGGAGGAAGACCCATGGACCTCAACACTCTCTGGTTCCTCCTGATCGGCGTCCTCATCGCCGGCTATGCGGTGCTCGACGGCTTCGACCTCGGCGTCGGTACGCTGCACCTCTTCACGAAGGACGAGACCGAGCGGCGGATCATGATGAACTCGATCGCGCCGGTATGGGACGGGAACGAGGTCTGGCTGCTCACGGGGGGCGGCGCCCTCTTCGCGGCCTTCCCTCCCGTCTACGCCACGGTCTTCAGTGGGTTCTACCTGGCCTTCGTGCTCCTGCTGGTAGCGCTGATCCTGCGCGCCGTCTCGTTCGAGTTCCGCGGCAAGGTGGAGTCCCCCCGCTGGCGCCGCTGCTGGGACGTCGCGTTCGGGGTGGGGAGCCTGGTCCCCGCGCTCCTCTACGGCGTCGCCGTCGGCAACGTGCTGCGCGGCCTCGAGGTGGACGCCGCGGGCCGGGTGACGGCCACCCTGTTCGGTCTGCTCAATCCCTTCGCGCTGCTGATCGGCGTCCTCGGGTTGGTTCTGTTCGTCCTGCACGGCGCCTCGTGGCTCGCGCTCAAGACCGAGGGCGCGCTCCAGGAGCGCTCGCGGCGGCAGGCGGCGTGGGCGTGGATCGCGGTGATCGGGCTGTACGCCATCTCCACGGTCGCGTCGTTCGCCCAGTCACCCTTTCTGTTCGAGCACTGGTTCGCCAACCCGCGCACCTGGATTTTCTTCGCGCTGCTGCTCGCCGCGTGCGTGACCGGGCCGGTGGCGCTGCGTGCGGGCCGCTACGGCCGCGCGCTCGGCGCCTCGGCGCTCGCGACGGTGAGCGTCATCGCCCTCGCGGCCGAGGGGCTCTTCCCCCGTCTGGTCCCGACGCGCCCCGATCTCGCGGCGAGTCTCACGGTCTACAACGCGTCGTCCACGCCGTACACGCTGCGCGTGATGCTGGTGATCGCCCTGATTGGCATGCCGTTCGTGATCGCGTACACGGCCATCATCTATCGCGCGTTCCGGGGGAAAACGGTGCTGACGTCGGAGAGTTACTAGACGGCGGAGGGCAGTGATCGGAGTAGTTGCCAGACGGCAAGGAAGCAGTGGTTCCAAGACGTCTGCAGTCGGAGGCCAGACCAGTTGTCAGTACGCGCAACTGGGCTGGCCTCCGCGCTCTTGCGGCTGGTAACCACTGACGTCTTCGCCGTCTGGCAACCGCCCTGCATGCTCGCCGCTGTCTCCTGCCTATCCGACGCATTGGCGGGGGCGTTCCGGCGACGGTACGTTAGCTCCGTAGATCTCCGGAGCGCCGTTCCGCGTGGCTGATCTCCTGCAGACCCTGCAACCGCCGCTGGGCTCCCGCTACACGTTGATCCGGGAGCTGGGGCGCGGGGGGATGGCCACGGTGCTCCTCGCCGAGGAACACCACCCCCAACGCCAGGTGGCGGTGAAGGTGTTCAATCCGGCGCTTTCGTCGGTGGTCGGGCAGGAGCGCTTCCAGCGCGAAGTGGAGATCTCGGCCCGGCTCTCCCACCCGCACATCGTGCCGATCTTCGCCTCCGGGGAAGCCGCAGGCCTTCTCTACTACGTGATGCCGTACCTGACGGGCGAATCGCTTCGCGACCGCCTGGAGCGCGAGGGCCGCCTGCCGGTGGCGGAGGCGCTCGCGATCGGCGCCGAGGTCGCCGACGCGCTGGACTACGCGCACCGCCAGGGCGTGATCCACCGCGACATCAAGCCGGAGAACATCCTGCTGCAGGCGGGCCACGCCCTGGTCGCAGACTTCGGCGTCGCCCGCGCCGTGCTCGGTGCGGACCGCGATCGCCTGACACGCACCGGCGTCGCGGTAGGCACGCCCCTCTACATGAGCCCGGAGCAGATCAACGGCGTTCACGAGCTCGACGGCCGCGCCGACGTCTATTCGCTGGCCTGCGTGCTGTACGAGATGCTCGCCGGCGTGCCCCCGTTCGCGGGCCCCACCGTGGAAGCGGTCATGATGCAGCAGATCGGCGAAGCGCCGCCGGCCCTGCGCGAGCGGCGACCGGACGTCTCCGACGACGTCTGGCGGCTGGTGGCGCGCGGCTTGGCCAAGGCTCCGGCCGACCGCTGGCCGACGGCCGGCGACTTCGCCGCCGCCCTGCGGGCTGGTGCAGGGATGACTTCGGCGGAGCATCTCGCCGCGCGGTGGCGCCAGCCGCGCCTGCCGTGGCCGCTCTGGGTCGGAGCGCTCGCGGTGGTCGTCGCGCTCATCCTCTGGCAGATCGCCGAGCATCCGAGGCCCAGGTACAGGGCGGCCCCGCGCCCGAGCGTCGCGGTCCTCTACTTCGACAACCTCTCCCGCGACACTGCCGACGCGTACCTCGCGGACGGGCTGACCGAAGAGACCATCGCGAAGCTCGGCCAGATCCGGCGCCTGGTCACGGCGTCCCGCGCGGCAGTGCATCGCTTCCACGGGACGGCCGACCCCACGGCGGCGGCCCGCGCCCTCGGGGTGGCTCACCTCGTGACCGGGAGCGTGCGCCACTCCGCGCACCAACTCCGCGTGACGGTGGAGATGGTCGGCGCCGCCACCGGCGAACGGGAGTGGGGCGAGGAATACGATCGCGCCGACGGCGATGTCCTCGCCCTGGAGGAAGGCGTCGCCACGGAGGTTGCGCAGGCCGTCGTCGGCGCGCTGCTGCCCGCCGAGCGCGCGGCGCTGGCGCGACGCCCCACCGCCGACCGCCAGGCCTACGACCTCTTTCTCCACGGCAACTTCGATCTGGCGCAGCGGACGCCGCAATCCGTGGCGCGAGCCCTGGCCGAGTACCGCGGGGCGACCGCCCGCGATCCGCGATTTGCCGCAGCCCTCGCCCGTGCGGCCCTGATCCACGAGTTCTACCTCGACTACGGCTGGCCCTTGCCCGCCGTCCCCACCGAGAGCCTGCCGGCCCGCGGTATCAGGCTGGCCGACAGCGCTCTCGCCCTCGATTCGACGTCGTCCGACGCGTGGATGGCCCAGGCGCTCCTCCGGAGCAAAGCCGAGCCGAAGACCTACAGCGGCGTGGTGGCCGCATTCGACCGAGCCATCGCGCTCGATTCCGGCAACGCGGAGGCGCTGCACCAGTACGGCTCGACCTTGCGCGATTTGGGGCGGGACTCGCTGGCCATCGCGATGTCGCTCCGCGCGCTAGCGATCGAGCCGGCGCGCGCCATCACGCTCGTGCAGCTCGGGCTGATCGCCATGATCGACCGGAGGCTCCCGGACGCCGACCGCTGGCTCGACAGCGCGGTTGCGGTCGATCCGACCTTCGTCTTCGCGTACCCCTTCCGCTCGGCGGTGCACGTGGCGCTCGGAGACACCGCGCAGGCTCGGGCGGACGCCGAGTCGGCGCTGCAGCTCTCCGGAGGCTACCGCCTGCCCGGGGAAGCGGCGCTGGTCATCCTCGACGCCCACGGCGGCCGGCTCGCGGCCGCCAGGCGACGCGCTGCCACCCTCCCGTCCCTTATGCTCGACGCACGCCACCCCACCGTTCGCGAGGGTGGCTATACCGCCGCCGCACTGGTCGCCGCCGGCGCGAGCGACCAAGCCCTCGATGTGCTGGAGCGCACCCGACCCCGCGGCATACAACTCTGGGCAGCGCTCCGCTTCCCCTGGTTCGATCCGATCCGCGATCACTCCCGCTTCCAGCGCCTGGTCGCCGAGTCGCAGCCCCCGCTCGCCCCTTGACGCCGTTAGACATTCATCGTATATTGACGATGAAAGGAACGGTGCGGACATGAGCGCGAGCCCCGACATCAAGCACGTCGTGCGCGAGAAGTACGGCGAGATCGCCAAGACCCAGGCCGACTGCGGCTGCGCCCCGAGCTGCTGTGGCGGCGGGGACACAAAGAAGATCGGTGAGTACATCGGCTACGACGCCGAGGCGCTGGCGGCGATCCCCCAGGGCGCGAACCTCGGCCTGGGCTGCGGCAATCCGCTGGCCCACGCGGCCGTGCAGCCGGGCGAGGTGGTGCTGGACTTGGGGTCGGGCGCCGGGATGGACGCGTTTCTCGCGGCGCGCGAGGTCGGCAGCTCCGGCAGCGTCATCGGCGTGGACATGACGCCCGACATGGTGGAGCGGGCGCGGGAGAACGCGCGAGCGGCCGGCGTGGGCAACGTCGAGTTCCGCCTCGGCGAGATCGAGCGGCTGCCCGTGGCCGACGCCTCGGTGGACGTCATTATTTCGAACTGCGTCATCAACCTCTCGCCCGACAAGCCGGCGGTGTTCGCGGAGGCATTCCGCGTCCTCAAGCCCGGCGGCCGGATGGTCGTGAGCGACCTGGTGCTGAAGCAGCCGCTCCCCGACGACGTGCGGCACTCGGTCGAGGCGTACGTCGGCTGCGTGGCCGGGGCGTCTCTCCAGACGGAGTACCTGGCGCTGATGCGCGGGGCAGGCTTCGCGGACGTGCGGACGGTCGAGGAGCGGAGCTACGGCGACGCCGAGCTGTTCGGCGGCTACGAGTGGCTGCGTGAGGCGGCCAAGTTGGTGGTCTCGGCGAAGGTGCGCGCGGTCAAGCCGCGAGCCTGAAGCTGCCGCCGGCGCAAGCCAGCGTGGGTTGACCCATCAACAAGTCTTGATATATTGGCGGCTCGATGGCCGCCACAGCGACGCACGACCTCGACGTTCTCACCGCCCGGTTCAAGGCACTTTCTGACCCGCACCGGCTCCGCATCCTCGACCGCCTGCGCAGCGGCGAGCACTGCGTGTGCGAGCTGACGGATCTCCTCGACGCCGGGCAGTCCCTGCTGTCCTTTCACCTCAAGGTCCTCAAGGACGCTGGCCTGGTGAAAGACCGCCGGGAGGGCCGGTGGATGCACTATGCGCTGAACCAGGAGGCCGTAGCCGAACTCGGGGAGTTTCTCGGCGCCCTGGGCCGTACGACGCCGGACCGGCACTGGAAGCCGGTGTGCTGCGAGTGAGCGACGAGCGGAAGGACCCGTTCCGCATCCTGGTGCTGTGCACCGGGAACTCGGCCCGGAGCCAGATGGCCGAGGCGTTCTTCAATGCGCTGGGGCGGGGACGCGTCGCGGCCGAGAGCGCGGGCTCCCAGCCGGCCCCGCGGGTGAACCCGCTGGCCATCGAGGCACTGAAGCGGCACGGGATCGCGTGGGCGGGGCACCAGCCGCGCACGGTGACCGGGCTCGAGCGCGAGCCGTGGGATGCGGTCATCACCGTTTGCGACAAAGCCCGGGAGGCGTGCCCCATCTTCCCCGGTCACCCCGCGATGGCGCACTGGGGGATGAGCGACCCGGCCGAGGTCGTGGGAAGCGACGAGGCGCGCCGCGAGGCGTTCTGGCAGGCGTCGCTCCTGCTCCGCAAGCGCATCGAGCTGATGCTCGCGCTGCCGCTCGAGAAGCTCGAGCGCCTGGCGGTGGAGTCGCGTCTCCGGGCTATCGGCGCGGACGCCCCGCGAAGCCCCGCGTGACCACCGCCACCACCAGGAACCCGTCACCTCCCGTGCGGCACGCGCCCCGCCTCGGCGGCGCCGCACGCTACCTCTCGGTCTGGGTGGCCGTCGCCATGCTGGGCGGCGTGGCCTTGGGCAAGGCGCTGCCGGGCGTGACGGCGGCGCTGCGCGGGATGGAGTTCGGCGACGGAAGCCACGTCAACGTCCCGATCGCCGTGCTCATCTGGCTGATGATCGTGCCGATGATGATGAAGGTGGACTTCCGCGCGATCGCGGACGTCGGCAAGCGGCCCCGCGGCATCCTCGTCACGCTGTTCGTCAACTGGCTGGTGAAGCCGTTCTCGATGGCGTTCCTGGCCTGGCTCTTCTTCAGACACCTCTTCGCCGCCTGGATCCCGGGCGCGCTGGCCGACCAGTACATCGCCGGAGCGATCATCCTCGCCGCGGCGCCCTGCACGGCCATGGTCTTCGTGTGGAGCTACCTGACCGACGGCGACCCGGCCTACACGCTGGTCCAGGTCTCGCTGAACGACCTGATCATGCTGGTGTTGTTCGCGCCGATCGTGCGGTTTCTCGTGAGCGGCGCGTCGTCGCTCGCGGTCCCGTTCTCAGTCCTGCTCTACTCGGTCGTGCTGTTCATCGCAATCCCGCTCGCCGCGGGGGCGACGCTGCGCGCGATCCTGCTGCGACTCCGCGGCACGACCTGGTTCAACGGCACGCTGCTGCCGCGCCTCGCTCCGCTGACGATGGGCGCCCTGATCGTGACCGTCGTCCTGATCTTCTCGTTCCAGGCCGACAACATCACCGGCCGGCTCCTGCACGTGCTTCTGATCGCGATCCCGATCACGCTCCAGGTGTACTTCAACTCGTCGCTGGCGTACGGCCTGATGCGCTGGCTCAGGGTCCCATTCAACGTCGCGGCCCCAGGCGCCCTCATCGGGGCGAGCAACTTCTTCGAGCTGGCGGTGGCCACCGCGATCGCGCTGTTCGGGCCGGGCTCAGGCGCCGCGCTGGCGACCGTCGTCGGAGTGCTGGTCGAAGTGCCGGTGATGCTCTCCGTCTGCTCGGTCTGCAATCGGACGCGCGGGTGGTTCCCCCTGACGACCCAGAGTGCAGACGGCTAGAAGAGCGGTACGCAGAACAGTTGCCAGACGGCAAGGGAGAAGTGGTTACCAGCTCATAGAGACCGGGGGCCAGTCAAGTCGCCAGTACTGGCAACTGGTCTGGCCCCTTGGATCTCGCGTCTGGTAACCACTTCAGTACTTCGCCGTCTGGCAACTGTTCTGAAGTCTTGCCCTCCGGCCTTCTCACAACTGTATTTAGGCCCGTGCCGATACATCCGGTCTACGGCCACGACGAGCTGCGTTCGCGCCTGGCCACTTCCATGCACGCGAGCCGGCTTCCGACCGCGCTCCTCCTGACCGGCGCCCCGGGCGTCGGCAAGCAGCGCCTCGCGCTGTGGATCGCGCAGGGCCTCCTGTGCGAGAACGGCCCCGGCGCCCCGTGCGGCACCTGCCACTCTTGCCACCTGGCCGCGGGTCTTGCGCACCCCGACATGCACTGGTTCTTCCCGATCGCCCGCCCCAAAGGCGAGGAAGACAAGCAGGCGGACGAAGCCGAGGAGTTGCTCGGCCAGGCGGCGGCGGCGCGCCGCGACCAGCCGCTGTACCCGCGCCCGGACGGGATGGCGGCGATCTTCCTGCCGCTCGTGCGCGTCCTGCACCGGCGCGCGCAGATGCGCCCGGCGATGGGCCCCTCGAAGGTGTTCGTGGTGGGCGAGGCGGACCGGCTGGTGCCCCAGGCCTCGAGCCAGGAGGCCGCGAACGCGCTGCTCAAGGTGCTCGAGGAGCCGCCGCCCGACACCTACTTCATCCTGACCACGGCCGAGCCCGCGTCGCTGCTCCCGACCATCCGGTCGCGGCTGGTCACGCTCCGCGTGCGTCGCCTCAAGGCGCCGGAGGTGATCCGCTTCCTGACCGAAGTGCCGCAGCCGCCGCTCGGCGCCGCCGAGGCGCGGCGCCGCGCCGAGCTGGCGGGCGGCTCGATCGGTGCGGCGCTCTCACTGGACGCCGAGCGCGCGGACGCCAACGCCGCCGCGCAGGCGCTGCTCGACGCCACCGTCCAGGGCCGGGAGGCGCGCTTCCGCTACGTCCTCGCCCTCAAGCCGTTCGGCGGGCGCGGCGACTTCACCGACACGCTCGCCGCGGCCGGCGAGCTGCTCCGCGACCGCCTGGCGGCGCAGCTGCGCGGCCCGTCGAGCAGCGCGGCGCCGCCCGCCACCGCGCTGCTGGAAGCGATCCGCGACATCGAGCGCGCTCGCAAGCTGGCCCGCGGCAACGGGAACCCCCAGCTCATCGCGGCCGACCTAACGCGGCGCCTGGCGGAGCGGCTCTCGTGAAGCGGCGCCTGTCCCACGTGGACCGGAAGGGGCGCGCCCGGATGGTGGACGTGGGGGAGAAGCGCGTGACGGCGCGCCGGGCGGTGGCCGAGGGCACGATCACGATGAGCCGTGCGGCGTTCGCCCTTGTCGAGGCGAACCGCGTCGCCAAGGGCGACGTGCTCGGCGTCGCGGAGGTGGCCGGCGTCGCCGGCGCGAAGCGGACGCCGGACCTGATCCCGCTGGCGCACCCGATCCAGCTGGAGCACGTCGTGGTCACGGCGAAGCTCGATGCGACGCTCCCCGGCGTGCGGGTGCGGGCGGCGGCGCGCGTCGCCGCGAAGACCGGGGTCGAAATGGAGGCGCTGACCGCGTGCGCGGTCGCGCTCCTCGTGGTCTACGACATGGTGAAGGCCGCGGATCGCGGCATGGTCATCGGCGACGTGCGGCTGCTGGAGAAGTCCGGGGGCCGCTCCGGCGCGTGGAAGCGGCCGCCGCGGAAGTAGCTAGCCGGGAATCCGGAGAGTCTGGCCCGGCTTGATCAGGCTGTACTTCGTGAGACCGTTTTCTCTGAGCAGCGCCCCCAGCTTCACCTGGAACTTGCGGGCGATGGTCCACGCCGTCTCACCCGCGCGCACCACGTGGACGCGCCGCGCGCCGGTCGCCGGGAGGCGCGCCGCCGTCGAGAGCATGTAGCGGGTCGGCGCGGCCCGGCGCGCGGAGCGGCTCGGGGTCGCGCTCGCGTAGAGCCGCCGGTCTGCCGGCCGGACGCCGGTCGTCGGGATCACGAGCCGCTGGCCCACCTGGAGAGCGCGCGGCCGCAGGCCGCGGTTCGCGCTCAGGATGTCGTCCACCGAGACGCGATAGCGCGCCGCGATGGCGCCCAGCGTCTCACCCCGCGACACGTAGTGCTCGCGGTGCGTGATCCGGCGCTCCGGCGGCAGCACCGCCAGCCGCGCCACCGTCGAATCGGCCTTCCCCACCGGCAAGCGCACCCACACCGTCCGCCCCGGCGGCGTCATCCGGCGCACCAGCTGCGGATTCAGCTCCTCCATCGCCTCCTGCGTCGTGTCCGCCAGCCGGGCCAGCACGTCGAGCCCGACCGCGTCGTTCACCCGGATCGAGTCGAAGGTGAGCGGGCTCCACCGGTCGATGTTCACGAACCCCCACTTCTCCGGCTCCTTGGCGATCATCGCCGCGGCGATGATCTTCGGCACGTAGTCGCGCGTCTCCCGCCGCAGGAACCGCTCGTCCGCCAGCGCGAAGAAGCGGTCGTTCCCCTCCTGCCCGTCCAGCGCGAAGCGGTTGAGGCCGCGCTGGATCTTCCCCGGTCCCGCGTCGTACGCCGCCGCCGCCAGGTAGAGCGAGCCGAACTGGTCGTTCAGCTCCGAGATCATCCGGATCGCCGCGTCGGTCGCCTGCCAGGGGTCCCGCCGCTCGTCCACCCACGGGTCCACGGCCAGGCCGTAGCGCTTCCCCGTCCACGACATGAACTGCCACAGCCCCACGGCCCGGCGCCGACTGACCGCGTTCGGATTCAATCCGCTCTCGATCAGCGCCATGTACTCGAGGTCCTGCGGCAGGTGCGCGGCCTGGAGCTTCGACCGCAGCATCGCGTCGAACCGGCCGAGCCGCGCGAGGTAGACCGCGAAGTGGTCCCGCGCCCGGCCCCGGAAGTAGTCGAGGTAGTACTGGACCCGCTCGTTCGCCGCGTAGTTCGCGACGTCGATGTCGAACATCGGGGGCCTGGCCGTGGACGGGATCGGCCCCGGCGGCGCGGTCTCCTTGCGCGCCGAAGCGCCCGGAGCGTCCGGGCTGCTTCGGGCCGCGGAGTCGAAGCTCATCGTCTGCAGCGTGTCGAGGAACGCCTCGTCGGAGGAGCTGTCCTGGGCCGCCGTATCGCGGGGAGCGGCTGCTGCGATTGTCGGGGGAGAGGTTGGTGTCACCGGGCTGGGCGTCGCCACTGCGTGGCTGCTGTCCGGGCGCGCCACCGGAGCGGTGGGCGGCGCCGTCGCCGTCGCGACCACCGGCGCCGCCGCAGGTGCCTCGGGCACCGGCACAGGCGCGGGACGAGCGCCCGCGTGCGCACACGCGGCGAGCCCTATCAGGGTCGGAAGGACGAGCGTTTTCCGCATCGGTGGCCGCAATATGACGGGGGCCCGGCGGCGGGGTCAAGCATTTTCCCGCCGCCGGTCGTCACCTGGAGAGGTCAGCCTTCCTTGCTCACGAGCTCGCGGAACCGGGCCGCGAGGACCTTGGTCACCGGCCCGACCACCCCGCTCCCGATCTTGCGCCCGTCGAGCTTGATCACGCCCACCACCTCGGCCGCCGTCCCCGTGAGGAAGACCTCGTCGGCGGTATAGAGGTCGTAGCGGTTCAGCGATTCCTCGCGCACCTCGTAGCCGGCCGCGCGCCCCAGCTCGATCACCGCGTCGCGCGTCACGCCGCGCAGGATCCCCGAGTACGCCGGCGGCGTGCGCAACGTGTGATTGGTCACGCAGAACACGTTCTCGCCCACGCCCTCGGCGACCTCGCCCGTGGACTCGAGCATCAGCGCTTCGTCCACGCCCGCGTTGATCGCCTCCCACTTGGCCAGGATGTGGGCCAGGTAGTTGAGCGATTTCACCCGCGGGCTCAGGCCCTCGCGGTGGTTCACCGGGGTCGGCGCGGTCATCATCGTGAGCCCCTTCTCCGCCGCCGCCGCCGCAAACAGCGCGATCTTGTCCGCGATGCAGATGATGCTCGGCTTCACGCACTTCCGCGGGTCCAGGCCCAGGTCGCCGACACCGCGCGTCACCACCAGCCGGATGTACGCGTCCGAGAGCTGGTTGACGCGCATGCACTCGAGGACCATCGCCGTCATCGCGTCCTGCGCCATCGGGATGTCGAGCAGGATCGCCTTGGCCGACGCGTACAGGCGGTCGAGGTGCTGTTTCAGCCTGAACACCCGGCCGTTGTACGCCCGGATGCCCTCGAACACCCCGTCGCCGTACAGGAGGCCGTGGTCGAAGACGGAGACCTTGGCCTCGTCCTTGTCGTAGAACTTCCCGTCAATCCAGATCTGCGGCACGGGCGGCCCTCCAGGTGGGTTTCGGCGCAGAGAAGATAGTGGTCGAGGAGCGCGGGCGCACCATCGCCGCGGCCCCTTTCCGAACTCCCGTCAAGTGAATCCAAGGCAAGTTCTGCACCCGCGCGCCCCGGCGCGAGCCGGCGTCCCCTTTGGGCTACGGCCGCCGCCCCGTCGCTGCTGGGCCGAGCTCCCGGGCCGTGGGAATCGTGTCGGGAGACCAGCGGCCGGCGGCGATCCTCGCGGCCCAACCGGCCGCAACGACGATGTGGTGCGCCGCCAGCCACGGCCGCACGTCGCGCCGGACGGTCCGGGAGATCACGAACGCGATCTGCCCGGTTGCCTCCCGGCCGTCGTTGCCCTTCGGGTAGAGCAGTTCGCCGCGCTGCACCGCGTCGTACACCGCCCGGAACGGCGCCCACCCGTGCGCGCGCCACAGGCTCTCGAGCATGACGTGCGCGATGCTGCTGGGATCGCACCGCTCGGCTCCCCGCCGCTCCGTGCAGCCCGGGTCGCTCAGGTAGCGGTCGTAGTGCGTCAGCGCCCCGGCGTACTCGCGCACCGCCTCGGCCGGGAACCCCTCGTCCGTCAGGATGTGCTGTTTCCAGAAGCCGGCGTGCCCCTCGCTCGCGAACCACCACGGCAGGTTCGTGTCGCGGCCCTGATAGTCCACGAAGACGTTGGCCCACCCGTTCGACAGCTCGTGCCAGAGGATCGCCACGGCGGGGTTGCCGGCGCGCGCCGATTCGCCCGCGAGCCCGCTCGCCAGCGGGCGGGCGATCTGCGAGTGGTTCCACGCCGTCAGGCCGCCGCGCCATCCCTGCACCCACATCGAGTCCGGCGGCAGGACCTCGTAGAGGTAGCGCCGGTGGTGCACGTCCGGGTTGCCGCGGATCCGGTTCATGAGCGTGTTGAGGTCGTACCCGGTCTAGCCGCGGAGCTTCCGGTACCCGACGTCCACCAGCGCCGCCGCGCGTGCGGCCACCACCGAATCCGGCGGCACCACGACGACGTCGGCGAATGAGCTGTGGACGGTGTCCTGAGGCACGAGCGCCAGCGCCGCCGCCACGAGCGCGTGGATCACAGCGTCACTTCCGTTCCCGCTCCGATCGCCTTCGCGCGCGCCACGGCGAGGCGGGCCGTGACCACGTCCTCGACCGCGAGCCCGAGCGACTTGAAAAGGGTGACCTCGTCGTCGGACCGGCGGCCCGGAGCGCCCGCCGCCACCTCCCCCAGCTCGGCCACGACGTGTCCGGCGCCGATCCGGCCTTCCTGCCTCGCCAGGATCAGGTCTCCCGCCTCAACCTCGGCCGAGGCGCGGGAGTCCACGAAGACGCGGCACCGGGCCACCGTCGCCGCATCCAGCTCGCGCATGTCCCGCGCCGACGAGCCGATCGCACAGAGGTGCATCCCCGGCTCCACCCACGCCGCGTCGGTGATCGGCTCCCGCGCCGCCGTCGCGGCGACGACGATCTCGGCCCCCCGCATCGCCTCCCGCACGGTCGCCGCGGTCCGGATCGGGCAGGCGACCGTACCCGCCATCTCGCGGGCGAAGCGGGCGGCGTGCGCCGGATCCCGCGACCACACGACGACCGAGGACGGCGAACGCACCAGCGCGACGGCCTCCAGGTGACTGCGGGCCTGGACCCCCGAGCCGAGGATCGCGAGGCGCGCGGCGGCGCGGCGCGCGAGCAGGTCCACCGACACCGCCGTGACCGCCGCCGTCCGCATCTCCGTGATGAGCCGCCCGTCGAGCAGCGCCACCAGCGCGCCCGTCGCGGCATCCAGCAGGAGCACGGTGGCGAGGTGCGTGGGGAATGGCCCGCCTGCATTCCCCGGGAAGAACGTCACCGACTTCATTCCAAGCGCCCCGCCCCGCTCGTCGCGCAGGTACGCCGGCATCGTCGAGTAGTAGCCGCCCGCCGGCTCGATGTTCAGCGTCGGGCGCACCGGCTGCACGACGTCGCCGCGGGAGAAGTGCGCGAGGGCGTCCCGCATCGCCGGGATCAGCTCGCGCATGTCCAGAACCCGCTTCAGGTCCGATTCGTTGAGGAGCAGCGGCATCGCGGCTACTCCGGCTCGAGGTCGAACGCGAGGCAGGCGTGGGCGCGCCGGAGCGCGGCCTCGCACTCCTCGGGGGACGGGGAACGCGCGAAGATGAAGCCCGGATACTGCGATCCCTCAGGGAGCGGCACGAGCCGCTGGCCGGGATGCGCGGTCAGCTCGATGCCCTCGATCCCCGGCACGGCGCGGGCCTCGTCCAGGCCGCGCACTGCGCGGAGCACGCCTGCCCCAGGCGTCGGTATCATCATCACGCCGACCGGCTGAGCCTCGCGCCGACAGCTCGGGACGCTCAGGCCCGCCGCCTGTCTCAGAAGCAGCTCCTCCAGCGAGATGCCGTCCGGGCCGAACCGCAGCACGCGGCTGCAGCGGCCGCCGATCGGGCGCGCCGCCATCTCGATCAGCCAGGGCCGGTCCGTCCAGCGCAGCTCCGCGTGGACCGGCCCAGTGACGAGCCCCAGCGCCTCCGCCGCGCGCCCCGCGCACTCGCCGATCGCGCGCTGCGCGGCCTCGGCGAGGCGGCTGGGCGTGACGTATATCGTCTCCTCGAAGTACGGCCCGTTCAGCGGGTCGGGCTTGTCGAAGAGCGCCAGCACGTGCAGCCGCCCGCCGTCGAGCACCCCCTCGAGCGCGACCTCGGGCCCCGGCACGAACGCTTCGACCAGGTAGTGGCGTGCGGCGGTCCCCAGCGCCGCCACCTCGGGCTCGGACAGGATGCGGGCCAGCCTCGCGTGCGCGGCGACGAAGTCGCTCGGCGAGTCGGCGCGGATGACGCCCCGGCTGGCCGAGAGGCAGGTCGGCTTCAGGACGCAAGGATACGGCGCGGCGCGCGCGACCGCTGCGGTGTCCTCGTCGAGCGCGTGGAGCTGCGAGGCGGGGACGTTGACGCCGCGCTCCGCGTGCAGCACGCGTTGCCGATGCTTGTCCCGGGCGGCGCGCGCCGCCTCGACGGGATTGTGGGGCAGGCCCAGCGCGGCTGCGATTGCCGCCGCGACGACCACGGTGTCGTCGTCCACGCCGACGACGGCCCGCACGGGGTGCCGCGCTGCGAACGCGCGCGCCTGCTCCACCGCGCGCTCCGGGTGCGCGAAGTCGAAGGTGACGAGCCGCTCCGGCTCCCGGGCGGCGAAGACGCTGGTGTGGTCGGTGGCGACGGTGAGGTCGAGGTCGAGCCGGCGCGCCGCCTCGACGAAGGCGGTCGCGCGATACGTCGTGCTGGGCAGCAGGAGGAGGAGGCGCGGGCAGGAGGCAGGTTCAGCCACGGCGCGCCCCCGGGTGCCTACTTCTTCGACGCGGTTACGTACGGGTTGGTGCCCGCCGAGTGGTCGGTGACGTCGATGAGGCCGCGGATCTCGGGCACGCGCTTCTTGAGCAGGGCCTCGACCCCCTGGCGCAGCGTCACGTCGGCCATGCCGCACCCCTGGCACCCCCCGCCCATCCGGAGAAGCACCATCGCGTCCTGGACGTCGATCAGCTCGACCGTGCCGCCGTGGCGCGCGACCGCGGGGTTGATCTCCGCCTCGAACAGGTCGGCCACGCGGCCGTACAGTCGCTCGTCGTCCTCCGACGAGACCGGCGCCGCCGGAGCGATCAGGGGCCCGCCCGCCGCGAAGGCCGCGCGGATGGCGGCCCCCAGCTGCTTGCCCGTGGCCTGCCAGGGCGCCGGCGTGGTCTTGGTGACGGTGACCGTGCCGCCGGAGACCACGACCTCGCTGATGCCCGGGATTGCGAACAGCGCGGAGACGAGCGGCGAGTCGTGCGCCTCCTCGGCGGAGGCGAAGCGACGGGCGCCGCCTTCGAGCAGCGGCTCGCTCACGACGAAGCGGCAGCGCTCCGCGTCGATCGGCTCGGCCTGGATGCGGATCTCGCGGTCCATTGCGGTAAGTATCTTCTCGGTGGTTCGCCCGGTCAACGCTTGGACGCTCTCGGACTGCGGGCAGCCCGGGCTTGACCCGTACCTCGAAACGGCTCGTCCACGTAAGTTCATTGCGGTCTTCCGGCCCCCATGCGCTACGAGCGCCCCAGGACTGACGAGACAGCGTCAATGACCAACGCTCTTCCGGGGATCCCCCAGTCGCAGGCGCAGAACGAGCGCCGGCTGATGTCCTTGTGCGCGATGCCTGCGGCGGAGGCGCTCGCGGCTCTCGGCACAACAGCGAAAGGCCTGAGCTCGGAGGAAGCGGACCGCCGCCGGGACGAATTCGGCCCCAACGAGCTGGCCCGCAGCAAGCGCCTGGGTTTCTGGGCGGACATCTTCCAGCGCTGTCGCAGCCCGCTCGTCGTCCAGCTCCTGATCATCGCGATCGTCTCCGGGGTCATCGGGCAGCTCGATGCCACGGCGATCGTCGGCGTCATGATTCTGCTCAGCGTCGGACTGTCCTACGTCCTGGACCGCCGTTCGGGCCGCGCGGTCGAGTCCCTGGGCAAGCGGGTGCAATCGCGCACCCTGGTCCTCAGGGACGGCCAGGAAGCCGAGATCCGGATCTCGGAGGTCGTCCCCGGGGACATCGTCATCCTCCACGCCGGTTCCATCATCCCGGCGGACCTCCGGCTGCTCGCCGTCAAGGACTTCTTCGTCAGCCAGTCGGCCCTGTCGGGCGAGTCCATGGCGGTCGAGAAGACGGCGGAGGCCCGCCCCGCTCCGGACCAAGGGGCGGCGGACGTAGCCAACGCCTGCTTCCTCGGCACCAACGTCACCAGCGGCACGGCGCGCGGCGTGGTGGTGAACACCGGGACGCGGACCCTGTTCGGGGCCATCGCGGAGCGCCTGACCGAGCGGCGGGAGGAGACCAGCTTCGACCGGGGCGTGCGGTCGTTCACGTGGCTGATGATCCGCTTCATGACGGTCATGGTCTTTGTGGTATTCCTCATCGTCGGGATCACGAAGGGCAACTGGGTGGAGGCGCTGCTGTTCGGCTTGTCCATCGCCGTCGGCCTCACGCCCGAGATGCTGCCGATGATCGTCACGGTGAACCTGGCCAAGGGGGCGCTGACGATGGCCCGGAAGAAGGTCATCGTCAAACGGCTCCCCGCCATCCAGAACCTCGGCGCCATCGACATTCTCTGCACGGACAAGACGGGGACGTTGACCCAGGATGCGGTGGTGCTCGAGCGGCACGTCGGCATCACCGGCCTGGAGAGCCAGGACGTTCTCAACTACGCCTACCTGAACAGCTACTTCCAGACGGGCCTGCGCAACCTCATCGACCTGGCGGTGCTCGAACGCGTCGACCTGGACGCGGAACACGACTGCCGCCTGGTCGACGAGCTGCCGTTCGATTTTCAGCGTCGCCGGATGTCGGTCGTGGTGGATTACGAGGGCGACCACGTGCTGATCTGCAAGGGGGCGGTGGAGGAGATCTACTCGTGCTGCAACCGCTACCAGGTCGGGGACGAGGTCTTCACGCTGATCGATGCCATTCGCGCGGACCTGTTCGAGGAGGTCGAGGACCTCAACAGCCAGGGCTTCCGCGTCCTCGGCATCGCGTACCGGGAGTTCCCTCGCGAGCAGACCACCTTCACGACGGCCGACGAGAGCCAGCTGGTGCTGCTCGGGTACATCGCCTTCTTCGATCCGCCCAAGGACTCCGCGGAATCGGCGCTGAAGCTCCTCACGGCGGCCGGCGTGAAGATGAAGGTCCTGACCGGCGACAACGGGCTGGTGACCAGGAAGGTGTGTCGGGACGTCGGGCTGCCGGTCGAGCGCGTGGTCACCGGCGCGGAGCTGGCGCAGCTCACGCCGGAGGAGCTGACCCGCGTCGCGCAGGACGTGGATGTGTTCGTCAAGCTGTCTCCGGTGCAGAAAGAGCAGATCGTACAGGCGCTCCAGCGCAGCAATCACGTCGTGGGGTTCATGGGCGACGGCATCAACGACGCACCGGCGCTCAAGGCGGCGGACGTGGGCATCTCCGTGGATTCCGCGGTGGACGTCGCCAAGGAAGCGGCAGACATCGTCCTGCTGGAGAAGAGCCTGCTGGTGCTGGAGGAGGGGATCATCGAGGGCCGTAAGGTCTTCGCCAACATCACCAAGTACATCCGCATGGGCGCCAGCTCCAACTTCGGCAACATGTTCAGCGTCGTCGGCGCGAGCTACCTGCTGCCGTTCCTGCCGATGCAGCCGATCCAGATCCTGACCAACAACCTCCTCTACGACTTCTCCCAGACCGGCATTCCCTCCGACCGCGTGGACGAGGAGCTGGTCGAGCGCCCGCTCCACTGGAACATCGACAACATCAAGCGCTTCATGGTCTTCATCGGTCCGATCAGCTCGATCTTCGACTACGCCACCTTCGGACTCATGTGGTTCTTCTTCCGCTGCAGCGCCTTCGCCGCTGCGGGCGCCGATCCGCCGCAGCAGCTCCATTTCGCCAGCCTGTTTCAGACGGGGTGGTTCGTCGAATCGCTGTTGACCCAGACCCTGATCGTCCACATCATCAGGACCAGGCGGATACCGTTCATCGAGAGCCGGGCGTCGCTGCCGATGACGCTGACCACGCTGGCCGTGATGGGTTTCGGCGCCTGGCTGCCGTACTCGCCGTTCGCCGGCTCGCTCGGGTTGGTCGCCCTCCCCCCGATCTACTGGGCCTGGATCGCGTCCTTCCTTCTGGCCTATGCCGTGCTCACGCACGGGGTGAAAAGCTGGTTCATCAGACGGTTTGGAGCTGAGTAGCGATGGACTCCCTGCTGGATGCCCTGCAAGAAGGCCGACTGATCGAGTTGCCCGACAACAACCGGGACGATGCCCTGCACCTGCTGGCGCACATCCTCGAGGCGATTCCGTCCGTGCCGCCCGGGACCGACGTGGTGGGGTTGGTGATGGAGCGGGAACGCGTGTCCAGCACCGTCCTGGGAAAGGGCTGGGCGTGCCCGCATGCCCGCGTGCCGTTCGAGGAAGATCTGGTGTGCGTCGTGGGGTGGAGTCCGACCGGCATCGACTATGGGTCGTCCGACGGAACGCCCATCTCGGTCATCGCCATGTATCTGGTGCCCTCGAACCAGCGGAATCACTACCTGCGCGAGATCTCCCTCCTCGCCAAGGCCCTCGATGCGTATGCGGTCCCGGACAAGCTCCGCTCCACCAAGGACCTGAACGACGTCCGCAACTACCTGCTCGACCTGATCGGCTCGACCAAGGACACCGTGGGTCCCGATGCGCGGGCCCGGATGATCCAGCTGCAGGGGAAGCAGAGCATACAGGCCCTGGCCGCGCCCGACCTGTCCAGCCTGATCGTCGAGCCTTTCACCGTCGTCGCCGGTCCCGGCTTGAAGCCCGTGGTGCTCACGCAAAACGCCGGCCTCGGGGAGTTCCTCGATGGAGCGGCAGGACTGATTGACCGACTCGAGTCCGATGGGGCGTTCCAGGACGGAGCATGGCGCCTGGTGAAGCGCAGCACACTCGCGTATCAGGGTGGGCGCGTGGTGTACGATTGCCTGGCGATCAAGCTTCAGGGCGGGAGCGCGTCGTCGCCCAAATAACGACCGTCGTGAGCCGCCTGCCGAACTGACGTTTGCGTTTCACCCACCTCGGGCACTACGCCCCGCGCCTCTCCGGCCGCAAAACCAGAGCCCAACACTCGCAATAACTTCGCCGTCGCGCTTGACGGTTGCATGACGGGCGATGCCTTTCTTTGGTGCACCTTCATCGCAGAGGTACACCGTGAAGCGCCTGGTCTTCCTCGCTATCGCCGGCCTGCTCACCGGATGCCAGAGCGACCGGATCGCCGGCCCCACCAACCAGAACCTCAACTCCGGCGCCGACGCGGTCCTCGCCAGCCGCGCAGCGCTGGACGGCTTCAAGCTGCCCGGACCCGGCGCCCCCGGCCTCAGAGTCATGACGTACAACGTCTACCTCGGCACCAACCTGGACTCGATCATGGCGGCAACGACCGAGGAGGCCTTCCTGACCGCCTCATACCTTGCCTACGCCGAGCTGCAGCAGACGAACTTCCCGGAGCGCGCTGGGAAGATCGCGGACCAGATCGCCGGGGTGCAGCCCGACGTCGTGGGGCTCGACGAGGTCGCGCTGTGGAGCGTGTCGGCGTCTTTCGACCCGGAGACGGGGAAGGGCGCGCCGTTCGTGACGCAGTACGACTTCCTCAAGCTAGTCGTCGACTCGCTCAAGGCCCGTCACCTCAACTATGTCACCGCCTCCGCCGACACGACGAGCGACGTCTCGGCCCCGGTGCCCACGGCCTTTGGTGCCTCTGGCCCGACGGCGTTCGCCCTCGTCCGCTTCCAGGACCGCGACGCCATTCTGGTCCGAGCGGGCGTGCGGTTCCGCGACCCCAGGCACGGCAAGTTCGACGCCTACATCCCTCTCAACCTGTTGGGCACGGCGAGCGGCCTGTACCGCGGCTGGTGCTCCATCGAGGCGACCGTGGACGGGCAGACGTTCCGCTTCGTGAACAGCCACCTCGAGGCGGAGTCACCCGACGTCAACCTGGCCCAGGCGAAAGAGCTGGTGCGTCTGCTGCGAAACGAGAACGATCCCGTGATCTGGGCGGGTGACTTCAACTCCGACGCCAACACGCACGCGCCGAGCTACGCGCTGATCACGGGCGCGGGCTTCAGGGACCTGTGGCCGCTGGCAAACCCGCATGATCCAGGCCTGACGAACGGCCCGGCCGACGGCGTAGGGGCCCTGGACGCGAACGGCGTACTGGTGCCCTACAAGCACCTGGTGTTCAACGCGCGCATTGACCTGGTCCTGCTGCGGGATCGCGGCGGGAAGTTGCGCGAGGTGGATGCGGCGATCTTCGGCAACAAGCAGAGCGACCGCACGGCGTCCGGTCTGTTTCCTTCCGACCATGCGGCGGTGGGGATGGTCTTCGGGCTGCCCCGGTAGGGCGCACCGCCTCGCAGCAGACGGGGGAGCCGGTTGGCGCTGACCGGCTCCCCCGCTCTATCTTGGCGTCGTGCCCCGGAAGGGTGGGCCGCCGTGACCGATTTCTGCGCAGCGATCCCGAAGGCCGAGCTGCACCTCCACATCGAAGGAACGCTCGAGCCCGAGCTGATGTTCGAGCTGGCGAAGCGCAACCGGGTCCCGCTGCGCTTCGCCTCCGTGGAGGCGGTCCGCCGGGCGTATCAGTTCACCAGCTTGCAGTCCTTCCTCGACATCTACTACGAAGGCGCGAAGGTCCTGCTTCACGAGCAGGACTTCTACGATCTCACCTGGGCCTATCTGGAACGGGCGCACGCCGACGGCGTCCGCCACGCCGAGATCTTCTTCGATCCCCAGACTCACACGGACCGCGGGATTCCCTTCGAGACCGTGATCACCGGCATCCGTCGCGCCCTCAGCGACGCGGAACATGGGCTCCGGATGTCGTCCCGCCTCATCCTCTGCTTCCTCCGCCACCTGAGCGCCGACGCGGCCATGGAGACGCTGGAGGCGGCGCTCCCCTTCAAGGACGGCCTCGCTGCCGTGGGGCTCGACTCCTCCGAGGTCGGGCATCCGCCCCGGAAGTTCGCCGCCGTCTTCGAGCGCGCCCGGGCGGCGGGGCTGCTCGCGGTCGCCCACGCCGGCGAGGAGGGCCCGCCCGAGTACATCTGGGAGGCGCTCGACGTGCTGCAGGCGCGGCGGATCGACCACGGCGTCCGCTGCCTCGAGGACCCGCGCCTGGTCGAGCGGCTCCGGGCCGACCGGATCCCGCTCACCGTCTGCCCGCTGTCGAACGTCAAGCTGCGCGTCTTCGCGACGATCGCCGAGCACAATCTCAAGCGGCTGCTCGCCGAGGGGCTGTGCGCGACGGTGAATTCGGACGATCCGGCCTACTTCGGCGGCTACGTCGCGGCCAACTACCGCGCCGCCGAGCAGGGTCTGGGATTGAGCCGGGAGGACCTGCTCACGCTGGCGCGGAATTCCTTCCGGGGGTCGTTCCTCGCGCCGCCGGAGAAGCACGCGCGGCTGGCGGAGGTGGATCAGTTCGAGGCGGGGCTGGCGGCCGCGCCATGACCGGTCGGCGCCGGCGGCCGGCGCGCCGCAGGTCGTCCAGTCGCGTCCCACCCGACGCCGCGGCCGAGCTGCGGGCGCTGTTCAGCGCCATCTCCGACGTCATTCTGGTCCTCGATGCCGAGGGCCGCTACGTCTCGGTCGCGCCGAGCGGCGAGAACCTCCTCTACCGCCCCGCCGTCGACGTGCTCGGCAAGCGGCTCCACGATGTCTTTGCCAAGGACCAGGCCGACTTCTTCCTGGCCAACGTGCGCAGGACGCTGGACACGCACCGGCCGGTGGAGATGGAGTACAGCCTCCCCATCGGCGGGAAGGAAGTGCACTTCGAGGCAAGCCTCGCGCCGCTCGACACCGACAAGGTGGTCTGCGTAGCGCGCGACGTCACCGAGCGGAAACACGCCGAGCTGCGCCAGACGGCGACCTTCCGCATCTCCGAGGCGGCGCACACCTCCCGCACCCTGCAGGAGCTGTTCGAGGCGATTCACCGGATCGTGGGCGAGCTGATGCCCGCTCGGAACTTCTACATCGCCCTCCAGCATCCGGCCACCGGTATCGTCAGCTTTCCGTATTTCGTGGACGAATTCGACGCGACCCCCGCCCCCAAGCCGCCGGGCAAAGGTCTGACCGAGTACGTCCTCAGAACCGGGAAGGCCCTGCTGGCCACGCCGGACGTGGCGCTCGAGCTGGAGCGGCGCGGCGAGGTCGAGCTGATCGGCACGCCGTCGGTGGATTGGCTGGGCGTGCCGCTCAACGCCGTCGGCCGGACCATCGGCATCCTCGTGCTGCAGACCTACACCGAGGGCGTGCGCTACAGCGAGACGGATCGGGGCATGCTGGAGTTCGTATCCACGCAGGTCGCGATGGCCATCGAGCGCAAGCGCGCGGAAGAGGCGCTGCGCGAGAGCGAGGCCACGTTGCAGGTGTTCATTGATGCGATCCCCGAGCCGGCCCTCCTGCTCGACCCGGAGGGCACCATCGTGGCCGCGAACCGCGCCATGACCACGCGCCTTGGCGGCGACCCGATCGAACTGATCGGCCGCTACGTCTACGCCATGCTGCCGCCGGAGGTCGTGGCGCCCCGGAGGCACCAGATCGCCGAGGTCATACGCAACCGCCGAGCCGCGATCTTCGAGGATTCGGCCCGCGGCCGCTCGTACATCAACTACGTCTATCCGGTGCTCGATTCCGCCGGCGACGTTTCACGGGTCGCGATCTTCGCGCTCGACATCACCGACCGCAAGAAGGCCGAGGAAGCGGTCCTGCGCTCCGAGGAGCAGTATCGCACCCTGGTGGACGGCGTGAAGGACGTCATCTTCGCGCTCGCCCCGCAGGGGACCGTGACTTCCCTCAACCCCGCCTTCGAGGAGTTCACCGGCTGGACGCGGCGCGAGTGGCTCGGCAAGCCCTTCACGGGCCTGCTGCACCCGGACGACGTCGAGCGTGCCGAGACGCTCCTCCGCGCGGTGTCACAGGGCGCCGGGCGCCCGACCGCGCAGTTGCGCATGCTCACCAACGCCGGGGATTACCGGATCGGGGAATTCCACGCGAGCGTGCAGCGGCGGGACGACGAGATCGTCGGGATCCTCGGCATCGTCCGCGACATCACCGACCGGGTCCGCCTCGAGGACCAGCTCCGCCAGGCGCAGAAGATGGAGGCCGTAGGTCGCCTGGCGGGTGGCGTCGCGCACGACTTCAACAACCTGCTGACCGCCATCAGCGGCTACAGCGAGCTGCTCCTGGCCGACCTGGCGAGTGAGGATCCGCGCCGCCTGGACGTGATCGAGATCCGGAAGGCCACGGAGCGGGCGGCGGCGCTGACCCATCAGCTCCTGGCCTTCAGCCGGCGGCAGGTGTTGCAGCCCAGAGTCGTGGACCTGAACGCCGTCATCGGTGGAGCCGAGAAGCTGCTGCGGCGCCTCATCGGCGAGCACATCGCGCTGGCCACACGGCTCGAGCCGTCGCTGGCTTCAGTCACGGCGGACTCCGGCCAGCTCGAGCAGGTGATCGTGAACCTCGCGGTGAACGCCCGGGACGCGATGCAGAGCGGCGGGACGCTGGCGCTCGAGACCCGCACCGTCCTGATCGAGGCCGCGGCCCAGACCGCCGAGCAGAGCATCGTCGCGCCGGGGCGCTACGTCCTCCTCAAGGTGACGGACACCGGGTCGGGCATGGACGCGGAGACCCGGCGCCATCTCTTCGAGCCATTCTTCACGACCAAGGAGCGGGGCAAGGGCACCGGGCTCGGTCTCGCCACCGTCTACGGAATCGTGAAGCAGAGCGGCGGCTTCATCTGGGTGGACAGCGAGCCCGGCAAGGGCACCGCGTTCCGCATCTATCTCCCCGCCGTGGACGACGCCGCCCGGCCGGCGGAGGCTGGCGGCGACGCCCGACCCCGGGACGTGCCGACGGCGGCGGGCACGGAGACGATCCTGCTTGTCGAGGACGAGGAGGCCGTCCGGAAGGTGGCGCGCGAGGCGCTCCACCGGCGCGGCTACTCGGTGCTGGAGGCGGCGGACGCCGAGAGGGCGCTGGAGGTGTCCGGCCGCTTCGACGGGCACATCGCGCTGCTCCTGACCGACGTCGTGATGCCGGGTCTCAGCGGGCGGGCCCTGGCCGATCGCCTCGCGCCGCTCCGGCCGGACACGAAGGTGCTCTACATGTCGGGCTACACGGACGCCGCCATCGTCGAGCACGGCGTGCTGGCGCCGGGGCTCAACTACCTGCAGAAGCCGTTCACCCCCGACGTCCTCGCCCAGAAAGTGCGCGAGGTGCTGGACCAGTCGGCGGGCGCGTAGCCGGCTGCCGTCCTTACCGCACCAGTCCCGGATAGAGCCTCGCGGCGATCGTCAGCAGGACCACGAACACACCCGCCTGGAGCGCGACGTCCGCGCCCGCGCCGAAGAGGCTGTGCCCGCCCTGCACCATCAGCCCCCGCAGCGCATCCACCACGTACGTCAGCGGGTTGACGCGCGCCACGGCGCGGAGCCAGGGCGGCATGATGGCGAGCGGGTAGATGGCGTTGCTGGCGAAGAAGAGGGGCATCGTCAGCACCTGCCCGATGCCCATGAAGCGTTCGCGGGTCTTCACGATGCACGCCACGATGAGCGAGAAGGTGGCGAACAGGGCCGAGCCGAGCATCACGATGGTCGCCACGCCGAGCAGGGCGAAGGGCGAGAACTGGAGGTGGATCCCGAGCACCAGCGCCAGCACGTAGATGATCACGGCCTGGCTGAGGCCGCGCAGCCCCGCCGAGAGCGCCTTGCCCATCACCAGGGCGCCGCGGTACGCCGGGCTCACCAGGAGCTTGTGGATGATCCCGAGGTCGCGCTCCCAGATGACCGCGATGCCGAAGAAGATCGCGCTGAACAGCACGCTCTGCGCCAGCACCCCCGGCGCCATGAACTCGAGATAGCTGAGATTGCCGGTGGGGATGGCGCGCACGCGGGTGAACACTGAGCCGAAGACGATGAGCCAGAGCGCGGGCTGAACGGCGCGCGTCAGCAGCTCGGTCGGATCGCGGGCGAGCTTCCGCACTTCGGCTTCGGCGATCGCCAGGCTCTGGCGGACGAAGCCGGAGACGGGGTCCGCGTCAGCCGAGGCGGCGAGCGGTGCTGCGGGTGCGGCGGACGTCACGGTAGCCCCCTCCGGCTTCGATGGTTCCTCCGGCCACCCCGGCGAAGACGTCGTCGAGAGTGGCGTCCGGGCCGATCTGGCCTTTCAGCTCCGCCGGCGTGCCCCGGGACGCCACGCGCCCGCGATGCATGATCGCGAGCTCGTCGCACAGCGCGTCGGCCTCTTCCATGTCGTGGGTCGAGATCAGGATGGTCGTGCCCTGCCGGTCCTGCAGTTCCTCCAGGCGCTCCCAGACGGCGCGGCGCGCCAGCGGGTCGAGTCCGATCGTCGGCTCGTCGAGGAACAGGACGGCGGGCTGGTGCAGCATCGCCTGCGCCAGCTCCAGCCGCCGGATCATCCCCCCGGAGTAGGTTCGCACGAGCGCTTCGGCGGCCGCCGCGAGCCCCATGAACTCGAGCGCCGCGTCGATGCGCGCGCGCCGCTCCGCGCGCGGGATCCGGTAGAGCTTCGCCGACAGCACGAGGTTCTCGCGGGCGGTGAGCGCCCCGTCGGCCGAGACCATCTGCGGCACGTAGCCGATGCGCCGGCGGACGTCGCGCGGGTTCTTGGCGACCTCGAAGCCCGCCACCCACGCCGCGCCCGACGTCGGCGGAAGCAGCGTCGTCAGCATCTTGATCGTGGTGGTCTTCCCGGCGCCGTTGGGGCCCAGGAGGCCGAAGATCACGCCCCGCCGCACCTCCAGGTCGAGGTGATCCACCGCCACCAGCGCGTCGTAGCGCCGCGTGAGCGCCGTGGTCGCGATGACGATGTCGGGCATCGCTATGCGGCCGTCGGCTTCAGGGCCTTGAGCGCGTCCTCGGTTGAGCGCACCAGACCCAGCCGCGGGAAGATGGTCGTCACCGCGAACTGGTGCGCCTCGCTCGCCACGGCCGCCATGGCGTCCTCGGCGAAGATCAGCTGGTAGCCGCGCTCCCACGCGTCGCGCGCCGTGGACTCGACACCGAAGTTCGTCGCGATGCCACCCAGGACGATCGTCCGGATGCCGCGACGGCGCAGCAGGAGGTCCAGGTCCGTCCCGTAGAAGGCCCCCCACTGCCGCTTCGTGACGACGATGTCGCCCGGCTTGGAGGCGAGTTCGGGGACGATCTCGCTGAAGTCGGGGGGTACGGCGGCGCTCCACGGCGCCGCGTCCACCTTCTGCGTGAGCCGGTCCCGGCCGTCCGCTGCGTACGCCACGCGCACCAGGACGACCGTCGCGCCGACCTCCCTGCAGCGCTGCGCCAGCCGCTGCGCCCGTTCGACGACCTGGGCGGCGGTGTGTGGAGCGCTCTGGCGGCCTACGATGCCGCGCTGGAGATCGATCAGCACGAGCGCCGTGGTGCTGGGATCGAGCTGCAACTGTTCCATGAGTCCCCCTCTATCAGTCGGAAACGCTCTCGAGCGCGGCGCGCTTTGCCGCGCCGGGAGGCGCCGCACGCAGGTACTGCGCCGGCCAGGACGCGCCCTGCTCCAGCTCGCGCGCGGCCCACATCGGCCAGTACGGGTCGCGCAGGAGCTCGCGCGCCAGGAGCACCGCGTCCGCCTGAGCGGCGCGGACGATCTGGTCGGCCTGCGACACCTCCGTGATGAGGCCCACCGCGCCGGTCAGCACCCGCGCCTCGCGGCGGATCCGTTCTGCGAACGGTACGTGATACCCCGGCGCGACCGGGATCTGGGCATGGGCCACGAGGCCGCCGGACGAGCAGTCCACCAGGTCCGCGCCCAGCGGCCCGAGCGCTCGTGCCAGCTCTACCGACTGCTCGAGGTCCCAGCCTCCCTCGACCCAGTCCGTCGCCGAGAGGCGGACGAACAGCGGCAGCCGCTCCGGCCACTCGCCGCGCACGGCCTCGACGACCTCCCGCGCCAGCCGGGTGCGGTTCTCGAACGAGCCGCCGTACCAGTCGCTCCGACGGTTGCTGAGCGGCGAGAGGAACTCGTGCAGCAGGTAGCCGTGCGCGGCGTGCAGCTCGACGACCTCGAATCCGGCCTCGCGCGCGCGCCGTGCGGCGGCGGCAAAGGCGCGCACGACCTCCCCGATCGCCTGCTCGCTCGCCGCCACGGGCGCCGCGTAGCCCTCGAATGCCACGGCGCTCGGGGCGATCGCCGTCCAGCCGCCCTCGGACGCCGGGACGCTCCCGCTCCTGCCGTCCCAGGGGCGATAGGTGCTCGCCTTGCGGCCGGCGTGCGCGAGCTGGATCCCCGCGCGGCTCCCCTGCCCGCGCAGGAACCGGACGATCCGGGCCAGCGGCTCGACCTGCTCGTCCTTCCAGAGCCCCAGATCCTGCGGCGTGATGCGGCCTTCCGGCGAGACCGCCGTGGCTTCGGTGAGCACCAGACCGGCGCCGCCCACCGCCCGGCTGCCGAGATGCACGAGATGCCAGTCGCCGGCGAACCCGTCCTCGCTCGAGTACTGGCACATGGGTGAGACGAACACGCGGTTGCTGAACTGGAGACCGCGGATCCGGAGAGCGTCGAAAAGGCTCGGCACGGCGACTTTCCCTCGTGAAGATGCGCTGCCCTGCGACGCCTATCATACGAACGAATCCCGCCGGGCGCTGCAGCGGCAACGCCCGGCGGGATTCGGCGCCGAGGACTCAGCGATTCCTGTCTAGGCGCGCGCCTCCTCCACCGTCTTGAGCAGCGCCTCGCGGGAGATCGGCACCCGGATGGAGCGGACGCCCGCCAGCCCCGGCACGACCATCAGCGGATCCACGCCCGCATAGGACGTTCGCCCCGCCAACGCGATGATGCGGACGTCCGGGAAGGCCGAACGCAGCTGTCGCTGGAACTCCGACGCCGGTACCCGGCCCGGAGCGAGCACATCGAGGATGATCACGTCTGCCGGAGCCGTCTGGTACGCGGCGAGTGCGACGCTTGTGTCGTCCGTCTCCACCACGTCGTGGCCGGCGCCGGCCAGCATCTCCCGCAACAGGTTGCGCAAGGCGGCGTTCTGGGTGGAGACCAGCACGCGGGCTGCCCAGGCGTGCGGAACGACCGCCGCCCGGCCGCACCCGATGCACAGCACCCCGCGGGAACTCTCCTTGCCGCCGCGCTGACCCGGATCCAGCGCCACGCGGCTCTCGCACGCGGGACAGCTGACGGGGCCGGGCGAAGCGAACCGCGCGCGCAGATCGGCGAGCTGCCTCGCCGTGTAGGGCGTGGGCGTCTCCCGGCGCCGCGGGGCACGCCGGCGTTCGCCCCCGCGCCGGTCCGGGACACCGCGGCGATCCGCCGCGCGGCGGTCCGGTCGCGACCGGCGATCCGAGCCGACCTGGCCTTCGGACATGCGGCGCTCGCCGGTCCGCTGATCCTGACCGGAGCGGCGCGGCACCGGCGAGCGTCGGTCCCACAAACGACGCCGCTCACCCTGACGACGCTGCACTGAAGATCGGTCCACGCGTCCCCCCCCAATGTCCCTGTCGGTCCCCTGCACCCTTACCTTCGCACCGGCGCCATGAGAACGCAACGCGGGCGCACCGTCAGCCGTCAGCCGTGATCCGTTCGATGAGCTCGCCGAGGACGGTCGCCGCCCGATCGTTGTTCACCTGGCATGTCCCGGCGGCCTCGTGGCCACCTCCGCCGTACGTCAGCGCCAGGCTCCCGATGTTCGTCTTCGAGGTCCGATTGAATATGGATTTCCCCATCGCGAACACCGTGACCTGCTTCTTCACTCCCCAGATCACGTGGATGGAGATGTTGCACTGGGCGTAGAGAGCGTAAATGACGAATCGATTTCCCGCGAAGATCGGGTCCTCGTTCCGCAAGTCGAGGACCACGCAATTCCCATAGACCTTCGAGCAGCGCTCCAGCTGCGCTCGGAACGGCACCTGGTGTTCGCGGTACAGCGCGACCCGCTCCGCCACGTGCGGCAGGCGCAGAATGTCGTCGACGTTGCTGTGGTTCCGGCAGTGCTCGATCAACTCCATCATGAGCTGGTAGTTGGACACCTTGAACGTCTTGAAGCGGCCGAGGCCGGTCCGCGCATCCATGAGGAAATTGAGCAGCACCCACCCCTGCGGGTCGAGCACTTCCTCCTTCGTGAACTGGGCCGAGTCTCCCTTGTCGACCGCGGCCAGCATCTCCTGCGACACGGACGGGAACGCGTCCTTCCCCCCGAAGTGGTTGTACACCACCCGTGAGGCCGACGGCGCCCTCGGATCGAGGACGAGGTTCTTAGGAGCCGGGCCGCCCAGCCGGACCGTCTCGCTCGCGTGATGATCGAAGGCCAGGTGGCACTGCGGCGCATACGGAAGGTTGGTCGTGATATCCCGTGCGCCGATCTGGACCTTCCCGTCCTGCACGTCCTTGGGGTGGGCGAACAGGATATCGTCGATCATGTCCCGGCTCTTGAGCAGCACCGCGCACACCAAGCCGTCGAAGTCGCTGCGGGTCACCAGCCGATAGCGCTGTTGGTCAGCCACGAGTCACCCGGTCCTTTCGCTACGCGTGAGCGTCGGAAGTTCCCCCCGGGGGCGAGCCGCTCGCGAGCACCTCGTCCACGAGGGTCAGGAATTCGGCGAGCTCGAACGGCTTGCTGAGCGTCCGCAGCGCCCCAAGCGTCCCGGCCACTTTCAGCAAGCTCTGTTTGTCCCAGACACCTCCGCCCGAGATGGCGATGACGGGCGTGCCCGGCCGCAGGTGCGCCAGCTCCCGCATGAACTCCAGGCCGTCGACCTCGGGCATCACGAGGTCTGTGACGACCAGATCGATCGGCTGCGCCCGGACGATCTGGAGACCCTCCCTGCCGTCCTCCGCCCCGAGCGCTTCGTGCCCCGCGCGTTGAAGGGCCCGCATCAGCACGCTGCGCACCTCGTCTTCGTCATCCAGGACCAGTACGCGCGCCACGCGATCCTCCCGGCTCTCCGCTCGCCGGGAGCGTGAGGTCAGGCCCGGCGGCCACTAGTAACCCTACGCGCGGCCCGGCGGAGACGCCACCGACCACGGAATGACCGGGGTGGGCATCGAACCCACGACCTGCGGATTAAAAGTCCGCTGCTCTGCCAACTGAGCTACCCGGTCGGCCTATGCAGGGGAAGAACTTAGCGAATCGGCCGTCGGCTCGGCAGGCGGCGTGTTTGCCAGTTGTTTGCCGCTGTAGCGCGTGGCGACGGCCCTTGCCAGGTCGGCTTCATCGATGACGCCGTAGCGGTCGAACATGCTGCGGGTCTCCCCCACGGCGGCCGCCGGCGGCTCGCACTCGCGTGTGCCAAATCCTATATTGCGAATGCCCCATCCATCCGGGAGGCCCGGATGACACGTCGGGCGCTCTGTGTCATCGGCCTGCTCAGCCTCGCACTCGGGTGCCGTCAGGAGCAGCCAGGGGCGAAGCCACCGCAGCACCCTGCGGTCGCTCCCCCATCGCCAGCCCAGCAGACAGCTACGGCGGCGCCTGCGGCCGCGCCGACGAAGGAACACGCGGCGACATGCGACTCCGCGCGCGCGGCACAGCGCGTCTGGCGACGGCACCGCCCGCGATCCTACTCCTTCCAGTACTCGGAGTCCTGCTGGACCGCCGGCTGCAACCGCTGGTGGCAGGTCGCGGTGCGCGGCGACACGGTCGTCAGGGCCACTCCGGTCGAGTCCAGGGGCAGCGGCGATGAGTGTGCGCAGTCTTTCCCTGCGGCGGAGAACGCGTCGACCATTGATGAGATTCTCCGGGGCCTCGTGAAGTCCATCTGCAAACCCGACAATGAGCCGCTCTTCAGAGGCATGCAGATCACCGCCAGGTATGACCGTGCGTGGGGTTATCCTGTGAGCACGGGTTTCAACAACCCTTACGTTGCCGACGCCCACTGGGGCGAGAGCATCCGGGCGTTCCGGCCCCTGTCGGACTCCGCACCGGAGCTGGTCGCGTCGCCTCCGCGGCCCGCCTCGTCCTGTCAGGCGTCGAACTACAGCCTCTGTAACCCGGATGGTGCGTGTTGGGACACGCCGCCGGAGCCGCCACCGCGGCTCCTCGTCGCCGTGCCGGCGTCCTGCCGCCACGCGTGGAACGCGTGGTTGCTCGTCCACGTGTCCCCGCGAGGCAGGGTCATCGGGAAGCCCGTAGTGACGTACGGGTCTTCGTGCGTCCAGTTCGACAGGGCGGCCATAAAGTCCGTGACCACGGCGCCATTCATCCCGGCCCAGAGGAAGGGCCGTCCGGTCTCGGCGTGGACCAAGGTGTCGGTCTCGCCCGGTCCGCAGCCCTGACGTGGGCGGCCGCTAGGCCGGGCCGCGCGCGCGACCTCGGTTAGACCACAGTTGCATCTTTCTCCTCGGCACTTACGGGCTGCTGAATCCGCAACTGGACGCCATCAAGGCCGTGGCCCAGTGATTCGGGGTTGACCTGACGATTGAGGGGGGGGAAGGCCGCCGACAGCGAAGCGGTAGGGTACGCATTGCCACCCGGCTCAACCCCGACACCAGCTTGGAGATCAACCTCTCAGTCTGCCCTCCGCCCTTCTTCGGGGGGAGGCAACGCATCGTGCGCGCGAGGCGCTGTGCCCGGATTGTGCCCACACGATCGTCAAGCATCCTCAAACACGAGGGGGCCTGCCTTCCGGCAGACCCCCTCAACCCGTGACTACGCATCATCATCGTCCAACATCGTCAACTGCGGCGAGTAACCCTTCCCGTCTTAAAGGTCCGCTGCTCTGCCAACTGAGCTACCCGGTCAGGCTATGCGGTGAAAGAACTTAGCGAATCGGCCGCACTCCCGGCAGCCGCCGATCTTGCCGCTGTTTTGCCGTTAGAGACTTGGCGGGCGAGCTGAGGAGGGGTGGGGTTTACCGGTTCAGCTTCGCCGCACTCTGTCGCACCTTCAGGATGGCTCGCGCAGCAGTTTCTTCAAATCGAGCCCGGACTGAGGCGGGGCGCCTGATGGCAGAACGGCGCCTGCCGACACGACGAACTTGAATGCGTCGTCAACGCTGATCCCGAGGGGCCGGGCACGAGCGCCCGGAACGATGAGCAAGTAGCCGGACGGCGGTACGGAGAAGGTCGTGGGCACGAACACCGTGAGACACGCCTCGCCCACGACCTCGGAGTAGAGCGGCGTCTGCTCGTTCGTGACGAACCCGATAGCCCAGGAGCCTTCGCTCGGGTACGGGACGAGCACCGCCCGCGAGAACATGCGCCGGTCACCGGCGAGCATCGCCTGTACGATCTGGCTGCCAGCGTTGTACACGCGCCGCGTGAGCGGAAACCGCGACAGCGCGGTATTCCAGGCCTCCACGAGGCGCCGCCCCACGGCGTGGTGCACTGCCCACCCGACGGCCAGCACCAGGACCGCGAGGATCGCGATCCCGAGACCTGGCACCCGGAGCCCGATGAGTTCCTGGAGCGGCCGGCCGAAGATCGCGTCGACGGTGCGGAGTGCCCAGGACAGCACGAAGATGGTGACGCCGACGGGCGTCAGCACGACGAGGCCGACCACGATGTACTGCCGGAGCCGGCGCACAATCTGGCTCACGACTGTGAAGCTAACCGCCGGGGCGCGCGCCAGCCACGGCTTCGGATGCGCGTTTCGATGTTCTCGGGGCCAACTCGAGAATAGACTCTATCGCAGGCCGGTCTGCACGAGGACGGAATCGAAGCGACTCAGCTGCGGCGCGCTCTCGCGATCGCAGCAGAGTTGAAGGTGAAGCCCAAGATGGCCCAGGTGCACCTCCAGCTGTCGGAGCTGTACGAGCACACCGGGGACCCCGAGAAGAGCCTTCTGCACTACAAACGGTTCCACGAGCTGCACGAAGAGGTGGAGCGGGGGGACAGCGCCCGGAAGCTGGCCGACGCGAAGCTGATCTTCGAGGCGGAGCAGACCCGGAAAGAGAACGTCATCTCGTTGAGCCCCATCAACCGGGCGATCGAACATCACCTCCTGAGAAAGGTGACACAGCGGCGCAGGCTGGCTGCCGTTGGCGCCGCAGACGCCAGCGTGCCGGCCTGACTGCGCCGGGGCTGGATATCCAACGCCGGCCTATGATGATCCGTATCCCCAGAGCAACCACATGCCGAGACGGACCATGCGCATGAAGACGATCCTGCTCCTGGCTCTCGGCCTCGCTTTGGGCGCCGCCGGCGCGCGGGCCCAGACGATCACCGGTGCGGTGCGCGCGAACGGCCATCCGGTGGTCGGCGCCACGGTGCGCCTCCTGGAGCTGGACCGCGCCGAGCGCACGGGCGCGGAGGGGACGTTCCGCTTCGCCCACGTGCCCCCCGGCACCTACCGGATCTTCGTCGGCGTCCTCGGCTACGCCTCGGCCACCGACACCATCCGGCTCGCGGACCCGACGGCGACGGCGACGTTCGATCTCACCGAGTCGGCGCTGCCGCTCGAGGAGATCGTCGTCTCCGCGTCCCCCACCGCCCGTCCGGCCGACGAGCAGTACCAGTCGGCGGAGTCGAAGTCGCGCATCGCCTTCGACAACGGCGTCGGCACCAGCTTCGCCGAGAAGATCTCCGACCTCCCCGGCGTGTCGGTGCGCGGCAACGGCTCGGCGCCCTCCCGCCCGATCCTCCGCGGCCTCGGCGACAACGAGGTCGTGGTCCTGGAGAACGGCCTCCGGATGGGCGACATCGCCACCTACGACCCGGCGCACGCCACACCCATCGACGCAATGAGCGTCGCCCAGATCGACGTGGTGCGCGGGCCGGCGACGATCCTGTACGGCCCCTCCACCATCGGCGGCCTGGTGAACGTCATCACCAACCTGGTGCCGACGGTCTCGGACCATCCCTTCTCGGGCACCGCTTCGCTCGAGGGGAGCACGGGGAGCGACGAAGCCGCAGGCTACGCCAATGCCGTCTTCAGCGGCGCCCACTCCGCCTTCCGGCTCTCGGCCGGCGGCCTGCACGCCTCGGACATCCGCATTCCGTCCGGCACCTACACCGACCCCGGTACCGGCACGGCGTTCAACCTCGACCGGATGCCCCAGTCGTTCGACCACAGCGGCGAGCTGGGCCTCGGCTGGTCGTACCAGGGGGACTTCGGCTTCTTCGGCATCGGCGGCCGATACTACGAGATGAACTACGGCATCCCCGGCGTGCCGCCGAACCCCAACTGGCTCACCGTGCCGCCGACGACGTCGCGCATCGAGCAGCGGCGCACCACGGTGGAGCTCCGCGGCCTGTTCAACGTCGGCGGCTCGTGGCTCGACCGCGTGCGGCTCGACGCGAGCTACAACGACTACGGCCACTCCGAGTTCCCCACCGCCGAGGACTCGACCGGCGTCTCCGATCCGCAGGCCAACCATTTCCACAAGCGGGAATTCAACGCGGTGCTGCAGCTCCAGCACCGGATGGGCCCCGTAAGCGGCACGCTGGGCCTGTGGACGGACATCCAGGACCTGACGATCGAGGGCGACCAGCCGCTCGGGCCGAACTCGACGACCACGGGGCTGGCCGCGTTCGCGTACGAGGAATACGCCGCCACGCCTGGCACCCGGCTCCAGGCCGCTCTCCGGTTCGACTACAACGGGATCCAGACGCACCCGTACCCGCAGTCCACCGACTCGGTCTTCCAGACGCTGAACACGTCGCGGCTGTCGAACGCCCTCACGGCCTCGGCGGGCGCTGTCCAGCGGCTCGGCCCCGGGCTCACGGCCTCGTTCAGCGTCGCCCGCTCGTTCCGCGCGCCCACCGTGCAGGAGCTGTACGCCAACGGGCTCGACGCGGCGAGCGGCACCTACTCGATCGGCACGGCGAGCCTGGGACCGGAGAACGGGCTCGGCGTGGACGCGTCGCTCAAGGGGGATGTCGGAGGCGTGACGTTCGAGGTGTCACCCTACCTGAACTTCATCGATCACTACATCTACGGGTTCCTGCGCGGCGACACGATCCAGGGCTTCCCGGTGCGCCAGTTCGCCGCCACCAGCGCGCGGCTGGCGGGCTTCGAGGCAAGCGTCGGCGTCGAGCCCGTCCGGTACCTCGCCCTGCGCGCCAGCGCCGACTACGTGAACGCGCAGGACACGCAGCGCGACGTCCCGCTGCCGTTCATTCCCCCGCTCCACGCGCTGCTGCGCGCGACGTACCAGGGCGAGACGTATACGGGGATGGTCGAGTGGCGCGCCGCGGCGCGGCAGACGCGGCTCGGCGACGGCGACACGCCCACCGCCGGGTACGGAGTGCTGAACCTCGCGGCCGGCCTGCGGCTGGTGCGCGGGAGCACCGTATCGGTGATCACCCTGCACTGCGACAACGTCTTCGACACCGTCTACCGCGACAATCTCTCGGTGGTCAAGGACTTCCTGCCGCAGCCGGGCCGCGCGCTCCGGCTCAACTACGAGCTGCTGTTCTAAGGGCGCCGCCTAGCGCCCCGGCTGCGCCTCCATCGCCCGGATCGCGTCCTGCACGGCGGTCTTCGCGTCCGCGTGCGTGAGGCCGTCCACCGCGGCGCGCAGCCGCGCCAGTGCCACCGGCCGCGGCATAGCGTACTGGAAGACCTCTAGCGCCCAGCCACGCACCGTGCGCCGCGGCTCGTCGAGGTGCGCGGCGAGGAGGTCGAGCACGTGCGCGTTGCCGTGCGCGCCCAGCGACGCCAGGACGTACACGGCGTCGCGCGACGGTCCGATCAGACTGTCCACCGCGGCGATGAACGCCGTGTCGTTCCGCAGAGCGATCGCCTGCAAGCCGGCGTTCTGAATGACATCCTGGTACGATGGCTCCGCCAGCGCCGCCGCGATCACGTCCCGTGCGCCGGCCGGATCGAGCTGCACCAGCGCGGTCGCCGCGGCCGCGCGCACCTCGTAGCTCGAGTCGCCGGTCCAGGCGCCACGCGCCAGAGCGGCGGCCTGCGCGCCCCCCAGACCGCCGAGCGCGACGACTGCGGCGGCCCGCACCGTCGCGGACGTGTCGGAGAGCGCCTTCGTGACGGCCGGCAGGGCCGCGGCAGCGCCGAAGGCGCCGAGCGAGCGTAAGGCGTCCACCCGCGTCAGGTAGTAGTCCGCGTGCACCGCGGCATCGGCCAGCGCCGAAGCGGCCGCGGAGTCCGCCGTGCGCGTCCCGAGCTGCCGGATGGCCCACTGCCGGTCCCACAGGTTGTCGTCCGCCTTGAGCTCGGTCGCAAGCCAGGCCGTGGGCTGGTCGAAGCGGAGCGATTTCAGGACGTGGTTCCCGTCGTCGAACACCACCATCGTCGGCGCGCTCGCCAGGTTCGCGACGACGACCGTCTGCTCGCGGGCGTTGATCTCGACGCGCTGCGTCATGTCCCCCGCCGCGGTGCCCACCCGTATCGCCAGGGGCATCCGGAAGACCGCAGGCACCGTGAACTTGAGCCCGGTGCTGTCGGGCTTCAGCGTGTCGATCTGCGTCTGCTTCACGGTGAGCGTGAGCGCGCGCTGCGTCGAGTCGTATGAGGCCGCGACGTCGAACCGGGGATGGCCCGCCTGGTAGATCCACTCGCTCCAGAACCAGTCGAGGTTCTCTCCCGTCGCCTCCAGCACCGCCTGCCGCAGGTCGTCCGTCGTCGCCACCCCGAAGGCGTGGTCCTCGAGATACCGGTGGATCGATGCCCAGAAGCGCTCGGGCCCGAGGTAGTTCTTCAGCATCTCGAGCACCAGCGCGCCCTTCTCGTAGATGTTGTTGGAGCCCAGCGAGGCGAGCGGCATCGAGCGGCGGGCCTCGGTCCGCATGTACGTGCCCGACTCGCTCCGGTAGTAGTCCTGCTCGACGTGCGCGCCCAGCTTCCGACCCCAGTACTGCCCGGGCATGAACTCCGCGAACCCCTCGTTCAGCCAGGTGTTCGCCCAGTTGATCGTCGTGACGTAGTCGCCGAACCACTGGTGCGACAGCTCGTGCGGGATCAGGATCCACCCGTACTCGGGGCGGTCCTGGTAGGCGCGCGCGTCGGGGAGCCAGTCCACCAGCGTCGTCGCGCTGACGTTCTCCTGCCCGCCGAAGAAGTCGGCCACCGTGGTCTGCGCGTACTTGGGCCAGGGATACCGCACGCCCGTGAGGGTCGAGTACACGTCCATCATGTCGGGCGTCACGTGGAAGAGCCGCCACGCCTTCGCGCTGTCCTCCCGGTAGACGTAGTAGTCCACCGGGATCCCCTTCCAGGAGTCGTGGAGCTTCACCAGCGGCGCGACGATCAGCGAGACGAGGTAGGTCGCCGAGGGCTGCTCCTGGCGCCACGTGAGCGTCCGCGCCCCGCCCCGCGTCACGTCCGAGACCAGCCGCCCGTTGGAGACCGCCATGTCCTCCCGCGGCACGGTGGCCACCAGCTCCCACGTCATCTTGTCGCTGGGGAAGTCGAAGGTCGGGAACCAGAAGTGGTTGCCATTGGGCTCCCCCATGCTCCAGATCTGGCGCGGCCGGTGCGGCAGGCCGTCGGTCGTGATGTACGTGAGTCCGTTGCCGTTCTTCACCCGCCCCCGGTACGTGATGTTGAAGACGAGGGTGTCCGCGAACCCAAGCCGCGCCGCCGGGAAGACCACCACCGTGTCGCCGTGCCGCGCCGTGCGCAGCGCCGTCCCCCGGCGGTCGGCGACCGCCGTGTTCTCCAGCAGCGCGCCTTCGTCGAGCACGATCGAGTCGAGCCCGGGCCGTAGCGCCACCAGCGTCGTGGTGACGCTCCCCCGGAACGCCGTCGAGTCCCAGTCGAAATCCGAGACCACGATCCGCTGGTGCACGAGGTCGTAGTCGTGCGAGCGCGTGTAGTGGTCGTTCGCCATGAGCTCCGCGTTGGTTTGCGCCAGCGCCGGAGCGGCGGCGAGCGACAGCAGCAGCGCGATCTGGATGTTCCGCATCAGATAGCCCTCGAGACAGCGGTTTGCAGGCAGCGGCCACCGCCCGAGATGGGGCCGGCGCCAATGCGACCGACAAGATAGCCCTGCGCATCCTCCCGCCGGGATGGCGAAGCATGTGCCGGTCGACTGACCCTTCGTTCCTCTGGCGAGCGCCGGCGGTCCGGAGGTTGATGGGGCGGGTCGGCGCTGGTATGTCGAGGGTGCTTGACGGCGCCCGCCGGCGGCCTACCTTCGCAGGCAATGACCGCGCCCACGGACTCCGCGCGCACCATCCTCATCGTCGAGGATGACGACGAGGCGCTGCAGCGCTTCGTCCGCGCGTTCCAGGCCGCCGGATGGGCGACGGTGGACGCCCGGAACGGCTCGGACGCCATCGCGCTGGTCAAGTCGGGGCTTCGCCCGACGGCGGCGCTGGTGGACATCGGGCTGCCGGGGGCATCGGGCTTCGACGTCCTGCGGGAGATCAAGGCCAGCACTCCCGCCACGCGGGCGCTGGCCTGCTCGAGCCTCGAGGACCCGATCCTGATCGCCACCTGCCGGCGGGCCGGAGCGGCGGATTTCGTGGCGAAGTCGAAGGGTGTGGCGGAGGCGCTCCGTCTCGCGGAGGCGCGCGGCTAGAGCAGGCGCCCCTGGACGACGGGGGCGAACGACCTGCGGTGGTGAGGCGTGGGGCCGCGCCGCTCCAGCGCCGCCCGGTGCGCCTCGGTTCCGTAGCCCTTGTTCCGCTCCCAGCCGAAGTCCGGATACCGCCCGCCGAGCCGCTGCATCACCCGATCCCGCACCGTCTTGGCCAGGATGCTGGCGCACGCCACCGCGTAGCAGCGCGCATCGCCGTCCACCATCGGCTCGTGCACGAAGCCCAGCTCCGGGACGGCGAGCCCGTCCACCACGATCACGTCCGCGCCGGCGTCGAGGCGGACGAGGGCGCGGTGCATCGCCAGCGCGGTCGCCCGGCGGATGTTGAGGCGGTCCACCTCGCGCACGCTGGCGGCGCCCAGCGCGTAGGCCAGGCTGGAAACGATCGCCGCCGCGAGGTGCTCGCGGCGGCGACGGGTGAGCTGCTTGGAATCGTTGACGCCTTCGAGGCAGGCCGAATCGGGGGTCACCACCACCGCGGCCGCAATCACCGGACCGGCCCAGCTTCCGCGGCCGGCCTCGTCCACGCCGGCCACCCGGACGCTGCCCCGGGCGAAGTACGCACGCTCGACCGAGAGGTCGAGCACGCTCAGACCTGTTCCGTCTCCTTCACCGCTTCGCGCTGCTCCTTGATCCTGCCCGCTTTCCCCGCGAGCCGGCGCAGGTAGTACATCTTGGCGCGCCGCACCTTGCCTTTGCGGACCATCTCCACCGAGGCGATGCTCGGCGAGTGCACCGGGAAGATGCGCTCGACGCCGACGCCGGCCGAGACCTTGCGGACCATGAAGGTCTCGCTGACCCCGCCGCCGCGCCGCCCTACGCACACGCCCTCGAACGCCTGCAGGCGCTCCTTGTCCCCCTCGCGCACCCGCACCATCACCTTGATGGTGTCCCCGGGACGGAAGTCGGGGAGGTCCGTCTTCAGTCCCGCTTGCCGAAACGTCGCCAGCCGATCCATGGTCATTCTCCCATCCGTGCGAGGTAGCGCGCCCACAGGTCGGGGCGCCGCTCCCGCGTCAATCGTTCGGCTTCAGCCTGCCGCCACATCGCGATCCTGCCGTGGTCGCCCGAGAGCAGGACTTCGGGCACCCCGTGCCCGCGGTACTCCGCCGGGCGCGTGTACGACGGCGGCGCGAGCAGGCCCTCGTAGTGCGAATCGCCCGCCGCCGACTCGTGGTCCCCCAGCGCTCCCGGGAGCAGCCGCACCACCGCATCCACGACGCAGAGCGCCGCCGGCTCGCCCCCCGAGAGCACGAAATCGCCGATCGAAAGCTCCTCCGTCGCGAGGTGATCGGCAACCCGCTGGTCCACGTCCTTGTAGTGCCCGCACAGCAGCGTGAGCAAATCGCCCACCGCGTACCGCACCGCGTCGTCGTGCACGAAGCGCCTGCCGCGCGCGGACAGCAGCACCACCGGTCCCGTCGGCTTCAGCTCGTCCAGCGCCTCAAAGAACGGCTCCGGCCTCAGCACCATCCCCGCGCCGCCGCCGTACGGCTCGTCGTCCGCGGTCTGGTGCCGGTCGTGCGTGTAGTTCCGCAGCGGGACGACCCGGAAGCTCACCAGGCTCTTCGCCGCCGCGCGCGCCGGGATGCTGAGCCCCAGCGGCCCCCAGAAGAACTCGGGGAAGAGCGTGACGATCGTGATCCCCAGCACTACAGCTCCAGCAGTCCGTTCGGCGGCGCGATCACGACCAGCCGCTCCGCCCGGTCCACCCGCTGCACGACGCCCCGCGTGAAGGGGATCAGGTGGCGCTTCTGGGAGCCGGCCACGTCGAGAAGCCACCCCTGTGGCGCCTCGATCACTTCGGCGACGACCCCGACGCTCGCACCGGCGGCCGTCGCGACCGAGAGCCCCACCAACTCGTGCATGTAGAACTCGCCGTCCTCGAGCGCTCGCGCCTCCGCCACCGGAATGGCGAGGTGGCGCTCCCGGAGATCGCCCAGCGCCTCGCGCGTCTCGATCCCCTCAAAGTGCAGCAGCCAGGCGCGGTGGTACTGGCGGCTCCGCTCGATCACCAGCTCGCGGCCGGTCGCGCGCCCCTCCCGGTCCAGCAGCACCAGCCGCTTCCCCAGGGCGAAGACCGCGTCCGGCTCGTCGGTCACCGGGTAGACGAGCGCGTCTCCCCGGACACCGTGCGGCTTCTTCAGGAGACCGACCACCAGATGGGTCGGCCCGTCCATTCGCCTACGCGCCCGCGACGGGCGACCCGGGCTCCTGGACGGCGAAGCACCCCGCCTTGCGGAGCAGCGACGCCACCGTCTCCGACGGCTTCGCGCCCTTGGCGAGCCACTCCAGCACCTTGGGCTTATCGAGCGTGATCTGCTCGCCCTTGCCGCGCGGGTAATAGTGCCCGAGCAGCTCGACGAACCGCCCGTCCCGCGGCGCCTCGGAGTCCGCCACCACGATCCGGAACGTGGGCTGGTGCTTCCGTCCCACCCGGCGCAACCGCATCCGTACCGCCATCTAGATCGCTCCTCGCATCCCCTTCATGCCTTTCATGCCCTTCATGAGCTTCCCCATCTCCTTGAACTGCGCCAGCAGCCGGTTGATCTCCTGCACCGGCCGGCCCGAGCCCTTCGCGATCCGCGCGCGCCTTCCTCCACTCAACAGCTCGGGGTGCTGCCGCTCTTCGGGAGTCATCGAGAGCACGATCGCCTCGACGTGCTTCAGCCGCTTGGGGTCCGCGGCCTGCACCGCCTTCATCGCCTCACGCGCCTGCGCGCCGCCCCCGCCCGGGAGCATCGTCAGGATGGACTCCAGCGGGCCCAGCTTCTGCGTCTCCCGCAGCGCGTCGAGGAAGTCGGAGAGGTCCATCCCCTTCTTCGTCGTCGCCTTGCGCGCGAGCCGCTCCGCCTTCTCCCGGTCCAGCGTCTGCTCGGCTCGCTCCACCAGCGTCAGCACGTCGCCCATCGCCAGCATCCGGCCCGCGATGCGCTCCGGCCGGAACGGCTCGATCGCGTCGAGCCCCTCGCCGGTCCCCATGTACTTGATCGGCGCCCCGGTGGCCGCATAGATGGTGAGCGCCGCGCCGCCGCGCGCGTCCCCGTCCATCTTCGTCAGCACCACGCCGGTCAGGCCCACCGCCTCGTGGAAGCCGCGGGCGATGCGGACCGCGTCCTGGCCCGTCATCCCGTCGGCCACGAGCAGCACCTCGTGGGGCGGCACCGCCGCCTTCAGGCGCGTCAGCTCGTCCATCATCCCGGCGTCGATCGCCAGCCGGCCCGCCGTGTCCACCAGCACCGTCCGCGCGCGCGCCTTCCGCGCCGCGTCCAGCCCGCGCTTCACGAGCGCCACCACGTCCTGCTGGCCCCCGCCCGGCTCCGCGTGCACGCCGACCTTCGCGCGAGCCGCCAGCTGCACCAGTTGCTCGATCGCCGCCGGCCGGTAGACGTCGGCCGCGATCAGGAACGGCGCCTTCTGCTCGGCGACCAGCCGCTTGGCCAGCTTCGCCGCGGTCGTCGTCTTCCCCGAGCCCTGCAGCCCGACCAGGAAGACCACCGTCGGCGGCACGCTCGCGAAGCGGATGGCCGCCGGTTGTCCCCCTCCGCCGAGCAGGGCAACCAGCTCCTCGTGCACGAACTTGACGAGCTGCGCGCCGGGGGCGACGCCCTTGAGGGCCGGGAGGCCGACCGCCTTCTCCGCGACGCGGTCGGTGAACTGCTGCGCGGCCTCGAACCCGACGTCGGCCTCCAGGAGGACGCGCCGGACGGTCTCGAGCCCCTCCCTGACCGCCTCTTCCGACAGAACGCCGCGCCCGCGAAGCTGGCCGAGCACGGCGGAAAGCCTCTCGCTAAGCTCGTCAAACATTAGCCTTTAAGCATACCCGGGCCCCACCCGCGCGGCAACCGGGGACGGCTGGTCGGCGAGCTAACGGAAGACGGGCGCGAGGGCGACCGCGGGGAGGTGCGCCCACCCCTTCCAGGCGGCTGGCGCAGCCACCAGGCGCACGACGTTGAGGCCGCGGATCGTCAGCCGGTCCACCTGCCACTTCTGTGCGTCCGTGCGCCCGTGCGTCCGTGCCCACCCGTCGGTCAGCGCCCGCTGGAACTGGTCGGCGTCCTGCGGCGTCCGCCACGCGGTCGCCCAGAGCACCACGGTGCCGGATGGGGACCCAAGCACCTCGAACCGGTCGCCGTCCCAGCCATCGGCGGCCGCCTCGGCCACCGCCTGATCCACGCCCCAGGTCTTGAGCGCGATCCCGGTCTCGAACTCCCCGAAGTCGTCGTCGTAGACCAGCGTGTCGCCCGGGTCCGCCCCGAAGCCGACCCGCTCGGGAAGCGTGTGCGACGTGTACAGGCCGGCGTGCAGAATCTGGGCGGTGGACACGGGCAGGCGGTCGCCGTACGGCTCCTCGTCGGGCCGGGTGCGCCGGGCGTTGAAATCGCGCATGAACTGCGCACCCGCCAGATAAGGGAAGAGCAGCCCCTCCTGGATGATCGGGGGCGCGGTGGCGAAGACCGGCATCGCGGACTGCTGGGAGCGGATCAGCTCCCGCACCTGATCCCAGTCACCCAGGACCTGCGAGAGATCGGCGCCCGGAGCCATCGCCTCGATCGAGGCGAGCGTCGCCTGCCCCTCGGCCACGGCTTGCCCCGCCATCTGCCGGTCGTTCTGGCGCCGCAGCTTGAGGATGGCGTTCAGGGACATGTACTGGTCCTGCAGCGCGTGGACCAGCTCGTGCGCCAGAATGAGCTTGAGCACCAGCGGATCGGCGCCGCGCACCACGAACAGCGCGCTGGAGTCCGGATCGTAGTAGCCGGCGACCTGCTCGCTGTAGAGGTCGAGCATCAGCTTCCGCAGATCGGTGGTCTGCGGGATCAGGCCGAAGGCCCGGTAGGTGCGCTGGACCGCCGTCATCTCGGGCGGCGGCATCTCCTCGACCAGCTTCCGGCTCAGGTAGCCGCGCACCTGCTCGCGCGAGCGCACCAGGATCGCCGGCTCGCGCTTGAACTTCAGGCCCACCGCCTGTTCGACGCCGGGCGTCACCTCGCGGGCGATCTGCAGCGCCGCGTTCTCGTCCTGCGCGCGCGCCGCCGCCGCCGTGCCGCTCACGGCGCCGACAGTCAGGAGAAGCCCAACCAAACGTCTCAGGATGTCCACTCGATCCGCTTCCCCACCGCGACGCCGACGGCGCGAGCGACGTCCTGGCCCCGCACCACGATGCCGAGGCTCTCGAGCCCGCGCCTGAGCTCGCCGTCCAGCCGGTCCCGGCGCTGCAGGAGCGTTTCGCGCGGGGCCGGGGTCTCCGTGCCCCCGTGCCTCCGCGCCTCCGTGCCCTCCGGCTCCTCGGCGCGTCCGGCTCCGAAGAGCCGCTCGATCTCGGCGCCCAGCCGCTCCAGCGCCGGGCCCACTTCGCGCGCAAACGACTCGAACGGATCCAGCTCCCCTGCCTCGCCGTCGCCGCGGGCGGCGCCCTCGGGGGGGAGCGGCGCGGTCCGCGTGCCCCCCTCCTCGACGCGCTCGCCCCGCGCCAGCCGGCGGCGGATCGCCGCATCCACCCGGCGCCGCTCGCGCACGATGCGCTCGAGCTCGGGCGGGAGCGTCGCCGTCGCCTGCGCGTGCGCGCACGCCTCGTCAAGCACGTCGATGGCCTTGTCGGGCTGCGCGCGCCCGGTCACAAACTTGTCGGTCAGCACGAGCGCGGCGTGCAGCGCGGCATCCTCGATCGCCACGGCGTGGTGGTGCTCGAGCCGCGGCCGGCGCGCCCGCAGGATCTCCATCGCCTGCTCGGCGCTCAGCTCGCCCACCAGCACCGGCTGGAAGCGCCGCTCCAGCGCCGGATCCCCCTTGATCCACCGCTCGTATTCGGCGGCCGTGGTCGCGCCGATCACCCGGATGTCAGCGCGCACCAGCGCGGGCTTCAGCATGTTGGCGGCGTCCATCGCCGCGCCCATCGCCGTGCCCTGCCCGATGAGGTTGTGCAGCTCGTCCACGAAGAGGATGACGTCCGGGTCCTCGGAGACCGCCTTCACCAGACGGCGCAGGCGGTCCTCGTACTGCCCGCGGTAGACCGTGCCGGCGAGCAGGGCGACGTGGTCGAGGGCGACGATCTTGACGGAGCGCAGCGCCGCGGGCACGTCGCGCGCGACCACGCGCTGGGCGAGGCCCTCGACGATCGCCGTCTTGCCGACGCCCGCCTCCCCGACCAGAGCCGGATTGTGCTTCGTCTGGCGCAGCAGGATGTCCACGACGCGGCTGATCTCGGCGTCGCGACAGCGCACCGGCTCGAGGTCGCCGCGGCGCGCGGCCGCGGTAAGATCGTAGCCGAGCCGCTCCAGCACGTCGTTCCCGGTCTCGGAGGTCCCGAACAATCCTTCGGTCATGCTATACCCTACCCCCTACACCCTACACCCAGTTTCAAGGAACGCTCGCCACGAGCATCCCCTGGTACCACGCGAGGAGCGCGTCGCCGACGAGCAGCGTCACGACCGCCCCCACCGCCAGGAAGACGCCGAAGGGGATCGGGCTCCGGCGCTTGAGAAGCACGAGCGGAAGGAAAACCACCACGCCGGCGACCGACCCGAGGAACGCGGTGAGCAGCACGCCGCGCCAGCCGAGGAAGCTCCCGACCATCGCCATCATCTTGAGGTCGCCGCCGCCCAGGGTGGTCGGCTTCTCGCCGGCCTCCAGGACCTGCTGCAGCTCCTCTCCGCGGATCATCCCGCGCGCCAGCGCCCAGTCGCCTCCAGCCTTCACGACCCAGAGCAGTACGAACCCCGCGACGGCGCCCACCAGCGAGCCTAGGGGGCTGATCCCCCCGGGGACGAACGAGAGCGCGAGGCCGGCGCCGAGGCCGCCGAGGGAGAACTCGTCGGGGATCAGGTAGTGGCGCGCGTCGGTGAGCGCGATGCCGAGGAGGAGCGTCGTGAGCACGGCGGCGCTCAACGCGTCCCACGACGCGCCCCACCAGACCACGGCGCCGGCCCAGATCAGCGCGACGGCCAGCTCGATCAGCGGATACTGCATGCTGATGCGGGCGCCGCAGTGCCGGCAGCGGGCCCGCAGCGCGACGTACGAGAGCAGCGGGATGTTGTCGTACCACGCGATCGGCTTGCCGCAGCCGGGGCAGTGCGAGGCCGGGCGGATGACCGACTCGTTCCGCGGGAGCCGCCAGACGCAGACGTTGAGGAAACTCCCCAGCATCGCGCCCCAGATCCCCGCGAAGACGGTGAGCACCGGCTCAGTGACGTCCACGCATCACCTCGTACAGCAGGATGGCCGCGGCGGTGGCGGCGTTGAGCGACTCCGCGCCCGGCTGCATCGGCACGCCGACTTGGCGCGCGGCGGCGGCGAGGACCTCCGGCCGCAAGCCGGCGCCCTCGTTCCCCACGACCAGCGCGAGCCGGTCCGGCCGGCCCTCGGCCGGCGGCTCGCGGCCCTGGCACGCCGCCCAGATCGCGACGTCGTTGGCCTGGGCGAACGCCGCGAAGTCCGCCCACCGCGCCTCCACGACCGGGTGCCGGAAGGCCGCGCCCATCGCGGCCCGGAGCACCTTGTGCGCCCCGGGATCGGCGGTGCCGTCGAGCGCCACGGTGGCTGCCGCGCCGAGCGCGTACGCCGTGCGGATCATCCCGCCGACGTTCCCCGGGTCCTGCACCGCGTCCAGCACCAGCAGCGTCGCGCGCGCTCCGAGGCTCAGGTCTGCCACCGTCTTCGGCCGCCACTCCACCACCGCCAGCACGCCACTCGGCGTCTCGGTGTCCGCCAGTTCGTTGAAGGCGCGCCGCGGAGCGCGTTCGACCGTGACGCCGCGCCGCGCCGCCGCTTCGAGCACCGGCTGCAGCTGCCCAGCCGCGTCCTCCGCGACCAGGAGCGCCTTCACGTTCACCCCGGCCTCGAGCGCGTCCATCACCAGCCGGCGCCCTTCCGCCACCACGAGCCCGCGGCGCTCCCGCGCCTTGCGGCGTTGGAGATCGCGGAGCAGGGTGTGCAGATTACCCGCCATGCAGATCGCCCTCACGATCGCGGGGTCCGATTCCGGCGGCGGCGCAGGAATCCAGGCCGATCTCAAGACCTTCCATCAGTTCGGCGTCTTCGGCACCAGCGTCATCACCGCGGTCACCGCGCAGAACACGGTCGGGGTGCGCGGCTGGGAGGCGCTCAGCGTCGCGCTCGTCACTCGGCAGATCGAGGCGCTCGCCGACGACCTGCCCCCGCACGCGGTCAAGAGCGGGATGCTGGGCACCGCGGAGGTCGTGGAGGCCGTCGCCGACGCCGTCGCGCGCTTCCGCCTGCCCAACTATGTCCTCGACCCCGTGATGGTCGCCACTTCGGGCGACCGGCTCCTGGTGCGCGAGGCCGAGCGGAGCATCGCGTCGCGCCTCGTCCCGCTCGCCGCTCTGGTCACGCCCAACCTCAACGAGGCGCGGATCCTGGTCGAGGACGAGGTCGGCACCGTCGCGCAGATGGAGCGCGCGGCCCGCGCGCTGGTGAAGATGGGTGCCCGGGCGGCGCTCGTGAAGGGCGGGCATCTGGAGAGGGAGGCGGGCGACGTGGTGGACGTGCTGGCGACGGGCGAGGGCGTCACGCGGTTCGCCCATCCCCGGCTGGCGACCAGCTCGACCCACGGGACCGGCTGCACCCTCTCGGCCGCCGTCGCCGCCGGCTTCGCCCTCGGCCGCCCGCTCGAGCGGGCCGTGGCCGACGCGCTCGACTTCGTGCAACGCGCGATGGCCGCCGCTCCGGGCCTGGGCCGGGGCCACGGCCCCCTCAATCACTTCGTCGAGGCTAGTCCGACACGCCCGCGCTGAGCCGGCGCGTCCAGTCCACCAACGCCTTCAGCAGCTTCGCGACCAGGTCCCGCGCCTGCGGATCCGTCAGCTGCAGATTCGCATCGAACTTCTCGGCCGCCTTCGCGATCATCACCTCGGGCTTGTTCACCGGATGCATGTCGAGGAAGACGAACACCTGGCGCAGGTGATACTGCGCCCGGGATGATCCGAGCAGCCCGGTGCTCACGCCCATCACGGCGACCGGCTTGCCCGCCCACGCGTTCTCGCCGTTGGCCCGCGACGCCCAGTCAATCGCGTTCTTGAGAACGCCCGGAATCGAGAAGTTGTACTCCGGAGTGACGAACAGGATGGCGTCGGCCGCCCGCACCTTCGCCTTGAGGTCCCGGACCGTCTCCGGCGGCGTGTCGTTCAGGTCCTGGTTGTAGAGCGGGATCCCGTCGAGGTCGAAGATCTCGAGCGTGGCGCCGTCGGGAACCATCTGCTGCGCCGCGCGCAACGCCGCCCGGTTGTACGACTGCTTCCGGAGGCTGCCCGCGATGCCGAGGATGCGGACGGGGGCGGCCATGTCACGCCGCCAGGTTCCTGACGATGCCTCGGACCAGGCGGGCCAGATCGCCCTTCACCCGGTTCGCCGTTTCCAGCACCTCGGCGTGCGACAGCGTCGGCGCGCCGAGGCCGGCGGCGAGGTTCGTGACGGTGGAGAGGCCGAGGCAGCGCATCCCGCGTGCGCGCGCCACGATCACCTCGGGCACGGTGCTCATCCCCACGGCGTCGGCGCCGACCCGCTTCAGCATCTCGATCTCCGCCTTGGTCTCGTAGGCGGGCCCGAGCGTCGCCGCATACGTGCCTTCCTCGAGCGGGATCCGTTCCTCGGCCGCGACGCGGCGCGCCAGCGTCCGCAACTCCGCGTCGTACGGGTCCGACATGTCCGGGAAGCGCTCCTCGCCCTCGAGCAGCGGGCCCGAGAGCGGGAAGCGGCCGGTCGTGTTGATGTGGTCGGCGATCAGCATCAGGGCGCCGGGGCGGAAGGTGCGGCGGATCCCGCCCGCGGCGTTGGTCACGATGAGGGTCCGGACGCCCAGCGTCGCGAAGACCCGCACCGGCAGCGCCACCACGGCGTCCGGATGGCCCTCGTACATGTGGAAGCGACCGCTCTGCGCGATCACGCCGTGACCCTCGAGCGTCCCCGCGATCAGCTCGCCGGCGTGGCCCTGGACCGTCGGCCGCGGGAAGCCGGGGATCGACCCGTAGGAGAGCCGGACCGCGTCCGCGATTTCCTCGCCCAGAAACCCGAGCCCCGAGCCGAGGACGATCGCGACCTCCGTCTTGCGCTTGCCGATCGCCTTTCGGACGGCGTCCGCCGCGTCCCGGATCATGTCCGCCACGCTCCCGCCCCCCTCCGTCAGTCCCGCAGCTTCTGGAGTTCCAACTTCGCCTGCTCCACCATCGTGGTCCGCTCCTGGTGCGTCAGGAAAGCGCTCTCGAAGCCGTACAGGATCATCCGCTCGATCTCCTCGCGCGAGAACCCCAGCTTGGTGTGCGCGAGCCAGTACTCGTCGGTCACCGTGGTGGCGCTCATCAGCCGATTGTCGGTGTTGAGGCACACGACGATCCCGAGGTCGAAGTAGCGCCGCACGGGATGCTGCTCGATGGACGCCACGGCGTGGGTCTGCACGTTGCAGGTGACGCACACTTCCAGCGGCACGCGGCGGTCGTTGACGTAGCGCTCCAAGTCGGCGTCCTCGAACAGCCGGGTGCCGTGCCCGATGCGGTCCGCGTGGCAGTAGTGCAGCGCCTGGGCGATGGACTCCGGACCGTAGGCCTCGCCGGCGTGGATCGTCGCGGCGACGTTGGCGTTCACCACGGTGTAGAAGGCCTCGCGGTGCTTCTTGGCGGGGTAGTTGTACTCCGCGCCCGCCAGGTCGAACGCCACCACGCCTTTCCCCTTGAACGCGACCGTCAGGTTGGCGAGGTCCATCGAGGTCGCGGGGCTCATGTTCCGGATCCCGCAGATGATGAGCCCGGTCTTCACGCCAAAGTCCTTTTCCGCCCGGTGCATCCCGCGGAGCGGCGCCTCCACCGCCTCGGTCAGCGGCATCCCCTTCTTCGTGCAGAGGATCGGCGAGTAGCGGATCTCCATGTAGCGCACGCCGTCGGCGGCGCCGTCCTGCACCAGCTCGTACGTGACGCGCTCGAGCGCCTCGGGCGTCTGGAGGACGGAAAGCGTGACCTCGAACCGGGCCAGATAGTCCATCAAGTTCCGCCCGTCCTCGACGTGGAGATAGTGCGTCAGTGCGGCGAGGTCGGTCGTCGGCAGCTTGACCTTCTGCTCCCGCGCCAGCTCGGTCAGCGTGCTGGGGCGCAGGCTGCCGTCCAGGTGCACGTGCAGCTCGGGCTTCGGCATCCGCCGGATGAGGTCCCTCGTGAGCGCGGGGCCACGCGGCGTCTTTGCGATCATTGCGACCTCCCGCTGTCCACGCGCATGTCGTCCGGCGGACGGACCGGTTGCGGCAATCCCCGCAGATACTCGATCAGGGCGTCGAGGTCCACGACGCCGGTGTTCTCCGCGCTCACGCGCAGCATCGCGTAGCCGCTGCCGCCGGCGGCCATGAAGTCCGGCACGGCGAGCGTGTAGGTCGCGGAGTCGAGGAGGGGGCGGCCGTCGGCGAGGGTCACGGCCGTCACCCGCTGGCCCACCGGATTGGAGGGCGCCACGCGCACCGTTATGCCGGAGACGTGTGCCCGCGCGTCGGCCATGCCCAGAGCGTGCTCCAGGGCCGCGCGGAGCACCGCTCCCGTCACCCTGAGCCGCACGACGAAGTTCTGGAAGGGCACGACCTCGAAGAGCTGGCCCCAGTTGACCGGGCCCGCGGGGAGATCGGCGCGGATCCCGCCGTTGTTCACGATCGCGACGTCGGCGCGCGCCGCCGCCCGGTAGGCGTCGGCGATCAGGTTGCCCAGCGCGTACTGGTCGCCCTGGCGCTCCAGCGGTGCGGCCAGAGTCGCCACGACCCGCCGGGTCAGGGGCTCGGTGCGCTGTACGTACGCGTCCACGACGCGGGCGACCGCCGTGTCGGCGGTCTCGCGGTCCGCATACACCGTCTCGACGCGGATGCGCGCCACCCTCGTCCCGGCGCTGTCCACGAAGTCCACGATCCCCAGAGCGGTGGTGCTGGCGCGGGCCTGTACGATGGGAATGCCGTTCACCATCGTCTGGATGAGCGAATGCGTGTGCCCGCTCACGATCAGGTCGGGACGCTCCTTCAAGGCCCGGGCCAGGTCCACCACCTCGCCCTGGCAGGTCCCGTTCCGGTCGCAGAACGCGCCCTCATGGGCCACCACGATCACGAAGTCGGGGTGCTCCAGCCGCGCGGCCGCGATCGCGGCGTCGAGCCGCGCGGGGCCGCTGTCGAACCGGAGTCCAGCGACGGTGGTGGGGCGCGTGGACGTCGGCGTCGTCACCGTGGTGTACCCCACGAGCGCAATCCGATACTTGCCCGCGGTCACCATCCGCCACGGCACGACCCACGGCGGCACGGCGCCGGTTTCCTGCGCGCGGATGTTGGACGAGAGCCACGCGAAATGGGCCTGGCGGATACGCGCCTGCAGGGTGTCGAGTCCCCAGTCGAATTCGTGGTTGCCGATCGCGCTGGCGGCGTAGCCCATCGCGTTGAACGCCTCGACCGTGGCGCGGCCGTACGACAGGTTGGAGACGGGCGTGCCCTGCATGACGTCCCCGGCGTCGAGCCGGATCGCGACGCATCCGCACTCGCGCGTGAAACGAGCCATCATGCCCGCCACCGCGGCGACCCCGCCCACGGGGCGATGGTTGCTCCACGGCTGCACGGTGGCTTGGAGCGCACCGTGAACGTCGTTGGTGGTGAGCACGCGGAGGAGGATCGAGTCGCCGGCCTGGCGCACCTGCGCGGCGAAGAGAACGGCGCCCGCGACGAGCGTGGAGAGGAGAGCCATAAGGAAATGTAAGGGCCTCGACGACGGTCGCAATGCCGGCGGAGACGGGTTGCCTCGCGCCCGAGGCAAGGCGATACTCCGCGCCATGGCTGCGCCCGAGGCGCACGTCCTCGTCGTGGACGACGAGCGCGACATCACGGCGCTCGTCGCCTACCATCTCGCCAAGACCGGCTATCGCGTCACCACGGCCGGCACGGGCGTCGCCGCGCTGGACGCGATCGCCGCCGAGCTTCCCGACCTGGTCGTCCTCGACCTGATGCTGCCCGGCCGCAGCGGGTACGACGTGCTCGCCGAGATCCGGAGGCGTGACGAGACGCGGGGGATCGGCGTCATCGTGCTGACCGCACGCCGCGACGAGGCCGACCGCATCAAGGGTCTGGCCGGCGGCGCCGACGACTACCTGACCAAGCCCTTCAGCCCCGAAGAGCTCGTGCTGCGGGTAGGCGCGGTTCTCCGGCGCCTGCGAGCCCCGGCCGCCGCGGCCGGCCCCACCCTCCGCGTGGGCCCGATCACGATCGATCGGGGGGCGCACGCCGTCACCGTGGACGGTGCCGCCGTGGACCTCACGCCGATCGAGTACCGCCTGCTGCTGCTGCTGGTGGAACGGCGCGGCCGCGTGCAGAGCCGGCCGCAGCTCCTCGAGAGCGTGTGGGAATCGCAGCCGGACATCCAGACGCGCACCGTGGACATGCACGTGCAGCGCCTCCGCTCGAAGCTCGGCGCCGCGGGTGGGGCGATCGAGACGGTGCGGGGCTTCGGCTACCGATTCCGCGGCGATCTTCCGCGCGGCCGCGCCACGTGACGCTCTCCCGCAAGCTGTTCGCCTCCTACGTGCTGCTGGTCGCAGCCAGCACCGTCACCCTGATCGTCGCCGCGGACCGGTCGCTGCGCTCGCGGCTGCTGCGCGAGTCCACGCTCGAGGTCACCCGCGAGACCTCCTTCCTCGTCCACACCGTGGAGGGGCACCGCGGCGCCGCGCTGGACGCGCTGGTCTACCGGCTGGGCCGCGAGACGGGGAGGCGCGTGACGGTCATCGACACCACCGGCCTGGTCATCGCCGACTCCGACTTCCCGCACGACCAGTTGGCCACCCTCGAGAACCATGCGACCCGCCCGGAGTTCCGCGCGGCGCTGCACGGCGGGACCGGCACCGACCTGCGGCACAGCGTCTCGACCGGGCGCTGGGAGCTCAAGGTCGCGATGCCCGTCGCCGGCGGCGCAGTCCGCGTCTCGACGCCGCTGCCGCAGGTGGACGCCGTCGTCAGCGACGCGCAGAACGCCGTGCTGCTCGGCGGCATCCTCGCGCTCGCCGTCGGCGCGGTGCTGGCGTTCGGGTTCGCGCGCTCCGTCGCGCGCCCGCTGCTCCGGCTGCGGGATGCCGCCCAGGCCTTCGCCCACGGGACGGAGTCCACCATCGACGCCCGGGGGCGCGACGAGGTCGGCGACTTGGCGCGCGCCCTCCGGACGCTGCAGGAGAACCTGTCGCGGCGCATGGGCGATCTGGAGCGCGAACGCGCCGAGATGACCACCCTGATCTCCTCCATGGTCGAAGGCGTCATCGCCCTCGACGCGACCGGCGCCGTCACCGCGCTCAATCCGGCAGCCCGTGCGCTCTTGAAGCTCGCCCCGGAGGGCCCCCCTCCGGCGGCTCTGGAGCTGTTCCGCCAGCGCGCCGCGCACGACCTCGTGGAGAAGAGCCTCGCCGGCGGCGCCAGCGCGGGCCAGGAGATCGCGCTCGACGACCGTACGGTCCTGCTCTCGGGCCACCCGCTCCCCACCGGCGGCGCGGTGCTGGTGCTCCACGACATCACGGGCTTGAAGCGCCTGGAGAACGTGCGCCGCGACTTCGTCGCCAACGTCTCGCACGAGCTCAAGACCCCGCTCACCGTGATCCGCGGCTACGCGGAGACGCTCTTGGCCGAGGAGACGCCGCCCGACATCCGGAAGAGCTTCGTCGAGAAGGTCCTCGCGAACGCGCACCGCATGCAGCAGCTGGTGGACGATCTGCTCGACCTGTCCCGCATCGAATCCGGCGCGTGGACGCCGCGGCTCCAGTGCCTCGCGCTGGCGCCCCTGATCCAGGAGGTCTGGACCACGCTCAAGCCGCGCGCCGACGCCCAGCGGCTCACGTTCCAGTCCGAGATCGCGCCCAACGCCGGGGCCGTGAACGCCGACGGGCCGGGCGCGCGCCAGATTCTCCTCAACATCCTCGACAACAGCGTGCGGTACACGCCGGCGGGCGGGCGGGTGACCGTGCGCTCCGGCCGCTCGCCGGAGGGCGTCACCGTCGAGATCAGCGACACCGGCGTGGGCATCCCCAGCGAGCACCTGCCCCGCATCTTCGAGCGGTTCTACCGCGTGGATGCGGCGCGCTCCCGCGAGCTGGGCGGCACCGGCCTGGGTCTCGCGATCGTCAAGCACCTGGTCGAAGCCCACGGCGGCCGCGTCACCGCCGAGAGCGCGCTGAGCACCGGCACGACCATCCGCGTTCTCTTCCCCGAGCCCCCAGCCGGCTGACGCAGCTCCGCAATCCGCGGAGTGCCCCGGAAGACCAAGACCCGCAAGCCGTTACGGAGACGTGACGCGGGCGTGGCCGCGGCTTGACGCGGCGGGGCGATCCTCGACCCGTGCGCATCGCGCTTGTGACCGACACCTACACGCCGCAAGTCAACGGCGTCACCACGATCGTCCGTCGCGTCGTGGAGGTACTCGGCCGGGCGCGACAGGATGTCGTCGTGGTCGCGCCGGAGTATCCCGTCTCGCAGCGGGATACGGTGGACGTCGAGTTGCGCGTACCCTCAGTGGCCTTTCCTCTCTATCCGGCCCTACGCCTCTCGCTCCCCCAGCCACGCCGCGTCGCGCTCTTCCTCGATGCCTTCCGCCCCGACCTCGCCCACGTAATGACCGAAGGCCCGCTCGGCCTCGTCGGCCGCCAGTACGCGCTGCGCCGCGGCCTGCCCCTCGTGACCTCGTACCACACCGACTTCCCCCAGCACAGCCGCTACTACGGCCTCGGCACGCTGGAGAGTGCGATCTGGCACTGGCTGGTCTGGTTTCACCGCCCGGCCGTGCTCACCCACACCCCGGGCGCCTTCGTGAAGGCCGAGCTGGAGCGCCGGGGACTCACGCGGGTGCGTGTCTGGGGGCGCACGGCGGACACGGAGCAGTTCGACCACCGCAAGCGGGACGTCGCGCTGCGGCGCCGGCTCGGGGTGCCTGACGCGGCGGTGCTGGTGCTGCACGTCGGCCGCTTGGCGAAGGAGAAGAACCTGGATGTGCTCGCGGCGGCGTGGACGCGCGCGCGGGCCGAGCTGGGCAGCCGCGCCGTCTTTCTGTTCGCCGGCGACGGCCCGATGGCGCCCCGGCTCGCCAAGGCGATGCCCTGGGCGATTCAACTCGGCTTTCTGGGCGTGGCGGAACTCGCCGCGCTCTATGCCAGCGCCGACCTGTACGTGCTCCCCTCGTGCACCGAGACGTGCGGGCTCGTGGCGCTCGAGGCGATGGCGTCGGGCCTGCCGGTGATCGCGGCCGATGCCGGCGGATTCCGCGAGAGCGTCACGGCCTGGGTGAACGGGTTCCTGATTGCCCCGGATGACGTGCGTGCGTTCGCGTCCGCGATCGCGCAGTTCGTCCTCGATCCGGAGCTGCGGCAACGGATGGGAGCCGAAGCCCGACTCGCCACCGTGATGGACGACCGCGGTGTGGAGGATGAGCGGCTGCTCGCCGACTACGCCGAGACGCTGGGACGACATACCGAGGAGGTACGATGGCGCGCTGCGTAGTCCTGCTCGTGGACGGGCTGCAACCGGACGCGATCCGGCCTGCGCTCGCCCCGTCGCTCTCGAGACTGTCCGCGGACTACAGCCACGCGCCGTTCGCCCTCACCGTCCGCCCGAGTGCGACCGTGCCGGCGCTGCTGTCCCTCGCGACGGGCGTCGGCCCGGCCACACACCAGCTGACGGAGCCCGGACTCGCGGCGCTGCGCCGCATCGGCAAGCTCCGCCCGATTCCGAGGGAGCTCGCGGCGCACCAGCTGCCCACGGTGGTGGTGGCCGGCGCCGTCAAGGCCACCGAGGTGCCGATCGCCCGCGTCCTCAGCACGTTCGCCGGCGTCAGCCGGTTCGTCTCCACCGCGGGGCCGGCGCGGCACGTCGCCGCCGCCGCGCTGGGCCGGCTCCGCTTCGTCCCCGACGGGCTGGTCTTCGTCTACGTGAACGACTGCGACCGTGCCGGACACGCGCACGGCTGGATGTCGCGCCCCTATCTCGAAGCGGTGCGGGAGATCGACGTCGCGGTCGGTATCCTCCGCGCCTGCGCCGCCGATTCGCTCTTCTGCGTGCTCGCCGACCACGGTGGAGGCGGCGTCGCGCCGACGGACCACGATGCGCCCCATCCCGTCAACGACCGCATTCCGCTCGTCCTGGCCGGTCCGGGTGTCCGGCGGAAGCATGTGATGCAGCAGCCGGCGTCCATCCTCGACGTACCGCCGACCCTGCTCTGGTGGCTGGGCCTCGAGATCCCCGACGAATACGAGGGCCGGCTGCTGCGCGACGCCTTCACGGCGAGCGAAGCCGCGCGCGCGGTAGCCTGATGCGCTGGATCACGCACCTCGGCGATGCCTGGTCCACCATCGGCATCTCGTTGGGCCTCTGGCTGGCGGGCGGCTCCACCGCAGCCGCAGGCCGCGCGGCGCTCCTCGCCAACGCTCTGTCGCACCTGGCCGTCCAGGTCCTCAAGCGCACTGTGGCCCGCGCCCGGCCGTGCGATGCGAATGGGGTGCTGCTGGCAGAGATCGCCATCCCCGATCCCTTCTCGTTCCCCTCAGGCCACAGTGCGGCGTCCACTGCCGTGGCCGCGAGTCTCGCCCTCGCGCACCCGTGGCTGGCTCCGGTGACGTTGCCCGTGGCCACGGCGGTGTGCTTCTCCCGCGTGCGGCTGCGAGTCCATTATCCCACCGATGTCGTTGCGGGCGCGGCACTTGGGCTCGCCGGCGCGCTGGTAGCCCGGATCGTCCTCTAGTTGCGCCGATGCCCGGCGACCGGGAGCCCTCCCGCGGTCAGGCCGAGAACGCGTGGACGACCAGGTACGAGAGGGCTGCGATCACCGCCGAGAACGGAATCGTGAGAATCCACGCCCACACGATGCGCCCAGCGACGCCCCAGCGGACCGACGAGATGCGCTGCGTCGCGCCAACACCGCTGATTGCCCCGGTGATCGTGTGCGTGGTCGAAACGGGAATGCCGAAGTGCGAGGCAAGAAACAGGGACATCGCGCCCGCCGACTCGGCGCAGAAGCCTCCGTACGGCCTCAGCTTCGTGATGCGCTGTCCCATCGTGCGCACGATCCGCCACCCGCCGGCGAGCGTGCCGAGCGCGATCGCCGCATGGGCCCAGAGAATAACCCAGAGCGGAATCACGCTCATCGTGGTGATGTGCATGAAGCGCAGCGGGAAGGTCTGAAAGGCAGCCTGCGCGGAGAACAGCAGCCCCACCACGATCCCCATCGTCTTCTGCGCGTCGTTGGTGCCGTGGCCGAGGCTGTAGGCGGCCGCCGAGATGAGCTGCAGCTTGCGGAACCATGAGTCGATCTGGCGCGGGTGCGCGCGCCGGAAGGTCCAGCCCACCGCGACCATCATGACCACGCCGAGCGCGAAGCCCAGGAGCGGAGAGAGGAAGATGAACAGGATCGGCTTGACCCACCCGCCTGGGACCAGCGCGCCAATCCCTACCTTGGCGATCGCCGCGCCCGCGTAGCCACCCATCAGCGCGTGCGACGAGGACGAAGGGATGGCGTAGAACCACGTGATCAGGTCCCAGGAGATCGCCCCGAGCAGGCCGGCGACGATCACCTGTGGATCGATCACGGCGACCTTGATCAAACCGCTGCCCATCGTCCTCGCGACCGCGGTTCCGAACCCGAAGGCGGCCACGAAGTTGAAGAACGCCGCCCACAAGACCGCCAGCCGCGGGGAGAGGACCCGCGTGGACACGACGGTGGCGATGGAGTTGGCGGAATCGTGGAAACCGTTGACGAAATCGAAGACGAACGCTACCAGGACGATTGCGAGCACGAAGACGACGGTGCCGCTCACCGGTCCGGCTCCCGGCCGGCATGCCCGGCCCGGCACTCGAGGGTGCGCCCGCCCGCGCCTACCATGGCGAATGCACGTAACTTCCCTCACGTCACAACCCTGCAGCCGGTTATGTAACGATTGTGTAACCGGGACCCGGAGCAGCGCGTTACCGAGCCGTTACCCCCCACCCGCCGCAGCGTGACGCGGTGGCGCTTTCTTACCCGCGCTCAGAACCGACGATCCGTCGTCCCCAAGTCACCACAACGGTTGAAGGAGCAAGACATGGCGCATTCGCTACGTCGGACGCTGGCGGCTACGTTGCTGACCGGCGTTGCAGCCGCCGCCCCACTCGCCGCGCAGGTGACCGTCAGCGGCGTCGTGTACGCGCAGTACTCGTACACAGTGAACAGCGACACCCTCAAGGCCGACAGCAACGTTCAGCACATCAACAACTTCGACATCACGCGCGCCTACATCAACGTGCTCGGCCGCTTCGCGGGCGGCCTCGCGACGCGCGTCACCGCCGACATCTTCACCAACAGCAACATCCCCGGCTCCCGCGCCTATCGCGTCAAGTACGCATACGTGACGTGGACACCGGAGGGCAGCGCCCTCACGTACAAGATCGGCGAAATGCACACGCCGTGGCTCGACTGGGAAGAGGCGATGTGGGACTTCCGTATGCAGGGCCAGATGGCGATGGAACGCGGCGGGTACCTGTCCTCGTCGGACTTCGGCGCCGGCATCGACGGCAAGTTCAATAACGACCAGTTCAACTTCCAGGTCGGCGTCTACAACGGCGAGAACTACAGTGGCGCGCTGGGCGACGCGAACAAGGACCTGATGGCCCGGGCGTCGTACCGGCTGTTGGCGACCGACGACGGGAGCCGGGTCGGCGGTCTGCGCCTGACGGGCTATGCCCAGCTCGGAACGCCGAGCTCGGGCGGCACGCGCAACCGGTTCATCGGCATGGTGTCGTACCGGTCCATGGACCTGACCCTCGCGGCCGAGTACGGCGCGACCGAAGACAGCACCACCGGCGGCAATACAACCACCGCCGGGGGCGCCGTCGCCGCGAAGCCCGACATCAAGGGCAGCGTCATCAGCGCGTACGCCGTGGTGCACGTCCCGCAGACTCGCTGGTCGGTCATCGGACGCGTGGACATCACCAATCCGAATACGAGCCCTGCGGGAACTGGTCCGTCCGACAGCCTGCGGAACGTCCTGCAGACTCCCAAGACGACCCGCATCATCGCCGGCATCGCGTACCAGCTCAACCCGAACTGCCGCCTGCTGGCTAACGCGGATCTGCTGTCGTACGAGAGTGCCTTCGTACCGAAGGCCGGCACCTATGTGGCCTACGCCAACCGGCAGATGGCCTATCTACAGGCGATGTTCAACTTCTAGGCTTCCAAGCGAGGAGCTTCTCGAATGCGTAGCATCTTTGGAGTGACGGCTGCGGCCGTCGCAGGACTGGTGGCCATCGCCGGCTCCCTCTCCGCCCAGGCCGAGATCCGGGTCACGGGCGCCGGGGCCACATTCCCGAATCCGATCTACTCAAAGTGGGTGCTCGAGTACACGGTGGTCCGGCCGCACCTGCAGATCAACTACCAGGCCATCGGCTCGGGCGGCGGGATCCGGCAGTTCAGCGACCACACGGTGGACTTCGGCGCCACCGACGGCCCGATGACGGACTCGCAGATCACCGTGGTCCACGGCAACGTGTACCACCTCCCCACGGTGCTCGGCGCCGTGGTGCCCACCTACAACATCCCCGGCGTGACGGCGCAGCTCCGGTTCACCGGTGACGTGCTGGCCGGCATCTTCCTGGGCCAGATCACGAAGTGGAACGACAGCCGGATCACGGGGATCAACCCGGGCGTCAATCTGCCCGACCAGGACATCGTCGTGGCGCACCGTTCCGACGGGTCAGGCACGACGTACATCTGGAGCGACTACCTGTCGAAGGTGAGCCAGGACTGGGCGCAGCGGGTGGGCAAAGGGACGTCGGTGAACTGGCCCGTCGGCCTCGGCGGCCAGGGCAACCCCGGCGTCGCGAACATCGTCAAGCAGACCCCTGGCGCCATCGGCTACGTGGAGTTGATATACGCCGTCCAGAACAACATCGGGTACGGGCTGGTGCGCAACAAGGCGGGCAACTACATCCAGGCCTCGCTCGAGGCGACCACCGCCGCGGCGGCGGCCGTCGTGGCCGCGCTGGATGAGAACACCGATTTCCGTGTGTCCATCACGGATGCCGACGCCGCGCAGGCGTACCCGATCGCATCGTTCACATGGCTGCTCGTGCCGCAACAAATGTCTGATCCGACCAAGGCCAGGGCCTTGCTCGAGTTCGTCTGGTGGGCGGTTCACGACGGGCAGAAGTACTGCGCCGGTCTGTCCTACGCGCCGCTCCCCTCCCGCGTCGTGCAGCTCGAGGAGCAGCGTCTGAAGAGCGTCACGGTGAACGGCCGTCCGGTACTCCCGGCCAACTATCGCGGGCGCTAGGCAGTTGACTGACCTCCCCGCCGCCGTTCTGGAGCCGGAGATCGCTCCACGGTCCAAGGCCGAAGAACGGTGGCGGGCCCTGAGGACGGTGAGCCGAGGCGACGTGATCTTCCGCGTCGTGCTTACCGTCCTCGCGCTTCTCCTCCCGCTACTGCTGCTGATGATCGGCGTCGAGCTGGTGTCGGAAGCCATGCCGGCGGCGCGCAGGTTCGGCCTGTCGTTCCTCACCACCAGCATTTGGGACCCGGTGCGCGGCCAGTTCGGCGCGCTGCCTCTGATCTTCGGCACGCTGTACTCGTCGCTCGTCGCCCTGGTGATCGCCGTGCCGCTCGCCCTGGCCTGCGCCGTCTTCCTGACGGAGTTCGCGCCGCGGTGGTTGCGCATGCCGGTGGCGACGCTGATCGAGTTGCTGGCTGCCGTGCCGAGCGTCATCTACGGGCTGTGGGGCATCTTCGTGCTGATTCCCCTCCTTCGCGACCGCTTCTGGCCCGTGGTGCGGCCGGTGCTGGGACACGTGCCGATCTTCAGCGGCGTCTTCTACGGCCCCTCCGTCCTGGCGGCCGGGGTAATCCTATCCGTGATGATCCTGCCCTACATCGCCGCAGTGTCGCGCGAAGTGCTGCTTGCGGTGCCCGCCGACCAGCGGGAGGCGGGGCTGGCCCTGGGCGCCACGCGGTGGGAAACCGTCTGGCACGTGGTGCTGCCGTACGGGCGTGCGGGCATCATGGGCGCGGTGATCCTCGGGCTGGGTCGCGCCCTGGGCGAGACCATGGCCGTGACGATGGTTATCGGAAACCGCCACGAGGTGTCGGCGTCGCTGCTGCAGCCCGGCTACACCATCGCTGCGGCGATCGCCAACGAGTTCTCCGAGGCCGTGTCCGACATGCATCTCTCGTCGCTCTTCCTGGTCGGGGCGGTACTGTTCCTCATCACCATCATCGTCAACGCCTTGGCGCGCGTGCTGGTCTGGCGCGTGGCCCGCGGCTCGGCGGTGGGCAGCACGGCGATCTGATGCACGGCCGCCTCGCTCGCCGGCTGGTCGGCTCCACCATGACGGGCGTGACCTACGGAGCCGCAGCGCTCGCGATCCTTCCGCTCGCCGTGATCTTCGGGATGCTTCTGGTCAAGGGCGCCGGATCTGTCGACCTGAATTTCTTCATCAGGTCAGCAGTTCCGGTCGGGGAGCCCGGCGGCGGCTTCGCACACGCCATTGTGGGCACTCTGATCATCGTCGGATTGGCTTGCGTGATCGGCGTGCCGATCGGCGTAGCGACGGGCATTTTTCTGGCCGAGTTCGGCGGCGGGCGGTTCGGCTTCGCGGTCCGGTTCGTGGCCGACGTCCTCAACGGCGTTCCCTCCATCGTCATCGGCATCTTCGCGTGGACCTGGCTGGTGAAACCGATGGGCCACTTCTCGGCACTAGCGGGCGGGTGTGCCCTGGGCATGATCCTGGTGCCGATCGTGGCGCGGACCACCGAGGAGATGGTGCGGCTGGTGCCCAACTCGTTGCGCGAGGCGGCGCTGGCGCTCGGCTACCCGCGTTGGCGTACTTCGCTGCAGGTGGTGGTGCGCACCGCGGCCGCCGGGATCGTGACCGGCTGTCTTGTGGCAGTCGCGCGGGTGTCAGGGGAAACCGCGCCGTTGCTCTTCACCGCTCTGGGGAATCAGTTCTTCTCCACCCGGCTCCAGGGACCGATGGCCGCGCTCCCGCTCCAGATCTACGCGTATGCCCTCGGCCCATACGACGAGTGGCACCGGCAGGCCTGGGCGGGAGCCCTCGTGCTGATCGTGCTCGTCCTCGCCTTGAGCCTCATCGCCCGCGCGGTGGTGCGTGCCAAGCGTCAGCACGCCTGAGCGGGTGCGGCGCTCTCCGCCCGTGACGACTCCGCCCGCGACGCCTCCGCCAGTCCCGATGGCCGTCCCGCCCGCCGAGGTGGCGCCAGCGACGGTGCTTCGGCTCGCCGCAGACGGGCTCACCGCGTGGTACGGCAGCGCCTCGGGGGTGCGGGACGTGACGCTCGCCTGTCGGGAGAACACCGTCACCGCGCTGATCGGGCCGTCCGGCTGCGGCAAGTCCACCCTGCTCCGCTCACTGAACCGGATGCACGAGCTGGTGCCGGGTGCCCGCGTCACGGGCCGCGTCCTGCTCGACGGCTACGACATCTACGATCCGGCGATCAACCCGGTCCAGGTGCGCCGGCGCATCGGGATGGTGTTTCAGCGGCCGACGCCGTTTCCCACCATGACGATCGCGGAGAACGTCGCTGCGGGCCTGGCGGTGGGACCGCCCCTCGCGCGCGCCGACCGCGACCGCGTGATCGAGCACGCCCTGCGGCGTGCCGCGCTGTGGGACGAAGTGAAGGACCGGCTGCACGAGTCGCCGATGAACCTCTCGGGTGGCCAGCAGCAGCGGCTGTGCGTCGCCCGCACCGTGGCGCCCGAGCCGGAGGTGATTCTGCTCGACGAGCCGACCGCCTCGCTCGACCCGGCCGGGACGGCCCACATCGAAGAGCTCGTCCAGGAGCTGAAACGCGAGTTCACCGTCGTCATCGTGACCCACAATCTCCAGCAGGCCGGACGCGTATCCGACGTGACCGCGTTCTTCTATCTCGGGGAGCTGATCGAGGCGGGTCCGACGAGCCGCATGTTCACCGCTCCGCTCAAGCCCCAAACCGAGGCGTACATCACCGGGCGGTTCGGATGACCGCCGCACCGAGGGTCCGCGTCACGCCCGGCGGCACGGTCCGGCTCATCGGCACCCTGGCCGCGAAGGACTACTCCTTCTGGTACGGCGGAACGCAGGCCCTCTTCAACATCAGCATCGAGGCGAAGCCCAATGCCGTGACGGCCCTGATCGGCCCGTCGGGGTGCGGGAAGTCCACCTTCCTGCGCTCGGTCAACCGGCTTCAGGAGCTGCTGCCGCACACCCGGCACCAGGGCGACATCGCGTTCGACGGCGAGTCGGTGTTCGAATCCTCCGTGGACCCCGTGGACCTGCGCCGGCGGATCGGGATGGTCTTCCAGCGGCCCAACCCGTTCCCCAAGACCATCTTCGACAACGTGGCCTACGGCCCTCGGGTGACCGGAGCGGTCGCGGAGCGAGAGATACCCGCCCTTGTGGAGCGGTCGCTTCGCAACGCTGCGCTCTGGGACGAGGTGAAGGACCGGCTCGACGACTTCGGCACCTCGCTTTCGGGGGGCCAGCAGCAGCGGCTCTGCATCGCCCGGGCGCTGGCCAACGAGCCCGAGGTGCTGCTGATGGACGAGCCCTGCTCGGCGCTCGATCCCATTGCCACGCAGAAGATCGAGGAGCTGATCGTGGAGCTGAAGGGCAGTTACACGATCGTCATCGTGACGCACAACATGCAGCAGGCGGCCCGGGTCTCGGACTACACGGGCTTCTTCTTTCTGGGGCATCTGGTGGAGTTCGGGACGACGCAGCAGATCTTCACCAATCCGCGCGACGAGCGCACCGACGCCTACATCACCGGGAGATTCGGATGAGCACTCCGCTCGAGCCCCAGCGCCACTTCCACGAGGAGCTGGCCCAACTCAAGCAGCGCCTCATGGCCATGTCGGCCGAGGCGGAGGAAGCGGTCGGCGGCGCAGTCAGCGCGCTCCTGACCCGCGACCGCGCCAAGGTGCAGGACGTGATCCGGGGCGAAAAGACGATCAACACGCTCGAAAGCAGCATCGAGGAGCAGGCCTTCCAGCTGATCGCGCTGCACCAGCCGATGGCGAAGGACCTGCGGCTCATCTTCGCCGCGATCCGGATCGTCGGCGACCTCGAGCGGGTGGGCGACCACGCCGTCAACATCGCCCAGTCCGCCGACCGGCTGACCTCGTATCCGCACATCGTTCCCGAGCCGGAGATCGTCGAGATGGCGCGGCTCTCGCGGAAGATGCTCGCCGACGCGCTCAGCGCGTTCGTGCGCGGCGACGCCCCCTTGGCGCGGGACGTCTGCAAGCGGGACGACGCGGTGGACTCCCTGAACGACTCCGTGTTCCGCATCCTCCTGACGCATATGATGGAGGATCAACGAGTTATAGGGCCCGGGATGGAGCTCCTGCTGGTCTCCCGGAACCTCGAGCGGGTGGCCGACCTCGCGACGAACGTCGCCGAGGACGTAGTTTTCCTGGCGGAAGGCAAGACCATCAAGCACCACGCGGAAGACGAGCGGCCCGCACCGGACGGCGCCGCGTGAAAGACCCATGGGCATCCACGACTCCCACAGCTTCCCCGGTCGCCTCATCGTCGTCGAGGGCATCGACGGCTCCGGGAAGTCCACCCAGCTGTCGCTCCTCCAGACCTATCTCGTCTCGGAGGGATACGACGTCTCGTTCACGGAGTGGAATTCCAGCCCGATCGTGAAGGACACGACGAAGCGGGGGAAGAAGAAGAACCTTTTCTCGCCGACCACCTTCTCGCTGATCCACGCCACCGATTTCGCCGACCGCCACGAGCGCTCGATCCTTCCGCCGCTCCAGGCCGGGCTGATCGTACTGGCCGATCGCTACGCGTACACCGCCTTCGCGCGCGACGCCGCTCGCGGCTGCGAGAAGACCTGGATCCGGAGCATGTACGAATTCGCGACGCGCCCGGACCTGGCGCTCTACTTCCGCGTGGACATCGACACCGCGGTGGCGCGCATCACCGGCGGACGGATCCAGCTCAAGTTCCACGAGGCGGGGATGGACCTGGGGTTGTCGCCGGATCCCATCACGTCGTTCCGGATCTTCCAGACCCGGGTGCTCGAGGAGTACGACCACGTGGCCGACGAATTCGGATTGACGGTGCTGGACGGCAGCCGCTCGGTGGTCGAGCAGCAGCGGGAGATGCGCAAGCTGGTGAAACCGATCCTCAAGGGCCTGCGCCGCACCCACGCGTCGCGTCCGACCCCCATCTCCACGGCGCTCGCCGCGGCGGCCGCCGCCAAGAGCGCCTGATGGAGACCCGCTTCTACGGGGCCGGGCTGGCCAAGCTGGAGGTGGGCAGCGAGCTGCCGGGCAACCTGATCGTCGTCGAGGGCGCGGACGGCGTCGGACGCTCCACCCACATCGAGCTGCTCCAGGGGTGGCTCGAGGGCCAGGGCTTCGCCGTCGCCTCCACGGGGTTGGTCCGCTCGGCGCTCACGCGCCGCGGCATCGAGCTGGCGAAGGAGGGCCACTCGTTCGACCGCACCACGATGTCCCTCTTCTACGCGACCGACCTCGCCGACCGGCTGGAGCACGAGATCATCCCCGCCCTGCGCAGCGGCTTCGTCGTCCTCGCGGACCGGTACATCTACACCACGATAGCGCGCGGCTCCGCCCGGGGGCTCGATCGCGACTGGCTCGCCCGCCTGTACGGCTTCGCCCTCGTGCCGCGGCGCGTGTTCTTCCTCCGGCTCGATCCCGACGAGCTGATCCGGCGCACGCTGCGCCGCGGCGGCGAGCTGGACTACTGGGAGTCCGGGCGCGACATCGGCCTCGCCCCCGACCTCTACACGTCGTTCCGCAAGTACCAGGCCCTGATCCTGGGAGAGTTCGATGGGATGGCCGAGCTGTACGGCTTCACCACGATCGACGCATCGCGCACCGTCGAGGAGGTGCAGGCCGAGCTGCGCCGCGAGGTCGCCAATCTCCTCGACCCGTCGCTCCTGACGGCCGCGACCGATGTCGCCGACGACTGAGCGCTTCGCCGCCATCGACGTCGGCTCCAACTCGATTCGCTGTCTGATCGCCGAGCGTGGCGAGGACGGCCATCTCCAGATCATCGACGACCTCAAGGACCAGCCCCGCCTGGCACGGGGCCTCTCGTCCACGGGGCTGCTCGCGCCCGAATCGGTGGAGCACGCGATCGAGTCGCTCGGCCGGATGGTGCAAGCCGCGGAGCGGCGCGGCGCCTCGCGCGTGGCACTGGTCGCGACCTCCGCCGTGCGCGACGCCGCCAACGGAGCGCAGTTCGCGGAACGGGTGAAGAAGGAGATCGGGATCCCGCTCGAGGTGATCGACGGCGAGACGGAGGCGCGGCTCGCGTTCCTCTCGGTGAGCGAGCACTTCGCCATCGGCCGGGGCCGCGCGGTGGTGGCCGACATCGGCGGCGGGAGCCTGGAGCTGGTGCTCGCGGTGGGCGGCCTGGTGGACCGCGTCGTCTCTCTCCCCTTCGGCGCGGTCCGCCTCACCGAGCAGTACCTGGCGGGCGCCAAGGACGAGGCGACCGGCGTCCGGCGGCTCCGCGACGCGGTGCGGCAGAAGCTGCGGCGCGCCATCCCACGCGGGGAGTGGGCCGCGGCGAAACTCTTCGGGTCCGGCGGGACCTTCACCAACCTGGCGCGCATCGCCGCCGCGCGGGGACGCGGCGCGGTGCCGCCGGGCGGCATCCACGCTCAGTCGGTCTCCTCCCCCGAGCTGCAGCGCATCCTCGAGTGGCTGGCGGCCATGAGCGTCGAGGAGCGCCGCGGCGTCCCGGGCCTCAACGCCGAGCGCGCCGACATCATCGTGGCAGGGCTCGCCGTGGCCGCGGAGGTGCTGGAGCTGTTCGACGCGCCGAAGGTCACCGTCTCGGCGTTCGGGCTCAGGGAGGGGCTGCTGATCCACCTGGCCCGCCCCGCGGGAGAGGGGCAGGCGCCGAGCAAGGCCAAGGCGCTGCGCCGGTTCGCGGACCGCTGCCGCGCCGACCGCCGGCACGGCGAGCAGACGGCCCGCCTGGCGCGGAAGCTGTTCGACGTCCTCGGCAAGCGGCTCGGGTGCGCCCCGGAGGACTGGGACCTGCTCGAGGCCGCGGCGCTGCTCCACGACGTGGGACAGATCGTGTCGTACCGCAGCCACCACAAGCACAGCTACCATCTCATCGCCCACGCGGAGTCGCTCCCGTTCGCCCCACGCGAGCGCCTGCAGATCGCGCTCATCAGCCGCTATCACCGCAAGCGGGGCCCGAGCAAGAGGCACCCGGAGTACGCGGCGCTCGAGCCCGAGGAGCGTGCCCGCGTGCGCCGGCTCTCCGCCCTGCTCCGGGTGGCCTGCGGGCTCGACCGCGGGCACGTTTCCGCGGTGGAGGCCATGCGGCTCAGGATGATGCCCGACCGCCTGCTGGTGGACGTGGTGCCGCGCCTGGTGACGACCAACCTGAAGCTCGAGCTGTGGGGCGCGCAGCGGAAAGCGGACCTGCTAGGGAAGCTCCTGGGACGCGACGTGGTGGTGCGCAGCGCGCCCCTGGCGGAGACGAAAGCGGCGTCCTAGTAGGGCTGGCCCCCCGCCGGCGGGGCGCAGCTGCCGCTCCGACACGATGCCGCGTGCGCCTCCGGCTGCTTCAACAACTCGGCCAAGGACAGCGGCTCCGGCCCCAGACAGCCGACGAAGCTCACGCCAGAGGACGTCCCGATCCGGCTGGCTCCCGCCCCGATCATTGCCAGCGCCGTCGCGCAGTCCCGCACGCCCCCCGCCGCCTTGACCCCGAGGTCGTCGCCCACGGCGAGCCGCATCAGGCGCACCGCCTCGGTCGTCGCTCCGCCCGCCGCGTGGAAGCCCGTCGACGTCTTCACGAAGTGCGCGCCGGCGAGCTTCGCGACCGCAGACGCCTTCACGATCTCCTCCGGCGTGAGGATCGCGCTCTCGATGATCACCTTGACCAGCGCGCCGCGCGACGCTTCGACCACCGCGCGGATGTCGTCTTCGACAACGCCCCACTCCCCGCCCTTGATGCGCCCGAGCGCGGCCACCATGTCCACCTCGGTCGCCCCGCGGGAGACGGCCTCGCCCGCTTCGGAGGCCTTCGCGCGCGACGTCGTGGCACCCAGCGGGAATCCGCACACGCTCGCCACCGCGACCTCCGTGCCCGACAGCTCCTGGGCGCACAGCTCCACCCAGCTCGGGTTGACGCACACCGCCGCGAAACGGTGCTCACGTGCCTCGGCGCAGAGCTTCAGGATGTCCTTCCGCGTGGCCTCGGGCTTGAGCAAGGTGTGATCCACGAAATCGGCGACGCGCCGCGCGCCCGCCGCCGGCGTCCACGCCGCGACCATCCGCGGCCCCCGCCACGAGAGGTCCTCAAGGGGACGCGCCTCCCCTTCAGCGGGACGTGCGGACGCAACGGACACGGTGGGCACGGAGGCACGGGGGCGCGGAGGCACGGCAGAGGCTACTGCTTCCGACGGCCGTCGTCTGGGAACCACTGGCGACTTCGCCGTCTGCGCAACTGATCTGTTCCCCGCCAACAGCCTTCTGACGACTTCCGCAGCTATGGCGTCGAGCTCGGCGTCGTTCATAGCACCTGCTTCCCCTTGATATCGACGCGATCCAGGACACCCACGATCACGGCCTGCACGGGGATCCAGGGATCGTCGAAGATCTTGCGCGCCGACGATCCCTCCTGCACCACCAGCACCTTGTCGCCCACGCCGGCGTCCACGACGTCGAGCGCGATGACCTCGACCCCCTCGGGCTTCATCTCGAGATCGAGCCGCCGCACCAGGAGCAGCTTCTTCCCCTCGAGCCGCTCGTTCTTATGGGTGCTCACCACGTCGCCGACGACCGTCGCGAGGAACACTATGCGCCCTCCGCCAGGTCGATCCGGTCCACCTTGCCGACGACCGCCGCATCCACCGCGACGTCGAGCTTCCACAGCGCGATCGATGCCTCACGCGCGGTGATGTAATAGCACAGCTCTCCCGGCCCCAGGCCGAAGGTGTCCGCCGCCACCAGGGGCGCGCCCCGGTCCTTGCCCGCAGCGTCCACCGGCTGCAGCCACTGCAGGGGAATCGCCTTCAGCGTGTCCTGCTTCTGCGTGGACACGACGCGCCCGACGATGCGTGCTAGATACACGTTATCCCCACCGGATTCTCTGGGGGCTCCACGGGGTCTGCCGCCGCGACATCAGATAGTCCGACCGCGCGAACAACCGGATGGTCGCCGCCCCCACGATGAAACCTCCAATATGCGCCCAGAAGGCCACGCCCGCCTCCGCCTGCGCGCCGGCGACGGCCGGAAGCGCGCCGAGGAACTGGAGCACGATCCAGTAGCCGAGCATCGCCCACGCCGGCAGCGCGATCGTGGTCAGGAAGAACCCCAGCGGCACCAGCGTGTAGACCCGCACCCGCGGATAGAGGATCAGGTAGGCCCCCATCACCCCGCTGATCGCCCCCGAGGCTCCCACCACCGGCACCGGGGAGGAGGGGTCCATCGCCACCTGGGCCAACGCCGCCGCGACGCCACACATCAGGTAGAACCCGATGAAGCGAAGGCGCCCCATCGAGTCCTCGACGTTGTTCCCGAAGATCCAGAAGAACCACATGTTCATGATGATGTGCATCCACGAGCCGTGCAGGAACATGGATGAGAGCACGTGGAAGTAGCCGCGCCCCGCGTCCATCTCGCACACCAGTCCGGGCCCCATCGCCACCGCCGTCCCCGCCGCCACCCGGCCGGTCAGCTCCCCCGGAATCAGCCCCAGCTCGCACACCGATTTGGCGAGCGGATAGCCCAGCCCCGCCCCCTGCACCACCACCCAGACCAGGACGTTCAGCGCCACGATGGCGTAGGTCACCACCGGCGTCTTGAGGGTTGGGTTTTCGTCCCGGTAGGGGATCACCCGCTCAACCTAACTTGGCCGGAGGGCAAGTCAACGCACCACCAAGCGCGACAAGACCTTAGCATACTGCCGAAATGGCAGAGATATGGGGCACGGCCCTTGCTCCTGCGACCATAAGTGCTTCTCGCACATCAACCCTAGTTGCGTTCGGAGATTGAGCCATGGCAGAGAAGATCATCGGCATAGACCTGGGTACCACGAACTCCGTCGTCGCGGTGATGGAGGGCGGCGATCCGGTCGTGATCCCGAACGCCGAGGGCGGCCGCACCACGCCGTCCGTCGTGGCGTTCACGAAGGACGGGGAGCGGTTGGTCGGCCAGGTGGCCAAGCGGCAGGCGGTGACCAACCCCACGAACACGGTCTTCTCGATCAAGCGGTTGATGGGCCGGCGGATGCCGGAGGTGGTCGAGGAGATGAAGCGGGTGCCCTACAAGGTGGCGGCGGGGCAGAACGATCTCGCGTCGGTGGAGATCAGCGGCAAGCGGTACACGCCGCCGGAGATCTCCGCGATGATCCTCCAGAAGATGAAGCAGACCGCCGAGGATTATCTCGGGCACAAGGTCGAGAAGGCCGTCATCACGGTGCCGGCCTACTTCAACGATTCCCAGCGGCAGGCGACGAAGGACGCCGGGAAGATCGCCGGCCTCGACGTGGTGCGGATCATCAACGAGCCCACGGCCTCGGCGCTGGCGTACGGGATGGACAAGAAGAAGGAGCACAAGGTCGCGGTCTACGACCTGGGCGGCGGCACCTACGACATCTCGATCCTCGAGCTGGCCGAAGGGGTGTTCGAGGTCAAGAGCACGAACGGCGACACGCACCTGGGCGGCGACGACTTCGACCAGCGGGTGATCGAGTGGCTGGTGGCGGAGTTCAAGCGGGACCAGGGGATCGATCTCTCCAAGGACCCGATGGCGCTCCAGCGCCTGAAGGAGGCCGCGGAGAAGGCCAAGTGCGAGCTGTCGACGGTGATGCAGACGGAGATCAACCTGCCGTTCATCACCGCGGACCAGGCGGGCCCGAAGCACCTCAACCTCACGCTGACGCGGGCCAAGCTCGAGCAGCTGGTGGACGACCTGGTGCGGCGCACGCTGGAGCCGATGAAGAAGGCGCTGGCGGACGCCGCTCTTCAGCCGTCGGGCGTAGACGAAGTGATCCTGGTCGGCGGCCAGACGCGGATGCCGAAGGTCCAGGAGATCGTGAAGGACTTCTTCGGCAAGGAGCCGCACAAGGGCGTCAACCCCGACGAGGTGGTGGCGATCGGCGCCGCGATCCAAGGGGGCGTGCTGGCGGGCGAAGTGAAGGACATCCTGCTGCTCGACGTGACGCCGCTTTCGCTCGGCATCGAGACGCTGGGCGGCGTGACCACGGTGCTGATTCCGCGGAACACGACGATCCCGACCAAGCGGTCGGAGGTGTTCTCGACCGCCGACGACAACCAGACCACGGTCGAGATCCACGTGCTGCAGGGCGAGCGGGAGATGGCGCTCGACAACCGGACGATCGGCAAGTTCCAGCTCACGGGCATCCCGCCGGCCCCGCGCGGCATGCCGCAGATCGAGGTGACGTTCGACATCGACGCCAACGGCATCCTGCACGTCACCGCGAAGGACAAGGCGACGAGCAAGGAGCAGAAGATCCGGATCGAGGCCTCGTCGGGAATCTCCGACAAGGAAATAGAGAAGATGGTGCACGCGGCCGAGGAGCACGCGGCCGACGACAAGAAGCGGCGCGAGGAGATCGAGACGCGCAACCGCCTCGATGCGCTGGTCTACGACGTGGAGAAGAACTCGAAGGAGTGGTCGGACAAGCTCGAGGCGTCCGTCAAGAAGCGGTTGGAGGAGGCGGTGGACGGCGCGAAGAAGGCGCTGCGCTCGGGCGACGCCGGCGAGATCCGGAAGGCGGCGGAGGCGCTGCAGGGCGCCTACAGCGAGGCGGGACGGTCGCTCTACCAGAGCCAGACCGCGGGGAGCGGCGGGACCGCCGAGCCCCCGGGCGGCGGCGCGGGCGCCGGGCCGGGGCCCGAGCCCAAGAAGGAAGACGTCGTCGATGCCGACTACGAGATCGTGGACGAGTCCAAGCCGTCCGGCAACAAGTAGAACCGGACGCGCGGTGGCGGGTAGTAGGAGTCCTCGGAGCATTCCACGGAGGGTGATGTATGTCGTCGAAGGGTCGTGACTTCCTGAAACTGGGCGGCATCATCGCCGTCGCGTTCGTGGCCGGTCTGGTGTTCGCCTCGGGTCTCGGGCTGCCGCGGCCGGGGCAAGCGGAGGCCTCGCATCGCGTCAACGTCGTGACGGGCCCCCGCGCCCCGCTCCGCACCGTGGACGGGGTCGTCCCGAGCTTCGCCGACATCGCCGAGCGGGTGCGGCCGTCGGTGGTCTATGTCAGGATCCAGCGGACCGAGCGGCCGGACCAGATCGGGCCCGATGATTTCTTCCGCAACTTCGGGTTCCCGACGCCGCGCCGGCCCCGTATCGCCGAGGGTTCGGGCTCCGGCTTCATCGTTTCGCGGGACGGTTACATCCTGACCAACAACCACGTGGTGGCCGGCGCCGACAAGGTGACGGTCACGCTGCTGGATAACCGCGAGTTCGACGCGCGCGTCATCGGGCGCGACCCGAGGACCGACGTGGCGGTGATCAAGATCGGTGCGGACAACCTGTCGCCGCTGCCGCTCGGCAACTCGGACGACTCGCGGATCGGCGACTGGGTGCTCGCGATCGGCAACCCGCTCAACCTCTATTTCACCGTGACCGCCGGGATCGTCAGCGCCAAGGGGCGGGGGCTGCAGGGCCTCACCGACGACACCGACCGCTACCAGATCCAGGACTTCATCCAGACCGACGCCGCGATCAATCCGGGGAACTCGGGCGGCCCGCTGGTCAACCTCCAGGGCGAGGTCATCGGGATCAACGCGGCGATCGCCTCGCAGACGGGCTTCTACGCGGGCTACGGCTTCGCCGTCCCGATCAACCTCGCGCGCCGGGTGATGGACGATCTGATCGCCACCGGCCGGGTGCAGCGGGCGCAGCTCGGCGTCGCCATCAAGCAGATCACGCCAGAGGACGCCGACGCCGTCGGCCTGAGCACCATCCAGGGCGTGGTCGTCAACGACTTCAGCGGCAACAACTCGCCGGCGAAGGCGGCGGGGATCCAGCCCGGCGACGTCATCGTGGCGTTGAACGACACGGCCATCGACCACGTCGCCCAGCTGCAGACCATGGTGGGGTTCAAGCGGCCGGGCGAAGTCGTGCGCGTGACGGTCGTGCGCAGCCACGGCGTGCGGCAGACCTTCGATGTGCGCCTGTCGTCGGCCGATACCGACAGCACACAGGTGGCGAGCGCCGCCGGCGGGCGCAACAAGCCGGCGGCAGCCACGACCGAGGCCTCCACCAAGCTCGGCATCACGCTGGAGGACATGACGCCCGACATCGTGCGCGAAGCCGGCCTGTCCGAGGACCAGCGGGGCCCCGTCGTCTCCGACGTCGAGGAGGGGGGCCCGTCGTGGGACGGCAAGCTCTTCTCGGCCAGCAGCGGCGGCAGCCCGGACGCCATTCTGTGGGTCAACGGCACGCGTGCCCACAACAAGGCTGAGCTCCTCCGCGCCATCCACGACGTGAAGTCGGGCGAGGTGGTCACGCTCAGGGTCGTGAACCTGAGCAACGGCCTGCCGGCGCGCGTGGTGCGCATCCGGGTCCGCTAGCGCCACCCGCGCGGTTCCCCAATCGGACGAGCGCCCGCACCCGCGGGCGCTCGTCGTCCGTGGGTCCGGCGGTTATCTTGCGGGCGCGCGAAAGTGGCGGAACTGGCAGACGCGCAGGCCTTAGGAGCCTGTGGGGAAACCCGTGGGGGTTCGAGTCCCCCCTTTCGCACTATGACCACGACCGGCATCGAAATCACGCCCCAGAGCCAGGACGCGGCCCGCCGCACGTACGCCGTCTCCGTCAGTCCGGAGAAGGTGGCCGCCGCGGAGGCCGCGACCACGGCCCGCTACGCGAAACAGCTCAAGGTGCCTGGGTTCCGGAAGGGCCACGTGCCGCCAGCCGTGGTGCGGCGCAAGTACTCCGACGCGATCCGGCAGAGCGTCATCGAGGAGCTGCTGCGCGAGTCCTGGCAGGCCACTCAGGAGAAGGACGCGCTGAAGCCGATCGCCGACCCGCAGGTCCGCAACGTGAAGTTCGAGGAGGGCTCCCCGCTCACCTTCGAGTTGCTGGTGGACGTCAAGCCGGAGCTCACGCTGGCGCGCCTGGGCGGGTTCCGCCTCACGCGCCACGTGCAGGGCGTCAGCGACGAAATGGTCGAGGCGCAGCTCCAGCAGGTCCGGGAGCGGCGCGCGCCGTGGGTGCCGGCCACGGACCGGGCGAAGCCGGGGGACCTGGTGGAGGCGACGATCACCAACCTCGACGAGGCCGCGGCGGCGGACGCAGCCGCGGCGCAGGAACCCGTGCGCTTCGTGCTCGGGCAGGGCCGCGCGCTTCCCGAGCTCGAGAGCCGGCTGATGGAGCTCGACCCCGGCCAGAGCTGGGAGGGCAGCCTCCGCTTCCCCGACGACCACCCCGACGCCGCCAAACGCGGCCAGAGCCGCCGCGTGCGGGTCACCCTCGGCGAGGTCAAGCGCATGGAGCTCCCGGCGCTGACCGACGAGTTCGCGCGCGAGGTCGGGGAGTTCGAATCGGTGGTGGCGCTCAAAGCCGCGATCCGGACCGATCTCGAGGCCGAGGCCAGGCGCGAGGCCGACGCCCGGATCCGCAGCGAGCTGATCGACCAGATCGCCGCCGCCAACAACGTCTCGGTGCCGCCCTCGCTGATGGACCGGGCGATCGCCGCCTACATCGCCGCGTACGGCGTACCCGAGGACCAGCGCGGCCGGTTCGCCGCCGAGTTCCGGCCGGTGGCCGAGGCGGGCGTGCGCCGCGACCTCATCGTCGAAGCGGTGGCCGAGCAGGCCAAACTGCACGCCACGGCCGAGGCGCTGGACGCCCGGATCGCCGACCTCGCGCGGCGCCGCGGCGAAACCCCCGCCGCCGTCCGGGCCACACTGGAGAAGGCCGGAAGGCTGCGCGAAATGGAGCGATCCATGACGGAAGACAACGTCTTCACCCACCTCCTCGGCCAGAGCACGGTCGAGGACGCACCGACGACCCGCTGATGAGCAACGGAGCCGAAGGGACCCGACCCGTGTCGACGATCTACCCGCCGTACATCATCGAGCGCTCGAGCCGTGGTGAGCGCACCTACGACATCTTCTCGCGGCTGCTGATGGACCGCATCATCTTCCTCGGCGTGCCCATCAACGATGACGTGTCGAACGTCATCATCGCGCAGCTGCTCTTCCTCCAGGCTGACAGCCCGGAGAAGGACATCTACGTCTACATCAACTCGCCCGGGGGGATCGTCTCCAGCGGGATGGCCATCTACGACACCATGCAGCACATCAGCGCGCCGGTGAACACCATCTGCATGGGGATGGCGGCCTCCATGGGCTCGTTCCTCCTCGCCGCCGGCCGGAAGGGGAAGCGCAGCGCGCTGCCCCACTCCCGGATCATGATGCACCAGCCGTCGGGCGGCACGCAGGGCACCGCGGCCGACATCGAGATCCAGGCGCGCGAGATCCTGTACTTGAGAGGCAAGCTCAACGAGCTGTACGCCAAGCACACCGGCCAGACGGTGGAGCAGATCGAGCGGGATATGGACCGGGACCGGTTCATGTCGGCCGAGGAGGCGAAGCAGTACGGCATCGTGGACCACGTCCTGGCGCCCGGCGCCGCGGTGGAGGTAGGGGCGAAAGGCTAGTCGCGCCTTGACTTACGGCGCTGCGACCGCCCATATTCGCGCCAGAGGCCTCGAACCAGGACACCGATGTCCAACGACCGTCACCTGCGCTGCTCCTTCTGCGGCAAGTCGAAGGATTCGGTCCGGAAATTCATCTCCGGACCGTCGGTGTACATCTGCAACGAGTGCATCGCGTTGTGCAACGAGATCCTCGCGGAGGACGAAGAGCGCGAGGTCGCCGACGCGATCACCCAGGTGCCGACGCCGGTCGAGATCAAGGAAGTCCTCGACCAGTACGTGATCGGGCAGGAACAGGCGAAGAAGGCCCTCGCGGTTGCCGTCTACAACCACTACAAGCGCATCAACTCGCAGTCGCTGAAGGACAACGAGGTCGAGCTCGAGAAGTCGAACATCCTGCTGATCGGGCCGACGGGGGTGGGAAAGACCCTGCTCGCCCAGACGCTGGCCCGGCTGCTCGACGTGCCGTTCACCATCGCCGACGCCACGACGCTGACCGAGGCCGGGTACGTCGGCGAGGACGTGGAGAACATCCTGGTCCGGCTGCTCCAGGCGGGGGACTTCAACGTCACCGAGTGCGAGCGCGGCATCGTCTACATCGACGAGATCGACAAGATCGCCCGCAAGAGCGAGAACCCGAGCATCACGCGCGACGTGTCGGGCGAAGGGGTGCAGCAGGCGCTTCTCAAGATCCTCGAGGGCACCGTCGCCTCCGTGCCGCCGCAGGGCGGGCGAAAGCACCCGCAGCAGGAATACATCCAGATCAACACCCGCGACATCCTGTTCATCTGCGGCGGCGCGTTCGACGGGCTCGAGAAGATCATCGAGTCGCGGACGGGGCGGCGGCGCATCGGCTTCACCAAGGACGAAGTGGAGCGCGGCGTGCCGGTGCTGCAGCGCCGCAATCCGTACGGCGAGGTCGAGCCCGACGATCTACTGCGCTACGGCCTGATCCCGGAGCTGATCGGCCGCCTGCCCGTGACCGTCCCGCTCGAGACGCTGGACGAGGACGCGCTGGTGCGCATCCTGGTCGAGCCGAAGAACGCCCTCACCAAGCAGTACAAGAAGCTGTTCGAGCTCGAGGAGGTGCGGCTGACCTTCGAGCAGGAGGCGCTCCGCGCGGCCGCGCAGCAGGCCATCAAGCGCGGCGCCGGCGCGCGCGGGCTGCGGGCCATCCTCGAGAAGGTGATGACCGACATCATGTTCGACCTGCCGGCCCGCGAGGACGTGGCCGAGGTGGTCATCACGCGGGAATGCATCCTCGAGGGACGGCAGCCGCTGCTGGTCACCGAGCAGAAGCGGACCAAGAAAGAGGCCTGACGTGCCGGTGTCCCGCGCCAGCACCGCCCCCTCCCCGAGGGGGCTTTTGGTTGGTGACTTCGTCGCCGGGCTGGTCCGCTGGGACGATCCGCTGCCCGGGCCGCCGCGGCCGGAGATCGCCTTCGCCGGCCGCTCCAACGTCGGCAAGTCGAGCCTCGTCAACCTCCTGATGGGACGGCGCGCCCTCGCCCGCGTCAGCGGCACGCCCGGCAAGACGCGGCAGCTCAACGTTTACCGGTGGGGCACCGGCTGTTACCTCGTGGACCTGCCGGGATACGGTTGGGCGCGCGCGGCCGCCGCCGAGCGCGCCGCCTGGCGGCGGCTCGTCACCGCGTATCTGGAGCGGCGCGAGACCCTCGCCGGCGTGGTGTGGCTGCTCGACATCCGGCGCGACCCGTCGCCGGACGACGCCGAGGTGGGCGCGACGCTGGCCCGGCGCGCCGTGCCCACGCTGGTGGCGCTTACCAAGGCCGATCGCGTGCCACGCGCACAGCGCCTCGCGCGCGCGGCGGCGATCGCCGCCGCGCTCTCGCTCGACCACGCGGAGTTCGTCGTGACCAGCGCGCGGACCCGGGAGGGAGCGGAGGATCTCCGTGACAGCGTCCTGGCGCACCTGGGCTGACGCCGCCGCGCTCGCGGCGGCCGTCGTGCTGGCGCCCGCGGCGCTCCGCGCCCAGGCCGCCGACCTGCCGCCCGCGGGGCTCGGGACCCTGCGCCAGGACGACGTCGCCGTCCGGATCTCCACCGACAACCTCATGGTGCGCACGCTGCCGCTCGACGAGCGGGTGATCCGGCTCCTGTCGCCGGACACGTACAGCGCCTTCCACCAGCTCTCCCAGAGCCGCGCAGCCGACATCGTGGCGGCGGCCCGCGCCGCGGGACGCGACAGCGCGCTCGCGTTCATGGTCACCTTCTTCGCGCTGCAGCCGCAGGTCACCTTCGCGCCGGACCAGCTGTACATCGCGAGCCAGAACAACTTCTTCCGGCCGATCGCCATTCTCCCGCTCACGCCGCGCTGGAGCGAGTACAGGATCGACCAGCGGCAGCAGGCGTCCGCCATCTACCTGTTCGACGCCTCGATCCCCGTGCTGCAGCCCTTCACGCTCTTCTACGGCAACGTGAGCTCGGACGCCTGGGAGACCTCGATCAGCCTGCTGGCCGGGGAGCGCGCCCGCGTGCTCGCGCGCGCGGCCCAGCGCCCGCAGCCCTGACCGTGGCGCCGCCCGCCGCGGCTCTCGCGCTGCTCCTGGGCGGCACGGCGGCGGTGGCGGCGGCCGCCCTCGCGCTCTGGCACGCCCGCCGCGCCGGCCGCGCCACGACCGAGGTCGTCGCGGACCGCGACCGGCTGGCCGCGGAGCTGTCGCGCCGGCTGGGCGAGCTGTACTCGCTCCAGGAGCTGACGCAAACCCTCTCCTCCTCGCTCCAGTTCGACGAGGTGGCGGCCGACGTGGCGCGCTACGCGACGCGCTTCCTCGACGCCGGCGGCGGGGCGGTCGTGCTGGCCTCCGCCGAAGGTGAGGCGCCCCGCGTCGTGGCCGCCGAGGGGTCGCTGACGCCGTACCTCAACCTCACGGTCGCGCTGGATCAGGGTGGCGTCGTCCTCGACGCCATCGCTCACGAGCGGGTCGAGCTGCGGACCTCCTCCGGGAAGGCCGGCCTGCGGCTCTTCGGCACCGTGGACGCGCGCACCGCGGCGGTCGCGCCGCTCAAGGCGCACGGCGTCACCGACGGCGCCGTGGTCGTGGTGGACAAGAGCTCCGGCAGCTTCGTCCTCGAGGACGCGCGCCTCCTCTCGACCGTGGCGGCCCACGCGGCGGTCGCGCTCGCCAACGCGCGCCTCTTCGACCTCGTCCGGCACGGGAAGGAGCAGTGGGAGGGGACCTTCGACGCGATCGCGGAAGGGATGGCGCTGGTGGACGACGACGCCACGATCCGGCGCGCCAATGCCGCCTTCGCGGCGCTGGTCGGGCGCCCGGTGACCGGCGTGGTCGGCGGACACCTCTGCCATCTGCTGTTCGGGGAGCACCAGACCCTCGCCGAGCTGATGCACGCGACCGCCCGAGGCGGCCATCACGCGCCCATCGTGCGGCGCTCCGAGCCGCTGGGGCGCGTGCTGCGCATCGTCGCCGCGTCCGTCGCGCGCGCGGTGGACGGCGCCTCGGCCGTCGTGGTCGTCGAGGACATCAGCGAACAGCAGATGCTGGAAGCCCAGCTGATCCAGAGCGAGAAGATGGCCGCGGTGGGGACGCTGGTCTCGGGCGTGGCCCACGAGCTGAACAACCCGCTGACCTCGATCGCCGGACTGTCGGAGTTCCTGCTCGAGCAGCCGGCCGGCGCCGAACTCGAGCGCCGCCACCTGCGGGTCATCAACGAGGAAGCGGAACGCGCGGGCCGGATCGTGCGCGACCTGCTGACCTTCTCGCGGAAGGGGCCGGCCGAACGGGTCCTCGTCGACCTGGGCGACGTGGCGCAGCGCACCGTCCAGCTGATGGCGTACGAGATGAAGCTCCGCGACGTCACCGTACTGACGAGCATCGCGCCCGGCCTGCCGGCGGTCGTAGGTGACCGCTACCAGCTGCAGCAGGTAGTCCTGAACCTCCTGAGCAACGCGGCCCACGCCCTGAGCACGCTTCCGCCCGGCAGACCGCGGCGGGTGGAGCTGAAGGTCACGGCGGAAGGCGCGCGCGCGGTGCTGCGGGTGATCGACACGGGCCCCGGCATCCCGCCCGACGTGAAGGCGCAGATGTTCAGCCCGTTTTTCACCACCAAGGCGCCCGGCGAAGGCACGGGACTCGGCCTGTTCGTCTCCTACGGCATCGCCGAGGCCCACGGCGGGACGCTGACCGCGGATTCGGTCCCGGGCGCGGGCGCGACCCTGGTCCTGGCCCTCCCCGCCGCCGAGGCCGCGGCCGCGCCGCGGGAAAGCGTGCCGGCCGCCGCAGCAGCGCCCGCGCGCCACATCCTGGTTGTGGACGACGATCTCGCCGCACGGCGCGTGGTCACGGCGCTCTTCTCTCGCGACGGGCACCGCGTGGAAGCCGCCGCCAGCGGCGCCGAAGCACTGCGCCTGGTTCGCGCGGAGCGGTTCGACCTGATCATCGCCGATCGCCTCGCGGCGGCCGAGGGCGTGCCGCTGGTCACCGCGCTGGCGGACCTCCCGGGCGACGCCTCACGGCGGCTGATCCTCTCGACGTCGGACCCGCGGTGGGGAAGCGAGGAACGGCTCGCGAACGGGCCGAAAGTGCTGCGGAAGCCGTTCGACCTGCGGGATCTCAAGAAGGCAGCGGAGGAAGTGTTCGGAATATCAGGACAGTTGCCAGACGGCAAGGACTGAAGTGGTTGCCAGTTGTGAAGTCGTCGGCATGCAGGCCCGTTGCCAGTACTGCTATCTAGTCTACCCTCTCAGGACTGACGACTGGTAACCACTGAACGCTTGCCGTCTGGCAACTGTTCCGAAGTCTGCAATCTGAGCGCTGATTCCTACAGAACCCGGAGCACGTCCTCGACTCCGCCGGCGTCGCCCGTCCCGAACAGCTGGAGGGCGTCCGCGAGGGCCCTGCGCTCACGGGGCCAGACGAACCGGCGCGAGGCCTCCTCGGGAGGGAGCCACTCGCCGCGGTCGTGCTCGCCGGACAGCGCGACCTGCGCGCCCGCGGGCACGATGGCGCAGAAGACGGGGATGAGCGCGAGCACGTCGCGCGCGTGGAGGTAGAACGTCTCGACCCGGCTCACGTTGTAGAGCCGCTCCGGGCTGAGCCCCGCCTCCTCCCGGAGCTCCCGCAGCGCCGCGGCGGCCGGTGCTTCCCCCGCATCGATGTGCCCGTGCACCGTTTCCCAGGTGCCGGCGCACCGTTCCCCGGGGGCGCGCCGCAGCACGAGCACATCCGGCGCCCCGGCCCCCATCCGGAGCACGTACACGTCCACGATGATCGTGCGGACGTCGGTCACCGCCCCGCCCCGCCCTGCTCACGCTCTCCGCCAGCCGGCGCGATCCGCGGGTCGCGCTCGGCGCCCGACGCCAGGGCCCGCGCCGCTGCGGCGTACGCCGCCTGCGTGATCTGCCGGCCCTGATCGCCGCGCACGCAGTCCAGGTGGAGCGTGACGCGTGCCTCCACGGCGAACGCCTGCCAGAACTCGGGCGTCAGCGATACGTCGTAGTCACCGATCATCTGCCAGGCTGGGGGCGCCGCGTGGTATTCGAGGATCCCGCGGCCCCCGAGGTCGCAGGCCGCCCGCACCAGCGCGCCCGCCACGGGCACGCTGGCCTCGCCGAGCGCGCGCACGCCCTCGCGCGGGCCGAGCGCCTTGGCGAACGCCTCCCCAAATGCCCCGGCGGTGGTGACGACGACCCGGTGCGCGTCGGGCTCGGAGCGATCCGCGCCCTGCGTCACCGCCTCCACGTCGAGGTCGAAGCGCCCGTGCGAGGCCACTGCTTCTAGCAGTTCGTCGAATCCCGCGATCCCGGTCCGCGCGCTGGCGCGGCCCCGCCCGTCGAGGGCGAGACGGACGACCACGGTCGTCGTGAGCGTCGAGCGGCGGACTTCGGCGGAACGGCTCACCGCGCAGGCGGCGCGGCTATTCGGAGTTGGAGCGGCGCCGGCCGAGCACCGCGTCGAGGCGGGCCGACAGGGCGCGGGCCCGGAAGGGCTTGGTGAGGAAGTCGTCCGCGCCCAGCTCGAACACCCGCACCTCGTTGTCTTCGTCCCCCTTCGCCGTCAGCACGACCACGGGGATCTCGGCGGTGGCCGGCCGCGAGCGCAGGTGCGAGAGCACGCCGTACCCGTCGAGGCCCGGGAGGTTGAGATCGAGGACGATGACGTCCGGCCCCGTCCGGTCCACCTGGTCCAGGGCCTGCACGCCGTCCCGCGCCTCCGAGACGATGTACCCCTCGCGCTCGAGCAGGTCCTTCATCACCCGGCGGAGCGAGTCTTCGTCGTCCACCAGCAGCACCTTGCGCTTGAGCCGCGTGACCTTCGGCGACGCGACGATGCTGTCCAGCAGCTCGAACGACCCGCCCGTGGTTGCCGCCTCCGCCTTCGCATCGGTCGCGGACGGCGCCTTCGCGGCCGCCGCGGCGCCGGCGCCGGAAGTCCGGGCCGCCGGCTTCGCCGCCAGCACCTGGTCCGCGCCCTCCTCGAACGGCACGTCCACGACGCGCATCAACTCGTCGAGGCTGGATTCGCCGCGGAGGATGTGCGCGACGCCGCTCTCCCACAGGCTGCGCATCCCGCCGCCCTGCGCCACCTCCGCGATCTTGTCCGCCGTGGCCCCCGCCCCGATCACGCGCTCGACCTCGGGCGTCACCGTGAGCACCTCAGTGATCGAGAAGCGCCCGCGGTAGCCGGTCATCGCGCAGTCGGGGCACCCCACGGCGCGGTAGAGCGGCGTGCCGCGCGGCACCCACTTCGCGAGCTTCTCGGGCACCGTCTCGACCCAGACCTCCTTGCACGCCGGGCAGAGCTTGCGCATCAGCCGCTGCGCCACGACGCCGCGGAGCGACGCCGCGATCTTGTACGGCTCCACCCCGATGTCCACGAGCCGCGTGACCGCGTTCGACGCGTCGTTGGTGTGCAGCGTCGAGAGCACCAGGTGGCCCGTCAGCGAGGCCTGCACCGCGATCGTCGCCGTCTCCTTGTCGCGGATCTCGCCCACCAGCACCACGTCGGGATCCTGGCGGAGGATCGACCGCAGGGCGCTGGCGAAGGTCAGCCCCGCCTTCTCGTGCACCTGCACCTGCACGATCCCCTGGAGCCGGTACTCGACCGGGTCCTCGACCGTCACGATGTTGGTCTTGCCGGTCTGGATGCTGCGGATCGCCGAGTAGAGCGTCGTCGTCTTGCCCGAGCCGGTGGGCCCGGTCACGAGGATGATCCCCTCGTGGTGCATCAGCAGCGCCTTGAACGCGGAGTGCTCGTCGGGGTTCAGCCCGAGGGCGTCGAGCGAGATCACCGTCGCCCGCGAGTCCAGAATGCGGATGACAACCTTCTCGCCCATCGAGGCCGGGAGGGTGGACACACGCAGGTCCACCGGCACCCCATTCACCGCGACGCGCGCGCGCCCGTCCTGCGGCCGCAGGCGGTCCGCGATGTCGAGGCTCGAGATGATCTTGATGCGCGAGACCAGCGGGAACCCGGCCGCGCGCGGCACCTTCATCATCTGCCGCAGCACGCCGTCGATGCGGTACCGGACGGCGAACCCGCCCTCCTCCGGCTCGATGTGGATGTCGCTCGCCCGCGCCAGAATGCCCTCGGAGAGAATCAGGTCCACCAGCCGGACCACTGGCCGCTGGGACGCCTCCTCGGCGCTGACCTGGAACTCCTCGGCCGGCGCGGTCTCCTCGAGCTGCTGCACGTCGCTGCTCGACTCCATCCCCTCGAGCAGCTTCTCGACGACGTTCTCCGGCCGGAAGATCTCGTCGGTCAGCGCGGCGATCTTCGACGGCGACATCAGCTGCATCCGGACCTCGCGGCCCGACGCGAACGCCAGCCCCTTCTCCGCGTCGATGTCGAACGGGTTGGCCGTCGCGATCTCGAGCACCGAGTCCGTCGCCCGCATGGGGACCACGTGGTAGCGCCGGGCGACGGCCTCCGGAATGACTTCCTTGACCTTCGAGTCCGGCTTGGGGGCTTCCGCCACCGGGATCCGGCATCGCTTGGAGAGGGCCGCGAGGATCTGATCGTCCGTCGAGTAGTTCTTCGAGACGACCAGGTCCCACAGCGTGGCCGTGGGCTCCGCCGACGCGCGCAGCGCCGCCACCGCCTCGGCCGTGATCATCGTCGAGATGGTCGGGACCAGCCACTCGTCAGAAAAGACCCGCTCAGCCACTCAGCCGCTCCCCGCCGCCATCGCTGCACGGAAGCATCGCAACGGTCGCTCCGCCCGGGAATATGCCGCCCGGTTGGAGGGCTGGCAACGCGTCACCAAATCGAGATTTGGGGCCAGCTTAGAGGATCTCCCAGAAATCCCGCGTGACGTCGAAGGAGGCGCCGAACCGGCCGGTGCGGAGCCCATACCCGACGTCCACGCGCAGCAGGTCCCGCAGCCACCCGAAAGCGAGGCCGACGACCGGTCGGACGCCCCGGGAGGGAGCGCCGAGGGCGGGGAGGATGGCTCCGCCCGTCCAACCTGCCGCCACGAAGGGGATGAGCGTCGCGGTGGACCCGGTGCCCGCGTACGAGCCGAGGGGGATCTCCGGGACGGCGACCGGGAGCCGGAACTCGAGCGACGCCCAAGCCGCCTGCCGCCCGACCAGGGACCGGAAACCCTCGCCGAGCAGCGTGCCCCGCCCGCCGAGCACGAACGCGCGGTGGTCCGGGAGGCCGGCGGTGCCGGCGCCCGCGCTCGCGCGCGCGACGATCCAACCGCTGCCGGCGGGCACCTGCCAGCGCAGGTCGCCGTATCCGCGCAGGTAGGTGTCGTTGAGGCCGGCCTCCACCTCCAGCCTGCCCGAAAAGCTGCGCACGGTCGTGAAGGCCGGCTGGAGGCGGCGCAGCGACAGGCGGAGCCGGCTCCAGTTCCCCGGCATCACGCCCACGTTGGGACGCGAGAAGGTGCCCCGCGCCCAGCGCGCGTGGACCGCGAGCGAGTCGATGTGCTCCCAGAGCGCCGCGACGGCGAAGCTGGTGCGCCCGCCCAGCGCGAGGGTCCCGCTGCCCTCCGCGCCGCTGGCGAGGTAGTAATCGCCGTAGTCGGTCCCTGCTTCCTGGGCAAGCAGCGAGTTCACCACGCCCGATATCACCGGCTCGTCCCCGAGGTCGCGAACCGCCCGAGCCGCGCCGAGCCGCCAGGTCCAGGCGCCGCGCCGCACCGACAGGTCCGCACCTCCCGTCACCAGGGTGGTGGCGGTCGCGGTCCCCGCGCGGAGCCGCAGCACGGTCGCGTCGTTGCCGGAGCGGATCGTGGTGCCGAGCCCGAGGGCCAGCCCCTCGACCCGGTCGAAGTGCGCGAAGTCCGACACCGACGAGCCGCCGAGCTGCGCCCGGCGGAGGCCGTCGAGCACGTGCCCGGCGGCGACTTCCCGGACCTGCGCGCGCACCGCGGCGAAGTCCTCGAGGCGCACGGGCTCGGCGAACTCCTTGATCGCGGAGCCGAGCGAGTCGGTCCACGGGAACGAGTCGCGCACCGCCGGCGGCGCGGCGACGATCTCCGGCCCCGGCAGCGAGGCGAACACGCTGTCCAGATTCTCGTTCAGCCGGTAGGTGTCGATCTCCCAGCGCCCCTGGATGATCCCGCGCACCGGGAAGTCGAGCCAGGTGGCGCGCCGGCGGATCGCGATCTCCTGCCGGTACGGCAGCCAGTACCGGCCCTCCATGAGGCTGTTCTCGATCGCCACCGTGATGTCCTCGAGCTGATCGTCGAGGTAGGCCGGGCGCGTGAACTGGAACGCCATCCGGACCAGGTCGGCGGTCTGGACGTCGAGGAAGACGGAGCCGACGATCCGGGGCGCGCGGTAGTCGCGCGGACGCACGGCCACCTCGTAGACCAGGATGTCGCGGTCCGGGAGGTGGATCGAGGTCGAGTCCTTCAGCGCGAACTGGTAGAGACTCGCCCCGATGCGCGAGAGCGGATGGGGCACGTCCCGCACCTCGTCGCCTTCGCCGAGCCTGATGCGGTCGGGGAAGTTGTTGAGCGCGATGCCGAGGTGGTCGCGGTGGTAGGAGATGTCGGTCGGAAGATCCATCCGGTTGCGCCAGCCGATGATGCGCTGCTTGCTCCGGTCCGGCGCCTTCCAGTAGACTTGCAGCTCGAGTTGGTCCGCCTTGACGAGGCGCGGCGGCTCCGAAAGCCCTTCGCCGATCTGTCCGAGGAAGAACACGAAGCCGTGTGCGCGCGCGCTGAAGCTCTTGAGCCCCGTATCGGCCAGCGCCGCGGTGCGCCGCTCGATTGCGCGCGCCACCAGGGCGCGCACCTCGGGCGAATCCCACTCCTGGGCGGCGGCGGGACGCGGTGCGGTGGCGAACGCGAGCAGCGGCAGGGCGGCGAGCCAGGGAGGGAGGCGGTGCGGCATGCCCCGGCAATATCGCGGCCGGTAACGGGCCGAACAAGCAGGTGCAGCCGGTGAGCGCGGACACGGCGGGGCGGCGGGCGTTCGTGGCGCGCGCCGCGGCCGGCGGCATCGTGCCTGTGGTGCACGAGTGCCTGCTCGACGCGGACCAGCCGGTCGCGGTGCTCCGCAAGGTGGCGCGGCCGCCGTTCGCCTTCCTGCTCGAGTCGGCGGTCGGCGGCGAGCGCTGGGCGCGCTACACCTTCCTCGGCACCGAGCCGCGGGAGGCGTGGCGCTACCAGGGCGGTGCCGTGTCCCGGTGGACGCCGGAGGGCGGCTGGGCCGACGCGGGCGGCACGGCCGACCCGATGGGCCACCTCGCCGAGCGCCTGCGGCCGCTCGCCGCTGCGGCGCCACCCGACCTCCCCCGGTTCTTCGGCGGGGCCGTGGGGTTCTTCGGGTACGACGTCGTGCGCACCCTCGAGCGGCTGCCGTCCCCGCCCCCGGACGATCTCAGCCTCCCGGACGGGGTGTTCATGGTCGCCGACACGGTCGTCGTGCTCGACAACCTCCACAACCGCGCCCGGATCGTCGTGAACGCCGACGTCCCCGCCGGCGCGCCGGAGCGGGAGCGCATCCGGCTCTACGAGGGCGGCCGCGCACGCATCGCGGAGATCCTCGAGCGGTTGAAGCGACCGGCGGACCTCGCGCCGCTGGAGCTCGACCCCGACCTCCCGCCCGCGGCCGCCACCAGCCCGTACCCCGCGGACCGCTACGAGCGCGACATCGAGCGCATCCGCGAATACATCGCCGCCGGCGACATCTTCCAGGCCGTGCTCTCGCGCCGCCTCGAGGTGCCGGGACGCACCGATCCGCTGCTGCTGTACCGCTATCTTCGGGCGCTGAATCCAGCGCCGTACCTCTTCTATCTCGCGCTCGACGACTTCGCGCTGGTCGGTTCCTCGCCCGAGGTGCTGGTGCGCGTCGAGGATCGAGAGGTCACCGTGCGGCCGATCGCCGGCACGCGGCCGCGGGATGCGAACGCGGAGCGCGACGCCGCGCTGGCGGCGGAGCTGGCCGCGGATCCCAAGGAACGGGCCGAGCACATGATGCTGGTGGATCTCGGGCGCAACGACGTCGGCCGTGTCGCCGCCTTCGGCTCGGTGCGCACGGCGGAGCTGCTCGCCATGGAGCGTTACGCCCACGTGCAGCACCTCGTCTCCGAGGTGCGCGGGCGGCTCGCCGACGGGCGCGACGCGATCGACGCCCTCAAGGCGTGCTTCCCGGCGGGCACCGTCTCCGGGGCGCCGAAGGTGCGGGCCATGGAGATTCTCGATACGCTCGAGCCCACCCGCCGCGGCCCCTACGCCGGCACGGTGGGCTACGTGGGGTGGGGCGCTCACAACCTCGACATGGCGATCGCGATCCGCACCTGTGCTGTCCTCGCCGATCGGGTCGTCGTGCAATCGGGCGGCGGCATCGTCGCCGATTCCGACCCGCACCGCGAGCTGGAAGAGACGCAAGCCAAGGCCCGCGCGGCACTTCGGGCCATCGCGCTGGCTCGCGGCGCGGTGTAGTTTCACCCGCTGGCGCCCTCCCCGCCGGGGGGGGCATATTTCCGCGTCCGAGGAGCCACACCGCAGATGGCCGACGCGTACAAGCTGGTCAGCACCGCAGGCGACCAGTCGATCGACGTCAAACCCGGCGTCACCCTGGTCGTCGGCCGTGCCGTCAACAGCGACATCCCGATCTACGAGCCCACGATCTCGCGCCAGCACGCCCAGCTGACGGCCGAGGACGGCGGCGTGCGCGTCAAGGACCTCGGCTCGGCGAACGGCACGTTCCTCAACGGCAGCCGCATCAGCGACGCGAAGGCCGCCCCCAACGACGTCGTCACCTTCGGCAAGGTCGCCTTCTACGTGAAGGAGGCCGCAAAGCCGGCGGCCGCCAAGCCGCAGGGCGAAGCGGGCTTCGCCGTGCCGAAGCCGGCCGGGGCGACGATCGTCCGCCAGCTCCCGGTGCGCGAGTCGGGGAGCGCGATCCAGAGCCCGCTGAAGCGACTCTCCGCTTCGACCCTTCCCGTCGCCGAGGAGGGCGCGCCCGAGCCCGTGACCTCGGCCCGCAGCGCCAAGAAGCTCGAGTTGCTGCTCGAGATCTCGAAGCAGCTCTCACGCCAGCTCGAAGTGGACAAGCTGCTCGAGTCGGTCGTGGACTTCACCTTCCAGGTGATGGACGTGGACCGCTGCTCGATCCTGCTCTGCGATCCCGCCTCCGGCGACCTGGTGCCGCGGATTTCGAAGAGCCGCCTCGGCGAGGGTTCCGCGTCGGCGCGGCACGTGCCGCAGTCCATCGCGCGCAAGGCCGTGGCCGAGCGCGTGGCGATCCTGACCGACAACGCAGCGGAGGACGAGCGCTTCAAGGGCAAGTCCATCCTGCTCCAGAGCGTCCGCTCGGCGATGGGCGCGCCGCTGATGTCGTCCGAGGGGACGGTGCTCGGCCTGATCTACGTGGACAACCTCACGGCTACGCACGCGTTCACCGACGAGGACCTGGAGTTCCTCATCGCCTTCTCGGGCGTGGCGTCGGTCGCGATGGAGAACAGCTCGCTCTCCGACCGCATCCGCCACGAGGCGCTCGTCCTGTCCAACTTCCAGCGCTACTTCTCCCCCGACCTGGCCAAGCAGATCGCCGGTCACGGGGAAGAGATGAAGCTGGACATGGGGAGCAAGCGGGAAGTGGTGATCATGTTCACCGACATCCGCGGCTTCACCTCGATGTCGGAGAAGATGGCACCCGACGACGTCGCGCATCTGCTGCGCGAGTACTTCACCGAGATGGTGGAGATCGTGTTCCGCAACGGCGGCACGCTCGACAAGTTCATCGGCGACGCGATCATGGCGCTGTGGGGCGCGCCCCTCTCGATGGAGGACGACGCCGACAAGGCGATGGCCGCGGCGATCGAGATGCAGCGCGCCTTGGTCGAGTTGAACGAGCACTGGGAGACGACCGGCAAGCCGGCCATCAACATCGGCATCGGCATCAACTTCGGCGAGGTGTTCGCCGGCAACATCGGCAGCGAGCAGCGGCTGGAGTACACCGTGCTCGGCGACGCGGTGAACACGGCCTCCCGCCTCTGCTCCAAGGCCGCCAAGGGCGAGATCATGATCTCGGAGCCGTTCTACAAGCGGCTGAAGCAGCCGCCCAAGGTCGAGGCCCGCGAGCCGATTCCCCTCAAGGGCAAGTCGAAGCCGGTCGCCAACTACCTCGCCAAGTACTGATTGGGCGCTCCGGCGCTTCCCCCCGATTTCGAAACCTGGACGTTCGCGGGCGGCTCGAGTGCCGCGCGCGGTGACGTCGCCGGCGCCGTGCGCGAGGCGCTGGCCGCCGCCGGCTCGCTGTACCGCTGGGCGGCGGCGCAGCCCGGCCGGCGGGAGTTCACCGGGCGCGGCGCGGCCTTCGGCGTCACGCTCGGGGTCCAGGGCGCCGTGGTGCGCCACGCTCGGCACGGAGGGCTCCTGGCGCCGCTGCTCGGCGATCTGTTCTGGGGGGAGCCGCGGTTCTACCGCGAGGCGGCGGTGTCGCGGACGCTGGCGCGGGAGCGCGTGCGCACCCCAGCGGTACTCGCGGGCGTGTGTTATCGCGCGGGCCCCTGCCATCGGGCCGACGTCGTGACCGCCGCGGTCGAGGGCGTGGACCTGGTGGAGCTCTTTTTCGGCGAGAGCCCGCCAGCCGGCGCGGTGCGCGACGCCGCCCTCTCCGCGGTCGGCATCCTGGTGCGCCGGATGCACGACGCGGGCTTCGTCCATCCCGATCTCCAGCTGCGCAACCTCCTGGTCCGCGGCGTCGGGGCGCGGCCCGAGGCGTGGCTGCTCGACGTGGACACCTGCCGCCCCATCCGCGCCGACGGCGACGCCGACCGTGCGCGCAACCTCGACCGCCTGTACCGGTCGTGGGCCAAGTGGAACCGCCTGCGCGGCGCGCGACTCACGGATCACGACCGGGCGGTCTTCAGCGCGGCGTACCTGGAGGGCCCGAGGTGAGCTGGCTCAAGCCGTGGACCGGCGGGCGGCTCGGGATCGTGATGATGAGCGCCCTGGGCGACGCGGTGCACGTACTCCCGCTCCTGGATGCGGTGAAGCGGCACGCGCCGTCCACGCACGTCACCTGGATCCTCCAGCCGGGGCCGGCGCTGATGGTGCAGGGCCATCCACACGTGGACGACGTGGTCATCTTCCAGCGGTCGCGGGGACTCCGCGCGTACGTGGACGCGGGACGCGAGCTTCGCAGCCGGCCGTTCGACCTGGTGATGAACCTGCAGGTCTACTTCAAGGCCGGGATGGTGACCTGGCTGTGCCGCGCCCCGGTCAAGCTCGGCTTCGACTTCGCGCGGGCGCGCGATGCGAACTGGCTCTTCACCACGCACCGCATCCCCGCGCACGCCGAGCAGCACGTGCAGGATCAGTACTTCGAGTTCCTCGACGCGATGGGCGTGCCGTACGGGGAGCCGCAGTGGCACCTCGCGCCCAGCGCGCCGGAACGTGCCGTCGCGCGGTCGCTGCTGGAAGGCGGGGGCGAGGGCCCGCTGGTGGGGATGGTCGTTGCCTCCAGCAAGGCCGAGAAGAACTGGATGCCGGAGCGCTACGCCGCCGTGGCCCGCACGCTCGAGCAGGAGGTGGGCGCCCGCTGCGTCCTGCTGGGCGGCACTTCGGCCATCGAGCGGGCCGCCGCGGCGCAGATCCTCGGTGCCGCCCCCGGGTGCGCCGTCGACGTGCTGGGACGCGGGCTCCGCACGCTGCTCGGGCTGATCGACGCGTGCGACGTGCTCGTTTCGCCCGACACCGGGCCGCTGCACATGGCCGTCGCGATGAACGTCCCCACCGTCGGACTTTACGGCTACAACAACCCCAAGCGGGTGGGGCCGTACCGGCGGTTCACGGAGCTGCTGGTGGACGCGTACGGCGATCCGGGCGAGGACTATCCCGTCTCGATGGAGCACCGCCTGGGCCGCATGGATCGCATCCAGACGGGGGACGTGCTGGCGAAGGTGCGGTTGGCATTGGCGCGCTACGCGAGCGCGCCCCCCTGGCGCCGCAACTGCGGCGCCTGAGTCAGGCCTCTCGCGGGCGGACCGAGCCGAAGCGGTACTCCAGGCCGAGGCGCCCGAACAACTCCACCATCAGCCTCAGCCCCAATCCCATCACCGTGAAGTAGTCGCCCTCGATGCGCTCGACCAGGACGGCGCCGTAGCCCTGGATGCCGTACGCGCCGGCCTTGTCGAGGGGCTCCCCCGTGGCGACGTAGGCCGCGATCGTCTCGGCGTCCAGGGGCCGGAACCACACCGCCGTGCGCTGCGTGCCCGAGACCACCGTGCCGCGCCAGGCCACGGCGACCGCCGTGAACACGTCGTGTCCCTGCCCCGCGAGGCGACGCAGCATCGTCCGCGCCTCGGCCGCGTCGCGCGGCTTGCCGAGGATCTCGCCACCGATCACCACGATCGTGTCGGCGCCGACAACCGCCGCTTCGTCGCGGCGGACGGCCGTGGCCTTCTCGCGCGCCAGCCGCTCGGCATGCGCCGCGGGCGCCTCACCGTTCCGCCACGTCTCGTCGATCTCCGCCGGAGCGACCTCGAAGCTGAGGCCCAGCAGCTCCAGCAGCTGCCGCCGCCTCGGCGACGAGGAAGCGAGGACGATCGGGACGGTCATGCGCGCTCGATCACCAGCGTCACCGGGCCCTCGTTCACCAGCTCGACCTCCATCACGGCACCGAAGGTGCCCGTCTCCACGGGCACGTGCCGCTGCCGGAGCAGCTCGACGAACCGGCGGTAGAGCCCCTCCGCGATCTCCGGCGGCGCCGCGTCGGTGAACGAGGGGCGCCGGCCCTTCGCCGCGTCGCCGTAAAGGGTGAACTGCGAGATCACGAGCACCGCTCCGCCCACGTCGGCCAGCGGGAGGTTCATCCTGCCCTCGCGGTCGGTGAAGACCCGCAGTCCCGCGATCTTCTCCGCCATCCAGGCGAGCGCCACCTCGGAGTCGCCGGGCGCGAAGCCCGCCAGAACGACGAAGCCGCGCCCGATCGCCCCGACGGTCTGGCCGTCCACGCGAACAGCGGCGCGGCTCACGCGCTGCAGCACCACCCGCACGGCCTACTCCACCGTCACGCTCTTGGCCAGGTTGCGCGGCTGGTCCACGTTGCACCCGCGGCGCACCGCGATGTGGTAGGCCAGCAGCTGGAGCGGCACCGAGGTGAGAATCGGCGACAGCATGTCCAGCGTTTCGGGGATCGCGATCGCGTGGTCCACCAGCTCCGTGATCTCCTGGTCACCCTCCGTCACCACCGCGATGACGCGCCCGCCCCGCGCGCGCACCTCCTCGATGTTCGACACGATCTTGGCGTGCACCGCGTCGCGCGGCGCCACGAACACCACCGGCATCAGCTCGTCGATCAGCGCGATGGGGCCGTGCTTCATCTCCGCCGCTGGGTACCCCTCGGCGTGGATGTACGAGATCTCCTTGAGCTTGAGCGCACCCTCGAGCGCCACCGGGAAGTTGTAGCCGCGGCCGAGGTAGAGAACGTTCTGCGCACGGGTGTAGCGCTCCGCCAGCTCCTCGATGACCGAGCGCTTGGCCAGCACTTCGTCGAGCTGCGCGGGCAGCTTGCGCAGTGCCCGCACGATCTCGCGGCCCTGGAGGATCGAGAGCGACCGCAGTCGCCCCAGGTGGAGGGTGAACAGGGCGAGCGCGGCGATCTGGCTGGTGAACGCCTTGGTGGAGGCGACGCCGATCTCGGGTCCGGCGTGCAGGAAGATGCCGCCGTCCACCTCCCGCGCGATGCTGCTGCCGACCACGTTCACGATCCCCAGCGTCCGCGCGCCCCGGCGCTTCGCCTCGCGTAGAGCCGCGAGGGTGTCGGCGGTCTCCCCCGACTGCGAGATGACGATGACCAGCGTGTGTTCGTCCACCAGCGGGTTCCGGTAGCGGAACTCCGAGGCGTACTCCACCTCCGCGGGGAGCCGCGCCAACTCCTCCAGCATGTACTCCCCCACCAGCGCCGCGTGCCAGGAGGTGCCGCACGCCGTCAGGACGATGCGGTTCACCTTGAGGAGGTCCTCGTCCTTCAGGTTGAGACCGCCAAGCCGAGTGGTGCCCTCCTCCTCGAGCAGCCGCCCGCGCAGCGTATTGCGGATGCTCTCGGGCTGCTCGCAGATCTCCTTGAGCATGAAGTGCGCGTACCCGCCGCGCTCGATCGTCGCCAGATCCCAGTCGATCTGACTGACCGTCTTGCTGAGTGGCACCGCGTGGCGGTCCTTCACCTGGTATCCGGCGGGCGTGATCACCGCGAGGTTCCCCTCGTCGAGGTAGACCACCGAGCGCGTGTACGCGAGCACGGCCGACGGGTCGGAGGCGACGAAGTTCTCACCGCTGCCGATGCCGATCAGCAGCGGGCTGCCGCTGCGCGCCGCGACGATCGTGTCGGGCTCCTTCACCGAGATCACCGCGATCCCGTACGTCCCTTCCACTTCCTGCAGCGCGGCGGCGACCGCCTGCTCCAGCGAGCCCTGATAGAACTGCTCGATCAGGTGGGCCAGCACCTCGGTGTCGGTGTCCGACACGAAGTGGTGCCCCTTCGAAACGAGCATCTGTCGCAGGGCGGCGTGGTTCTCGATGATGCCGTTGTGGGCCACCGCAATGTTCCCGGCGCAGTCACTGTGCGGGTGCGCGTTCTTGCTGGTCGGCGCGCCGTGGGTCGCCCAGCGGGTGTGGGCGATGCCGGTCGTGCCCGACAGGACGTCCTTGCCCAGCTGCGCTTCGAGCGCTGCGATCTTGCCCGCCGCCTTTCTCACGATCAGCCCACCATCCACGATTACGGCGACCCCCGCCGAGTCATAGCCCCGGTACTCGAGGCGCTTGAGCCCCTCCATCAGCACGGGGACTGCCTTCCGCGGCCCGACGTACCCCACGATGCCGCACATCCCTACCTCCTTGGCTCGGTCAGCGCGGCCCGGCCGCGCTCGATCAGCTCCGCCGCCCCGTCCCGGCTCGGTGCCTCGGCGATGATCCGCACGACCGGCTCGGTGCCGGAGGGCCGGAGATGCACCCAGCGGTCGGCCAAGGCGAGCCTCAGCCCGTCCTGGCGGTCCTCCGACGCGCCACTGACCGCGGCGGCCAAAGCGGCGTACGCGGGCTCGAGCGAGCCCACGGGCCGCGGGATCTTGGCCTTAAGAATAGTATAGCGGGGCGCCGTGTTCACGATCACAGACACGTGCGACCCCCGCGCCGCGAGCAGCGCCAGCACGAGCGCGGCCGCAACCGGCGCGTCCCGCCCGAGGTGCACTTCCGGCAGGATCACGCCGCCGTTCCCCTCCCCGCCGATCACCGCCCCCGCCGCCGCCATCCGCTCCACCACGTTCGCCTCGCCCACCGGCGCCCGCTCGACCTGTACGCCGAACGAGCGCGCCGCGTCGTCCACCACGAGGCTGGTCGATAGGTTCGTCACCACGGGGCCCTTCCGGTGGGCCAGCACCGTGCGCACGGCGAAGGCGAGCGTGTAGTCCTCGCCGATCGGCCGGCCGGTCTCGTCCACCAGCGCCAGCCGGTCCACGTCCGGGTCCACCGCCAGCCCCAGGTCGCTCCCGGTCCGCCGCACCAGCTCTCCCAGCTCGCCCAAGTGCTCCGGGATCGGCTCCGGCTCGCGCGGGAAGCGACCGTCGGGCTCGAGGTGAATGGCGTGCACCTCGCAGCCCAGCGCCTCGAGCAGCGCCGGCATGATCGTCGCCCCGGCGCCGCGCACGCAGTCCAGCGCGACGCGGAAGCGCCGGCGGCGCACCGCCGCCAGGTCGAGCCACGAGAGGCCGAGCACGCGGTCCAGGTGCGCGCGCACCGCACCGTCGTCGCGGCGCTCGGCGCCGGCGCGCGCGCCGGAGACCGCCCGGTCCGCGTCCACCAGCGCGAAGAAGGCCTCGGCGTCCGGCTTGCCGAGGAAGCGGCCGCCCTTCCCGATGAACTTCAGGGCATTCCACTCCACGGGATTGTGGCTCGCGGTGACCACGATGCCGCCGTCCAGCCGCATCAACTCGACCGCCAGCTGGGCGGTGGGCGTCGGCACCATCCCGAGATCCACGACGTCGATGCCGGCGCGCCTCAGCCCAGCGGACGCCGCGGCGACGAAGCCGGGACCCGACTGGCGCGAGTCGCGGGCCAGGGCGACGGTGCGCCCGCCCCGCGCGGCCACGAAGGCGCCGAACGCGACGCCGTAGCGCTCGACCACGGCGGGCACCAGGTCCGCCCCCACGATGCCGCGGAGGCCGGACACCGAGCGCATCAGGGTGGAGGTCAGCGAGACAGCGCGGCGATCGCCGCTTCGTGCAGCGCGCCGACGGCGATCGGGGTCGCGATGGGGAGCCGGGTGACGTCCGCGAACTTCCGCTCGAAGGCCGCCACCACCTCGCCATCGAACTGTCTGCCCACGCTGGCGCGCAGCTCGCCGAGCGCGACCTCTGGAGTGCGGGCCGCCAAGTACGGGCGCCCCGTGGTCATGGCGTCGAACGCGTCTGCCACCGAGACGATCCGGGCCACGAGCGGGATCGCGTCCCCCTTCAGCCCGTCAGGAAGGCCGCTGCCGTCGAGCCGCTCGTGGTGCGAGCGGGCCATCTGCAGCACGCGCGGGCGATCGTTCAGGAGCGGCGCCAGGATCTTCTCGCCGATCACCGTATGCTCCATGATGTGCAGGTACTCCTCGCGCGACAACCTCGAGGACTTGTTCAGGATTTCCTCGCGGACGCCGATCTTGCCGACGTCGTGCAGCTCGGCGCCGATCACGAGGTCGGCGACCGTTGCGGCGTCGAGCGCCAACGCCTGCGCGATCCCGGTCACGTAGGACGACACCCGGGCGGAGTGTCCGCGGGTGTAAGTGTCCTTGGCTTCCAGCGCGTGCGCCAGCGACTGCACCCCCTCGAGAAACAGCTGCTCGATGCGGTGCGACTGCTGCTCCACGCGCTTCTCGAGGTTGTGCTGGTAGTCGCGATTCTCGAGGATCAGCCGGCGCTTCTCGAGGGCCTGGCGCACCCGCGCCTTCACGTCGTCCACCTGGAACGGCTTGGCCACGTAGTCGAGCGCGCCCTGGGTGAGGCACCAGATCGCGCTCGAGACGTCCGAGACGGCGGTGATCATCACCACGCCCGTGTCGGGCCAGCGGCAACGCACCTCGGCCAGCAGCTGCATGCCGTCCATCTCCGGCATCCGGATGTCGGACACGATCAACTCCGCCGGCTCCCGCTCGAGCTCGCGCAGCGCCTCGCGGCCGCTCGCGGCCGACCGGCAGACGAACCCCTCCCCGGTCAGCAACCGCTCCAGGATGCTGCGGAGATGCGGCTCGTCGTCCACGATGAGGCAGCGCAGGGCTTTCCCGTCGGCCACGTTGCCTAGCCTAGGCCCCGGCCGGCCGGGTGTCAACCCGCGCCCGGTGCACGGAACCCGTGCGGCGACGCGACGATCCGCGCGTGCGGCGCTTGCTGGGCCCGCGGGCCGTGTGTAAGGTTCGCCGCAACCACCTGTCCGGGCACTCGATGACACGCATTCGGGACGACGACACGCTCCACGGGCTGGGCACCCGCGCCGTCCACGCGGGGCAGGAGCCCGAGCCGCTCGCCGGCGCCGTGACGATGCCGATCTTCCAGACCTCCACGTACGTCCAGGAGGCGCTCGGCAAGCACAAGGGTCACGAATACGCCCGGGTCAGCAATCCGACGCGCGACGCGCTGGAGCGGAACGTGGCGTCGCTCGAGGGCGGGACGCACGGCTTCGCGTTCGCCTCGGGGATGGCGGCGATCGACTCATGTCTCTCGCTCCTCGCCTCGGGCGACCACGTGGTCTGCGGCGAGCACGTCTACGGCGGCACCCACCGCCTGATGGAGCAGCTCCGCTCGCGCATGGGCCTTACCTTCAGCTTCGTGGACACCAGCGACGTCGCGGTCGTCGAGCGCGCGATCGCGCCGGCGACCAGGCTCCTGTTCGTCGAGACGCCAACGAACCCGATGATGCGCCTGGCCGACCTCGGCGCGCTGGGATCCCTGGCCGCCGCGCGCAAGCTGCTCTTCGCGGTGGACAACACCTTCGCGACGCCGGTCTTCCAGCGCCCGTTCGAGTTCGGCGCCGACATCGTCATCCACTCCACGACCAAGTACCTCAACGGCCACTCCGACATGGTCGGCGGGATGGTGGTCACGCGGCGCGACGACCTCGCCGAGAAGTTCGCGTTCCTGCAGAAGGCGGTGGGCGCGGTCCCGGGCCCGTTCGACTGCTGGCTGGTGCTGCGCGGCACGAAGACGCTCACCCTGCGGATGCGCCAGCACGACCAGAACGGGCGGCGCATAGCCGAGTGGCTGGCGGAAGACACGCGGGTCAAAGCGGTCTACTACCCAGGCCTCCCCTCGCACCCGCAGCACGAGCTGGCGTGCCGCCAGATGTCGGGGTTCGGCGGGATGATCTCCTTCGAGACCGGCTCGCTGGAGCGCGCGCGGCGGATCGTCGAGCGCACCAGGATCTTCGTCCTCGCCGAATCGCTGGGCGGCGTCGAGAGTCTCATCGGCCACCCCGCCACGATGACGCACGCCGCCGTCCCCAGGGCGATGCGGGAACGCATGGGGCTCACGGACGGGCTGGTCCGGCTCTCGGTGGGCATCGAGGACGCGGACGACCTGATCCAGGACCTGGATCAGGCGCTGGCCGGCTAGATTGCAGGCGGCTGAAACGCGGCGCCGGAGGGCGCGTAGGGGAGGTCGGACCTCCAGGGAGGACGCATGACGGATCCGAACACCAGCCTGCCTTCGCGCCGCCCCCGCACCGTGCTCGCGCAGATATCCCCGCGCGCCTGGGAGCACGTGAGCGACCGCGCCGCGCTCAACACCCTGCGCAGCATCCCCGGTTTCGACGAGGTCGTCCGCAAGATCTACGGCTTCTTCGGCGAGCGGGGCGTGCGCCTGCTCTTCCAGGCCAACGCCGTGCGCGTCGGCCCCAACCAGTTCCCGCGCGTGCACGCCGCCTTCACCGACGTGTGCGCCACGATGGACTGGGAGCCGCGGCCCGACCTCTTCATCTCCCAGACGCCGCTGGTCAACGCCGGCGCGTTCGGGATGGACCGCCCGTTCATCGTCCTCAACTCGGGGGCGCTCGCCCTCCTCGACGACGAGGAGCTGCACACGATCCTCGGCCACGAGCTGGGACACGTGATCAGCGGCCACGCCCTCTATCGCACGATCCTCATCATCATCCTGGAGTTCGGTTTCCGGAACCTGCCCTTCCTCGCCGGCATCGCGCTCCTGCCGATCCAGATCGCGCTGCTCGAGTGGTACCGGAAGAGCGAGCTTTCGAGCGACCGCGCGGGGCTGCTGGCCAGCCAGGATCCGATCGCCTCGATGCGGATGTTCATGAAGCTGGCCGGCGGCGGGAAGATCGAGGAGATGAACCTCGACGCCTTCATGGCTCAGGCGAAGGAATACGAGGAAGGCACGGACGCGATGGACGTCATCTACAAGGTGCTCAACACCCTTGGGATGACGCACCCGTTCCACACGCTCCGCGCGGCGGAGCTGCAGCGCTGGATCGCGGGGGGCGAGTACGATCGCATCCTCCGCGGCGAGTACCCGCGGCGCGGCACCGAGGACGAGAAGCGTCCGCTGTCCGACGATATCGGCGAGGCCAGCCGCTACTACGCCGAGCAGGTCAAGGGAGCGGTGGATGGCGTGGCCGACGTCGCGAAGAAGGCGCGCGACGCCTTCACGGCCGCGTTCCGGGGGCCGTCGAACAAATGAGGATCCTGGTCGTCGGCGGGGGAGGACGCGAGCACGCCCTGCTCTGGGCGCTCAGCCGCGACGCCCCGCAGGCGACGCTCTTCTGCCTGCCCGGGAACGCCGGCACCGGCGCCCTCGCGGCCAACCTCCCCGGCAAGCCCACCGACGTGGAGCACGTCGCCCGTACCGCGCGGGAGCAGCGCGCCGACCTGGTCGTCGTCGGCCCCGAGGCGCCGCTCGAGGCCGGCCTCGCGGACCGCCTCGCCAAGGACGGCGTCCCGGTCTTCGGGCCCACGGCGGCCGCCGCCCGCATCGAGTCCTCCAAGGCGTTCGCCAAGCAGCTCATGACTCGGCAGGGTGTCCCGACCGCCCGCTTCAAGACCTTCACCGACTTCGACGCCGCCTCCCGCTACATCGCCCGCCACGAGGAGCCTCTGGTGGTGAAGGCGTCCGGCCTCGCCGCCGGGAAGGGCGCCGTCGTCTGCCGCACGCGGGCCGAAGCCACCGCGGCCGCCACCCGGATGCTCAAGGAGGCCTGCCTCGGCGCCGCCGGGTCCGAGATTCTCGTGGAGGAGCACCTCGAGGGGGAGGAGCTGTCGGTCCTCGCCATCACGGACGGGGAGCACTTCGCCGTGCTGCCGCCGGCCCAGGACCACAAGCGCCTGGCGGACGGGGACAACGGGCCCAACACCGGTGGAATGGGTGCCTACTGCCCAGTCGGCATCGCCTCCACGGCCCTGCTGGGCAGGGTCGCCGAGGAGGTCTTCACCCCCGTCCTCAAGGGGCTGCGTGACGCGGGAGCACCGTATCGCGGCGTGCTCTACGCCGGCCTCATGATCCGGAGCGACGGCTCGCCAGCCGTCATCGAGTTCAACTGCCGCTTCGGGGACCCCGAGGCGCAGGCCATCCTCCCGACGCTCCCTGGTGGCATCCTCCCGGTGCTCCGGATGATCGCCGAAGGGGGCTGGATGCCACCGGGGCACACGCTCGGGGATGCCAGGCACGCGGCCGTGGCCACGGTCGTCGCGGCCCCCGGCTACCCGGATGCCCCCAAACTGGGCGCCGCTGTCTTGATTCCGGCTTCCGTGGAGCAGGATCCGGCCGTGCACGTCTTCCACGCCGGCACGTCCAAGGACGCTGACGGCACGCTGCGCGTGGCGGGGGGCCGCGTGCTGGCCGTGACGGCCACGGCGGCCACCGTCTCCGAGGCGGCGGCGAAGAGCCGGGCGGCGGCCGAGGCGATCGGCTTCGAGGGGAAGCAATTTCGGCGGGACATCGGCTGGCGCGAGATCGCGCGCGCCCGGTAGCCCGTGCCGGAGCTCCCCGAAGTCGAAACGATCGCACGCGACGTCCGCCCCTTCCTCGTCGGAGCCACGCTCATCCACGTTCGACTCTTCAAGTCCGACGTCCTGCGGGGCATCGCCCGACCCGCCTTCCTGCGCGCGCTCGAGGGGCGTTCGGTCGCCGCGGTCGAGCGGCGGGCCAAGCACCTCGTCATCCTCCTGAGCGACGGCAAGCGACTCATCATCCAGCCGCGGATGACCGGCTCCCTCACCATCGAACGCGGCGACGAGACGGACCCGTACGCGGTCATCGAGGCGGACCTCTCGACCGGGGGCCGGCTGCGCTACCGCGACGTGCGCCGGCTCGGCGCCGTGCACCTGCTCGGAGCGGACGCGTGGGAGCGTTACACGGCGAGGATCGGCCCCGAGCCGCTCGAGCGGAGTTTCACTCCCGCGCGCCTCGGCGCCGCGCTCGCCGGCGGCAGCCTCGCGGTGAAGAAGGCGCTGATGGACCAGCGCCGGCTCGCCGGGGTGGGGAACATCTACGCGAACGAAGCGCTGTGGCGGGCGGGGCTGGACCCGTCGCGGCCCGCGCGGACGATCACGCCGCCGGAGGTGCGCCGCCTGCATCGCGCCCTCGTCGCCATCCTCCGCAGCGCGATCCGCCGCCGCGGCACCACGGTGCGCGACTACCGCACCGGCACCGGCGAAGCGGGCGAGTTCCAGAAGCGGCTCGACGTCTACGGCCGCGCCGGACTGGGGTGCCGCCGGTGCGGCCCGCGGCGCCGGATAGCCCTGACCCACGCAATAGATCAGCGAGCGACGTATTTTTGTCCGGGATGTCAGCACTAGCCTTCGCCGTCCAACCCGCAGCCGATTCGTTCGAGACCCTGCGCTCCCGCGTGAAGGAACAGGCGCAGCGGCGGCCGGGCGTGTATCAGTTCCACGACGCCGCGGGCAGCGTCTTCTACGTTGGCAAGGCCAAGGACCTGCGGGCGCGGCTCCAGAGCTACTTCACCGCCGCCTGGCCCGACACGAAGGCTTCGCAGTTGATCCGCGCCGCCGCCGACATCACCTGGCGCTACCTCCCCAGCGAGTTCTCGGCCCTCCTCGAGGAGCTGCGGCTCATCGCCAAGCTGCGCCCCTTCTCGAACGTCCGCGGCACGCGCACCCTGCGCCGAATGGTCTTCGTCAAAGTCACGGCCGGCGCCGCGCCGAAGCTCAAGGTCATCGAACAGACCACCGACCGCACCGCGCGCTACTACGGCCCGTTCCAGGGGAGCTTCCGCACGGCCGACGGCGTCCGCGTGGTGAGCGATCTCCTGAAGCTGCGCGACTGCGCCCAGGACCGGTCCCTGGTCTACTCGGACCAAGCGGACCTCTTCGACGCGGGGGCGATGCAGGCGGGCTGCATCCGGCACGAGCTGGGGGCCTGCCTCGCCCCCTGCGCCGCCAAGTGCAGCACCGGCGAGTACCGCACCGCGCTCGATCAGGCCGTGGACTTCCTGGAGGGCCGCGCCGTGCACCCGATGGGCCGGATCCTCGACGCGATGAACGATGCGTCCGGGGCGAAGGACTTCGAGCGCGCCGCGCATTGGCGGGACAAGCTGGAAGCGCTCGAGAGCCTGTTCGCCGCGATCTCCCGGCTGCGGGCCGCGACCGACGCGCTGAGCTTCGTGTACGGCGTCAAGGATCGCACTCCGGCCTCCCTGGGCGGCGGCCACGACGACCGCGTCTACCTGATCCACCGCGGCGTGGTCCGCGCCGAGGCGCCCTGGCCCAACACGCCCATCGAGAAGGACGCCTTTGCCAAGACGGTCGAGCGCTTCACGGCGCTGCCCAAGGGCACGCCCGTTGCACGCACGGCTCCCGAGATGGACCAACTCGCCCTGGTGATGAGCTGGTTCCGGCAGAACCCCGACGAATTCGACGCCACCACTTCGTTCGAGGATTGGGCCGCATGACCGGTCATTCCCTGCAGGCGTCGCCGCTCGCCCTCCCCCTCCTGCTGGTCGCGGCCGCGCTCCCCGCGCGCGCCCAGCAAACCGAGCGGAGCCCGGGCGAGCGGCTCCCCGTCGTGAAGTACGTCCTTCCGAACGGGATGACCTTCCTCTCCCTGCGAAAGGAGGGCGCGCCCACCGTCTCCTTCGTCACGCAGTTCCGCGCCGGCGCTGTGGACGAGTGGACCGGCATCTCCGGGATGGCGCACCTTTTCGAGCACATGCTCTTCAAGGGCACGCCCACCCTCGGCACGCGCGACGCCGCCGCCGAGCAGCACATCTTCCCGCGGGTGGATGCCGTGGCCGACTCGTTCACGGCCGAGTTCCGCAAGGGTGAGGCGGCCGACACCGTGAAGCTGGCGCGGCTCCGCGACCGCCTGCACCAGCTCGAGGACTCCGCCCGGCAGTACGTCGTGAGCAACGAGCTCGACCGCATCCTCACCGCGAACGGCGCCGTCCGCCTCAACGCGAGCACCTTCAACGACGGCACGAACTACTACTTCTCGCTCCCCGCCAACCGCGCCGAGCTCTGGTTCGTCCTGGAGAGCGACCGGATCAGGAACCCCGTCCTCCGTGAGTTCTACTCCGAGCGCGACGTCGTGATGGAAGAGCGCCGGATGCGCGTCGAAACGCAGCCCGCCGGGCTCCTGCGGGAGGAATTCCTCGAGGCCGCCTTCCGCGCGCACCCTTACGGCCGGCCCGTCGTCGGCCTGGCCAGCGACGTCCAGACCCTCGCGCGCCCGGAGGCGCAGGACTACTTCCGGCGCTTCTACGGACCCAACAACGCGGTGGTGGCGGTAGTCGGCGACATCGACACGACACAAATGAGACACTGGGCCGACCAGTACTTCGCCGATATCCCAGCCGGGGAGCCACATCGGCCGGTGGTGACGCAGGAGCCGCCGCAGCACGGTGAACGGCGGATCGAAGTCGAGTACGACGCCAATCCGATGGTGATGATCGGCTACCACGTGCCGGATGCCTCGCACTCCGACGCGCCCGCGCTCGCGGTAGTCTCCAGCATCCTGACGGGCGGGCGGACCTCGCGCTTGGTCCAGCGCCTGGTGGTGAGAGACCAGGTGGCGGCGAGCATCAACTCGGGGATGATGCCGGGCGCGCGCTACCCGCGGCTCTTCGCATTCAGCGGGATGCCGATCGCCCCGCACACCACGCAGGAGATCGAGAAGGCCGTATACGACGAGCTGGACAGTCTGCGGAGGGCGCCGCCCTCAGACTACGAGATGCAGCGGGTACGCAACCAGGCGGAGGCACAGTCGTTCGAACGCCTCGACAATGCGTTCTTCCTCGCCTACCAGCTCGCCGCGAGTGAGGCGCTCTGGCGCGACTGGGCGCGCACCTTCAGGGACGACGACGCGATCCGCCATGTGACTGCGCAGGACGTTCAGCGCGTCGTGCGGAAGTACTTCTCGAAGAGCAACCGCACGGTGGCGAAGCTGGTGAGGCCGCCGCAGGCGCAGCCGGCGCCAACTCCGCAGCCCGGAGGGTCCCGCTGATGCGCGCCGCCCGGTTCTTCAGGCTCGCGGCGCTCCTCGGCGCCTGCTCCGTGCTCGCCGCGCCGCTCCCGGCGCAGCAGGACACTCGCCAGGCGGTTCAGGCGCTCGAGTCGCGCTTCCCGCCCCTGCGCTTCCACCCGCCGTCGCCGCGCCAGCTCCAGCTCTCGAATGGGATCCAGATCTTCCTGCTCGAGGACCACAGCGTCCCGATGCTCACGGTGAACCTGGTGGGCCGCCTCGGCGTGGCGAACCTCCCCGATTCGCTCTGGGCCGCGGGGTGGGTGGCCGACGGGCTGATGCGCACCGGCGGCACCACGACGCTCCCTCCCGACTCGGTGGACAAGCTGGTGGATTTTTACGCGCTGAGCCTCGGCCTGAGCACGGGCTACGAGACGTCCACCGCGTTCGTGAGCGGCCTCTCGCGCTATCGCGACGTGATGCTCGACCTGCTCTTCGACCTGATGCGGAATCCCCGGGACGACACGGCACGCATCCGCGAGCGGGCGGCGCAGGCGGAGGAGGACTGGCGGCGCCGCAACGACGAGCCGGGCTCCATCCTCGACCGCGCCTGGAACCAGGTGATGATGGGGGACCACCCCTTCGCGCGGTCGCTGATCACGCCGGATGAAGCCCGGAACTTGACCGTCGACCGCCTCCAGCGGGTCCAGCACCTGCTCTACTGCCCGCAGCGGTTCGTCATCGGCGTGACCGGCGATTTCAACGAGCGCGACCTGGTGGCGAAGCTGGAGAGTCTGTTCCACGGCTGGCGGCGCTGCGGCCCGGGGCTGCGGGACATCCCGCCGCTCAACTACGCGCACGGGCCGAAGGTCGTCCTCATCGACCGGGATGTGGACCAGACGAACGTGCGGATGGGACAGGCGGGTGGGATCTACGTCAGGGACACGCCGGACTACTTCGGGGCGCAGGTGGGCGACTTCCTCCTCGGCGGCGGGGGCGGGTTCAACTCACGGCTGCTCCAGCGGGTGCGCTCCGACTCCGGATTCGCGTACGACGTCTTCTCCGACTGGGGCGCGGACACGAAACGCGAGCGGCTGTTCGCGGCCGGCGCCGAGGTCCGGGCCGAGAAGACCGTGTCGGCGATCTCGCTGATGCGCGACGTGATCGGCTCGATGGCGACGAACCCCGTGACGGCGGGCGACGTGCGGCTGGCGCAGGACGCCGAGACGAACGCGTTCGTCTTCCGGTTCGAGACGCCGGCGCAGATCGTCGGCCAGCAGGTGAGTTACGTGGTGGACGGGCTCCCGCCCAACTGGTTCGATCTCTACCTGCGCGGCATCCAGACCGTGACGCCGCCGCAGGTCACCGGCGTCGTACAGAAGTACCTGCACCCCGACAGCCTGGTGATCGTGGTGGTCGGGAAGGCCTCGGCGTTCGACGGCTCGCTCTCGAAGCTCGGCCCGGTCACGACGATGAAGGTGGAGGACATCCTGCGCTGAAGCGGGGCCCGGCTACGTCAGCTCCACGATGCGCGCGCGGGGCGGGAGGCCGGGCTCCGTCTCGAGGATCGCCACCGAGGGCTTGCAGTCGATGCGCACCGGGCCCGCCGCGCCCGGATTGATCACCACCGAAAAGTCCGGGAAGTTCTGGATCAGCGGCCGGTGCGTGTGGCCGAAGACGATCACGTCGGCATCAGGGAAGCCTTCCTTCAGCACCTCGGGCTCGCGCGTGTTCAGCTGGTCGCCGTGCGTGAGGACGAACCGCAGATCATCCACGTCGAGCCTGGCGACCTGCGGCAGGCGCCGCTTCATGATCGCGCTGTCCACGTTGCCGTAGACCGCAACGACCTTCGCCAACAGCTCCAGCTCCTCCAGCACGTCGGCGCCGCCCAGATCCCCCGCGTGCAGGATCAGGTCCACCTTCCGGAAAACCTCGTGCACCTGCGCGCGCACCTTCCCGTGCGTGTCGGCGATCAGCCCCAGCCGCATCAGCCCTGCTTGCCCCCGCCCGACCAGCGCCCGATCAGCTCGACCTCGACGCCCAGATGATCCAGCACCCGCTGGACGATGAAGTCCACCAGCTGCTCGATGCCCTTCGGCCGCTGGTAGAAGCCGGGGGCCGCCGGGATGACCGTCGCCCCCGCCTCCGTCACCGCCACCATGTTCCTCAGGTGGACGAGCGAGAGCGGCGCCTCCCTCGGCACGAGGATCAGCCGACGCCGCTCCTTCAGCGTCACGTCCGCCGCCCGCTCGATCAGGCTCCGGCTGTTCCCCGTCGCCACTCCCGCCAGCGTCGCCATCGAGCAGGGGCAGATCACCATCCCGGCCGTCTTCGCCGAGCCGGAGGCCGGTCGTGCTCCACGGTCCTGGTCGGTGAACATCTCCACGCACTTCCAGCCGGCCCCAACCGCCTTGCGGAGCGCAGCCGCGCTCCCGATGCCACACTCCTCCTTCAGGAGCCGCCAACCGTGCGACGAGACGATCAACCAGACCGGCCAATCGGCTCCCGACAGGACCTGGAGCAGGCGGACGCCGTAGGGCGCCCCTGATGCCCCGGTGATGGCGTGGACGACCGGGAGTCGGGTCATGATCCCCTGTGGTTCGGGGTGGGGCGGCGCACCGGATGGGGAGCATGGGGCACGGGCGCCGGCCGCTTCGGTGACGCCGGCGGTCGCGGTGGCGCCGGCTTCCCGCCCTGCCTCTGCTTCTCGGGCCTCACCGGAGCACCGCGTCGAGCACGGCGCCGGCCATGACCACGGCGGACATGATCCCGTTCATGGCGAAGAAGGCGGCGTCCAGCCTGGAGTAGTCGCCTGGATGCACCAGCCTGTGCTCCCACATCAGGAGCCCGAGCGCCAGCACCGTGCCGGCGAAGTACCAGGCGCCGAACCCCGCCGCCAGGCCGAAGCCGACCAGTGCCACGGCCGCCAGTCCGTGCAGCAGTCTGGCCACGATGATCGCCTTCGGTGCTCCCAGCGCCACCGTCAGGGACCTGAGCCCGTGCTCCCGGTCGAAGCTCTCGTCCTGGAGGGAGTAGAGGACGTCGAACCCGCCCCCCCAGCAGGTCACGACCAGAGCCAGAAGGAGGATGACCCACGAGGGGGTGCTCCAGGCCCCGGTCACCGCCAGGTACCCGCCCACGGGGGAGATGGCCATCCCGACCCCGAGCCAGAGGTGGGAGAGCGCCGTGAACCGCTTTGAGTAGGAGTAGACCGTGATCCAGGCCAGGGCGACCGGAGAGAGAGCCAGGCAGAGCGGATTGAGGAGACCGGCGCTCACCACGAACAGCACGGCCATCACGACCACAAGCGCCCAGGCCTCGGCGAGCGTCATCCGCTGCGCCGGCAGCTCCCGTCCGGCCGTCCGCGGGTTGAGCGCGTCGAGCCGGCGGTCGGCGATCCGGTTGAAGCCCATCGCCGTGAACCGGGCGGTACCGAACGCGGCGACGACCAGCAGCACGGTGCGCAGCGTGAGCGGATGGACGAACGACGCGGCGGCGACGCCCACGAATGCGAACGGCAGGGAGAAGACGGTGTGCGCGACCTTGACGAAGTTGGAGTACGCGACGAGGCGGCCCTCGCCTGCGAGCACCTGCCCATCCACGCCTGGGGCGCCGGCCCCTGCACTCACGGCAGCTTGATGCCGAGCTTCGCCCACTTCTCGCTCACCTTCGCGCGCGTGGCTTCGTCCATTACGATCCTTCCCGGCCACTCCCGCGTGAAGCCTTCCTCGGGCCACTTCTTCGTCGCGTCAATTCCCATCTTGGAGCCGTAGGTGAAGCCGCGGCTGGAATGGTCGAGCACGTCCGTGGGCCCCATCGCAAAGCGGACGTCGCGCTCCGGATCGATGTTGTTGAGCGCCACCCACCACGCCTCGTCCGGATCCTGCACGTTCACGCCCTTGTCCACTACCACGATCACCTTGGCCAGTGACATCAGCCCCTGGCCCCACAGCCCGTTCATCACCTTCCACGCCTGGCCGGGATACTGCTTGTCGATGCTCACGAAGACGAGGTTGTGGAAGATGCCGTAGGCGGGCATGTGGTAGTCCACCACCTCCGGCGCCGTGAGCTTCAGCAGCGGGAGGAAGATCCGCTCGGTCGCGTGGCCGAGGTAGTAGTCCTCCATCGGCGGCCGCCCGACGATCGTCGCGGGGTAGATCGGGTCGCGCCGCATCGAGACCGCGGTCACGTGCACGCGCGGATACCTGTCGGCCAGCGAGTAGAAGCCGGTGTGGTCCCCGAACGGCCCCTCCATCACCAGCTCCTCGGCGGGGTCGATGTACCCCTCGATCACGATCTCTGCCTCGGCCGGGACGTCGAGGTCACTCATCAGCGCCTTGGCCAGCCGCACCGGAGAGCGGCGCAGGAAACCGGCGAAGAGGAACTCGTCCACCACCGGGGGGAGCGGTGCAGAGGCCGCGTACATCGAAGCGGGATCGCCGCCCAAGGCGATCGCGACCGGCATCCGCTCGCCCCGCTCCGCCATCGCCCGCCAGTGCGCCGCGCCCACCTTGTGCCGCTGCCAGTGCATCGCCAGGTCGCGCCGCCCCTGCACCTGGATCCGGTAGAGCCCGACGTTTCGCGTGCCGGTGGCAGGATCCCGCGTGATCACCATCGGAAGGGTGATGTAGGGGCCCCCGTCCTCGGGCCAGCAGATGAGGTGCGGTATCTCCCCCAAGTCGATCTGGTCCCCCTGGAGCACCACCGCCTGACAGGGGACGGGCCCGGACGCGCGTCCAGGGGGAAACTTGGCCAGCTCCGCCAGCTTCGGGAGCATGGAGAGCTTCCCGGCGATGCCTTCAGGCACCTCGACCTTCAGCAGCTCGGTGATCCGTGCTCCTGTGGCATCCAGGGAGGGCGTTTCGAGGGCCATCGCCATCCGTTTCAGGGAGCCGAAGAGGTTGATGGCGACCGGTATCCGGCTGGCAGTGCCGCCCCGGAGCACGGGCCGCTCGAACAGGAGCGCCGGGCCGCCCCCCGGACTCTTCATGCACCGGTCGGCGATCTCGGTGATCTCCCGGTCCACGGAGACGGGTTCCTTCACGCGGACCAGCTCACCCGCCTCGTCCAGCGCGGCCACGAAGTCGCGCAGGCTGTCCAGGCTCATCGCTTACCCCAGTGGAGGGCGGCGATGCCGCCCGTGAGGAGGCTGTAGGCGCAGTCACGGAAGCCGGCCAAGGCGAGCCGCTGCCGGAGCGCGTCGGGCGCCGGGAAGTTGCTCACGGACGCCGGCAGGTACGAGTACGCCGTCGGGTGCCCCGAGACGGCGCGTCCGATCAGCGGCAGGAGCCGGCGGAAGTAGAAGAGGTAGAGGGCCCTGAAGGGCGCCCACACGGGGGTCGTGAACTCCAGGATCACGAGGCGCGCGCCGGGCCTCAACACCCGCGCCAGCTCGGCAAGGCCGGCATCGAGGTCGGCCAGGTTCCGGACGCCGAAGGCCACCATCGCGCCGTCGAAGCAGCCGCCGGGGAAGGGCAACTCGAGCGTGTCAGCCGCCGCCGGGCGGACGACTTCCGGCCGGGCCTTGCCGGCTCCCAACCGGAGCATCCGCACCGAGAAGTCGGCGCCCACGACGCGGCCCAAGAACCCGCGCCGGCGGGCCAGCTCCGCCGCGAGGTCCAGGGTCCCTGCGCACGCATCGAGATAGAGCCCGTCGGGCCTGGTTTCCCAGCTCAGTGCATCCACGGCCGCGCGCCGCCAGCGCCGGTCTATTCCCAGCGAGAGGAAGTGGTTGAGGAAGTCGTAGCGTGGCGCGATCGCGGTGAACATCTCGCGCACGTGTCGCCGCTGGTCGGAATGGGGAGACTGGGGCTGGGACGCGGGCGGAGCCAACGTCATCGGCCGGCGGTGATTCCTGGCCGGGCCCGGCATACCTTGCGGGCGGCGCGAGGAACGCTTTGGTCGCGCGGGGGCGTCTCTTCCGGCGCTGTCGGTTGAGGCGGCATGGGAAGCGTAGATTACCCCCCGCATGGCGACGGCGAAAGACCTCCGGACGCTCGGCGATCGGGAGGTCGTGGCGCTGGCCAAGGCCGGCAAGGAGGCCGCGTACCGGGAGCTGCTGAGCCGGTACGAGCGGCCCGTCTTTTCCTTGATCTACCGGATGGTGCGCGACCGCGCGCTCGCCGAGGACCTGGCGCAGGAGACCTTCATCAAGGTCCTCAACGCGCTCGACACGTATCGCCCCGAATTCAAGTTCTCGTCCTGGATCTTTAAGATCGCGAACAACGCGGCGATCGACCAGCTGCGCAAGCGCGAACTGGCCACGCTCTCGCTCGACGGCGCGCCCGGTGCGCGCACGGCCGAGGAAGTGGAGGCCACCGCGCTCCAGGCGGTGGACCACACGGAGTCGGCGCTGGCTGAGCTGGAGGCGCGGGAGCTGGGCTCTGAGATCGAGCAGGCCATCGGGAAGCTCAGGCCCGAGTACCGGACGGCGATCCTGCTGCGCCACGTGGAGGGGCGGGCGTACGAGGAGATCGCGGAAGTGATGGATCTGCCCCTGGGGACCGTGAAGACCTACATCCACCGGGCCAGGCTGGAATTGCGGGAATACCTGGCCCATCTGAGAACCTGAAACCGCCGCCCCCCCGGCACCGTAGGGGAAGGCAGCGAGGGAGGTAGTTGCGTGATGGACAAGCAGTTAGACGCTGGTGACCTGGACTTCACGGTGCTCCGGGAGCTGACCGCTCTCCGGAGCTTCGCGCCCAGTCGGGGCTTCTCCGACCGGGTCATGGCCCGGGTTCGCCTCCCGCAGCCGGCCGCACTCGTGCTGTTCCGGCGGGCCGGTGCCTGGGTGATGCAGCCTCACCGGGCGGTAACGCTGGCGACCGCGTACGCCGGGAGCGTGGTGATCGCCGTGCGGCTCGCCGTGCCGTGGCTCGAAGCTCACGCCTCAGCCCTGAAGCTCGGCACCGCGTGGATCGGCACGCAGCTCAGCGCGCTGTTCAACTCCGTAGCGATGACCGCGGCGGATTGGGCGGTGCTGAGCGGCGCGGCCGATGCCGTGCGCGCCGCGGCTTCGTCCGGCAAGATGTGGCCCGCGCTGGCGGCGCTCACGATCGGGTATGCGGTGGGTGGCTATGGCTTCTACGCCCTGCTCAAGACACCCGGGAGGACCGATGCGCTCGCCCGCGCGTAGCCTCTTGGTCCTCGGCCTGATGCTCGCCGCGGCGGGATCCGCCGCCGCGCAGCAGCGCCGCGATGACGTCGTGTCGCATGCGATCGCGCTCTCCTCGCGCGACGCGACACTCGAATTGGATCTAGCCTCCGGGAAGTCCCGCGTCGTCTCGCTGCGCAACGGCGACGTGATCGTGGACGGACAGCACGTCGGCCACTACGTCGCTGGCGACGCGCTGGAGCGCGCCTGGCGCAGGCTCCTGGGCGACGGCGCCTCGCTCGAGACGAGCCGGATGGTGGCGGCGGCGCGGGCGTGGCGCGTCCCCGGCCTCGCCGGCGACGAGCTGGCGGCCCAGGGCCGGATCGCATCGGCGCTGCGGGATCTCGCGTCCGCGCCTGCGGCGATTCCGACTGGCGCCCCGTCCGCGGCCGCAGCGCCCGCGGCCCCGGAGACCGTGCGCGCCTCGTTCCCCGCCCAGCCTCTGACCGCGGAGTCCGCGTCGCCACCGGAGCCTCGGGCGCCGACGGCGACCCCGACCGGCGTGCAGCTGCTCTTCCAGGACGTGCGCAACATCGTCGCGATCTTCATCGCGCTGGCGATGATCGGGTTCGGCACCGTCTTCTTCGCGCGGCGCTATGTCGAGGTCATCGCTGACACGGCGTCCAACGCCTTCGGGCGCTCGCTCGTCGTCGGCCTCCTCGGGCAGCTGCTCCTCCTGCCGACGCTCGCGATGCTCGTCGTCGGCCTCATCTTCACGATCGTCGGCATCCTCCTCCTGCCCTTCGCGATCATCGCGTTCGTTGTCGCGGCGGTCGCGGCGGCGCTGGCAGGCTACCTCGCGGTCGCCCACGCGGTCGGCGAGACGTGGACGCGCCGCCGGATGGCGAATGGCGCGTTCGTGCGGCACCCCACCGCCTACGGCTATGTGTTCACCGGATTGGTCGGCCTGCTCGGCCTGTGGGCCGCGGCGGCGCTGTTCGGGTGGGCGGGGCCGGTCGTCTTCGTCTTCCGCGCGGCGGCGTTCGTCGTCACCTGGCTGGCCGCCACCGTGGGTTTCGGCGCCGTGCTTCTCTCGCGCGCCGGGCTCCGGGAGACCTTCGCCGGCCGCCACGCGGGCGAGATGTCAGACGAGTACCTCTGGACGACGCCGCCGGCCACGCCGGCCGCGCCGCGCCCGGGACGGCGCGAATGAAGCGCACAGTCGCCGTGCTCGCCGTAGCGCTCGCGTGGGTCGTGACCTCCGCGAGCGCCCAGACCCTCCGCACCCTCACCTCGGCCAGGCAGCTGCACGGCGAGTCCTCTCTCATCGTGGAGGTGACGTACGCGGCCGGCGAGCTCAGGCTCGGACCGGCTTCATCGGGCGATCTCTACCGGATGGAGCTGCGGTACGACGAGGACAAGTTCGCGCCGGTGCGCGAGTACGACCCCGACGCCGGCGTCCTGCGCCTCGGCCTCCGGAGCCTGCACGGGCACACGTCGCTCGGCAGCGGGCACGGCGAGGAGACCCCGTCGCTCGACGTGGCGCTGACGCCCGACGTGCCGCTCACGCTGCGGGTCGATGTCGGCGCGGCGCAGACCGACGTGGAGTTCGGCGGCCTCCAGCTGCGCCGCCTCGCGTACAAGACGGGCGCCTCGGAATCACACGTACACTTCAGCCGGCCGAATCCCGTGGAGTGCGACGCGCTCACGTTCGAGGCCGGCGCGGCGGAGTTCACCGCCACGGGTCTGGGGAACAGCAACTGCCGCCGGATGGGCTTCCACGGTGGCCTCGGCGACGTGACGCTCGACTTCGGCGGCGAGTGGCGCACATCCGCCGACGTGAACGTGAAGATCGGCATCGGGGAGCTGAAACTGATGCTGCCGCGCGACCTCGGCGTCGCGATCACCCTGAACCGGTTCCTCACGTCGTTCGACCACGATGGCTTCACGAAGCGGGGTGGCGTCTACTACTCCGACAACTACGCGTCCGCGCCCTACCGGCTGAACCTGAACATCGACGCGGCCTTCGGCGGGATTGAGGTGCGGTGGCTGGACGGGCGCTGAGGCGTCCGACCCCGACCGGTTAGCTGCGCCGGGCCGTCGCCCGGACTTCCGTTCCTCTCGACAAACCCAGCACGACATCGGCGCGGCCGTCGCGGACCGCGATCTCGAGCGCCCCGCCCGAGCCGACGAACGCCACCGGCTCGCGTTGGCCCACGTCCGCGAACGTCGCCTTGAGCGGCAGATCGTGGCCGGCGACGCGCACTCGACCGTCCGGCGCGACGTGCTCGCGCGGGAGGTTCGTGACCAGGGTGCCGAACCGGTCCACGTGGATCACCTCGCCCACCAGATCGCCCGCCTCGACCCTCAGGAGCGGTGTCGGGAGCCGCACCGGATCGGCGAGGGCCGCGCCGAGGTCCTGGAGCGCCGCCCCCGTGGCGAGCCGTGCGGCGGCCGGCGCGAAGACGTCGCGCCCGTGGAAGGTGCGGCTCGCCTCGGCGGGAATGGGCAACTGCACCACTCGACCGAGTTGCGCCGCGAAGACCGCCGTGAGCAGACCGTTGTCCGGAGCCACGAAGCAGTGGCCGCCGGCCTCGGCCGCCAGCGCCCGCCGCGCCGAGCCGACGCCGGGATCCACGACCGCGAGGTGCACGGTCCCCGCGGGGAAGCTCCGCCACACGCGCTCCAGAACGTAGCACGCCGCCGCCACGTCCCCCGCGGGGATGTCGTGTGCGATGTCCACCAGCGTCGCGCCGGGCGCGAGGGTGAGGAGCGTGCCCTTCACTTCGCCCACGTAGCCGTCGGCGGTCCCGAAATCGGTGAGCAGGGTGACGACGCGGCTCATACGCGCGTCCGCTGCCAGCGGCCTCCGCGCCAGATCAGGAGCATCGCGATGCCGCGGCCCATCGCGGTGAGGCTGATCGCCCACCAGATCCCAGCCACGCCGAACAGCGCCGCAAGCCAGGCCGCGAGCGGGATGCGCGCCGCCGTCATCGAGCCGGACCAGAGCATCGGCTCGAAGGTGAAGCCCGCGCCACCCAGCGACGCCTCGAAGACGATTTCCATCCCCATCGTGATCTCCGCGATCGCGATGATCCTGAGGTAGCTCGCCCCCGCGGCGATCACCGCGGCGTCGCGGCTGAACACCGACACCAGCTGCTGGGGGACGATCAGGAACGCGATGCAGGCGACCGTGGCCACGAGGCACGCGTACGTCGCCGTGAGATACGCGGCCCGCCGCGCGCGGTCGGCGCGGCCCGCGCCCAGATTCTGACCCACGATCGCCGCCGACGCGAGCCCGAACCCGATCGCCACCTGGTAGGCCAGCCCCTCGAGCTTGTGCCCCACGCCGAGCGCCGCGAGCGCCGGCGTCCCGAACTGCGTCGTGATCCGCGTCAGGCCGACGTACACCGCAGAGAAGAAGACGCCCGTCGCGGCCGTCGGCGCGCCGATCCTCGCCACCGCCAGCGCGCTCCTCCAGTCCCAGACCGACATCCGGACCAGCCGGCGCTTCACCAGGACGCCGAAGCCGAAGGCCAGGCCGAGCGCGCGCGTGCCCACCGCGGCGACGGCCGCGCCGGCGATCCCCATCGCCGGCATCGGTCCGAGTCCGAGGATCAGGACCGGGTCGAGGACCAGCGTGACCAGCACCGAGGCCGTGAGCAGGAGGAGCGGTGTGCGCGTGTCGCCCGCGGCGCGGAAGGTCGCTTCGGCCGCGTAGAAGCCGAAGACCAGCGGCGTCCCGATCAGGTAGGCGGCGAGCCAGAGGTGGCCCAGCGCGGTCACCTCGGGGGGCGTGTGCATCACGCGGAAGAGCAGCGGGACCAGCGGCTCGCCGACCGCCGCCACGGCGACGCCGAAGATGACCGACAGCGCCAGCGTCGTGCCGCCGGCGACGGCCGCGAGCCCGTGCGCCCCTTCGCCGTGGCGGCGCGACGCGACGGCGGTGAGGCCCACGCCGATCATCTCCGCGACGGCCAGCAGCGCCCAGACGGCGAAGCCCGCCGTGGAGATCGCCGCGAGCGCCGAGGGGCCCAGGATGCGGCCCACCCAGAAGATGTCGATCAGCAGGAAGACGAGCTGCAGCAGCGCGGAGCCGATGGCGGGGACGGCCAGGCGGAAAATGGCCCGCGACAGCGGCCCCGAGACCAGATCGGTGGTCGGCGCCGGCGCTGAGGCGACGGCAGCGCTCACTGCGGCGCCGGGTTGCTGTCCAGGAAGCGGCGGAAGACCGGGTTGTCCGGGAAGCGCGTCGCCAGGTCGCCCACCAGCCGGCGGGCCTCCAGCTTGAGCAGGGTGTCGGAGTCGCTCTCGCGGACCAGCGCGTTGGCGTAGAGCCACCGCGCCTCGTAGCGCGCGAGCGTCCCCGCGTCCTGGACGTGGCGCATCCGCGCCAGCGCCAGCTCCGCGTCACCGCCCCCGAGCCCGATGATCCGCGCCACCAGCCGCGCGAGCGCACCCGCGCGGGCGAGGGCGTAGTCGTAGATGGCGAGGCCCAGCAGGCAGTCCGCGCAGGTCGAGTCGAGGGCGAGCGCGCGCTCCAGGGCATCGCGCATCGCCTTGGCCTCCTGCGAGGCGCGCCACGGGTGCCCGTGCAGGTCCGCCTGCCGCGCGCGGTACCCGAGCGCCGTGCCGAGCCAGAAGAGCTGAACGGCGCGCGCCGAATCCGTCGTCGCCTCGTCTATCCCCCGCTTCGCGCGCGCTGCCGCGTCCGCGAGCAGCGTGTCCACGGAGTCGGCCATGAACTCGTCGTCCGGGATCGCCGCCGCCTCCCAGATCAGCGCCGACGCGGCGAGCGCCGGGCCGACCGGGTCGCGAGGGAATCGCAATGCGAGCCGAGTGAAGAAGAGATTCGCGGCGTCGAACCGGCCGCCGTAGATGAGGTCCTGCCCCGACGCCGTCTCGGCGGCGGAGGCCGACTCGGCCGAGTCCGCCTGGCCTTGCGCCGCCGCCGGATGCGCCGCGAGGAGCAGCAGCGCCGCCGCTGCGGCGGCCGTCAGGATGTGACGATGGGCAGGCGGACGGAGCGGGTGGTCGCCTGGTCCTGGAACTCCGTGGCGAGGGCGACGAGCGCCCGCGCGGCCGGCGAGTTCGGCTCCGCCAGCACGATCGGCACCCCCGACTCGCACAGCTCCTGCACGCGCGCCTGCAGCGGGATCTGGGCGAGCAGCGGGATCCCCAGCTCCCGCGCGAGCCGCCCGCCCCCGCCCGTCGAGAAGATGTCGGTGCGTCCTCCGCAGTGGGGGCACGAGAAGAACGACATGTTCTCCACGATCCCCAGCACCGGAACCCCCACCTTCTCGAACATCTTCGCGCCCCGGAGCGCGTCCCCCACCGCCACTTCCTGCGGCGTGGTCACGATGAGCGCGCCGCTCACCTGGACCGACTGGACCAAAGAGAGCTGCGCGTCGCCGGTGCCCGGAGGCATGTCCACCAGGAGAAAGTCGAGTTGGCCCCATTCCACGTCGCCGAGAAACTGCTGAATGATCTTCATGATGATGGGGCCGCGCCAGATGGCCGCCGCGTCCCGCTCCACCAGGTTACCGAGCGACATCAGCTTCACGCCGTGCGCCTCGATCGGCCGGAGGCGCCCCTCCACCACCGCCGGCCGCTGGTCCAGAACGCCGAGCATCCGCGGGAGGTTCGGGCCGTAGACGTCGGCGTCCATCAGGCCGACCCGCCGGCCGCCCGCGGCCAGCGCCGCCGCGAGGTTCACCGCGACGGTGGACTTCCCGACGCCGCCCTTGCCGGAGGAGATCGCGATGACCTTGCCGAGGTGCGGCAGCTCGCGCGCCGTGGGCGCCGGCACGCTCTTCGGCGTCGTCTGCGCCTGCGGCTGCGCCCCGCCCCCGACCTGCATCTTCACGCCCGTCACGCCCGGCACCGCCTGCGCCGCGAGCCGCGCCTCCCGCACCAGCGACGCCGGATCGTCGCGGCCGAGCTCGAAGACGATCTGCACCTTCCCGTCCGCGCCGGCCACGATCTCCTTCACCATTCCCGCCGTGACGACGTCCTGCCCGACGCGCGGGTTCACCACCCGCTCGAGCGCCGCCGTCACCTTCGCCTTCAGATCGTTCTTCGCCACCCTAGACCGCCTCCACCGAGTGCACCGCCGGCACCGCCTGCTTGAGCCGCACCTCGATCCCGTGTTTCAGCGTCGCCATCGCCATCGGGCAGCCCACGCAGTGTCCCATCAACCGGACCTTCACCGTGCCGTCTGCCTCGTCGAAGTCCACGAACTCCACGTCCCCGCCGTCCATCTGGATCGCGGGGCGCACGGTTTCCAGCACCCGCTCGATCTCCTCCACCGCTGTGGCCACGTCGGCTCCCGGATTGCCGACCGGTCTGGTCGGATATTACCCGCACCGCAAACTGAGGGTCAAACCACCCTAACGGGCGAGCAAGCGGCGTGCCGCGGTCAGGACCTGCTGCAGGACCTGGTCGAGCGAGCCGGAGATGGACGCGCCGGACGCCTTGGCGTGGCCGCCGCCGCCGAACTGGGCCGCGAAGGCCGAGACGTCCACGTCGCCGACGGAACGGAAGGAGACCTTGATCTTGCCGTTGGCGAGGGTGCGGAAGAGGAGCGCGAGGCGGGTGCCCTGCACCGAACGCGCGAATTCCACGAGGCCGTCGAGGTCGTCCGAGCCCACCTGGTTGCGCTCGATGGCGCCGGCGGGGACGGTGATCCACGAGAGCCCGACGTCAGGCTCGTGGACAAGCGTGTCGAGCACTTCGGCGGTGAGCCGGAGCCGGCCGACCGGCGCGGTGGCGTACACCTGCTCGTAGATGCTCTCGGGGTCGAGGCCGTGTTCGAGGAGCGAGGCCGCGACGCGGAGCGCGCGAGGCGACGCGTTGGCGTAGCGGAAACCGCCGGTATCGGTCAGGAGGCCCACGTAAAGCGCGCGCGCCGCCTCCGTGGTGAGGGGCCACCCGGCCGTCGCGGCCAGGTCGTAGATCAGCTCGGCGGTCGCTGCGGCGGTAGGGTCCACGAGACGCGGGCCGTCGGGGAGGGTGCCAGCCGAGAGGTGGTGGTCCACGCACGGCGTGACGAGGGCACGCGAGCGGATCGTCTCGGCCAGGCTCCCGAGCCGGCCGAGGTCCGCGATGTCGAGCACCAAGAAGAGGTCGGCGTCGCGCAGCGCCGCCACGGCGTCGCTCGTGCGCTCGTGCGCGCGCACGGGCTCCACCAGGAACTGGTAGCGCGGGGGAATCGGCGTGGGGTTGGCGATGCGGACGTCCTTCCCCAGCGCCCGGAGCAGGTGCACCATCGCGATTTCGCTTCCGACGCCGTCGCCGTCCGCGTTGACGTGCGTCGTCATCGTGATGCGCCGGGCCGCCAGGAGCGCTTCGGCCACGGCGCGCGCCCCCTTTTTCCTGGCGGCGCCGACCTTCTCGAGCTTCGGTCCGGCCTGGCTCGGCGGCATGCTACTGCGCCGCCGCACGCTCCTTGAGCGACGTGTGCGAATGGCTGCGTCCATAGCTGAAGTAGACCACCATCCCAATCACGAACCAGATCAGCAGCCGCATCCAGGTCCTGAGCGGCAGCGAGGCCATGAGGTAGAGCGCCGACACCGCGCCAAGCGGCGCGGTGAGCCAGTAGACCGGCGTCTTGAACGGCCGCGGCAGGTTCGGCTCGCGCCGCCTGAGCACGATGATCCCCGCCGAGACGATGACGAACGCGAGCAGCGTGCCGATCGAGACCAGGCTGGCGGCCTCACGGATGGTGAGGAAGCCGGCCGCGATCGCCACCGCGACTCCGGTGATGATGCTGGTGACGTACGGCGTCTGGAACTTCGGGTGCACCTTGTTGACGAACTGCGGCAGCAGGCCGTCACGCGCCATCGAGTAGAACACGCGCGACTGGCCCAGGAGCATCACGAGGATCACCGAGGAGAGGCCTGCGATCGCGCCCAGCTTGATGATCTGCGACATCCAGCCAAGGCCGACGTGGTCGGCCACGACGGCGATCGGGTCGGGGACGTCGAGCTGCGTGTACGACATCGCGCCGGTGGCGATCCCCGACACCAAGATGTAGAGCACGGTGCAGATCAGCAGCGAGCCGATGATCCCGATCGGCATGTCGCGCGCCGGGTTCTTGGTCTCCTGCGCCGCGGTGCTCACGGCGTCGAACCCGATGTAGGCGAAGAACACGATCCCCGCCCCCGTCATCACCCCGGTGAAACCGAAGTGCTCACGCTCCCCGGTGTTGGGCGGGATGAACGGCGTCCAGTTGTGCGGGGTCACGAACCGCACCACGAGGATGATGAATAGCACCACCACGGCCAGCTTGATGAAGACGATCACGTTGTTGGTGTTGGCCGATTCCTTGATCCCGATCACCAGCAGCGCCGTGATGGCCGCGATGATGAACACCGCCGGCAGGTTGAAGACCGCCGTGGCCGTCCCGCCATTGGCCAGGTGCACCACCGTCCCGGGCGCCGCCTGCAGCCAGGCGGGGATGTGGATCCCGATGCCGTCGAGGAACGAGACGACGTAGCCGGACCACCCGATCGAGACGGTGGTGGCACCGAGCGCGTACTCGAGGATCAGGTCCCAGCCGATGATCCAGGCGAACAACTCGCCGAGGGTCGCGTAACCGTAGGTGTAGGCGCTCCCGGCGATCGGCACCAGCGACGCGAACTCCGCGTAGCAGAGCGCCGCGAACACGGAGGCCACGCCGGCGAAGATGAACGAGAGCACGACGGCCGGCCCCGCGTTCTGCGCCGCGACCGTCCCCGTCAGCACGAAGATCCCGGTGCCGATGATGGCCCCGATGCCGAGCATCACCAGATTGAGCGCCGTGAGCGCGCGCTTCAGGCTGTGATCGGTCTCGGCTTCCTGCTGGAGGGCCGTCACCGTCTTGCGCGTGAAGAGACCCATGCGTGTCTCCGGAACTGCCGGTGTGACGTTGGAAGGCGCCGGCGGCGGAACTTCGGAAGCCGCGCGGCTGTGCCGCGGGAGCGCGCTAGACTAGCGGCCCCCGCGCCCGCGGTCAAGCGACGAGGCCCTCACGGACTGTAATTCGGCGCTTCGCGCGTGATCGTGACGTCGTGCGGGTGCGACTCCCGGAGGCCCGCGCCGGTGATGCGCACCAGCTCCGTGTCCGTCTGGAGCTCCTTGATGGTGGCGACGCCGCAGTAGCCCATGCCGCTCCTGAGCCCGCCCACCATCTGGAAGACGACGTCGGCGACCGCGCCCTTGTAGGGCACGCGCCCCTCGATCCCCTCCGGCACGAGCTTGGTGGCGGACATCTCCCCTTCCTGGAAGTACCGGTCGGCGGAGCCCTCCTGCATCGCGGCGAGGCTGCCCATCCCCCGGATCACCTTGAAGCGCCGCCCCTCGTAGAGCAGCGACTCGCCTGGGCTCTCCTCCGTGCCGGCGAAGACCGCGCCCATCATCACGCAGTCGGCGCCGGCCGCGAGCGCCTTCACCGCGTCACCGGAGTACTTCACGCCGCCGTCCGCGATCACCGGGACGCCCGATGCCCCGGCCACGGCGTCCACGACCGCGGTGACCTGCGGGACGCCGACGCCCGTCACGACCCGCGTGGTGCAGATCGAGCCCGGGCCCACGCCCACCTTGATCGCGTCCACCCCGCGCTCGACCAGCGCGCAGGCGCCGTCCTTCGTCGCCACGTTCCCGCCGACGAGCTGCGCCTCGGGGAACGACTCGCGGAGCTGCGCGATGGTCTGCAGCACGCCTTCGCTGTGGCCGTGCGCCGAATCCACCACCAGCACGTCGCACCCGGCGTCCAGCAGCGCGTGCGCCCGGGGCGACGCGTCCTTCGTCGCACCGACCGCGGCGGCCACGCGCAGGCGGCCGTGGTGATCCTTGTTGGCGTTCGGGTAGTCGCGCCGCTTGAAGACGTCCTTGACGGTGATGAGGCCCTTGAGCCGCCCGTCCTCGGCCACCACCGGCAGCTTCTCGATCTTGTGCCGCGCCAGGATCTTGACCGCCTGCTCCAGCGTCGTGCCCATCGGCGCCGTCACCAGGTCCTTGCTCGTCATCACCTGCGCGATCGGGCGGTCGAGGTCGTTCTCGAACTGGAGGTCGCGATTGGTGATGATCCCGACGAGCCGACGGTCGTGGTCCACGATCGGCACGCCGGAGATCTTGAAGCGCGCCATCAGGTGAAGCGCCTCGCGGATCGGCCGGTCGGGCGGGAGGGTGATCGGGTCCAGGATCATTCCGCTCTCGGAGCGCTTGACGCGGTCCACCTCGGCGGCCTGGCGGTCGATCGGCAGGTTCTTGTGGATCACGCCGATCCCGCCGAGCCGCGCCATCGCGATCGCCATGTCGGCCTCGGTCACCGTGTCCATGGCGGCGGAGACGAACGGGATGTTGAGCGTGATCTCCCTGGTCAGGCGCGTCGAGACGTCGACCTGGCGAGGATGGACCGTCGAATGGCGGGGGACGAGGAGGACGTCGTCGAAGGCGAGTCCTTCCTCAGTGCGAATGTGGGTTCCCATGGCGGAAGATACCGGGCGCTGCGGCGCGAAATCAAGCAGAATCGCGCGGCGGCTGCGGCTTCGCGCCCCTGGGCGGAGCCGCGGGCTCCGTCCCGGTCACCTCATCGACCACCGCCTTCCCCGCCGCGGCCAGGCCCGACATCATCCGCCCTGCGGCGGACATCGCATCCATCGTCCCCTTGATCGCCGACGCCGAGACGCGGCCCGCGCGGAGCGTGTCCTCGACCGTCTCGGCGAGCTTCTGGAAGGTGGAGGGCGGCTCGGCGGGGTGCGTCGCGTACTTCGATTCCAGGAACTCGATGTAGTCGAGCACCTGGTAGATCCGCTCGTCGCTCAGCGCCTCCAGCTTCCGCTCGATCCGCTTCAAGAGGAACTCGTTCATGGGGCCACGTCCACCAGGTCGAGGATCGGATTGGCGAGGAAGGCGCTGCGACCGCTCCTGACGCGCGCCACGACGGTCAGGGTGTCGAGCGGGCGGAGCTCGGAGATCTTCAGGAGCTTCTCGTCCGGCACCGTCACGTACACGAAAGCGTATTCGGGCGCCGGGCCGCGCGCGAGGATGTAGTGCTGGCCCGGCGTGAAGTCGGGCGCGCGCAGCTCGTCGGCGGTCTGCAGGGAGATGAACTGGATCGTCCAGCGCAGGATCTTCCCCTGCCATTCGTCGGGATGGGCCCGAATCTCCGCCGCGGTCACGCCACTGACGGCCTGACCGCCGGGGGGCCGCACCTCGCTCTCGCGGACCCAGCCCGAGGCCTCGATGCGCACCCAATCACCCGCCCGCGCCGTGATGCGCACCGGCACGCCGGCATCGAGGAAACCCGTTGAGGGTGTGTCGGGTGCGAGGAAGAGCTGGACGCGGCGCCGCAGCACCGCGCGCCGCGGGTCCACCTCTTCGGACTGCGCCGTGTCGGTGGGCGGCGCCGCCCGGGCGGTGCGTGGAGCGGGCCGCGCGGGCGCGGCCGCCGGCGCCGCGGCGAACGCGGCCGACGCGATCCAGCCGGAGCGCCGCACGTGAACCCACCCGCCGCGCCGCGCCACTTCGTCCAGCAGCGCCCCCCGGACCAACCGCGCGAGCACCCGGCCGTTGGGCGCGACACGCAGGTTCTCCTGAGCCGGCGCCACCGAGAGGGTGTGCCCCTCGCGCGCGTCCGGCTTGACCGACGAGCGGAAGATCCAGCCGTCGAGCAGCACCTGCGTGTCCGTGCCGCGGCGGCCCTGCACGGCGAGCGCGGCGCCCGCCACGACGCGCCCCAGCTCCGTGCCGCCGGGATCCGCGACGAGCCGCTCGCCGTCCCGCTGCACGGTGAGTTGCTGCGCCGCCGCGGGAGCGGCCGCCAGCCACGCCGAAACCCCAGCGAAGGCGAGGGCGAACAGGGTGCGTGCGGCTGGTTGGGGACGCCTCGCGGCGGTAGATTGGGGCCTGCTCTTCTGCACGAAAGTCATTGTAGAACCTGGGAGTTGCGATGTCAAACGTAGCAAGGCGCGGGGCCGTTGTGCTGGTGGTCCTGGACGGATGGGGCTACCGCCGCGGCGGAGACGGGAACGCCATCGAGTTGGCGCGCTCCCCCATCTGGCACAAGCTCTGGGACTCGCTCCCGCGCACCCTGCTGGAAGCCTCCGGACCGGAAGTGGGCCTGCCGGACGGCCAGATGGGCAACTCCGAGGTCGGCCACCTCAACCTCGGCGCCGGCCGCATCGTTCCGCAGGACATCGTGCGCGTCTCGGACGCGATCAAGTCGGGCGAGTTCTTCGAGAGCCCGGCGCTCCTCAGGCTGTGCGCCGACGTGAAGCGGCGCGGCGGCACGCTGCACTTCTACGGCCTCATCGGCTCGGGCGGCGTGCACGCGCTCGACCGGCACCTGGAGGCGTGCATCGATCTGGCCGAGCGCCAGCGGATGCCGCGCACCGCGATCCACGCCCTGCTCGACGGCCGCGACTCGCCCCCCACCTCCGCGCAGGGCTTCATGCGGGAGCTGGTGACGGCCGCGCGGGGCCGCGCGGTGGTGGCCACGATCGCCGGGCGGTACTTCGCGATGGACCGCGACAAGCGGTGGGACCGCACCAAGCTCGCCTACGACGCGATGATGCACGGGGTGGGGATCACCGCCACCGATCCGGTTGAGGCGATCGGCGCCGCGTACGCGCGCGGCGAGACGGACGAGTTCGTCAAGCCGATCGTGATCATCGGCGCCGACGGGAAGCCGGTCGCGACGATCCGGGAGGGCGACGGCATCTTCTGCTTCAACTTCCGCGCGGATCGGATGCGCCAGATGGTGCGGGCGTGGACCCAACCGGACTTTGCGGGGTTTGAGCGCGGCGCGCCCCTGATCGACGTGGTGACGATGACGCAGTACGACCAGACCTTCACCGTCCCCGTCGTGTTCGGCCCGATGGTGCTGAACGAGATCCTGGCGGACGTGGTCAGCAGGAACGGGATGGGAATGCTGCGCACCGCGGAGACGGAGAAGTACGCGCACGTGACCTACTTCTTCAACGGCGGCGTCGAGAAGCCGTATCCCGGCGAGGAGCGGCTCCTGGTGGACAGCCAGAAGGTGGCGACCTACGACCTCAAGCCCGAGATGAGCGCGTCGGGGATCACCGACATCCTGTGCCGCGCCATCGCGGAGCGGCGCTACGACTTCATCCTCGCCAACTACGCGAACGGCGACATGGTGGGGCACACCGGGAAGCTGGAGGCGGCGGTCAAGGCGGTGGAGACGGTCGACGGCTGCCTGCAGCGCGTGGTCGCAGCGGCGGAGCTGGCGAAGGCTTCCCTCATCATCACGGCCGACCACGGCAACTGCGAGTTGATGATCGATCCCGAGACCGGCGGGCCGCACACCTCGCATACCACGAACCCCGTGCCCGTGCTCCTGATGGACGAGACGTTCCGCGGCCGGCTCCGGCCCGGCGGCTCGCTGCGCGACGTCGGGCCGACGGTGCTGGGGCTGCTCGGGCTGGAGCGCCCGAAGGTGATGACCGGGCGCGATCTGCGGGAGAGCGCATGAAGACGGACGCACGGGCGCATGGACGCACGGGCGCACGGACACGGCTCGCCTTGGCCCTTGCCGTGCGTTTGTGCGCCTGTGCGTCTGTGCCTTCAGTTCTGGCCGCGCAGGAGGTCGGCACGGCGCCAGAGCACTCCCCGTTCCAGGACATCCTGACCCACGAGGGCATCACGCTGTTCGCGGGCCGCTTCGCCGGGAATGCGAATGACGCGCACACCGGCGTGCGGCCGGGCCTGATGCTCGGCGGGCGATTGAACGTGCGCCTCGGTAGCGCCCTGGATTTCTCGGCCACCTTCGGCGAGGCGTTCACCAGCCGGCTGCGGATTGACGCCGGAGGCGACACCGCGCGGGTCGTGGGCAACGTGAACGTGCGGCTCCTCGCCGCCGACGTCGGCCTGCAGCTCAACCTCACCGGCGACAAGACGTGGCATCGCCTCGCGCCGTACCTCTACCTCGGCGCCGGGATCACGACCCCCTCCGCCAACACGGTGGATCCTGGCGGGTTCGCGCTTGGCACCCAATTCACCGTCGTCCCAGCTCTCGGCACCCGCTTCTTCGTCTCGCGCGGCCTGGAGCTGCGTTTCGAGGCTCGGGACTATTACTACCGGACCAATTTCCCGTTGTCGTTCATCACGGTGCCGTACGCCGGTCACACGGACTACTCCCCCATCAATTCGGTGTTGGTGGGGGACAGCGTGTGGTACAACAACTTCATGCTGTGGGTCGGCGTGACGTACGGGTTCAACTTCTGACGACGTCGGCGTGAGCGCGCAGGGAGGAGAAGTCGTCGGGATCGCGGTCCTCTCGCTCAAGATCGCGCTCACCGCCACCGTCATCGCCTGCCTGCTGGGCATCCCGCTCGGCTTCTACCTCGGATGGACCCGGTTCGCCGGGCGCCGCGTCCTGCTGGCCCTCCTCAACACGGCGCTCGCGCTGCCGACGGTGGTCATCGGCCTGCTCATCTACCTGCTGCTGGCGCGCCGGGGGCCGCTCGGCGCGCTGGGGATGCTGTACACCTGGCAGGCGATCGTCGTCGCCGAGGTGGTGCTGGCGCTCCCGATCGCGACCGCGCTTTCGGCCGCCGCCATCCAGGCGGTGGACCCGCGGGTGCGGCGCACCGCGCTCACGCTGGGCGCGGGGAGGCTGCGCACCGCGTGGACGGTCGCGCGTGAGGCGCGGTTCGCGCTGTTGGCGGGCGTCGTGGTCGCCTTCGGCCGGGTGCTCTCGGAGGTCGGCGCCGCGCTGATGGTCGGCGGCAACGTCCGGCACGAGACGCGGACCCTGACCACCGCCATCACGCTGGCCACGTCGCAGGGCGAGTTCGGCCTCGCCGTCGCGCTCGGCCTGATCCTCCTCGCTCTCGCGCTCACCGTGAGCGTGTTGATCCAGCTGCTGCAAGGCCATGGCGACGTTTAAGGTCGCCGCGCTCCGGCAGGAGTTCGGCGGGCGCACCGCTCTCGCGCTCGACGCACTCAGCGTACGCGAGGGTGCCAGGCTCGCCGTGGTGGGCCCGAACGGCGCCGGGAAGAGCACGCTGCTGCGCCTCCTCGCCTTCGTGGACACGCCCGTGTCGGGCTCCATCGCGCTCCAGGGGCGGCCCGTGGCGTCCGCTGCGGACCGGCGGCAGGCGCGGCAGCGCGTGACGCTGGTGGAGCAACGACCCTACCTGTTCCGCGGCACCGTGCTGGGCAACGTCGCCTACGGCCTCCGGGCCCGAGGCGTGCGCGCCGCCGAGGCCGTCGAGCGGGCGGCTGCCGCGCTGGCGCGCCTCCGCCTCCGCGAGCTGGCAGGCCGCGACACGCGCGCGCTGTCGGAGGGGGAGATCCAGCGCGTCGCGGTCGCGCGGGCGCTCGCACTGGAGCCGGTCGCCGTGCTCCTCGACGAGCCAGTCTCCGGAGCCGATCGCGCCGCCCATCACGCGTTGTTCGAGGCGCTGGCCGCCGAGCAGGCGCGGCGGCCGCTCACCATCGTGTTCGCCTCGCACCTTCTGGAGGACGCCTACCGCTGGGCGGACGACCTGCTCGCGTTGCACCAGGGTCGGGCGTCGCCCGTCACGCCGGAGAACCTGTTTCGCGTGGACCTGCCCGGGGGCGCGCCGATGCAGACGGTGAGCATCGGACCGCTGACGCTCGAGGTGGTGACCGACCGGCAGGGGCCCGCGACGCTCGCCATTCCGCCGGACGAGATCGTCCTCTCGACCGAGGCGCTCCACTCCTCCGCCCGCAACGCGCTCAGGGGCCGCATCGTCCGCGTCGCGGAGCACGGCGCCGCGATGCGCGTGACGCTGGACGCCGGGGTCGAGCTGGTGGCGCTCATCACGCGCAAGAGCTTCGAGGAGATGGGACTGACGATCGGCAGCACCGCCTTCGCCTCGTTCAAGAGCGTGGCCGTGCGCGTCTTCTGAGGAGTATCTTCCCGACGTGACCCCCGTCGCGTACCTGACCCGCACCGTCGAGTTCACGGCGACGCACAGTTACCTCAAGCCGGAGTGGAGCCGGGCACAGAACGCCGAGGCCTTCGGCGCCTCCGCCTCGCCGCACGCGCACGCCTACCGGTGCGCGGTCACGCTCGCCGGCGCGGTGGATCCGGCGACCGGCATGGTTGCGGACCTGGCGGTGCTCGACCGCATCCTCGCGGAGGAAGTGGTGGCGCGGTTCGATGGCCGCGACATCAACCGCGACGTCCCCGAGTACGCCCCGGGGCGCACGCTGCCGACCGGCGAGGCGCTGTGCCTCGACATCTGGACGCGCGTGGCGGCCCGCCTTCCGGCGGGATGCGCTCTCGCGTCGGTCCGGATCCAGGAGGACCCATCGCTGTACGCCGAGTACCGGGGCGAGGCGTAGGGCCGTGGGACACGCAACCAACGACAAGCTCGCGGCGGTCGAGGAGACGCCGGTCTGGCTGGAGGTGAACCGGAAGCCGGCCGTCACCTGGATGTGCACGCCCGACCAGCTGGAGGAGCTGGCGGTGGGGTGGCTGCACGGCGAGGGATACATCGAGATGATCGCCGACCTGCTTTCGCTCCGCCCATGCGCCACCGACCTCGGGTTCTGGGCCGAGATCGCGCCGGAGCGGCTCTCCGCGGTGACACAGGACGAGCGCCGGCGGGTGCTCGCCTCGGGGTGCGGCGCGGTGAGCGTCGCGCTCGCCGATCCGCGCTCGCTCAAGCCCCAGCCGCCGCGGGGCGACGCACCCGACGTCACGACCGTGCGCGTGCTCTTCAAGGAGCTGTACCACCGGGGCGCGAAGTACGACGAGACCGGCGGCATCCACGCCGCGGCGCTCACCGACGGGCAGGAGTTGCTCCAACACGCCGAGGACATCGGCCGGCACAACGCTGTGGACAAGGTGATCGGCGCTCTGCTGATGACGAAGCGCAGTCCCGCCGGCCTCGGCCTCCTGGTGACGGGGCGCATCTCGGCAGAGCTGGCTTTCAAGGCGGCCCGCGCTGGCATCGCCTGGGTCGCCACGCCGTCGGTGCCGTCCACGCTGGCGTTGGCCATCGCGAAGCGCGCCGGCGTCCAGCTGGTCGGGCGCGCGGTCTCCGGTGCACCGCAGGTCCACCGGTCTGATGCGTAGGGTGCGGTCCCTCTGACCATCCACGGGGCGGTGGTCGCCGGAGGCGCCGCCTCGCGTTACGGCGGCAGGCCGAAGGGCCTGCTCGAGGTGGGCGGCCTCCGGATCCTCGACCGCGCAGTCGAAGCCCTCGAGCGCGCCACGGGCGAGCCCCCGACGATCATCGCCAACACGCCCGACGCCGGGTCGTGGCGCCCCGACCTCCGGGTCGTGCCCGACGTGCTCCCCGGACAGGGGGCGCTGGGCGCGATCCTCACCGCCGTCGAGCGGCTGGCGCCGGTGGTCTGCCTCGCGTGGGACATGCCGTTCGTCCCGGCCGCTCTGCTGGCCGCGCTCGCCGCGCGGCTGGACGGGGCGGACGCGGCGCTGCCGGAGAGCGACTCGCGCCGGGGCGTGGAGCCGCTGTGCGCCGCCTACGGGAGCGCCTGCGGCCCGGCCATCCGGGCCGCGCTGGAGCGCGGGGAGGCGCGCGCCATCGGCTTCCACCGCGACGTGCGGGTCGCCCGGCTGCCGCGCGAGGCCGTGTTGCAGTACGGCAACCCGGACGTTCTATTCTTCAACGTCAACACGCCGGACGACCTGGACCGCGCGGAGCGACTGTGCCGGAGCCTAGACTCGTCTCGATAGTCGGCAAGAAGAACTCGGGGAAGACGACGCTGGTCGTGGCCCTGGTCCGCGAGCTGGTGCGCCGTGGCCACAGCACGATGACGATCAAGCACGGCGCCCACCCCTTCGAGATCGACGAGCAGGGCAAGGACACCTGGCGCCACATCCACGAGGGCGGGGCCGAGCGGGTGGTGATGGAGTCGCCCGACACCCGCGTCCTGATCGCGCACACGACGCAGGAGATGGGGCCGCGGGCTATCGCGGCGAAGTACCTCTCCGACGCCCACTTCGTCGTGGTCGAGGGGTTCAGCAAGTCGGACCTGCCGAAAATCGAGGTGTACCGCCGGGCGGTGCACGCCCAGCCGCTCTACGCTCCCGACGCTCCCAACGCCGCCACATTTCTCGCCGTGGTCACCGACGCCTCCGATTACAGGGCCTCCATCCCGGTGATGCGGTTCACCGACACCAACTGGCTCTACCGGGTCGTAGATATCGTGCTCCAGGGCGCGCGCTGAGGCGCCGGAGGGGCCCGACCTCGCGACGTGCCTGACTTTCGCGCCGCCCGCAACCTAGCTCGGACTCTTCCGGGAATCCCCGCGTTGCTCCTGGCCGGCTGCGCCGCCCGCGGGGCCGTGCCGCGGCTCGCGCCCGAAGTGGCTTCGCTCGGCTCCTCATTGGACAGCGCCCTCGCGAATCCCGCGTTCGACAGGGCGCGCTGGGGCGTGATCGTCGAGTCGGCGGACGACGGCCAGGTGCTCTACCGCCGCGACGCGGAGCGGCTGTTCGTGCCGGCGTCCAACCTGAAGCTCGTCACCACCGCGGCGGCGCTGGCGCGGCTCGGCGCCGATTTCCGGTGGACGACCGCCGTCCTCGCCCGCGGCGAGCGGCACGGCGACACGGTGGCCGGCGACCTGCTGGTCGTGGGGCGTGGCGACCCCACCTTCGCGGTGGACGCCACCGGCGACTCCGTCGACGTACTGCACGCGCTCCGGCCCTGGGTGGACTCGCTCGCGGCACACGGCATCCGCGTGATCCGCGGGCGCGTGGCCGGCGACGGCTCCGCGTTCCCCGATCCGCCGCTGGGCCGGGGCTGGGCGTGGGACGACCTGGACGCCGACTACGCCGCGCCCGTCGGCGCGCTCCAGTTCAACGAGAGCGTCGCGTGGATCGAGGTCGAGCCGGGCATCGTGACCGGCGGGGCGTCGAGCCTTCTCCTGGTGCCGCGCGATGCGCCGCTGCGCGTCTTCGGCACCGTGGCCACGGCGCCGGCCGACTCGAACGTCGCCCAGCTGACGTGGAGCCGGGCGCCCTTCGCCGACTCCGTCACGGTGCGCGGCCGGCTCTCGGTGGGCCACGCCGCGGCGCGGCTGTCCGTCGCGGTGCCCGATCCGACACGCTACTTCGAGGCCGCACTCACGGAGGCGCTCGAGGAAGGCGGGATCGCGGTCATGGGCGAGGCGGCGCCGGCCGGCGCAGCGGCCGAGACGCTGTTCACCTGGCAGTCGCCGCCTCTCTCCCGGGTGCTGCCGCTGCTCCTCAAGCCCAGCCAGAACCAGATCGCCGAGACGCTCCTACGGACGCTGGGGCTCCAGATCAAGGGCGTGGGCTCGGTGGACAGCGGGCGCGCGGCGGTCCGTGACGTGCTCGCGGAGTTCGGCGTGGCGCCGGACGCCTGGGTCCTGGCCGACGGCTCGGGCCTCTCGCGCTACAACGAGGTCGCCCCGGAGGCGATCGCCGCCGTGCTGGAAGCGATGTACCGCCGCCCCGACTTCCCGGTCTTCCTCGACGCGCTCCCGGTCGCCGGCGTGGACGGCACGCTCGCCACGCGGCTCGTGGGCACGGCGGCCGCGGGGAACGCGCACGCCAAGACGGGTTCGATGACCGGCGTGCGTGCGCTCTCGGGTTACGTGCGCACGCCCGGCGGCGAGACGCTGCTGTTCGTCCTCCTCGCGAACGACGTCACCGCACCGCAGCGGGTCGTGGAGGCGACGCAGGACCGGATCGTGGAGCGGCTGGCTTCCTTCACGCGAGCCGCCAGATGATCACGGTCCGGGAAGCGATGGACCGCATCGTCGCGGGGGTAAGCGTCCTGGGGGCGGAGGAGGTCGCGCTCACGGAGGCCCTGGGCGACGTCCTCGCCGAGGATGTGGATTCTCCGATCACGCTGCCCGTGCGCACGAACTCCGCGATGGACGGCTTCGCGGTGCGCTCAGCCGACGTGTGGGGCGCGACCAAGGCGTCGCCACGGCGGCTCAGGGTGCTCGAGGAGGTGCAGGCGGGCCGCGTGCCTACCAAGCCGATCGGCCCGGGCGAGGCGACGCGCGTGATGACCGGCGCGCCGCTCCCCGAAGGCGCCGACGGCGTGATCCGCCAGGAGGACACAGAGTTGTCCGGCGATGCGGTGGGGATCCTCGACGACCGGGACGCCGGGCGCAACGTGCGGTTCGCCGGCGAGGATCTCCAGAAGGGCGCCCGCGTCTTCGCCGCCGGCACCCCGCTCGGGCCGGCGCAGCTCGGCGTGCTGGCCTCGATGGCGATGGCGCGGGTAAGGGTGCGGCGGCGCGCCCGCGTCGGGATCCTCGCCTCCGGCGACGAGATCGTGGACCTGGACCGCGCCGCCGAGATCCTCGCCGGGACCAAGACCGCCTCGTCCAACTCCTACACGCTGGACGCGCTGATCCGCCTGGCGGGCGCCGTGCCCGTGCAACTCGGCATCGCCGCCGACACGAAGGCGAGCGTGCGCGAGCACCTGGAGCGCGGCGCGGCGAGCTGCGACTTGATCGTCTCGACGGCCGGCGTCAGCGTCGGCGCATTCGATCACCTGCGGCCGGTGCTCGAGGAGATGGGTTGCACGATGGTCGTGAACAAGGTCCGGATGCGGCCCGGCTCCCCGACGTCCTTCGGCATGGTGCGGCGCGTGCCGTGGATCGGCCTGCCCGGCAATCCCGTCTCCACCATGGTCTGCTTCGAGCTGTTCGTGCGGCCCGCGATCCTGAAGATGCAGGGCCACACCCTGCTCTACCGCCGGACGGTGCGGGCCGTGACGGAGGAGCCGCTCAAGACGCCCGGGCGCCTGATGCACTTCCTGCGCGCGGTGGTGCGCGAAACGCCTGAAGGCTGGCGAGCGCGCCTCACCGGACCGCAGGGCTCCGGCATCCTGACCTCGATGGCCAAGGCCAACGCCCTGCTGATCGTGCCGGAGGACGCGGACGAGGTGCCCGGAGGCACGACGCTCACCGCCCTGCTGCTCGACGACTCCCTCACCCTGACCGTGGAGCCACCGCTGTGAAGATCCCCCTCAGCCAGGCGATGCTCGACGCGCTCCGGAAGGCGAAGCACATTCCGCCCGACGTGATCGCGCGCATCGCGGAGGTGCAGACGTGAGCGCCCCGCACGCAGTCGCGCCGCTGGTCCCCATCCTCTTCTTCGTGGCCGCCCTCGCGGCCGTCGGGATCGTCGCCTACGCGGCGTATGTCGGCGAGAAGAAGCGCACCGCGGCCCTGTTCGACGTCGCGGTCCGGATCGGGTTCAACTTCGAGGCGAAGGTCGCGAAGGAGATGCTCCCGACGCTGGGGCCGTTCCATCTGTTCAGGCGCGGCCGCGGCCAGAAGGGGAAGAACCTGATGCGCGGCAAGGCGGACGGCGCCGACGCGATCGTCCTCGACTACCAATACACGACGGGGAGCGGGAAGAGCTCGCACACCCACAATCAGACGGTCGTCCTCTATCCGGGGATCGGGACCGAGGCCCGTCTCCCGGAGTTCACGCTCGGCCCCGAGTACTGGTGGGACAAGATCGGTCAGATCTTCGGCCACCGGGACATCAATTTCGATTCTTCGGAGGAGTTCTCCAGGCACTACCTGCTGCGGGGCCCGGACGAGAGCGCAATTCGCGCGGCATTCGGCTCGAACGCGCTCGGCTTCTTTGCGCAGAACCAGGGCTGGTCAGTCGAATCGGTGGGCGGCTCTCTGGCCGTCTATCGCGCCGAGAAGCGGCCCAAGCCCGAGGAGTTCCAGCCCTTCATCGCGGAGACCGCCTCGGTCCGTCGCGCGCTGGTGCGCGACTAAGCTAACCCGCCTTCGCCTTCGCGACCTCCTCCGTAAGGCGCGGCACGACCTCGAAGAGGTCCCCCACGATCCCGTAGTCGGCCACCTGGAAGATCGGCGCGTCCTTGTCCTTGTTGATCGCGACGATGACCTTCGCCGTCTTCATTCCCGCCAGGTGCTGGATCGCGCCGGAGATCCCCACCGCGACGTAGAGCTGCGGGCTGACCGTCTTCCCCGTCTGCCCCACCTGCTCCGCGTGCGGCCGCCACCCGGCGTCCACCACGGCACGTGAGGCGCCGACCGCCGCGGCGCCGAACGCCTTCGCCAGGTTCTCGATCAAGGCGAAGTGCTCCGGCCCCTTGAGGCCTCGGCCGCCGGAGACCACGATCGTCGCCTCCGCCACGTCCAGCTTCCCCTGCGCCGCCGCCTTGATCTCCCGCACCACGACGCGCGCGGTCTCGACCGGCTGCACCTTCTCGACGGCGCCCGCCTTGGCCGCCTTTCCCGGGGCGTACGTGTTCGGGCGCACCGAGACGATCGCCACGGGCGCCTCAAGCGTGAGCTGCTGGATCGCCCTGCCCGCGTAAACGGGCCGCGTCGCCGTCACCTTGCCGCCGGCGAAGGCCACCGCCGTGACGTCGGTTGCGAGCGGAGCGTCCAGCGCCGCGGCGAGACGCGGCGCCAGGTCCTTCCCCGTCGCCGTCGCCGCCACGAGGACCGCGCCGTAGCCGCCGGCCTTCACGACCGCGGCCGCGGTCGCCGCGTAGCCGTCCGGCGCGTACTTCCCGAACGCTGCGCTCTCCGCCACCAGCACCCGGTCGGCGCCCACCTCGCCCAGCGCGGCCCCCGCGGCTTCCACGCCCGGCGCGCCGAGGACCAGCGCGTCCACCGTCCCGCCCCCCCCCATCGCGTCCGCGAGTTGGCGCGCCGCCCAGACCACCTCGTGGCTCGTCTTCCTGAGCGCGCCATCCCGCTGCTCCGTAACCGCCAGCACGTTGGCCATCAGAGCACCTTCGCTTCCGTGCGGAGGAGCCGCACCAACTCGGGCACCGCGTCCGGCCCCTCACCCACGATCCGCCCCGCCTTGCGCTCGGGCGGCAGCGACAGCCCGCTCACCTGGGCCCGCACCGCGCCGAGCACCGCGGGCCTGGTCTCGATCGGCTTCTTCTTCGCCGCCATGATCCCCTTCAAGGCCGGATAGCGCGGAGTGTTCAGCCCCTTCTCCGCCGTCAATACCGCGGGCAGGGCGAATTCGACCACCTCCACGCCCCCCTCGATCTCCCGCTCGGCCGAGCCCTTCCCGCCCTCCAGCTCCAGCTTCGAGATCGCCGTGACGCACGGCAGGCCGAGCAACTCGGCCACCATCGGCCCGGCGGCGTGGTTGTAGTCGTCCACTGCCATCTTCCCGAAGAGGATGACGTCATAGCCGCCGTTCCTGAGCTCGGTCGCGAGCGCCTTCGCGACGGCGAGCGCGTCGGCCGGCACCTTGTCGGCCTTGAGCAGGATCCCGCGGTCCGCCCCCATGGCCAGCGCGCCGCGGATCGTCTCCTGGGCCGCGTCGGGGCCGAGCGCGATCGCGACGACCTCGCCGCCGCCCGCCTTGTCGCGGCGCTGGAGCGCCTCCTCGACCGCGAACTCGTCGTAGGGATTCAGGATGAACTTGACGCCCGTCTCGTCGAGCGAGACGCCGTCCGCAGCGATCCTGACGCGGGTCTCGGTGTCGGGCGTCCGCTTGATGCAAACCGCGATCTTCACTCCATCGTCCTTGCGGGAGGTGGCTTACTCGAAGGCGCTGATCCCGGTGATCTCCTCGCCGAGGATCAGGGTGTGCATGTCGTGCGTGCCCTCGTAGGTGTAGACGCTCTCCAGGTTGGCCAGGTGACGCATGGCCGTGTACTCGACCAGGATCCCGTTGGCTCCCAGCAAGCGGCGTGCCTCGCGTGCGATCTCGCACGCCGCGTGCACGTTGTTCCGCTTGGCGAGGGAGACCTGCGCCGGCGTCGCCTTCCCCTGGTCCTTGAGCCGGCCGAGCTGGAGCACGAGGAGCTGGGCCTTGGTGATCTCCGTGAGCATCTCGGCCAGGCGCTGCTGCTGCAGCTGGGTGCCGGCGATCGGCTTCCCGAACATCACCCGCTGCTTCGCGTAGGCGAGCGCTTCTTCGTAGCAGCCCATCGCCGCGCCCACCGCGCCCCAGGCGATCCCGTAGCGTGCCTGCGTGAGGCAGGACAGCGGGCTCTTGAGGCCCTTCGACTTCGGCAGCAGCGCGTCCTGCCCGACCCGCACGTCCTGCAGCACCAGCTCGGAGGTGTCGGACGCGCGCAACGACAGTTTCCCCTTCTGGTCCCTCGCGCTGAAGCCTGGCGTGTCGGTCGGCACGATGAAGCCGCGGATGCTCGACGGATCGTCCAACGCACCAGTCTTCGCCCAGATGATGGCCACCTTCGCCGTCGAGCCGTTGGTGATCCACATCTTGGCGCCGTTGAGGACCCAGCCGTCCTTCGTCTCCTTCGCCGTCGTGATCATCCCACCGGGATTGGAGCCGTAGTCGGGCTCGGTGAGGCCGAAGCACCCGATGACCTCGCCCGACGCCATCGGCGGAAGCCACTTCTTCTTCTGCTCCTCGGAGCCGAAGGCGAAGATCGGGTACATCACGAGCGAACCCTGCACCGACGCGAAGGAGCGCACCCCGGAATCGCCGCGCTCCAGCTCCTGCATGATCAGGCCGTAAGCGACGTTGTTGAGGCCGGCGCAGCCGCACTCCTCGGGGAGATTGGCGCCGAAGAAGCCCAGCTCCGCCATCTCGGGCACGAGCTGGAGCGGGAACCGGCCCTCGACGTAGTGCTGGGCGATGACCGGCACGAGCTTGTCGTCCACCCAGGCGCGGACGGTGTCGCGCACCGCGCGCTCCTCCTCGGAGAGGAGGGCGTTGGTGTCGTAGAAGTCCACTCCGCTAAAGCGCGGCGCCATGGCGTCTCAGGTGGCTGGTTCCGACGTCGCGGCGCGCGGCCGCCACGACGCCGACCTGCACCGCCTTGCGGCGAAACATCGGCCCGTGATCCACGGCGTGGCCGTTGACGTGCTGCCAGAGATGGATCATCTCGTGCAGCAGGGTGTGCGCGGCCTCCTGCCAGCCGTGGCGGTCGATGTGCGCGCGGCTCAGCGTGATCTCGTGCGGCTCGCCGGTCTCGTGGTGCAGGCAGAGCTGACCGAGCCGCGTGCGCATCCGCCCCGATATGCGCATCGGGAGGTTCGGGAGCAACCCCCCGAAGTGCCGGGCGTTGTACTCGGCGAAGAGCCGCGCCAGGCGCTCCGCCATCTCGTCGTCACCGGGGCGCGGGCGGTCGCCGGCGCGCCGCCGCCGCGGCTCGCCCAGGGCCCAGTCGGAGGCGCGGAAGGCCAGGATCTCGCGCTCCGCCGCGCGCCGCGCCGCGCGCGAGAGGCGCGGCTTCAGGAACCGCACCACCGCCTTGAGCACGCGGTCCGGGGCGAGCGCGTAGCCGCGGTGGATGCTCAGGACGCCGCCCCTGGACAGGCTCACCATCACGGTCCCGTTGTCGTTCACGCGGATCCGCGCGGGCGCAGGCAGGCCGAGCAGCTCCAGACGGCGCGCCAGGACCGTCTCCTCCGGCATCGTGAGCCGCGGCGCGACGGGCCTGGCCCGGGGAGCCTCGGACCGTCGGCGCCAGGCTGTCCGGCCTTCAGCGCGCAAAGTCCCGCCCTTCCGCCACCGCGAAGTGGCCCGACGCGGCGTCGAAGCGGTGGATCTCCACCCTGATGGACTGCGGGGTGACCTGGAAGAGGTTGAAGCTCGGCGGCCGCCGCCCGCGGCCGCGCGTCGACAGCGTCCCGGCCGTGGACACCACCACGCGCCGGCCGTCCATCTCGATGGCGCCGATCCCCTCCTCGTGATCGTGCCCGCAGCAGACGACGTCGGCGCCGCTCGCCACGATCCCCTCGAGCGCAGCCCGCGGCCGCGCCAGGCCCCAGCGGCGCGAGATGTTCCCCTTGAGCACGTTGTGATGCACCACCAGGATCCGGAGCGCCCCGCCCGCGCCGGCGAACGCGGCCGCCGCGCGGGCAAGCTCGCTCCGCGGGAGGTGCCCCTTCACCGTCAAGTCGCGCGGGTTCCAGGTCAGCGAGCCCAGGGCAAGTCCGTGCGCCGTGTTGGCGCCGCAGATCACCGCGCCGTCCACGGTGAGCGTGGGGGCCAGCTCGTCCGCAACATAGCGCCGGTACTTGGCGAACCGCGCCCGGCCGAGCAGCGGAATGCCGAGCGGCTCCCGCCACCACTGCACGTCGTGGTTCCCCGGAATCGTGTGAATCGGCGCGAGCGCGCCCAGGGTCCGCAGAAAGGCACGGCCCCGCTGGAACTCTCCCGCACGCGCCCGCTGGCAGAAATCCCCGGATACGATCACGGCCGCCGGCTTCAAGGCCGGCGCCAGCGCCTCGATCGCCTCGATGGCCCCGATGTCCGCCAGGCCGCCGAAGTGCACGTCGGAGACGTGCAAGAGCGTCGTCACCACTTCACGCGCACGCGGTACTCGAGCATCACCTCGCCGCCGGCCGGGACCGGCGCCGGGAAGCGCACGCTCGAGGCGCTCAGGCGCTCCGGCGGCACGCTGCTGGAGAGGACCTCCCATTGGCCGGGGAACTCTTCCAGCACCTCGACCGTGACATCCTCCGTCTTCGCGTTCTGGACCACCACGCGATACGACGACACGGCCTCCCGCTGGCCGTGCGGCTCGAAGGTGAGCTGCGTGCGCTGCGCCGTGAGGTCGAACGCGGTGCCGGTCGTGAGGTGCAACTCCCGCCCGGGGGGCGTGTGCGCGATCTGCACCTCACCCAGAAGCTGCAGCCGCCCGGCGGAATCCGGCGACAGGACGCGGACCGTGCCGGCCGGAAGCGGCGTCCGGCCGAACGGCGTATCGACGCGGCGACGCACCAGGTAGGCGATGTCGGGGTGCAGGTCCTGATCGGGCTGCCGCTGCGGCGCCTGGAAGACGTAGTTCCCCTGCCTCAGCACGTACTCCGGCTGCACCTGGACGTCGGCCCGCGGGAAGAGCGCGACCGCGTTGGTCTCGCTGGGCGCGAAATCCACGTGCTCCGGCAGCGTGTAGACGTGCGTCTCGCCAACCGCTTCCTGCGATGGGCCGGCCACGGCCATCTCGCTCATCTGCAGGGCCCGGCCCGCCAGCAACGGCCGCGGCGCCGGGGCCGCGCGCCGCACGTCGCCGGCGAGCAGCTGCACCTCAGCGTCCTGGAAGCTGAAGGCTCCCGGATTCTCGATGATCGCCAGCCCGGTCATGGAGCCGTCCGAGCTCCGGCCCGTGGGCAGCACCAACGAGTAGGCCGCTCTCCACTGCAGGCCGTTGGCCTGGAACGCGAGGCGAAGCGCGTCGCGGGGACGCGTCGCCGCCACCGTCAACTCGAAGCCGGCCGCGAGCCGCGGCTCCGCGAGCTGGAAGGCAGGCGTGCCCGGGAGCGTGAACAGCAGCCGGCCCTGGACGCGCACGATCGGAGGATCCGCCGACAGCAGCGTCCCGCGGATGAAGCGCACCGTGTCGCCCCGCGACAGCATGAAGTCCACGTCCGTGCCGACGGCGCGCCGCAACGCCTCGTCCTGGGTGGTGGGCGCCTCTACTCTGACGCCGCGGATCTCCACCCCGTCGTCGAGCGCGGTGAGGGTGCCGGGATCCACGCTCCGCGCGCTCAGGCCGAAGCTGAGCGTGCTGGTCCCGGCCGGCACCTGGACCGCCACGGTCCGCCGCACCAGGACGCGCCCGTCCTGGTAGATCGTCAGGCTCGTCTCCTGCGCCTTGAGTGCGCCCGCCCACAGCACGGAAAGCGCGCCGAGCACTCCAGCAGTTCTCATCGCCTCACCTCTCCCATCTCGTAACCGCTCACGACTCGGGGCCGATCCCGTCGCCGGGAATCAGCGTCACGCGGTAGGTCATCGCCCGCCCTAGTGCGCCGCGCCCGTCACGGAGGCGGCCGCGCTCCGCAACGCCGCGTCGGGTGTCGCCGCCGGCGCCCCGTCGCTGCGGCCGCGCCACTGCAGCTTTCCCGTCCGGCAATCCGCCATCACGAGCACGTAGGTGGCGACGTAGCTCCCGCCCCGGCGATCGATCTTCACGCCGGCCGGCGCGACCGCCATGCGAGCCCCCGTCATCCCCTCCATAGTCCGGAGTTGCGACCAGAGCGGGTCGGTCAGCGATTCCACCCGCGATCCCAGGAGGTAGCCGGTCTCCAGCCGGTCGGGCTCGATCCCCAGCGCGGGGGCCATCCTGAGCGCCCGCTGCTGCTCCACCACCCCCAGCCACCGCACCGCCGGCGCGTTGTGCTTCAGGGCGGTGTCCAACACCGCCTCCGCCTCCGCGAGCAGCCCGAAGCGCCGGCTGACGAGCTCCGGAACCAGGGCGGCCGAGTCGCCGAGCACCAGCGTGCCGACGGGCAGCAGAAGCGCGCTGCCGCCCGCCAGAGCCTCGATAGGCAGCGGTGCGGCACCGATGGCCTGGAAGGGGTCTTCGGGCGTCGTGGGGCGCGCCGAGCGGCCTGTGCACGCCGCCACGCAAAGTGCTGCAATGATCACGATACTATTACGATACTGACGCGACATTATCGCCACCGAGGGGTTGTCTGGTTGGAGCGCGGCGAAAGCTAACCCAGGGTCTGACCTCCGTCCACGCGAATGACCTCGCCGGTGATGTGCCGGGCGGCGTCGGTGCAGAGGAAGACGATCACCTGCGCGACGTCGTCGGGTTCGGCGAGGCGGCCCAGCGGCGTGTCCCCCTTGGCCCGGGCGACCAGCTCCTCGGAAAGGTGCTGGGTGAGCTCGGTCTTCACGAAGCCGGGGGCGACGGCGTTGACGTTGACGTTCGCGGGGCCGAGCTCGACGGCGGCCGCGTGGGTGAGTCCGACGAGGCCTGCCTTCGAGGCGGCGTAGTTGGCGATGCCGAAGCCCGCCTTCATCGCGGTGATGGAGGCGACGTTGACGATCTTGCCGTAGTGCTGCGCGCGGAACAGCGGCGCGACGGAGCGAATCATGTGGAAGGCGCCGGTGAGGTTGGTCTCGATCACGTCTTCCCACGCGGAGTCGTCCATGCGCCACAGCGCGGCGTCGCGGGAGATGCCCGCGTTGTTGACGAGGATCTGCACGCTGCCCAGCGCGTTCTTGGCCGCCTGGACGAAGCGGTCGACCTCCTCCTTCTTCCGCACATCACAGCGGTCGCAGTAGACGGGGACGTTCAGGCTCTTGAGGACGGCCTCGGTCATCGCGGCCTGCACGGCGACGTCGCGGCCCGGGAGCTCGACGTAGTTGAACGCAACTCCGCAGCCGCGGCGCGCGAACTCGATCGCCGCCGCGCGGCCGATGCCGGTCGCAGCGCCCGTCACGATGGCGCCCTTCCCCTTCAGGTCGCCCCGGCCGGCGGCGGGCTGGGGCTGCTCCTGGTGGGTGACTTCCTCGAGGAGGGCGGTGACGGCGTCGGGCTGCGGCTTCGGCACGGCGCGAACATATCCGCCGCTCCGGGGAGTGGCAAGGCTGGCGCATTGACGCGCGCGACGGCCCAAGGCTATGCTAGCGCGCAAGATGCGACGACTCCCCACGACCCTGCTCTGGATTGCCGTGGCGGCCCTCGGGGCCGCCGGGTTTGCCGTCCTCGCCCTCTCCCGCGGCGAGAGCATCAGCGCCGCGTGGATCCTCTGCGCCGGCGTCGCGAGCTACGTGATCGCCTACCGGTTCTACGCGCGGTTCCTCGCGCTCAGGGTTTTCGCGCTCGACGACCACCGCGCCACGCCGGCCGAGCGGCTCAATAACGACCGCGACTTCGTGCCGACCAACAAGTGGGTGCTGTACGGCCACCACTTCTCGGCGATCGCCGGCGCCGGCCCGCTGATCGGGCCGATGCTGGCCTCGCAGTTCGGCTTCCTTCCCGGCACGCTCTGGCTCATCGCGGGCGTCGTGGCGGGCGGCGCGGTGCAGGACTTCACCATCCTGGTCCTCTCGATGCGCCGGGACGGCAAGTCGCTCGGCCAGATGGCGAAGGAAGAGGTCAATTCGGTCGCCGGCATCGCGGCGATGGTCGCCATCCTCGCAATCATGATCATCCTGCTGGCCGTGCTAGCGCTGGTGGTGGTCAACGCGCTCCGGTCGAGCCCGTGGGGGCTGTTCATCATCGCTTCCACGATCCCGATCGCGCTGCTGATGGGCTGGTGGATGCGCAGCGTGCGGCCCGGGCACGTGCTGGAGGCCTCCGCGATCGGCATGGTGCTCCTCATGGCGGCGCTGGTGGCGGGCCAGTGGGTCTCGCGCGACCCGACCTGGTCGCGCTGGTTCACCTGGTCGGGAACGGGGCTGTCGTGGGCGATGATCGTCTACGGCTTCCTCGCCTCGGTGCTCCCGGTGTGGCTGCTGCTGGCGCCGCGCGGCTACCTCTCGACCTTCCTCAAGATCGGCACGGTCCTGGTGCTCGCCGTAGCGATCATGCTGGTCCTGCCGCAGACCAGGATGCCGGCGATCTCGCGGTTCGTGGACGGGACGGGGCCGGTCTTCGCCGGGAAGGTCTTCCCGTTCGCCTTCATCACGATCGCCTGCGGCGCCATCTCGGGATTCCACGCGCTGATCGCGAGCGGCACGACGCCGAAGATGGTGATGCGGGAGAGCGAGGCGCGGCTGATCGGCTACGGCGGGATGCTGATGGAGTCGTTCGTGGGACTGATGGCCGTGATCGCGGCGGCGACGCTGGAGCCGGGCGTCTACTTCGCGATGAACGTGCCGGCCGGCACGCTCGGTCCGACCACGGAGACGGCGGCGCGGGCGATCGCGCAGTGGGGGTTCGTGCTCCATCCGGGACAGATGGAGGCGCTGGCGAAGGCGATGGGGGAGGCGACGTTGCTCTCGCGCACCGGCGGGGCGCCGAGCCTGGCGGTGGGGATGGCCTCGATCCTGGCGGGCGTCGTGCACGGCTCCGGGCTCGCCCTGTGGTACCATTTCGCCATCATGTTCGAGGCGCTGTTCATCCTCACGACGGTGGACGCGGGCACGCGGGTCGGCCGCTTCATGCTCCAGGAGCTGGGCGGCTACATCTGGAAGCCGTTCGGGCGGACGTCGTGGTATCCGAGCATCGTGATCTCGAGCGCGGTGATCGTCGCGGGCTGGGGGTATTTCCTCTACCAGGGCGTCGTGGATCCGCTGGGCGGGATCAACTCGCTCTGGCCGCTGTTCGGCATCGCGAACCAGCTGCTGGCGGCGGTGGCGCTGTGCGTGGGGACGACGATCCTGATCAAGATGCAGAAGCAGCGCTACGCCTGGGTGACTGTGGTGCCGCTGGTCTGGCTGGCGGCGGCGACGCTCACGGCGGGCTGGCAGAAGGTCTTCGCCGCGGACCCGCGGCTGGGCTTCCTCGCTCACGCGCGCACCGTGCTGCCCACGGCGCCCAACGCCGCGCGGCTGATCTTCAACGACCGGCTGGACGCCGCGCTCGCGCTTTCGTTCATGGCGGTGGTGGTGCTGGTAATCGCGGCGTCGGCCCGGGAGTGGTGGCTGGTGCTGTCGAAGCGGAAGGCGGCGGTGGTGCACGAGGCGGCGTACGTGGAGTCGGCGTACGCGATCGGAGACTGAGTGGGAAGCATGCAGCAGGCGGTAGAGTCCAGACGCACGGACACGCGGCGGTGGCAAGTCGATAGCGCGCAGCGTGCGCTCCGCCGGCTGCTGCGCACTGTTCGGCAGGTCGTCGGGGCGCCGGACTACGAGCGCTACCTGGAGCATCAGGCGGCCCGCCATCCGGGGTGCGCGCCGCTGACGCCGCGCGAGTACTACGCCGAGTTCGTCACCCGCCGCTTCGGGGGCGCCGGCCCGACGCGATGCTGCTGAGCGGGAGCGCGAGCAACGCCAGCACGGTCACCGCGGCGGAGGCCTCCAGGGCCGGCGCCGCCCCCCGGTTCTGATAGATCCACCCGAACAGCGCCGCCCCCGGCAGCGCGACCGCGCTCAGGCTCCCGTGATACCAGCCGAACCCGCGGCCGCGCCGGCCGCCGGGCGCCAGCTCCGCCACCAGCTTGCGCTCCGGACTTTCGGTGAACCCTACGAAGACGCCGAAGGCGAGGAAGATCACCCAGGCCAGCGCCGCCGTCGTCGCCATGGCGAACGCGAGCGCCAGGCCCGCATAGATGAGCCAGCCAAGGGCGAGGGTGCGCCGCGGCCCCCATCGGTCGGCCAGCACGCCTCCCGGATACGACATGCTCGAGCGCACGACGTGCAGCGCGGCCCAGAGGATCGGGACGAGCGCGACCGGCACGCCCAGATCCTGCGCCCGGAGAATGAGGAGCGTCTCGGGCGCTCTCAGGAAGGTGGCGAGGACGAGGACCAGCGTCAGCGAGGCGAAGCCTGAGGACGAGGGGTTAGGGGTTAGGGGTTGGGGCTTACGGGTGTCGCCTTCCCTAACCCCTACTCCCTGACCCCTAACCCCTGTTTCTCGCACCGCCACCCACGCGAACACCACCGCCACCAGACCGGGTATCGCCGCGATCGAGAAGACCGAACGGACCTGCATGCCCACGTAGATCAAGCCCGCGGCCGTCAGGGGCCCGAGGATGGCGCCCACGTGATCCGCCGCGCGCTGCAGCCCGAAGGCGCGGCCGCGGAGCTCCGCCGGGACCACCTCGGCGATGATCGTGTCGCGGGGCGCGGCACGGATCCCCTTGCCCACCCGGTCGGTGCCCCGGAGCGCGATGACGTGCCAGGCCGTCCCCGCCGCGGCGATCAGCGGCCGGATCACGGCCGCGATCGCATACCCCGCCACCACCAGCGGGCCCCGCAGCCGAGGGCGCTCGGCGAGGTAGCCCGAAACGAGCTTGAAGAGCGCGGCCACGGCGTCGGCCACGCCGTCCAGGATGCCAAGCGCCAGCGCGCCGCCGCCGAGCGTCTGCGTCACGAAGGCTGGCAGGAGGGGGTAAATCATCTCGGAGGCGAAGTCGTTCACCAGGGAGGTGAAGCCGAACAGCCAGACCGCGCGAGGCAGCTTGGGGGTGGCAGCCGTCATCGGCACGCCTGGCGAGTGTGAGAGGTGAGTGACGTGAGAGGGCGAAGTGAGAGGTGAGACGCCGCGGTTGCCATCTCACTTCTCACGCCTTTACCCCTCTCACTTCTCACTTGGCCGTCTCACTTGCCCCTCTCGCCCTTCACTCAACCCCATACCCCAACGCATAAGGGAGACCGGAAGTCCTCCGTACGACAGCACCTCGTCGTGGAAGCGCTTGAGGGAGAACGACGCGCCCGCGCGCCGGCGCCAGTCCTCCCGCAGCCGCATGAGCTCGTGGCAGCCGACGGCGTAGCAGAGCGCCTGCCCGGGGTTGCAGCAATAGCGCCGCACCTCGGCCTCGGCTGAGGGGCGCGCGAGATCCAGCACCTCCATCATGTACCGCACCGCCTGCTCGACGGTCATCCCGCCGGTGTGGAGCTGGACGTCCAGCACCACGCGCACCGCGCGCCACAGCATGTGCATCTGCTGGAAGAACGCCTCCTCGGGGTGCGTGTAGAAGCCTTCCTCGCCCATCATCTGCTCGCAGTAGAGCGCCCATCCCTCCAGCGAGAGCGAGGTGCCGAGGACCTTGCGCACCGGCGACGGCTGGGCCTGCGCCGCCAGGAACTGGACGTGGTGGCCGGGATAGCCCTCGTGCAGCGCCGTGGTCGCCAGCTCGTGCACGCTGTGCTCCCTGAGCTGCGCCTCCTCCGGCACGGACACGTAGAACCAGCCGGTCCGTCCCGGCGCGAAGGCGCTCGGCGGATCGTACGCCGCGAACGGGATCAGCGGCTGCATGAACGACGGCGTCGCGACGACCTCGAGCGTTCCGGGAGGGACGGTCATCAGGTCCCGTTCTCCCACGAATCGCCGGGCCCGCTCCATGGCGCCTGCGTACTCGGCCACCAGCGCCGTCCGCGGCGGATGTACCTTCCGCAGCCGCTGGACCAGCTCGCGCCACGGGACGCCCGGGGCGAGCGCCTCCGCGCGCCGCGCCAGCTCCGCCTCCTGCTTCTGCACCAGCGCCTCGCCGAAGCGCAGCAGCTGCGGAGCGCTCTCACCCAGGGCGTGCTCGTAGCGCAGGCGGAAATCGAACTGCTTGGCACCGATGGCGAAGTCGCCGTCCGAGCGGTCGAGCAGCTCGCCGCCCACGAATTCCGCGAACTCGTCGAGCGCCGTCCGGGCTGCGCCGAGCGCCGCGTGCAGCGCCTCCTTCGTGGCCGGGGAGAGCCCCGCTGCGAACTCGACCATGGCCTCGCCGAACAGCACTCCCCCGCCCTTGGCGACTGCCAGCGCGGTCTCCGTGAACACGCGGGCCGGCCGCTTGAGGGTGGCGCGCGCGTCCTTCAGGAAGCGCGGGGTCGCCTGCAGCCGTGCGGCGACCGCGCGCCCGCGCTCTTCGAGCGGCTCGTCGGGGCGCAGCAGCAGGGCGAACAGGCCGTTGAACAGGTGCGAGAGGTGGAACTCCGCGCTCGTCTCGTGCGGCTTCTCGTTCTCGAACCGGGCGATGGTGAAGCGGAGGTCGTTCAGGACCGCGGTCTGGTCCACCGCGTCGGCGAGCGTCTCCGCGTCGCAGTACTCGAAGGCCGCGGCCATGGACTTGAGGGCGGCCAGGGCGACCCTGATCTGCGGGCGCGCGAAGTCGCCGAGGCGACCGTCGTGCACGTGCACGCCGGCCTGCGTCGCCGCCACCGGGTCGAGCTGCCAGCGGAGGTCGAGGTAGGACCGGACGAGATCCCGGTAGTCCGGCGGGCTCACGCTACGACCCCGCGCGGGTAAGGAGCGAGTGGCACTCGGCCTCCGTGAGCGCGCGGTCGGTGTGCTTGGCGGCGTCGAACAGCGCCCGGGCGTACCGCTCGTTCGCCGGATCGTAGCCGTGCGCCTCGAGCCAGTACCGCACGTTGGACATCCCCGACACCGGGGAGATCTCGATCGTCTGCGCGATGCCGAGCGAGCCGGCCGGCACGCTCGAGTAGACGCGGTCGGCCAGCCAGTCCTGGCCCTTCTTGCGCGCCTTGATGATGGCGGAGGCGTGCACTCCGGTGCCGGTGCGGAAGGCGTCCGCGCCCATGACCGGGTAGTCCACGCCGATCGGACGGCCGACGGCCTCGGACGCCGTGGTGCAGTAGTCGCGGAGCCTGGCGAGGTCGCCGCGATACGCGCCGAGCAGGTGGAGGTTGATGATCAGGAGGTCCATTTCGGCGTTGCCCGCGCGCTCCCCCACGCCCAGCGCGGTCGCGTGCACCCGGTCGGCGCCAGCTTCGATGGCCGCGAGGCAGTTGATGACCCCCATCCCGCGGTCGCGGTGCCCGTGCCAGTCCAGCTTCACGTCCTCGCCCGAGGGACGGATGATCTCGTCCCGCACGAAGTGCATCAGCTGGCGCACGCCCTGGGGCACGGCGTGCCCCACCGTGTCGGCCACGCAGATGCGCCGCGCGCCCCACCGGATCGCGTTGGCATACAGCGCGCGGATGGTCTCGGGCCTGGCACGCGTGGTGTCCTCGGTCACGAACATCACCGGGAGGCCGTGCGAAACGGCGAACGTCACCGCCGCCTCGCTCGCCTTCAGCATCCTGTCCAGCGTCCAGTCTTCGGCGTACTGCCGGATCGGCGAGGAGCCGATGAAGGTCGCCGCCTCGATCGGGATCCCGACTTTCTGGGAGACCTCCACGATCGGCTCGATGTCGCCGACGACGGTGCGGGCGGCGCAGTTGGGGGCGATCGCGAGCCGGGCGTCCCGGATCTCCGTGGCCAGCGCCAGGACCTGGTCGCGGACCCGCGGTCCCGCTCCCGGCAGCCCGATGTCGGCCGCGGCGATGCCGAGGTCTGCCATGAGGTGCAGGAGCCGGAGCTTCTGCTCCAGCGACGGGTCGCGAACGGACGGCGACTGGAGGCCGTCGCGCAGGGTCTCGTCGTTGAGATCCACGCGCGCGGTTGCCCAGTCGAACGCCGCGCCCGCGGCGTTCCAGTCGAAAATGAGATCTGAGGAGTCAGTCAAAGGGTCAGCCTCGGTACAGTCTGCGCAGCGCGGCGCTCGCGCGTCAAGCGCGCTTGCGACGTCCATGGCCGGCGGTTAGGCTCCGCGCGTGTTCTCCACGATCGAGACCGTGGCGTCGCGCCCCGAGATCCAGCGGGCCCGCGAATGGCTCGAGCGGTTCGACGGCGAGACGCTCGCGTGGCAGCGCAGCATCGCCGCAATCCCCGCGCCCACCGGCGACGAGCGCCGCCGCGCGGACGCGGTGGCCGAGCGGCTCGGCGCGATGGGCCTGGACTGCCAGCGGCGCGACGCGGCCGGCAACGTGATCGCCCAGCGCGCGGGGCCCGATGGCACCGGGGTCGTGGTCGCCGCGCATCTCGACACCGTCTTCCCCGCTGGCACCGACCTGACGGTGCGTCAGCACGGGCCGCGCTACATCGCACCCGGGATCAGCGACAACGCCAGAGGGCTGGCGGGCATCATGGCACTCGCCGGCGCGATCGTCCAGGCGGGCATCCGGACAACGGTCCCGGTGACCTTCGTCGCGACCACCGGCGAGGAAGGCGCCGGCGATCTGGCCGGTGCGAAGCATCTCTTCACCGATCCGGCGTTTCAGCCGGTGGCCTTCATCGCGCTGGACGGCGCGGGGACGGAGCGCGTGGTCCATCGCGCCCTCGGCTCGCGCCGCCTGCGCGCCGCGTTCCGCGGGCCGGGCGGCCACTCGTGGGCCGCGTTCGGCGTCGCCAACCCCGCGCACGCGGTGGGCGTCGCCGCCGCAGCGATCGGCGAGCTGCCGCTCCCCGCCGAGCCGCGCACGACGGCCAGCGTGGTCCGCATCGGCGGCGGATCCGGCCTCAACACCATTCCGCAGGAAGCCTGGCTCGAGCTGGACCTCCGCTCCGAGGGCGAGGACGCGCTGGACGCGCTGTACGGCGGCGCCACGCAGGCGTTGGGCCGCGCGCTCGACGTCGCCAACCGGCGCCGCGCGGCCGGCACGCTGCCGCTCACGCTGCAGATCATCCCGCTGGGCCAGCGCCCTTCCGGCGCCACGGCGCCGTCCCACGCGCTCGTCCAGGCCGCCGTCTCCGCCACGCTCTCCGTGGGGCACAAGGCGGAGCTGGCCGCGGCCTCGACCGACGCCAACATCGCGATCAGCCGCGGCGTCCCCGGCATCGCGCTGGGGGCGGGCGGCCGCGGCGGGGACGCGCACCTCGAGACCGAGTGGTACGAGAACGTGGACGCCCCCGCCGGGTTGTTCCGCGCGCTGCTCGTGGCCTGCGCCGCCGCAGGCCTGTCGGACTCGTAGTCCTCCGGACGAAGGTGCCTTCGGCTCATTGTCTGCCGTCGCGCCGCGTATTACCGTAGGGCGACCCGCCGCGGGGACCGCATGAGCCAGGCAGGGTTGAAGATCGCGATCCTCTACGACACCTGGGACGACGGCGTGGAGGAGCCGACGGCACCGGAGATGGCGCCGCCGCCCGGCGCGCGGAAGCGCCCGCGACGTCGCGCGCGCCGGCCGAAGCTCGACCGCGAGGAGATCTTCGAGGCCCTCACGCAACTCGGGCACGAGCCGTCGTACTTCGTGGTCGACGGCAACAACCCCAGCCTCCTCGCCGTGGCGCGCTGCAGCGCCGACCTCATCTTCAACCTGACCGAGTCGTACGCCGGCGACGACACCAAGGACATGCACCTCGCCGCCTACCTCGAGCTGCTGGACAAGCCGTACACGGGCGCCGGGCCCCACGGCCTCTACCTCGCGCAGGACAAGTCGCTCGCCAAGAAGGTCTTCGCCTTCCACAAGATCAGGACGCCGTTCTTCGCCGTCTCGTACAAGGGGCGGCTCGGCCACGCGCACGACATCGAGTTCCCGCTGATCGTGAAGCCGATCGCGGAGGACGGCTCGATCGGGATCGAGGCCGCGTCCGTGGTGCACGGCGTGAAGGAGCTCATGGAGCGGATCCACTACATCCACACCGAGTTCGACTCGCCGGCGCTGATCGAGGAGTACATCGAGGGGCGGGAGATTTACGCGGCGATTCTGGGGGACGAGACGCCCGAGGCGCTGCCGCTGGTCGAGATGGACCTCTCGGACCTGCCCGCCGGCGTGCCGAGGATCGCGAGCGGCGAGGTGAAGTGGGGCAAGGGCACGGAGATCTACAGGCGGGTGCGCTCGCGCGTGGTCGAGGATCTGGACGCGAAGCTGGTGGAGAAGATCCAGGAGCGGGCGATCGCGGCCTACCGGGCGGTGAAGCTGCGGGACTACGGCCGGATCGACCTCCGGCTGACGCCCAAGGGCGAGGTGTACGTGCTCGAGGCGAACCCCAATCCCTGGCTCTCCTCCGGCGCCGAGTTCGCGATGGCCGCGCGGGCCTCGGGGCGGACCTACCCGGACATGCTGCGCGACATCGTGGACCTCGCGATGGCGCGCTACACCTAGCCCGCCCGCACCTCGGAGTGGGAGCCGAGGGCGGCGGAGCCCCTGAGCCCCATCACCGTCACGTCGTCGCCGAGCATCGCCCCGTCGAGCTGGCAGTGCTCGATCCGGCAGCGCTGGCCGACGATGGCGTTCATCACCACGCTGCCGTGGATCACCGTCCCGGCCTCGATGCTCACGTTGGGCCCGACCGTGGACTCCTCGACCACCACGTCCGCGTCGATGTGCACCGGCTCGATGATCTGGACCGAAGGGCTGAACCGCCGCGCCGCCGTCGTCCGCTTCTTGCCGCCCGCCGACGCCCAGCCTGGCACCTTGCCGTCTGACAACTGCTGTTCCAGTAGTATCCGATTCGTCTCCAGCGTCGTCTCGACGGTGCCGCAGTCGTACCACCCGGCGACCTCAGCCGTCCGGATCTTCGCGCCGCGCTCGATCATCCACTGGAACGCGTCGGTGAGGAACCACTCCCCCTTGTTCTGCGGCGCGGCCAGCACGTGGTCGATGCCCTGCCACATCTGGTCCACGGCCCGGATCCAATAGAGCCCGATGTTGGCCAGCTTCGAGATGGGCTCTTTCGGCTTCTCGACGATCTTCGTCATGTAGCCATTGGCGTCGGTGACGACGACGCCGAAGCGCTGGTAGTCCTCGACCTCCTTGGCCCAGATGATCCCGTCGTCGGTGCTCGACTTGACGATGGAGAGGTCGGCGTCGAAGACCGTGTCCACGAAGATGATCATCACCGGCCCGTGGATGGCGGGCCGCGCGAGGTGCACCGCGCCCGCGGTGCCGTCCTGCACCTTCTGTTCGATGAAGCGGCTGGGGATCGGATAGCGCTTCCGGACGTAAGTCTCGACCTGCTCCTTGAGGTGCCCGGTGATGAAGATCAGCTCTTCGACGTCGAGCCCCTCGAGCCGGTCCATCACCCAGTCCAGGACGGGGCGAGCGGCCACCTTGATCAGCGGCTTCGGGACCAGATGCGTGAGCGGCCGGAGCCGCGTGCCCTTGCCGGCCAGCGGGATGATGACCTGCACGCTACGCCCTCCCGTAGCGGTCCTTGAGTCGGACCACGTCGTCCAGATGTGGAGTCGAGGCCTCGAGCACGTCGGTGTGCTCCAGCGCCTCGAACTGGTGCACCATGCCGGGCGGCACGTGCTGCGCCTCGCCGGCGATCATCTCGCGGTCCACCAACTCGCCCCGCTCGTCCTTGTAGCGAAAGATCATGCGGCCGCGCAAGACGTAGATGGACTCGTCCTTCAGGTTGTGGTACTGGAGGCTCAGGAGCTGTCCCGCCTCGATGTGCAGGATCTTCCCCACGTAGCGGTCGGTCACCGCCCAGTGGATCTCGTAGCCCCAGGGTTTGTCGACCCGCTTGGGCTCGAACCGGCCCGGATGCTCGTTCATGCGTCGCTCGGCAGGGCGAGGGTCAAGGAGGAAGGTGTGGTGACGCAGGCCCGGACGCACACGCCGCAGCCGACGCACGCCGCGCCCAGGACGGGTCGGCCCTGCGCGTCGAGGTCGAGCGCCGCGGCGCCGACCGGGCAGACCCGGGCGCAGACGCCGCACTCGATCCCCTGGAACGCGATGCAGCGGTCGGTGAGCAGGGCCAGCGCGCCGATCCGCTCGCGCGCCCATCCGTCGAGCGGCGGCACCAGGGCACCGGTCGGGCAGACCTGGGCGCAGAACATCCCCTCGCAGGCGATGCACGGCTGGACCAGCGGCTCGATGATCGGCGTCCCGGCGGCGAGCCCGGCCGCGGGCGGGGCCGCGACGATCGCGTCCACCGGGCACGCCTCGAAGCAGTACCCGCACCGCGTGCACGCCGCGAGGAACGCCGGCTCCGACACTGCGCCCGGCGGGCGGTAGTGCCGGCGCGGCGCGTACCGCTCGGCCAGCAGGTTTCCCGCCTGCTGGGCCAGGTACTTCGCGGCCTCCGAGATGAAGCCCCGCCGGTCGAGCCCCTGCTCGCCGCCCCCGATCACAGCGCCGCCTCGAGGCTCCAAACCCAGCGCACCTTGAGCACGCCGTCCCCCGCCTTGCCTCCCACCGCGTAGATCGGTGATGACACCGCCACGGGGAAGTCGAGCCGCGTGACGAAGCGCGTGGGGCCGATGCGGTGCGTGGCACGGAGGCCGAGCCCAGCGTCCGCCGCGGCATCGCGGCCGATGGCCGCCCGATCGAGCAGCGCGCCGTCCGCGAAGACCACGACCGAGACGCTGCTGAACAGCCGCCGCTCGGGCCGGTCCACCAGCCGCGGCCCCGCCTCGACTCCGAGGCCGGCGAGCCACGAGGCCGCCGACTGAGGGATGAAGCCCCGTACGTCGCCGCCGCCGGGTGCCTGGTAGGGGTCGTCGCCCGTGAACAGGGCACCGCGGCTCCGCAGGAACGGGTTGTCGAAGGTCGCATAGGGATCGGCGCCCGAGACGAAGAACCGCCGCTGAATGGGCACCGTGGTCCCGCCTATCGTGCCGGCCAGAATTGCGCGCGTGCCGAGGTCGAAGCTGCCCAGCCGCCAGGACCGCCGGGACACGATAGAGCCGCGTGCGTAGGTGTGGCCCCGGACTGCGATCTTAAGCGGCGGGAGCGGGGAGCACATGACCGGCCCGCACGGCCACGTGGTCGGCGTCTCGACCGCGAAGGCTTCACCCACCGTCAGCTCGATGCGAGCGCTCCGCGTGCTCCCGGCGCCGAACCGCGTGTGCGCCGCCCATATTGTCAGCTCGGCGGTGTTGACGTCACCCCAGCGCTGCGGGTCCAGGTACGCGGCGTCCGTCACCGTCATCAGCGTAGCACTCGCGCCCGCGCTCGCCGCCTCCGGCCCGTCCAGCTCGCGCGTCAGGTCGAGCGAGCCCGCGACGCGGCCGCCGGTGCGCCCCTCGACGGACCAGGCCGCCAACTCGCTCTCGACGCGCGGGCGCTGCCCCATCACCGGGTTCTTGAGCGAGAGGTAGAAGTCCGGCCGCCACCTGGAGCCCAGACCGCCCGGGCCGTCCCTGAGACCCGTGGGCCAGGTGACCTGCGCCTCGTTCTGATCGAACTGCCCGAGGTAGTTGGATCGCGACTGGAGGCCCACCGTCACGCCGCCGGCGTTGTTGTACCAGGCCAGCGGCAGCCAGTTGACGACGAGTCGGTCCCGCCGCGCGGGCGTCTCCGCGCCCCAGCCGAGGTGGTGCTCGACGCGTGCCGTCCCGACCAGCGGACGGAAGGGGAGGTGCGACCCCTCGAGGTTGTTGAGGTAGTTCCAGTCCATCGTCTCGCGCGCGGGGTCCAGCTCGATGCGCCCGGGCTTCGCCGCAGTGTGCACCTCGACCGTCTCACGCCGGTCCATGCCGCGCGCCCTGACGATCAGCGTCGTGTCGCCGACCGGCACGGCGATGTCCACAGGCATCACGCCGTCGCCGAGTCGCACGATCTCGATGTCGGTGACCCAGCCGTCCGCAACCCTCCGGCGCCGCACCTTCCGCAGAGCGTAGTCCACCCTCGGCGTGCCGTGCAGCCACTCCGCGAAGAACCACCCCAGGTCCTGGTGCGAGACCTCCTCGCACACCTGCTGGAAGCTCTCGGAAGAAACGTGCTTGAAGCGGTACCGCGCATAGTACTCGCGCACCGCGCGGCGGAGGGTGTCCTCGCCCAGCACGTAGCGGAGCATCTCGTAGATCAGCTGCCCCTTGACGTAGATCATCGCCGCGTACGTCTGGTAGTTGGCGTACTCCTCCGCCGGCAGCACAACGGGCTGGCTCCAGCCGCCCAGGTCCAGCTCCAGGATGTAGCGCTGGGTGTCCTCATCCGGCCCCGCCATGCCCCACCGTTGCTCGGCCCACAGCGTCTGGAAGCTGGTGAACCCTTCGTCCAGCCACCCTTCCTTCCACTCGTTGTTGCCCAGCATCCCGTAGGTGTAGAGGTGCCCGATCTCGTGGAGGATGAGGCCCTGCCCAGCTCCGCCGAGCATCACCATCATCGGGAACTCGGTCCCGCCCCCCTCGATCCGATGCAGCGCCGTCGCCTGTGGCCAGGCGTACGGACCGTAGAGCGAGTCCAGCCACGCGAGCGCGTTCTCGGTGCGCCGCGCCGCGACGCCGTTCGCCCACGCCGTGTCGGTCGGCAGATAGAGGATGTGGATCACCGTGGGGCCGTAGTGCCCCTCTTCGTACACGTAGTCGGGATTGCAGGAGAAGGCGAAGTGCTCGACGTCGTGGGCGATGAAGCGGACCCGTTTGCGGTCCGGCTCCACGGGCTGGGTATAGGGTGTAGGGGGTAGGGGGTTGCCGTACCAGTCCGATTGCAGCGTCACCGGCGTGTTGGGCGTCGCGCGCGCGCCGGACCACCCCGGGTCGCCCTCCACCGGCACACCGGTCGCGCCGCACACCTGGTCGGCGGCCAGATCGAGCGTGACGTCGTAGGTCCCGTACTCGCCGTAGAACTCGCCCTCGGGATAGAGCGCGTGCGCCTCCCACCCGTAGCGGTCGTAGGTCGCGACCTCGGGATACCACTCCGCGAAGTCGAAGCGCCGGCCCCGCCGCCCCTGCCGCCGCGGAATGACGCTGAGCCGCGCGGTCCAGTCGAGGTCCACCACGGTCGAATCGCCGGGGGCCAGCGGCCGGGAAAGAGCGAACACGACCACCGTCGAGTCGGGCGCACCGGGGTATTGCGCTTCCACTCCGACGCCACCGATCGCGACGCGGCTCAGCCGCTCGTAGGCGTAGTACGGATCGGGGAGGCTCGCCCAGCGGCTGAAGCCGTCCTCGGCCTCCTCGCGCGCCACCCACCTCGAACCGGGACGGAAGGCGTTGAGGTACAGGTGGAATGCGATCTGAGTGAGCGTGTCGGGGCTGTTGTTCTTGTAGATCAGCCGCCCGGTGCCGCTCAGCACTCCCGAGGGCTCGTCGAGCCGCGCCTGGGTCGTGAAGCGGATGTCCTGCTGAAAATACGGCCGGGGTCCCGTCGAGGGCGGGAGCTGGGACTGCTGGAAAAGGAGGGCGGCGACCGCGGCGAGCGCGTGCACCCGTAAAGCTTACTCCGCTGCTGCTGTCTCGCCTAGCGGGGCGTGCAGCATCCGGTGCTGGAGCAGCTTCAGCTTGCGCCGCAGGGATCCGTCGAACACGCGGTCGCCCACCCGGACCACGATCCCGCCCAGGAGCGCCGGATCGGCGCGGAAATGCGGCAGCACTTCCTTGGCGAACACCTCGGTGAGCCGCTTCCCGATCGCAGCCGCGAGCTTCTCGTCCACCGGCCGCGCGGTGGCGACGACCGCATGCACGCGGTTCAGGTGCAGGTCCACCAACAGCTCGTACTCCTCGGCGATGCCGGTGAGCAGGTACTGCCGCCCGCGCTGCACGACCACCTGGAGGAAGCGGACAAAGGAAACGGGCGCCACCTTGGACAGCGCCTGCTCGATCAGGCGCTGCTTCGTCTGCTTCGGCACGCGCGGCGACATGAAGACGCCGCGGAGAGCGGGGTCCGCCGCCAGCACGCCGGCCACCGTGTCGATCAGCTCGCCGTAGCGCTCCACCTGCCGCTCCTTCTCGGCCACGGCGAGCAGCGTCTCGGCGTAGTTGCGGCAGACGGCGGTGTCTCTCACGACTGCGTGCTCTTGAGGCTGTTCAGGTACTCCTGGATCATCCGGCGGTCGGCCTCCGTGTCGAGGTTCTTCTCGATCACCTTGCTGGCGGCGGCCAGCGTCAGCTCGACCGCCTCGCGCCTCAGGTCCGCCACGGCCTTCTCGCGCTCGGCCACGATCTCGCGCCGCGCACGGCCGATCAGCTCCTCGTGCTCGGCGCGCGCCCGGGCCATGATCTCCTCGCGCAGCTTCTCCCCCGCGGCGCGCCCGGCGGCGAGCAGCTCCTGCGCCTCGCCCTGGGCGGCGGCCAGCTTCTTCTGGTAGTCCGCCAGCACCTGCTGCGCGTCCCGGTTCGCCTTCTCGGCCGCCTCTATCTGCGCCTGGATCTTCTTCTCCCGCTCCTCGACCGCCTTGAGGATGGCCGGCCACGCCCACTTGCCGAGGGCGAAGAGGAGCAGCAGGAAGACGACCAGCGTCCAAAGCGAGACGCCGGGGTTGATGGTGAAGGGCCCTTTGGGGGTCTCTTCCGCAGCCTGCAGCAGAAGGCTGAAAACTGGCATCACAGCACCTTGAAGAGGAGCGCGAACACCACCGCCGCCAGCGCCACGCCTTCCACCAGCGCCGCCGTCAGGATCATCGCGCCCCGGATGTCGGCCGACGCCTCGGGCTGCCGCGCGATCGCCTCGACCGCCTGGCCGCCGATCCGGCCGATCCCCAGCCCGGCGCCGATCACCGCGAGCCCCAGCCCCAGCCCGGCGCCCAGCAGCGCGTTGTTGTTCTTCGCGACCGCGGCCGCGTCCGCTACGGCTTGCATGAACATCTCACTTCCTCCCGAAAGGTGATGCGTGATTAATGCTCGTGCTGCAGCAGTCCGATGAACGTGGACGTGAGCAGCGCGAAGACGTACGCCTGGATGAACGCCACCAGCAGCTCGATCGCCATCATGAACAGCGTGAACGCCACCGATCCGCCGGCGATGAGCCAGCGGAAGTAGGCGATGTTGCCGAACAGGAAGATCAGCGCCAGGAGCGAGAGCATCACGAAGTGGCCGGCGGCCATGTTGGCGAAGAGCCGCAGCATCAGCGCGAACGGCTTCACCATCTTCCCGATGATCTCGATGGGGGTCATGATCAGCGTCAGCAGCACCGCCGTGATGCCCGTCGTCCCGGGCGGCGTGAAGACGATCGTCTTGAGGTATCCCTTGGGGCCCAGCGTCAGGAACCCGGACACCTCGATCGTGACCAGCGCCGTCAGCGCCAGCGCGCCGGTCACCATGTAGCTCCCCGTCGGCTTCTCGCCGTAGGGGATCAGGCCGAGCAGGTTGCAGTAGAGGATGAACCAGAACAGGGTCAGGATGTACGGCGCGAATTTGGCCCCGTTCTTGTGCCCGATGCTGGCGATGGCGACGTCGTTCCGGATGAACAGGACGGCGGCCTCGATCATGTTGGCCAGGCCGCGCGGCGCGCCGCTCCCCTCCGTCCGCTGCCGGTTGAGGGCGCGGCCCGTGAAGTAGAGCGTGAGCCAGACCAGCACCGCAGCCACGATCATGAAGACCACGTTGCGGGTCGGCGACAGGTCGACCGCGGCCCGCCCGACGTGGATGACCCACCCCGTCGGCAGGTGGATCGGGCCGACGTGGAGCCACTCGCCGAACGGCACCTCGATCTCGTGCGCGTCCCCCGTGCGCTCGAGGATCATCCGGCCGATGTCGGGCGTCTGCATCATTCGAGGAACCGCGTCTCCGCGTAAAGGAGCGTCAACAGCACGGCGAGAAAGGAAAGCACCACCCAGAGCGGCGGCAGCACCGCCTTCGTCACGAACACCAGCACCACCACGATCAGCGCGCTCGCGCCGCGGATGGCGATCCCCGTGGCCCAGCGCCGCACGAACTCCGGGGTCTGGGCCTTCATCCCTGGCCTGAGCAGCGCGACCGCCGTGACCTGCGCCGCCGTCGCGATGCCGCCGCCCACCAGCGCGGCCACCAGCCCCATCGCGCCCGCGTCCAGCAGGGCGAGCGCCGCGACCACCAGCTCGGCCGCGCCGCCGATGAGCGCCATCCGGCCGACCCAGCTCACGACGCCTTCCCCGTCGGGCCGCCCTGCGTAGTCCGCTTCGGCGACTCCGCCAGCACGCGGAGGATGAAGACGTACATCCCTGCGCCGAGCCCCACCAGCACGCCGATCACGGTGAAGATCGGCTTCGTGTGAAGCCACCGATCCACGAGGATGCCGGCGCCGAGGAAGAGCAGGACGGCGAAGGCCAGCTGGAACCCGGCTGCGACGATCGCGTAACCCGCGCCGAAACCGCGGCTTTCAGCGTTCTCGTCCGGGTCCTGGGCCATTCGGGCGGCGGAAATATACCCCTTGTGAAAAGAGTGGCAAAGCGGCTGTGAATGGCCGCCTAGCACCTTATCAGCGCGCGATGTGGCTGGCCAGGAAGCGCAGGCGCCGCCGTCCGCTGGCTCGGCCTCGAGGTCGCCTGTATGTTGAAGCCCTCTAGCCTCCCCGGAGTGCTTATGGGCGATCCCATCGCTCGGCTCTCCACCGCTTTGGCCGACCGCTACCTGATAGAGCGCGAGCTGGGCGCGGGCGGGATGGCCACAGTCTACCTCGCCCACGACATCCGTCACGACCGCGAGGTCGCTCTCAAGGTCCTGCGCCCCGAGTTGGCCTCGATCCTGGGGGCCGAGCGGTTCCTCGCCGAGATCAAGACCACCGCCCACCTGCAACACCCGCACATCCTGCCGCTGCACGACTCCGGCGAGGCCGACGGGCTGGTCTTCTACGTGATGCCCTACGTGGAAGGCGAATCGCTCCGCGACCGGCTCAACCGGGAAGGGCAGCTGCCGGTGGAGGAGGCGGTGCGGATCGCCACGGAGGTGGCGGGCGCGCTGGACTATGCGCACCGCCACGGCGTCGTCCATCGCGACATCAAGCCGGAGAACATCCTGCTGGAGGAGGGACAGGCGCTGGTGGCGGACTTCGGGATCGCGCTGGCGGTGCATACGGCGGGCGCCGGCACGCGGATCACGGAGACGGGGATGAGCCTCGGGACTCCGCACTACATGGCGCCCGAGCAGGCGATGGGGCAGAAGGAGATCACGCCCAAGGCGGATGTCTACGCCCTTGGGTGCGTGCTGTATGAGATGCTGACCGCGGAGCCGCCGTTCACGGGGCCGACGGCGCAGGCCATCGTGGCGCGGGTGATGACGGAGCAGCCCCGCGCGCTCACCCTGCAGCGTCACACCATCCCGCGGCACGTCGAGGCCGCGGTGCTGCGGGCGCTCGAGAAGCTGCCGGCGGACCGGTTCGCATCGGCCGCGGAGTTCGCGGCGGCGCTCGCCAATCCCTCGTTCACGTCCGCGGGCGCGACGACCAGCGCCGCTGGCGCGCTGGCCCCCCGTCGGCGCGACTGGCGCAGCCACCTCGCCGTGCCGATGACGGTCGTGGCTGCCGCCATGGCCGCGGCGGCCGCCTGGGCCTATCTCCGCCCCGCCCCCACGCCCCCGGTGCACCGCTACGCCATCACGCTCCCGGAGCAGCAGGCGCCGCGCCCGGACCGGCCATTCGCCCTCTCGCCCGACGGCTCGCATCTGGTCTACGTCGGACCGGGCGACAGCGGCACCCAGCTCTGGGTCAAGGCGCGCGAGCGCTTCGACGCGACGCCGCTCCCCGGCACCGCGGGTGTGTACAACTTCACCTTTTCGCCGGACGGGCAGTGGCTCGCCTACGTCCAGAACGGACAGCTCAAGAAGGTTCCCGTCATCGGCGGAGCGGCGATCACCGTGGCCGATTCCGTCTCCGACCTTCCCGGTTTGGCGTGGCTCGACGATGGGAGCCTCGTGTATGTCCAGCTGAGCGGACAAGAGCTGCGGCGCATCCGGGACGTCGGCGGGCCATCCACGGTGGTGTTTCGCTCGGACTCGGCGTACACGGCCCTTCCGACGCCGCTCCCGCGGGCCCGGGGCGTCTTGTTCACCCTGTGCCGGGGCGGATGCACGACCGATCTGGATGTCTGGGTACTCGACCTGCGCTCCGGCGCCGCGCGCCGTCTTCTGACGGGCGCGGTGATGGGCTGGTACGTCCCGACGGGGCACGTGATCTACGTGCGGCTCGACGGCAGGATGCTCGCGGTGCCATTCGATCGGCGGACCCTTCAGGTGCGTGGATCTCCCGTGCCGGTGCTCGACAATGTCTCCGTGATCTACCCGTTCGGGCCCCTGGCAGCCGTGTCGTCCGAAGGCACGCTCATCACGCGGCCGGGCGCGCTGACCTTGTCACTGCTCCGCTACGAGATGGTATGGGTGGATCGGCTGGGCCGACAAACGCCGGTGGACTCCTCTTGGCGGCTCCGCCACGCCCTGACTGGGAGCAACCCCGGATGGTCGCTCTCGCCGGACGGCAAGCGCCTGGCGATTGGGCTGTCGACCGACGCGGGCTCCGACATCTGGATCAAGCAACTGCCGCGGGGGCCCCTGTCGCGCGTCTCGTTCGACAGCGGTTCGGAATACCGGCCCCGGTGGTCGCCGGACGGCCGCTGGGTGGACTACGTTGGCATGCGCGGCGGCAGGTCGCGCATCTACCGCAAGCGCGCCGACGGCACCGGCTCGGAGGAGCTGGTACTCGCCCTGCCCGAGGATGTCTACGAAGTCGCGCGGACGCGCGATGGACAGTGGCTCGTGACCCGCGCAGGAGGGGAGGCCGGCCGCCGCGACATTCTCGTCCAACACCTGGGCGTGGACAGCGTGGCGAGGCCGCTGCTCGCCAGCCCGGCGTTCGACGAGGCCGCGGCCGCGCTCTCCCCGGACGGCCACTGGATTGCGTACGAAACGAACGAGACGGGCCGCAACGAGGTGTACGTGCGGCCGTTCCCCAACGTCGAGGCGGGGAAGTGGCAGGTGTCCGCGAACGGCGGCCACTCACCGCTCTGGTCCCGGAGCGGACGGGAGCTGTTCTTCGTGGATCTGGCTCGCAACCTCGTCGCCGTGCCGGTTGCCGCCGGGCCGGTGCCGCACTTGGGCGAGCGACGCACGCTGTTCCGGCTCGGCGACGACATCTACAGCACGGCGTACTACACGGCATCCGACATTGCTGCCGACGGCCGGTTCCTCATGACGCGCGTCGTGCGCGCGGGCGCACCACAGGTGGCCCCGCTGATCGTGGTCGAGAACTGGTTCGAGGAGCTGAAGCAGAAGCTGGGGAAGCGGTAGCGCATGACTGACCTAACGGCCCGCCTGCAGGCCGCGCTGAGTGGCGTGTATCGCGTGGACCGCGAGCTGGGCGGCGGCGGGATGAGCCGCGTCTTCCTGGCCGAAGAGACAGCCCTCGGCCGGAAGGTGGTGATCAAGGTCCTCCCGCCGGAGATGGGAGCCGGGGTCAACGCCGAGCGGTTCCGGCGCGAGATCCAGCTCGCCGCTTCCCTTCAGCACCCGCACATCGTTCCACTCCTCAACGCCGGCCAGAGCGACGACCTCGTCTGGTACACGATGCCGCTGATCGAGGGCGAGTCGCTGCGCACGCGGCTGGCGCGCGAGCGCGAGCTGCCGGTGGCGGATGCGGTGCGCCTGCTGCGCGACGTGGCAGACGCGCTGGTTTACGCCCACGAGCACGGCGTCGTGCACCGCGACATCAAGCCCGACAACGTGCTGATCTCCGGACACCACGCGATGGTGACAGACTTCGGCGTGGCCAAGGCGATCAGCGCCGCCACGGGTGATTCTCACCTCACCTCAATCGGCGTGGCCCTCGGCACGCCGGCCTACATGTCGCCGGAGCAGGCCGCGGCCGAGCCTCACGTGGATCACCGCGCCGACCTCTATGCCCTCGGCGCGATGGCGTACGAGATGCTCACCGGCGCCCCACCCTTCGCCGGCTCCGCCCAACTCGTCCTCGCGGCGCATGTGACGCAGGCGCCGGAGCCGGTGAGCGCCAAACGCGCTGCGGTGCCGCCGGCGCTGGCGACCATCGTGATGCGGTGTCTGGAGAAGAAGGCTGCGGACCGCTGGCAGACCGCGGACGAAGTACACCAGCAGCTCGAGGTGATGGCGACGCCGAGCGGAGGGATCACGCCGACGGCGGCGGTCCCGGCCACGCGGGCGGCCGCAAGGGCGCGCCGCAGGTGGTGGACTGCCGCGGTTGCCGCGGCCGTCGTTGTGGCCCTGGCCGCCGGCGGCTGGGCGCTGTGGCGCGCCCGCCGGAGCGCGGCCAGGGTGGCGGACGCGCGGGAGCCGGTCCTGGTGCTTCCCTTCGAGGCCCGCGTCACGTCGCCCGACCTCAAGGACGTGGGCGAGCTGGCAGCGGACCGCATCGAGTCGGGGATCGAGGAGGCCGGGCTCGGCGCCGTGAAGCCGCGGCGCGCCGTGTTGGGGACATCCCAGCCTGTCGCCGCGACCCCGGAGATGCTGAGCCGGATCGCGAAATCGAGCGGCGCGGCGACCCTCGTAACTGGGGTGATCTACCAACGGGGCCACACGCTCGAGGTGCAGTCGCAGCTGCTCCGGGCCCGCGATCTCAAGACGATCTTCAGCCTTCCCGCCGAGCGAGGTCCCGCGACGGACGCGGGCCGCGTCGTGGACGCCGCGAAGGAGCGGATCCTCGGAGCGGCGGCCTTCTATCTATCGCCCGCATTCAGGGACTACGACGCGGCGCTCTACACTCCGCCCAGCAGCCTCGAGCTGTTCAGGCTCTGGAACCGCGCTGATCAGTTGTTGTTCCGGGCCAAGTATGCGGAGGCCATCCCGGTCTACCAGGAGATTGTGCGGCGCGACTCGACGCAGCACGTCGCCGCCCTGTGGTTGGCTGCGGCGAACGCGAACCTGGGCCGCTCGCGCGTCACCGATTCGATCGTGCGCGCGATGGAGGCGCGGCGTGCCCACCTGACCCGGGGTGAAACGGTCTTTCTCGACTTCGTGCAGACGTGGGGCCAGTCGCCGGAGGACGAGTGGCGGGCGGCGGCGGCCGGGTTCCAGGTTGATTCGCAGTTCTGGGCGTGGCCTGCCCTCTGGACAGCGGTGCGGACCAACCACCTCTCAGAAGCCCCGAGATTCTACCGCCTCCGCGACACCGTCAGCACCTGGGGGCGCGACTGGCAGTACTGGTACAGCGTCGAGGCCGACGCCTTGCACGGGCTCGGCCGCTATGCGGAGGAGTTGGAGCTGGTGCGCGAAGCAAGGAGGCGGGACCCCGGCGACCTTTCCCACGTGATCGACGAGGCCCGCGCACTTGTCGCTCTGGGCAGGATGGCGGAGCTGGACCAGCTCCTGACCGCGAGCCGCGCGCTCCCCAACCCCCGGGCACCGGGTCAGCTGATGCATCAGGTCGCCGCCGAGCTCTTCGAGCACCGCACCAAGGATGAGTTTCGGCGCATGGAGGACCAGGCCTTGGCCTGGTACCAAGCGCTGCCCGCCCAGCGGCGTAAGGACGAGAGCGTTCGGTCGAGCATGGCGACGGAGAACTACTATTTGCGCCGCTACGCCGAGGCGGGCCGCCTGTTCGCGGACCTGGCCCGGGAGTTCCCGGACAACCCCTTCTATGTGAACTCCGGCGCGCGCATCGCGGCCGCTGCGGGGGACACGGCCACCGCCCTGCGGCGCATCGAGGAGCTGCGCGCCGACACGGCCCGGAACAACGGCCTGGACATCGCTCGCATCTTCGCCTTGCTCGGCCGCAAAGAGGAGGCGGTCGCCGCCCTGCGCGACTACCTGAACCACGGCGGCCGCTACAGCCTCGGATGGCACGGCACCGCCTTCGAGCTGGTCCCGTTGCGGGACTACCCACCCTTCAAAGCCCTGGTGGCACTCAAGGGGCCGACCGACCGACGAATTGACCCAACCGCGGCCCCCGGGGTATCCTGCGGTCCGATGAGCACATTGCCGCTTCCCGGCAAGGGCGACCGCGACGTCGAGCTGCTCGAGCGGCTCGCCGCCGCGCGCACACGCCTACTCGAGGAAGTGGGGCGCAGGATCGTGGGCCAGCGCGAGGTGCTGGACGGGATCCTCGCGGCGCTCCTCTCCGGCGGGCACGCGCTGCTGGTGGGGGTGCCGGGGCTGGCGAAGACGATGATGGTCTCGTCGGTGGCCGAGGCGCTGAGCCTCAAGTTCTCGCGGATCCAGTTCACGCCCGACCTGATGCCCTCGGACATCACGGGCACGGAGGTGATCGAGGAGGACGTGACGACGGGGCGGCGGAGCTTCCGGTTCGTGCAGGGGCCGTTGTTCGGGAACATCGTGCTGGCGGACGAGATCAACCGGACGCCGCCCAAGACGCAGGCGGCCCTGCTGCAGGCGATGCAGGAGCACGCCGTGACGGTGGCGAGCCAGACCTACAAGCTCGCGGAGCCGTTCTTCGTGCTGGCGACGCAGAACCCGATCGAGCAGGAGGGGACATATCCCCTGCCCGAGGCGCAGCTCGACCGGTTCATGTTCGAGCTGCACGTCGAGTATCCGTCGAAGGACGAGGAAGAGAAGATCGTCGAGTGGACGACGGGGGAGTCGGCGGCGGTGCTGGAGCCGGTGTTGTCGGGGCAAGAGCTGCTCGAGCTGATGGGGCTGGTGCGGCGGGTGCCGGCGCCGAAGGTGGTGGTGGAGGCTGCGGTGAAGCTGGCGCGGATGACGCGGCCCTCGGATCAACTGGCACCGCAGGCGGTGAAGGAGTACGTGGCCTGGGGCGCCGGGCCGCGGGCCTCGCAGTACTTGGTGCTGGGCGCGAAGGCGCGGGCGGCGATGGACGGCCGGCCGATGGCGGACCTCGAGGACGTGGCCGCTGTGGTGCTGCCGGTCCTCCGCCACCGGATCGTCGTGAACTTCCACGCCGAGGCGGCCGCGAAGAAGGCGGAAGACGTGGTGCGCGAGGTAGTCGAAGCCGCACACCAGTAATTCCCCGTTCGGATGTCCCGATAATCTCCTTGCGATGCCGCGGGTTTGGTGACATCTGGGTGATGCTCGGCACTTAGAAGTCGTGGCAGTCAGCCGGCAGCATCCATGACCCGATTCGAAGACGTCCGACGCCCGCAGTTCGAGTTCCGTTGCCTCGGCCCCGTGTCTCTCCACGGCGCCGACGGCCGGAAGCTGGGCTTCCGCACCAGGAAGCAGATGGCGCTGTTCACTTTCCTTATGCGACGCCAGGGCCAGCCGGAGCCCCGCGACCGGCTCATAGACCTGCTCTGGTCCGAGGACCCCGTCAGCCGCGCGCGGCATTCGCTCTCGCAGACCGCGTCCCTGATCAACAAGATGCTCGGCTGCGAAGCGATCGCTGTCCCCGCGAAGGACGAGCTGCTGCTCAAGGAAGGGGTGGTCTGGGCGGACGTCGCGGAGTTCGAGCGCTGCGCGGCGCAGCACCGCCAGCGCGACGCGCGCGCTCTCTGGCGCGGCAACCTGCTCGAGGGAATCTGGGTCCACAACGCGCCGGCCTTCGAGCGCTGGCTGGAGACGGAGCGCCGCCGCCTGCTGGAGACCATGCGGCGGGCCCTGCACGAGCTGATCGGGATCGCGCGCACGGAGGGGGACTGGGAGCAGATGCGCTCGGTCGCGGAGTCACTGCTCGAGCTGGACGCGCTGGACGAGACGGCGATGCTGGCGCAGCTCGTGGCCCTGACCCTGTTGGGTGACCGCACGCTCGCGCTGCGGCGGTACTCCTCGTTCGAGACGAGGCTCAACGCGGAGTTGGGCGCGGAGCCGGGGCCCGAGATGCGCGCCTGGGCGAAGCGCCAGCGGAGCGGCGCGCGGAGCGCCGGCCGCGCGGAGTCGTCCGGCCGGGTGGGCGAGGCGATCGTCATGCCGGCGGCCAAGCCGCTCTACGGGCGCACGGCCGAGTTCGCGCGGCTCTGGCAGGCCTGGGACACGGCGCGCGGCGGCCAGGGCGGATGCGTCGTGCTGCTCGGCCCTGCGGGCATCGGTAAGAGCGCCCTCGCCTCGAAGCTGGTGGACCAGGTGCGCGTGGCCGGCGGCGCGGCGTGCATCGCTCGCTGCTTCCCCACCGAACGGTGCGTTCCGTTCGCGCCGATCTCGACGCTGGTGCGCCAGATGGCGGAGCTGCCAGGATTCGTCGCACTCAGCCAGGTCTGGATCAGCGAGCTGAGCCGTCTCGCTCCGGAGCTGCGCGAGCGGTTCCCCAACGCGCCGCCGGCACTCGCCGCCGACGACTCGGTGCGCCACCGGGTCTGTGAAGCGACCTGCCGGGCCGGGGAGTCCATCTCCTACGAGGAGCCCCTCCTGCTGGTCGTCGACAACGTGCAGGACGCCGACGAGACGACGCTGGCGCTCCTCCACTACTTCGGCCGCCAGGTGGCGACGCAGCGCACCCTGCTCGTCTACGTCGTCCGGGCGGGCGAGCCGGGGGAGAAACTCGAGGAGTTTGCGGCGCAGGCGAAGGCTCAGGGCTACAGTCAGCTGCAGCGGGTCGGCCCGCTCGAGGAGGTCCACCTTCAGCGCATCATCGGCGACGTCCTGGCGCGGCGGGGCCTCGAAGCACCTGCCTCCGTGGTCGCGTCCATGGCCAGGATCGCCGGGGGGAATCCCCTGCACGCCACCGAACTGGCGCTGGCCATTCCCGCGGACGGGAGCCGGCCCGCATCGTGGCTGCTTCGCAGCGCGGACGAGCCGCACAGCGCGACGGAGCGGTTCGAGCAGTCGGCGTCGAGCCGCCTTGCCGCGCTGTCGGCCGGCGGCCGATCCGTCACGGCGGTGCTGGCGGTCGCGGCGCGTCCCCTGGCCGAGCACGAGCTCCAGGCGGTGACCCGGCTGGCGCCGGCGGAGCTGGCCTCGGCAGTGTACGAGCTGGACCGCGCGCAGCTCCTGCGGCGCGACGGCCCCAGGCTCGCGTTCGCCCACGACAGCTACGCGCCCCTCGCCGACGCCACGCTCGACGAGGCAGGCCGGTGCGGTATTCACTCGCGCCTGGCTCTCGCATTAGCCGAGTCAGCAGCGCGAAACCCGGTGGCGCAGATGGAGGTGGCGCTGCACTTGGAGCACGCGGGGAAGTTCGCGGACGCGCGGGCTCACGGACTGGCCGCCGCTGAGTTCGCCGGCTCGGTGGGTGCGGTAAAGGAGCGAGCGGAAGCTCTCGAGTTGGTCCGGCGTGTGTCGGAACCATATGACGGCCAAGTGGCGGCTGCACTAGCAGTATGTCGCCTTGGGCTCAGGCAGTTCGAGAACGTGGACGCGCTGTGCTTGGAGGCCCGCGCACAACCCGATCTCGCCGACGAGTTGAAGGCCGAATTCCGTTTTGTTCAGATCGCGGCCGATCATTACGACGGACGGGCGCCGCTCTCGCGCGTGTGCGCCGACCTCGAGGAGCTACTCGGACCGCGCGGCTTGGGGCCGTTCGCAAGCCGGGACGACGCGATGACGCTGCTGCTGCGCACCGCCGACAAGACCTGCGACATCGGTTTGGTGCGCGCCACGGCGCGGGCGCTGTGGCGGTCGGGGCGTGCGTCGACAGGAGCCGAGCCCTCGGCGCACTCGCTATTTGCGCGGGCGTACGTGTTCTCGAAGTACTACTGGCCGGAGCAGGCCTATCCGTTGCTCAAGGAGGCTCAGCGCAAGGCGGAGAAGGAACAGAACTGGGAACTGGACCACGCCTGTCGTGAAGGACTGGGCGTGGTTCTCAAGCAGGTTGGCCGCTTCGCGGAGTCCATCGAGCAGTTCCGGTACAGCTTGGCGCTTGGCAAACGCACGCTCAATCCACAGGCGCAGATCACCACCCTGATCAACTTGGCAGTGGTGGAGGAGGCGCGTGGCGAGTTCGAGGTGGCGTCGTCCTACCTGCAGGAAGCCGAACACCTCGACTCGCAGTATCCCCACTGGTATCACAGAGTCTACAGAGTGTCCAACCAAGCCGAACTTGCCCTCGAAACTGGCTACGCCGAGCAGGCGGCAGAGAAGTACGAGGAGGCGCTACAGCATGCACTGGAAATGGGCGAGCGACGAATCGCCATGGCAGCTTGCGCGGGCCTAGCGCTGTGTGCGAAGGAGCGCGGCTGCTCTGGGGACCTCTCCCGTTGGTGCGAGCAACTGAGGTCAATTGCGGCGGGCAGGGAGTGAGTTCTTCACGATCGGTGGTGCGTGGAGGCCGCGTATGCTTGGAACTCGTGCATAAACGAAGCGAACGAGTTGGCAGCCGTTGCCCGGCTAGACTCGGCCCTACGTGATCTGCGCCGGAGGGACGTCGATCACTGGTTGAGGTTGGAACTTGAGGCAATACGCATAGAGGAGTTCTTATCTGGCTGCGTTTCAGACCAGAGAAGACAGCATCTTGTCGATGAGGGTGGGTTTTACTGCGCCCTCGGAATCGTCAGACAGGCCGCTTGCAGACTAACCGGCCACGGCACGGCTTGATCGCAAGGGGCGTTCCGCGCGCGCGAAGACCGCTAGGCCACCCGGCGGGACTTGGAGCGGTTCCCTCACAAGTCGTGCGGCAACCGTGGCCTTGATCGCGGTGCTGCGCACGACTAACTCAACAAGCGCAGGGTCGAACTGCTGTCCAGCACACTTCCGCAACTCCTCAATCACGCGCTCGAAGCTCAAAGCACGCCGGTACGGACGGTCGGTCGTCATGGCGTCCATCGTGTCCGCAACCATAATGATGCGGGCGCCCACAGGGATCGCTTCACCGGCTAGCCCCATCGGGTAGCCAGTTCCGTCGTAGTTCTCGTGATGGTGCCGCACTGCCTGCTCGACCGGACCCTGAAACGCGGAGATAGTACACACCAGCTCCGCAGATCGCGACGGGTGAGTTTGCATCAGAGCCTTCTCGGTGGCGTCGAGCTTCGCCTCCTTGCGCAGGAGTGGCGCGAAGTCCTCGTGGATCTTCCCGACATCATGCAGAAGGGCCGCGGTCGTGATCTGCTCGACGGCCTTTCCGCCCAGTCCACGCTCCTTCGCAAGCTGGCCGGCTACCTGCGCGACGCGGAGCGAGTGACCGGACGTGTACGGGTCCCGAGCTTCGATCGTCTTTACCATCAGCTCGAGGAGGTCCCGGTTTACCTGTTCGAGTTGAATGTTCGCCTGGTAAATATGGCGCACGAAGAAGATCGGGAGGACGAGGAGCACTATGCCGGGCAGCTGAAAAGTCACGTACATGTAAGCGAGGAGCGGCCCCAGGGCAGATGAGAACACATCGTAGAACAGGGACGGCCCTGCGATGCGTCGCCAGGCAGCACCGAACGGAACCCCGTCGCTTAGCGCCACTACGGCCGTGACGGAGGTGCTGTTCAACGCGAAGTAGACGACGATGCACACCGCGGTGGCCGGCGGGGCAAATACGAAGTGGGTGAGCGACGACGCCCCGAGAAGCGCGTGATAGACCCACGAAGCCACCGAGAGGGAAACCACATGCTGAGCAACGTTGAACACGATCTTGATCGCGGGCTTCTTGCGGACTCCGTACTCGGCTACCAGCTCGGCGCCCGCTGCCATCGCCACCGCCCAGCCGGTGTCAAACAGCAGCAACGAAGCGAGATACGGAATAAACGCAACTGAGGAACTCGCTTCGCTTCGGCCAACTCTGAGTTTCAGATAGGACGCGGCAGAGAGGAACTCCAGGACGGCAAACGCCGCGACGGCGTTCCAGAATCTCGCATGGTCGTCGGGGGGTACCGTCCACCCGACCGCCAGCAAGCAAAGTAACGCCGCGACCGTGGTCGCAAAGACAAGAAGCCTGACACGACTTGCCATGGCTAGGTGATACGCCCCCCCGGCGATGCTCACCAACTGACGTCTCCGCCCTGAATGATCATGCGGACGATGGCCGCGATAATGGCCGCGAACCAGCCGAAATCGAACACGAGCGTCACCCCCTCTCACTTCGAGAAGTCACGCCCATTCGCTACGGGCGTGCGACGCTCCGCTCACCTACCCGCTCAGCTCGCTCCGAGCTTCGCCGGGGGTCCGTATCCTTTGTGAAAGAGCTCCTCCGCTCGACAAACGTGCTACGCCCAACAACCCGCTATCGCTGCAACAGATACCACCGATTCGTCGCGTCCAGCACCGCCAGGACCGCCGCCTGCTCGGGACTCTCCTTCACCTCGCACGTCCCGACCAGCATCTGGCTGCTCCGCCCCCCCACCCCGTGCACCCCCGCCAACACTAGCTTCCGATCGAACGCCTCCACCACCCGCACCCCCTCCAGCACGACCCCGGCGTCCACCAGCCCCTGCTCGATCGCCTTCACCGCCGCCCGCGCCGCCAGCTGCACCCGGCTGTGCGGCTCGTCCACCCCCTCCTCCGTCCCTTCCACCACCACGTCCCCCGTCCGCAGCAACACCCGGATCTTGACCCGCTTCGGCCGCGGCGACTCGATGACCAGGTCGGCGTACACCAGCTTCCGCCGGCTCGCCGCGTCCGCCACCGCTCCCTGCTCCAGGACCTCGATCGGCCGCACCTCGGCCGTCTGCGCCACGCTGATCTTGCGGTGATCCACCTTCATCCCGAGCTGCGCCATCAGCGCGCTCTCCACGTTCCGCACCGTCTGCTTCGGCTGCACCTCCGCCGTCGTCAGAACGTGGATCTCCTCGATCTCGCCCCCGTGGCTCGCGACGATCCGCGCCGAGAGCACCCCGGAGAGCGAGGTGATGAGCTGCTCCGCCCGCCGCAGCGTCCACGCCTCGGGCGCCTCCCCGCGTGCCGGGAGTCCGGAGCTGGCGGTCATTCGCCCACCCTACCGCGCATCAGTCCTCCTGGCGCAACGGGTGCTTCAGGCGCCGCCGATAGCGCTTCCTGACTCGGTGCACCTTCGTTCCACCCGCGTCGAGCCGGCCCTTTACCGGCTTCCTCGGGTTCGGAACCCGCAGCTTCGCTCGCGAACCCACTTCCCCCACCCGAGATAGTAACGCCCGGGCTGTGCCGGGCCAGTGAGCGTTGCTAAGTTGTTGTCAGTTAACGGGTTGGAATAATCGCCCGACAGCTCCTGCCTGTCAGCCGGGCGCGATAACGGCCACAGGATACAATGCAAACTCTGAAATGTCAAGCACTTCGACCACTAAGGTTCAAGTGGGGCTTGAAGTCCCCCACCAGCCCCCGCCCCCTCCTCGTACTCCTTGAGCTTGCGGTACAGCGTCCGCTCGCCGATCCCCAGGATATCGGCCGCCCGGCGCCGGTTTCCGCGCGTCTGCCTGAGCGCCGCCTCGATGGTCGCACGCTCGACGTCGGCCATGGTCATCCCCGGCTCGTAGAGCACCTGCCCCGGCGCCGGACGCCCGCGCGCGCCGCCCGCCTCGAGTGTACCCGGCCCCGAGACCACCATCTCCGTGTCCGCCGCCTCGTGCGGCACCTCGATCACCTCCACGCGCTGCGGATGCTCGTCCAGCCGCCGCCGCAGGTCCTCGACCTGCAGCCGGAGATCGAGGAGCGACTGCACGATGTAGGTCAGCTCCTGCCCCGCCACCTCGCGCGCGACGCCAGGCACCTTGACCGGCAGCAGCCGCTCGCGCCCCTGCTCGCGGATCTCCCGCGGGATGTCCGCCGGCCGGATCTCGGAGGTCGGCGCGAGCACCACCATCGACTCGATCAGGTTCCGGAGCTGGCGCACGTTCCCCGGCCACGGTGAGTCCACCAGGATCTGCAGCGCCGCGGGCTCGATCCCGCGGAACGGGCGGTCGTGCAGCTTGCTGAACTCGTGGATGAACCGCCGCACCAGCAGCGGGATGTCGCTGCGGCGCTCGCGGAGCGGGGGCAGATAGATCGCGAGGACGTTGAGCCGGTAGTAGAGGTCGGCGCGCACCTGGCCCGCCATCACCTCGTCCTTGAGGGTGCGGTTGGTCGCCGCCACGACGCGCACGTCCACCTTGATCGGGGCGACCCCGCCGACCCGGTAGAACTCCCGGTCCTCGAGCACCCGGAGCAGCTTGACCTGCGTTGCGGGCGGCATCTCCCCGACTTCGTCGAGGAAGATCGTCCCGCAGTCCGCGATCTCGAACCGGCCGAGCCGCCGCTCCGCCGCCCCCGTGAACGAGCCCTTCTCGTGGCCGAACAGCTCCGACTCGAGGAGCGTCTCCGGCAGCGCCGCACAATTCACCGCGATGAACGGCTTGCCGCGCCGGGGCGAGAGGTCGTGGAGGGCGTGCGCCACCAGCTCCTTCCCCGTGCCGGACTCCCCCTCGATCAGCACCGTGCTGCTCACCGGCGCCATCTGCTCGATCTTGATCAGCACTTCCTGGATGGCGGGATGGTCGCCGAGGATTCCGGTCCGCTCCTGCAGCCGCTTGCGCTCGATGAGGCGCCGGCCCAGCGCCACCACTTCCGCGGGGTCTGCGGGCTTGGTCACGGCGGCGGTGAGCCCCATCCGCTGCGCCACCGCGGCGGGGTGGGTCTCCGTCGGCTCCAGCAGCGCCAGCGTCGCGACGCGGCCGTCGCGCACCAGGCCCAGGACCCGTGCCGCCGGCGCCTCGTGCAGCCCGCCCGTCACGATCACGAGGTCCGGGTCCGCGCGCGCCACCGCGGCGCGCGCGTCGTCCTGGGCCGAGACCATGGCGGTCTCGAAAGAAGCACTCTCGAAGGCGGCGTTCACGCGGACCGCCGCCTCGAGATCGTCCATGGTGATGAGGACCCGGTGTGCCATCAGCTGTGCTCGGTCTTGCCCTTCAGCAGGTCAACCGCGTGGGCGACCAGCGGCTCGAGGGCGGCGAGCCCGTCTCGGACCCCTCCGATCGAGCCCGGGAGGTTCACGATGAGCACGCCGCCCCGGACGCCAGCCACGCCGCGCGACAGCACGGCCAGCGGCACGCGGGCCGCGGCGCCGCCGCGCAGCGCCTCCGCGATCCCCGGCGCCTCACGCTCCAGGATGGCCCGGGTGGCCTCCGGCGTGCGGTCGCGGGAGGCCAGCCCCGTCCCACCGGTCGTGAGGATCAACTCGGCCGCTCCGCCGTCGGCCCAGCGCACCAGCGCGGCCGCGATGCGGGAGGTCTCGTCGGGAACGACGTCGCGCGCCGCCATGGCGTACCCGCGCTGCGCCGCCCACTCCTCGATCATCGCGCCCGAAAGGTCCTCGCGCTTCCCGGCGGCGACGCCGTCGGAAACGGTGAGGATCGCCACCCGGATCAGCGGTGCGAGCCTTTCTTCCAGAACGGGGTCTCGACGACCACGGCCGGCAGCCGCTTGCCGCGGATCTCGACCTCGAACGTCGTCCCCGGCTTCGCGACGGCGAACGGCAGGTACGCCGTGCCGATCGCCTCGCCCAGCGACGGCGCCACCGTCCCGCTGCGCACGTCCCCCGACCGCTGGCCATTCACCCACACCGGAAAGCCGTGCCGCGGGAAGCCCCGCTCCTTCAGGGTGAAGCCCACCAGCTTCCGCGTGAGCCCCTTCGCCTTCTGGGCCTCGAGCGCGGCCTTCCCCACGCAGTCGCCCTTCTTGAGCTTCACGATCCAGCCGAGCCCCGCCTCGAGCGGCGTCGTCTCGTCGTCGATGTCGTTCCCATAGAGCGGGTACGCCATCTCGAGCCGCAGCGAGTCGCGCGCGCCCAGGCCGACCGGCTTCACCGGGCCGCCGGGCTTGATCAGTGCGTGCCAGAGCGTCACCGCGTCCTGGTTGGCGTGATACAGCTCGAAGCCGTCCTCGCCCGTGTAGCCGGTGCGGCTGATCACGCAGTCCACCCCGGCCACCTTCCCGGTGGTGAAGTGGTAGTACTTGATCTGGTCGAGGCTCATGCCAGGCGCGAGCGGCTGGAGCACCGCCTGCGCATTCGGGCCCTGGAGGGCCAGGAGCGCCATCTGATCGGACGTGTTCACCAGCTTGCAGTCGAACTTCTTCGCGTAGCGGCTGACATGCGCCCAGTCCTTGGCCGTGTTCGAGGCGTTCACCACCAGCATCATCTTGTCGGCGACGCGGTAGACCAGGCAGTCGTCCACGATCCCGCCGGTCTCGTGCATGAAGCAGGAGTACTGCACCTGCCCCACCGTCAGCGCGGCCGGATCGTTCGACGTGACGTAGGAGACGAACGCAAGCGCGTCCTTTCCGGTGATCTCGAACTCGCCCATGTGGGTCACGTCGAACAGGCCGGCGCCCTTGCGCACGGTGTTGTGCTCGGCGGTGATCCCCTCGGGATACTGGACCGGCATCTCGAAGCCGGCGAACGGCACCATCTTCGCGCCGGCGGCGACGTGCAGGTCGTAGAACGGGGTGCGCTTCAGCTCTTCGCCCATCGTGCCTATCCCATCAGGGTTGCGAGAAGTGCCTTCTGAACGTGGAGGCGGTTCTCCGCCTCGTCGAACACCTTGGATTGCGGCCCCTCCATCACCTCGGCCGTCACCTCTTCGCCGCGGTGCGCGGGGAGGCAATGCAGGAAGATCGCCGACGGCTTCGCCAGCTTCATCAGCGCCTCGTCCACCACGTAGCCCTTGAAGGCGAGCTTGCGCTTCTCCGCTTCGCCCTCCTGACCCATCGACGCCCACACGTCGGTGGTGACGACGTCCGCCCCTGCCGCGGCCTCGTCCGTGTCCTCGGTGATCAGGGTCTTGGTGAGTTTCCGGGCCCGCTCGTAGACGTCGTGGTCGGGCTCGTACCCCTCGGGACAGGCCAGCCTGAGCTCGAAGCCCAGGAGCCCCGCGGCGTCGAGCCACGAGTTGGCCATGTTGTTCCCGTCCCCGATCCACGCCACCTTCTTCCCCGCGTAAGCACCCAGGTGCTGCTGCACCGTCAGCAGGTCGGCGAGGATCTGGCAGGGATGGTGCAGGTCGGTGAGGCCGTTGATCACCGGCACCGTGGCGTACTTGGCCAGCTGCTCGACGTCCCCGTGGTCGAAGGTGCGGATCATGATCCCGTCCACGTAGCGCGAGAGCACCCGCGCCGTGTCCGGGATCGGCTCGCCCCGCCCGATCTGGATGTCCCGCGAGGAGAGGAAGAGGGCGTGGCCTCCGAGCTGGTAGGTCCCGACCTCGAAGGAGACGCGGGTCCGGGTTGACGATTTGGCGAAGATCATCGCCAGCGTCTTCCCGGCCAGCGGCTTCTCCTTGTACATCCCGTCCTTCATCCTGTTCGCAAGCGCAAACAGGGCATCGACTTGGGGCTTGGTGAAGTCGGAGAAGACGAGGTAGTCGCGCTTGGGCATGGTGTGTGCCTTGTCGGTCAAAATGACAGCGGGCAGGGTGAACCTACCCCTGCCCGTCTCCCGCAGCAAGCGTCCGCGGGGCTACTCCGCCTTGGGCGGCGGGGCCTCGGCTTCGGCCGCCGGCGGCGGGCGGACGCCCCCCGATACGTCGGTCGAGGTGACACGGGGGTGGCCCCGGAATTCGTCCGCCAGCTTGTCATAGTGCCACTGGAGCCCGCGCATCACGACGCCGGCGGCCCCCAGGACGATGCCCATTACGCCGAGGAGGACCGCGCCGAACCAGAGGAGGCGGGCCGGGGTCAACTCACTGAAGTTGAGGCCCAGCAGGACGAACGCGCCGACCACCAGGAAGACTGAATAGCGCCGCATCCGCTCCGCCTCGACCGCGGGGGGAATGACGTGCCGCTTGGGTGCGCTCTCCATGGCATGACTCCCACGCTACAGGATGTACTTGCGCAGATCCTCGTCGTGCACGATCGCGTCCAGCCGTTCCTTGACCTTGCTCCGGTCGAAGACGATGCGCTTCTCGGGCACATCCGGCAAGTCGTAGAGGGTGTCCTCGAGCAAGGTGGTCAGGACGGTGTGGAGGCGCCGCGCGCCGATGTTCTCCATCCGCTCGTTCAGGACCGTCGCGATGCGGGCCACCTCGCGGATCCCCTCGGGGGTGAACTCGAGCGTCGCGCCTTCGGCGGCGCACAGCGCCGCGTACTGCTTGGTGAGCGCGTTCTCGGGCTCGGTCATGATCCGCACGAAGTCGTCCTCGCCCAGGGGCTGCAGCTCGACCCGGATCGGGAAGCGGCCCTGCAGCTCCGGGATCAGGTCCGAGGGCTTGGAGACGTGGAACGCGCCGGCCGCGATGAAGAGGACGTGGTCGGTGCGCACCAGCCCGTAGCGGGTCTGCACCGTCGAGCCCTCGACGATCGGCAGCAGGTCGCGCTGCACGCCCTCGCGGCTCACGTCGGGGCCCACCGTGCCGCGCTCGCCCGCGATCTTGTCCAGCTCGTCGATGAAGATGATCCCGTGGTTCTCGACGCGGTCCAGCGCTTCGTTCACCACGTCGTCCATGTCCACCAGCTTGCGCAGCTCCTCGTCCACCAGGATGCGACGCGCCTCCTGCACCCGCACGGTGCGCCGCTTCTTGCGCTTGGGGAGCATCTCCTTGAGCCAGTCCATCACGTTGATGTCGGGTCCCTCCATCCCCGGCTGCTGGAAGAGGTCCATCGCGGGGAAGGACTCCTGCGTCACCTCGACCTCGACGTCGCGCTCCTCGAGCTTCCCGTCCTTGAGGAGCGCGCGCAGCTTGTCGCGCGTGCGCTCGCGGCGCTCCTGGAGCTTGGCGTCCTCGGCGTCCGCGCGCTCGGTGACGTCCCCCTTGGGGGAGACGACGAACAGGGTGCGCTGCGGGCCGGCGGGCGACTCTCCCGCCTGCGGCCCCGGCTTGACCGGGGCGTGCGCGTCCTTCGCAACCGGCGGCAGGAGCAGGTCCAGCAGCCGCTCCTCGGCGCGCGCCTCGGCCTGCGGATAGATGTCGTCTTCCCGCTCGCCCCGCACCATCTGGATCGCGGAGTCCACCAGGTCACGCACCATGGACTCGACGTCGCGGCCGACGTAGCCCACCTCGGTGAACTTCGACGCCTCGACCTTGAGGAACGGCGCGCCGGCGAGCCGGGCCAGGCGACGGGCGATCTCCGTCTTCCCGACGCCGGTGGGCCCGATCATGATGATGTTGTTGGGGAGGATCTCCTCGCGGATCTCGTCCGGGGCCTGGGAACGCCGCCACCGGTTGCGGATCGCGATGGCGACCGACTTCTTGGCGGCCCCCTGGCCCACGATGTAGCGGTCCAGCTCCGCGACGATCTGGCGCGGCGGCAGCTCCTCCAGCCAGGGCAGCGGCTCCTCCACCGGCGGCGGCGGCGCTCCCTCGGCTCCCGGCTTGATCTCAGGCTCGACCATCATCCCTCGGTGGCGCCTCGGCGCCCTACGGCTTCACGATGACGGGAGCGCAGGGGACGTCGCTCCGTGCGGCGAAGAGATACTCGCCCCCCGGCGTGCTCCAGAGCTCGCGCAGGACCCCCGGGCACTGCCGGATGAGGCTCCCGGCGGCATAGCGCCCCTCGGCCCCGCGCCTCTCGATGATAAGGTAATCAGGGTGGTACGCGCGAACGATTGCCCAGAGATCGTCGCCCAGCCCCCACGCGGTGGACCAATAGCCCATCCGGTACCAGCGATAGCTGCGCTCCCGCCAGTTGACGATGGTCGGGTTGCCGAGGCGCAGGTAGACCAGCGGCGGATTGCTGGTGGCCACGAGTGCGCCGGGCGGAATCCGGGGCCTGAGCGAGTCCAGCAACGCGAGCGACGAGCGGCTCCGCTCGCGATGGCGCTCGACGCCGCGGCCCTGCGCGAACGCCACGGTCGCCGCGAGTGCGAAGGCCCCGGTCACGCCCCAGCGCACCCTGGGCCACGGGAGCGCGGCGAGCGCGGCGAGCAGGAGCAGCGGCCACGTGCTCCCCACGAACCGGTCCTCCTGCGGGAACGGCCAGAAGAGGACGGTGAGCACGTAGAGGGCAAGGCCGATCCAGAAGACCGCTCGCGTGCGGCCGGAGCGGACGACCAGCACCACGATCGCCACGCCAAGCAGCAGCTCCACGGCCCTCGGCGCCCAGTGCCAGCCGAGCAGCGCCTGGCCCAGCGCCTGCACGATCATCGGCGCGTTCACCCACGGCACCGTGACCAGCATCGTGACTGGGTCGGCCACGAGACCCTGTCCGTAGAAGGCACCGTACGAACCGTAGCCGGCGCCCCCCAGGACCGCGGGCACGGCGCCGGCGTTCAGCGTGACGTGCACCACCCAGGGGAGGAGGAGCAGGCCGCCGACCAGCGCCGGCGCCACGGCGCGCCGCCACCCCTGCTTCCACCAGGCCGCGAGGACCAGCGCGACCAGGAAGGGCGCCGCGACGCTCCGCACGTACACGGCAGCCGCCAGCGCCGCGGCCGCGCTCTTGGGCCGGCTGCGCTCGACCAGGACGAGCCCCAGGGCGAGGAGCGCGAGACAGAGCGGCTCCGACATCGGGATCGTCCACCAGGTGAGCTCCGCCGGCGCGGCGACGCTGGCCACGGCCACCACGGCGCTCAGCGCCGCCGGGAGACCGAACACCTCCATGCCCGCCACGGCGACCACGGCGGCCAGCGGCCCCACCAGCGCGAGGTTCACCCGCCGCAGGCGCTCGAGGTTCTCGTCCCCGCTCGCGCCGCTCTTCCAGGCGAGTGACAGCACGGCCGGCCAGCCGGGCGCGAACTTCAGCTCGGGCGGGTGTCCCGGGAAGTTGAGATTGCGGTAGGTGTGCTGCTCGTGGATCGCCTTGGCGAGCACCGCGTACTGCGCGTCGTCCTGGAAGGTCCCGACGGTGAAGTCGCGTGGGGTCAGCACGGCGACGGCCCAGCCGCCGAGGAGGGCGGCGAGCGCCGCGCCCGCCGCCGTCCTCGTCCCGCTACTCCAGCTCGACAATCGTGAGATTCCGGTTGGTGTAGATGCAGATGTCCGCCGCGATCTCGAGGCTCCGCTCAACGATCTCGCGGGACGGGAGCGTGGCGTGTGCGAGCAGGGCCCGCGCCGCCGCCAGGGCGTAGCTCCCGCCGGAGCCGACGGAGAGGATCCCGTCGTCCGGCTCGATCACGTCGCCGTTGCCGGTGACGAGCAGCCCGCGCTCCTTGTCGGCCACGGCCAGTTGCGCCTCGAGCCGCCGCAGCACCCGGTCGCTGCGCCAGTCCTTCGCCAGCTCGACCGCGGCGCGCGCCAGGTTGCCGGGGTACCGCTCCATCTTCTCCTCGAACTTCTCGAACAGGGTGAGCGCGTCGGCCACTCCGCCCGCGAAGCCGGCCACCGCCTTCCCGCCCTTGAGGAGCCGCACCTTCTGCGCGTGCGACTTCATGACGGTCTCGCCGACCGTGACCTGGCCGTCGCCGCCCATGGCCACGCGGCCGTCCTTGCGGACGCAGAGGATCGTGGTTGCGTGGATCGTTTCCATCTAGGCTCTCGGGTGTGCCTGGTGATAGACCTGCTTCAGCCGCTCGACGCTGGTGTGCGTGTAGATCTGCGTCGTGGACAGCGACGCGTGCCCCAACAGCTCCTGCACCGCCCTCAGATCCGCCCCCGCGTCGAGCAGGTGGGTGGCGAACGAGTGGCGCAGGGAGTGCGTCGTCACCTTCCGCCCCTCGCTGACCGCGTCGAGGAGGCGCCGCACGGCGAACTGCACCGCGCGCGGCGTGAGGCGGCGGCCGCGCTCGCTCACGAAGACCGCGCCGGAGGAGGTCACCTTGGCGACGTCAGCTTTCTTCGCGCCGCCCGCACCACCTGTCCTTTCAGCCGCGGCCACCGCGCCGGAGGAGGTCGCCTCGGCGACCGCCCGCCGCTCGGAGCCCTTGCTCCCGGACAGCACCTCGTCCCGCCGGAGGTAGTAGTTCCGCAGTGACGTGACCGCCAGCCGTCCGACCGGGAGGATCCGCTCCTTCCGCCCCTTGCCCCGCACCCGCACCTGGTCGGACACCAGGTCGAGGTCGTCGAGGTCGAGCCCCACCAGCTCCGAGAGGCGCATCCCCGTCGAGTAGAACAGCTCCAGGATGGCGCGGTCGCGCACGGAGCGGAAGGTGTTCGCGCCGGCCCGCTCCTCGGCGAGCGCGAACAGCCGGTCCATCGCTCCGCGGTCGAGGTAGCCGGGGAGCTTCTTCTCCAGCTTCGGCGTGCTGGCGGCACGGGCGGGATTGACCTCGACGCCATGGTGCAGGTTCAGGAACCGGTAGAACGCGCGCACCGCCGAGAGCGCGCGGGCGATGGACCGCTTCGACCAGCCGCGGCGCGAACCCTCCGCGAGGAAGCCGCGGATCGCCAGCCGGTCCACCCCGGCCCAGCTCCATCCGGGCCCGCCGTAGAACCCGTCGAGGAACGTCTCGAACGCCGCGACGTCCCGCCCGTACGCCTTCACCGTGTTGGGCGAGTCGTTCCGCTCGGTGGCGAGCCAGCGCAGGAAGTCCTCCGCCTCCGCCCTCATGCCGAGGTCTCGAGCGCGAAGCCGCGCATCGCCTGCAGCGCGCGCTCTGCCAGCGCCACCCTCTTCCGTGCCTTGTCGCGCAGCGGCTGCTCCAGCGGCGGCAGCAGACCGAAATTGGCGTTCATCGGCTGGAACCCCTTCGGATCCGCATCCCGAAGATACGCCATCAACGCCCCGAGCATGGTGGTCGGGGGCGGCAGCGCCGGAGCGCGGCCCCCGAGCAGCCTCGCGAGGTTGATCCCGGCCAGGAGACCCGTGCCGAGGGACTCGGTGTAGCCCTCGACGCCGGTGAGTTGCCCCGCGACCAGCGTGGTCGGCGCGTCCTTCAGCGCGAGCGCGGACGTCAGGTGGGCGGGGCTGTTCAGGTAGCTGTTGCGATGGATCGAGCCGAAGCGCAGGAACTCGGCCGCCTCGAGTCCCGGGATCGTCCGGAAGACCCGTTGCTGCTCGCCGGTCCTGAGCCGCGTCTGGAAGCCGACGAGGTTCCACATCTGCCCCGCCTTATCCTCCCGCCTCAGCTGCACCACCGCGTGCGGCGCGCGGCCGGTGGCCGGGTCGGTGAGCCCGACCGGCTTCATCGGGCCGAACCGCAGCGACTCGCGGCCGCGCGCAGCCATCTCCTCGATGGGGAGGCACCCCTCGAAGTACGGCACGGCCTCGAAGTCGTGGCCCGGGTATCGGTCCGCGGCGGTGAGCGTCGTGATGAACGCTTCGTACTCCGGCTCGGTGAGGGGGGCGTTGAGGTAGTCGTCGCCTTCGCCCTTGCCGTAGCGCGAGGCGGCAAAGAGCCGCGACTGGTCCAGCGAGTCGGCCGCGACGATCGGGGCGATGGCGTCGTAGAAGGCGAGCGCCCCGCCGCCAAGCCGCGCGGCCAGCGCCGAGGCGAGCCTGTCGGAGGTGAGCGGGCCGGTGGCGACGATGCCCGGCTCGGGAAGCGCGGTCGCCTCCTCGCGCACCACCTCTATCCCGGGGTGCGCGCTCACCAGCTCGGTGGCGCGCCGCGCGAAGACGGTCCGGTCCACCGCCAGCGCCGCGCCGCCCGGCACGCGCGCCTCGTCCGCGCACGTCAGCAGCACGCTGCCCAGCAGGCGCAGCTCGGCCTTGAGCAGCCCGTGGGCGTTGAGGGTGTCGATGCTCTTGAAGGAGTTGCTGCAGACCAGCTCGGCCAGGAGATCCGTCTGGTGCGCCGGCGTGCGGCCCGCCGGGCGCATCTCGATCAGCGTGACTTCGATGCCGCGCGAGGCGAGCGCCCAGGCCGCCTCGCATCCGGCGAGGCCCCCGCCCACCACGGTCGTCCTCACGAGCCGGCTACGTTCCTGCCGGCGCGGCCGCTCCCGCCTCCGCTGGCGTCGGGGCCTCCGCCGCCGCGAACTCGGTCCCGCACTTCAGGCACTTGCGGAACGCTCCCCTCGCCTTGCTCTGCTTGCTCTCCGCGCCGACGTATCCGCATGCCGGGCAGACTGCCGGCACGGGCCGGTTCCAGACGACGAAGTCGCACTCCGGATACCGCGAGCAGCCGTAGAAGGTGCGGCCCCGCTTGCTCCGGCGCTCCGCCAGGTCGCCGACGCCGCACTTCGGGCACTTCACGCCGAGCGGCATCGGCTTGGTGAACTTGCACTTCGGATAGCGGGTGCAGGCGACGAACTCGCCGAAGCGGCCGGTCTTGATCACCAGCGGCGCGCCGCACTCCGGGCACTTCTCGTCGGTCGCGCGATCGGGCGCGCGCGGCTTGCGGAGCGACTTGGTGTACTTGCACTCCGGGTCGTTCTGCTTGGTGCACGCGATGTACGGCCCGAACCGGCCCGCCTTCGCCACGAGGGGGCTGCCGCAGCGCGGGCAGCGCTGCTCCGCGAGCCCCTCGAGATTGTGCGCCTCCGAGATCATGTCCTCCGGCCGCGCCTTCGCCAGCGCCTTGGCGAACGGCGTCCAGAAGTCCTGCAGCACCTCGAGGCGGCTCAGCTCCCCCTCCTCGATGCGGTCGAGCTCCGTCTCCATCTCGCTGGTGAACTCGACGTTGAAGATGTCGGGAAACCGCGGGATCAGGAGCTTCTCGACCGTCGTGCCCAGCTCCGAGGGGTGGAAGCGCTTCTCGACCAGGCTCACGTAGTGGCGCGCCACCAGCGTGCTGGTGATGGCCGAATACGTCGAGGGCCGGCCGATGCCGAGCCGCTCCAGCTCCTTGACCAGCGACGCCTCGCTGAAGCGCGGCGGCGGCTCGGTGAAGTGCTGCTCCGGCACGACGGCCTTGACCGTCACCCGGTCGCCCACCGCGAGCGGCGGGAGCGGCGGCAGATCGTCGAGGGTCCGCCCCTCGCCCGGCTCGCGCGCTTCGTGGTAGAGCCGGTGGTAGCCGTCGAACACGATCACCGACCCGGTCGCGCGGAACAGGTACCGGCCGAGATCGAAGTCCACGCTCGTCGTGTCGTACACGATCGCCGACATCTGCGACGCCACGAACCGCTGCCAGATCAGCTGGTAGAGCTTGAACTGATCGGGGGTCAGGTCGTGCTTGAGCTGCTGGGGCGTGCGCTCGACCTCGGTCGGGCGGATGGCCTCGTGCGCGTCCTGCGCCTGCGGGTTCTTCGAGCCGCCGTAGAGCACGGGCTTGTCCGGGAGGTACGACTTGCCGTACTGCCGCTCGACCCACGCGCGCGCCGCGTCCACCGCGCTCTCGGCCACGCGCGTCGAGTCGGTGCGCATGTAGGTGATGAGCCCGACCGAGCCCTCGTCCCGGATCTCCACGCCCTCGTAGAGGTCCTGGGCCACCTTCATGGTCCGCTTGGACGAGAAGCCGAGCCGCTTGGCGGCCTCCTGCTGCAGCGTGCTCGTGGTGAACGGCGCGGGCGCGTGCTTCCGCCGCTCCTTGCGCCTGACGTCGGTGACGACGAATGCCGCATCACGCGTCGCCGCGACCACCGCTCCGGCCTCGGCCTCGCTATGGATCTCCGGCTTCTTGCCGTCGAGCTTGTGCAGCTCGGCGTCGAACGCCTGGCCCGTCTTCTCGCACTGCGCGGTGACAGTCCAGTACTCCTGCGCCACGAACCGCGCGATCTCCTCCTCGCGCTCCACGATCAGGCGCAAGGCCACCGTCTGCACGCGGCCCGCCGAGAGCCCCGTCTTCATGGACTTCCAGAGCAGTGGGCTCACCTTGAAGCCGACCAGCCGGTCGAGGATGCGCCGCGCCAGCTGGGCCTCGACCTTCTTCTCGTCGATCTGGGTCGTGTGGGAGACGGCGCGCCGGATCGCGTCCTTCGTGATCTCGTGGAAGAGCACGCGGCGCACGTGCTCGGCACCCAGCTGCTGCCGGACGTGCCACGCGATCGCCTCGCCCTCGCGGTCGGGGTCGGTGGCGATCAGGACCAGCGAGGCCTCCTTGGACGCCTTCTTCAGCTCCTGGATCGCCTTCGCCTTGCCCTTGACCGTGACGAACTTCGGCTTGAAGTCCGCCTCGATGTCCACACCCAGCTCGCGCTCGGGCAGATCCCGGATGTGCCCCACGGTCGCCTTCACCGTGTAGCCCTTGCCGAGATACTTCCCGATCGTCTTCGCCTTCGCAGGCGATTCGACGACCACGAGCGTGCCGTTGTCCGCCATCGTCCTCACGATCCTTCGTTCACGTCACCGGGGCGTCATCGCGCCGTAAGCGGCCCTACCGTTGCACAGCGTCCCGGGTTCCCCGGCGGGGCGGGGAGTCTACCAGCCGGCCCGATCCCGGGCAAGCGAGACCACCGCTCGGGCCACGGCGTCCGCGGCCACGCCGGTCGTGCCGACCATGCACTCGGACTCGTCGTAGAGAGCCCCGCGGGCGGCCAGGAGTGACGCCATCCTCTCCTCCGGGTCGCCGCCTTCGAGCAGCGGTCGGCCCGCCGCGCCGCCGAGCCGGCGCACGGCTTCCTTCGGGTCCGTCGCGAGGTAGACGACGAGGCCCGACGAGCGGGCCAGCTCGCGCGTCCTGTCGCCGGCGAAGAACCCGCCACCGGGCGCCACCACCGCCGGCGGGGCCCGGAGCGCCGCCTCGCCCACTTCCGCTTCGAGCGAGCGGAACGCCGCCTCGCCGTCCTCCGCGAAGATGCGCGGCACGCTCTTGCCGGCGCGCCGCTCGATCGTCGCGTCGAGATCCACGAACTCGGCGCCGAGCGCGGCTGCGACCAGCCGGCCCACCGTCGTCTTCCCCGAGCCGGGCAGCCCGACCAGGATGACGTGTCGCCTTATCAACCGTTCCGGGTTCCCAGCGCGCCCCGGCGCTGCTCGAGGCGCGCGATGTAGCCGTCGAAGTTGCGCCGCATCTCGCCCAGCGAATCGCCGCCGAATTTCTCGGCGTAGGCGGCCGCCAGAGCCAACGCGACGGCCGCCTCGGCGATCACCCCCAGCGCGGGCACGGCGGTGACGTCGGAGCGCTCGCTCTGCGCGGGGGCGCTCTTCCCCGTCTCCAGGTCCACCGACTGGAGCGGGGTCATCAGGGTCGAGAGCGGTTTCATCGCCACGCGCAGGACCACGGGTTCGCCGTTGGTCATCCCGCCCTCGAGCCCGCCCGCTCGATTGGTCTTGCGGGCGAATCCCCCCGCGCGCGCGGCCGCGGCGCCCTCGGCGCGGTGGATCTCGTCGTGCGCCTGGGAGCCCGGGAGGGCCGCGACCTCGAAGCCGCGGCCGATCTCGACCCCCTTCACCGCCGGGAGCGCCATCAGCGCGGCCGCGAGGCGGCCGTCGAGGCGCCGGTCGGCGGAGACGTGGCTTCCGAGGCCGACCACGACGCCCCGCGCGACCACTTCCGCGACCCCGCCCAGGGTATCGCCCGCGTCCTTGGCCGCGTCGATGCGCGCGAACATCGCCTTGGAGGCTTCGGGGTCCAGGCACCGGACGGGCGACCGGTCGGACGCAGCGTTGAGCGGCACCGGGAGCGGCTCCGGAAGCTCCGCGGCGATCCCACCCAGGGCGACGACGTGGCTCCCGATCTCGACGCCGAACTCCGCCAGCAGGCGGCGGCAGACGGCGCCCGCGGCGACGCGCGCCGCCGTTTCGCGCGCCGAGGCGCGCTCGAGGACGTCGCGGGCGTCCTCGCGGTCGTACTTGAGGACGCCGGCGAGGTCCGCGTGCCCGGGGCGCGGCCGGCTCAGCTTGCGCCGCGGCGGCGCCGCCGCCGGCTCGGCCGCCATCACGTCGCGCCAGTTCTCGAAGTCCCGGTTCTCGATGAGCAGCGCGATGGGCGAGCCCAGCGTCATGCCGGCCCGCACGCCGGAGAGGAACTGCACGCGATCCGCCTCGATCTTCATCCGTGCGCCGCGGCCGTGCCCCTGCATTCGCCGCGCCAGCTCCGGGTCGATGTCCGACACCACGAGCGGCAGGCCCGCGGGCACTCCCTCGAGGATCGCCACGAGGGCGCGGCCGTGTGATTCGCCCGCGGTGGTGAGTCGGATCATCGGCTTCGGTTTACCTCCCCAGAGAACGCGAGCCCGACCACTCGGTCGGGCTCTGGCAGTTGCGGCTTCGGGTCGTGCGGCCCGGTTACTGCTGCCGCACCTGCGGCTTGGCCACACTCGCCGGCTGGCGCTGCACGGGTTGCTGCGGAGGATAGACCAGCGGCCGCACCGGCGCACCCGGGAACGGGTTGGTGAAGTTCGGAAGCCGCACCACCACCAGGCCGCGCGAGGTCACCCCCACCAGCACGAGCACTCCGCCGGAGCTCGCCACCCGGATCGGGCCGATGATCGTATCACGGATCGGGATCGTGGCGACCCGCTGGTACCAGTACTCGTCGAAGACGTCGATGCCCGCATCCGGCCGCGCGGCGAACACCAAGCGGTCGTTCTTGTTCAGCGTGCCGGAAGTCCTCGTTGTTGCGTCGAACGCATTGTTCGGGTCGAAGTCCATCCCGGGGTTGGTGCCGCCGACCTGGAACAGCCCAGCCTGCTTCAGGACGCCGTCGAATGCATAGATAGAATCCGCGCGCACCAGATTGGTTCTGCCGTTGAAGTTGGTCGCGACGGACAAGACTTTGGACGCGCGGTTGACGAGAAAATCGCTGATAAAGATCTCGTATGATACGCCCCTATCGGTCACGTACGAGCAATTCAGCAGAGCAAGAGTATCGGCAGGGTTCGTCGGGCTGACCAGCGGACACGGCGGCCGCGACACCACGGTCAAGGGAACACGCGCATCAAACGCCAGCGCCCGAGCGAACCCCTGGTTCAGACCGCCCTCGCCGATGACCGCGTGGTTGAAGTCGCCGGAATTGCGGACGAACGTGGACTCCTGGAACGCGAGCGAGGCAACGCTCAGCAGGTTCCCGTAGGCGACCCCGGCGGCCCCTGCGCCCAAGATCGTGTACCGCAGCGGCTGTCCCTGCAGAGTATCACGGATCGCGTCGATCTGGATGGTATCCGTCCCGGACGTCGCCAGCTCCCAGAAGAGGTGGCCGCTTGTCACCGAGGGCGGCGCAGTCAAGTTCTCCCACGCCAGATAACCGTGATTGGCGAATGGACCTGTGGCGGCGGGCGTCGGAGTCGTGGAGTACACCGCGATCACGCTGTCGCAGGCCCCCGCCGTCAGGTGCCGGCAGGTGGCCGCCACGTACTGCGGACGGTCCGACAGGTCGTAGGGGGTATACAGAACCTGAATCCCGCCGGCGGCCGTTGGCAGGGTCTTCACGGTCGAAACGATGTAATCCGGCAACTTGTGCCGCGCCACTTCGGCGCCAGCAACCACATCCACGATGGACAGGTTCGTTCCGCCCGAGTTGGCGACGATGACCGTGTCCCGGTTGCTGCCGAGGGTGTCCTTCGGCCACAGGGCGATCCCGACGGGCTGCGAGCCCACGCGGATTGGCGCGCCGAACGAGTTGCTGGTGAGGTGGAACACCTCCAGTTGGTCCAGCAGCGTATTGGTCAGGTACAGCGTCTGATTGTTCGGATCGACGATCGCGTCGCCGAACTGGCCGCCCTGCGGGAAGGCGATCGTGCTCCCCGCCACGAGGGTGAGCGTGTCCCGGTCGGCCGGCGCAGCCTTCGGAACGCCGCTGAACGACGAGACCCCCCGGTTGGGCGTCGGGGTCGCGTTGTCGACGGCAAACGCCTCGACGGTCACCACGCGTGGGAACGTCGTGATGGTGTCGAGCTTGAGCCGGAACTTCTGGCTGATGTACGTGCCGCCGCCGCCGAACGACACGGAATCGCCGTGGAGGATCGTGCCCACGGAGTCGCGGGCGATGAACCCCACCTTGCTGATGCCGCTCGGATCGGTCGCCGTCACGCTGATGCTGTCACCCGCCTCGACCCGGAGCGGCACGGTGAATTGGACCAGCGGCGGGATAGTGTCGGCTACGCCGATTGGCAGGACGGTCACCACCACCCCGGGAATCGTGGCGGACGGGTTCCCCGTCGAGTCCACCGCGAACGCGGTGATCGCGAAGGTCCCTTGCGACGTCGCCGTTGGGATGGTGTCGGTTCTTGTGAGCGTCAGGGTGTCCAGCAGCTTGCCGTTCACCGGCGACGCGATGACCGAGTCACTCTTGTTGAAGACGCCCGCCGCCCGATAGCCGAGGTAGCGCACGCCCTGGCCGCCCTGCGCGTACACCGAGATCGTCAGCTGCTTGTTCGGCGCGGTCACGGCGTTGTTGGCCGGCGTCAGGACGCTGACCTTGGGTCCGCTGACCACCCGCACCGTGGACGTATCGGCGCGCGTGTTCCCCGAGGAGTCCGTCGCCGTGGCGACGATGTAAACGATCTCTCCGGTCGAGTCGATCGGCGTCGCCGCGACCAGGTACCGCGTGATGACCGTGTCCGGGGACTGCGGCAGCGTGACGTTCCACGCCTGGTACCGGTCCTTCAGGGTCAGCGTCCCCAGGCTGTCCACCCCGCGCTTGGCCTGGCCGGTCAGCACGAGCCTCGCGACGCCCCGGTTGTCGGTGACGTGCACGCGGGCGAGCACGCTGTCGCCCACGGCGACCGTCAGGAGGGACGTCTTCGACGGCAGCAGCACCGTCACGCCCGGCTTCACCGTGTCGGCGAAGGTGACGAGCACGGGCTTGCCGGTGAAGCGCACGCCCGAACCGCTCACCGCGAACGGCACGATCGTGTCCACGCCGAGCGCCGTGCTGGCCGGTACCGTCAGGAAGCGGACCGACGTCTGCGTGGTCCCGTACGGGGACCCGTAACTGACCGAGTCCCCTGCCGCCGCCACGCCCGTCGCCGTGAAGCCCAGCTTCTGGATGCCGTTGGGCGAGTACGCCGTCACGCTCACTGAGTCGGCGACGCCGGTGGGCACCCGGGCGCCCGTGACGGGCTTGGTCACCAGGACGGACGGTCCTTTGATGACCTGAATCCGGCGCGTGATCGTCGCGGTGACGCCACCTACGTTGGTGATCGTGGCGGCGATGAAGGCGGAGTCAATGCTCGAGTCCGGGACCGACGTGAAGATGCGCTGGATCGTCGTGTCCTTCGGGAACGGCGAGACCATCGTCGCGCCCGGGGCGTTGTACCGCGGCCTCGTCCCGAAGGTGCCGAGGCTCACGACCCCGCTATCCGAGAACCCGGTGAACGACAGGCTCGTGACGCCGGCGCTGTCCTTCGCGTCAAAGGTGGCCTTGAAGTTGTCACCAGCGACGACCGCGGTGTCCTGCGGCGGGAAGAGCCAGCTGCCGAACGGCGCCAGGACCGTGATGACCTGGACCGCCTGGCTCGCCGAGACCGTGTCGTTGGGCGTCGGGCTGCTGTCGCGCGCGAAGCTCTGGAGTTGGTAGGCGCCGGGCGCGACCGTCGCCGGGATCCGCACGGTGATCGTATCGGTCTTGTTGCTCGGCGCAGCCGCATAGAAGTTGGTGTCCGCCACCAACACCACGCGCTGATTCAGATTGTTCAGCGTGTACAGGCGCGCGCCCTGATACAGCACGCCGGAGACGTCGGAGGCGCTGGTCACGACCTTGAGGGTGCTGCCGGCGCCGATGGTCGTCGCGCCAGCCGGCGCGACCATCGTCACGAGAGGCGGCTTCTGGTCCACGATCAGAATCGTGTCCGTCTTGCCGCCGAGGTTGCCGCTCGCGTCATACGCGGTCGCAGCGATCTTGACGTGGTGCCCCGGCGCGCCCCGCTTCAGCGGAATGGCGTAGGCCTTCGCGAACCCTGCCACGCCCACTGTGGCTGAGTCGGTGAAGCTGAACGAATACGGCGCGATGCCGGACACGACGACCTGCACCGACTTGAGCTTCACGTTGTCGGTATCGGCCATCGTGAACTTCAGGCTGTCGGTGATGTCCTGAATCGTGTCGTGCGGCGGCGCCGGCAGGACGATGTAGACGTTCGGCGGAGTATTGTCGCTGCTCGACGTCCCGCCCGTGCCGCCCGTCCCGCCCGTCGGCGTGGTCGGGAACTTCCCCTGCTCGCCGCAGACCGACACGGCGAGCGCGCAGCCCACGAGGGCCGCGGCTCGCGCCAGGAAGCGCGGAAGCGAGGTACTAGTTGTTGGGCGCACTCGCCGTCAGGTCATCGATGATGTGCGGCGTCACCAGGATCAGCAAGTCCTGACGATCCTCCTGGGAGGTCCGGAAGCCGAACAGCCGGCCCAGTACCGGCAGGTCCACAAGAAACGGGATTCCGCTCTTGGCCACGGTGACCTGAGTCACAGTGAGGCCGCCGATGACCGCCGTCTCCCCGTCGCGCACCAGCAGCTGCGTGGTGCCCTGCTGCGTGGTAAACACGAATCCAGCCTCGGCGATTGTGGACGCCTGCAGGCCCGAGTTCTCGGCGTGCAGCTCCATCAGCACTTCGCGCGTCCCCGACACGACGTGGGGCGTGACGGTGAGCTTGATGCCGGTCTCCACCAGCTGAGTGGTGGCGCGCGCCGGCGCTCCGGCGCCGGCCGAGACCGCGCTGACGTCGATCTGTCGGATCGGCGTCCGCTGGCCGACGAACAGCTCGGCCTGGCGGTTGTCCGCCACGGTGACCTGCGGTTCCGCCTGGACGTCGGCAAGCTGCACCGACTGCAGCGCCTCGAGGAAGGAGGAGAGCGCGAAGTTCCCGATCACGGTCGAATAGACGAGCGACAGCGCCGGCGACTGGGTGAGCTGCGCCGACGCGTTCGCGACCGCGGCCACGGCGTTGCCGCCCAGGTTCACCACCAGCGGAGTCTTGGTCGGATCGTACGGCGTGTTGCCGGTCGTATCGCTCGGGTTGGGCCGCGCGATCAGCGTGTTGAAGAACTGGGTCGAGGTGCCGAGGTCGTAGCGGAGCCCCAGCTCCTCGAGGTCGGTCCGGTGGACGAAGATGATCTTGGCCTGGATCGCGACCTGCGGGGTCCGGACGTCGAGCGCCTTGATGAACTGCGCGACGGTGTCGAGGCGCGAAGAAACGTCGGTGACGATGATCGAGTTGGTCGTCGTATCCGGCACCGCCTTGCCCCGGTGCGAGACCATGGAGGCCACCGACGGCGCGAGGGACGACGCCCGCGCGTAGTTGACCTTGACGATCGCCGTCGATACGCCCTCGAGCGAATCCTGGGTCACCAGGTTCTGGCGGCTGTCCACCCGGATGATGCCTCCGGGGAGCTCGATCGCGGCGAGCCCCTGTCCCGCGAGGATGGCGTTGAAGGCCACGTCCCACGGCTGGTCCTTGATCTCCGCCGTCACCGTGCCCGTGATGTCCTTGCCGGTGATGATGGAGCGGCCGGAGAAGAAGGCGAAATTGGCGATGACGTCCTGGATGCTGGCGCGATCGAAGGTGACGCTGATCCGGGGCTGTCCAGTCTGCCGCGGCGAGACGACGGCCGAATCCCTCGGCGCGGGCGCCGCGGCCGGGGCGGGCGCCGGGAAATCCGTGTCGGCGCGCGGACTCGGCGGCGTCGGCCGGATCGCCACGGGCAGCGGGGCCGTCTCGCGGCGCGCGCCGTCGCTCGACCAGACCGCGAAGGGCGCCCCGGCCGCGAACGCGACGTGCACGCCGGCCGAGTCCTGGTGCACCTGGTAGGCGCGGGGCTGGGTCAGATCCACCACGACCCGCACGACATCGGGGCTGAACTGCGAGTACCGCACGTTGCGGATGCCCGCGCGCTCCACGCCGTCGTACTGAATGGTCGGCGCCACGAGGTGCGCGCCCACCAGATCGAGCACGACGCGGACCGGATCGCGCAACACGAAGTCCGCGACGCGCACCGCGCCCTGCACGTCGATGACCAGCTCGGCCTTGCCGGGGGCAGGCATGACGCTCACCGCCGTCACGTCGCCCGGCCCCACCCGGGGCGCTGGGAGCGTGGGTGCGGCGGCGAGCCGCAGTGCGGCGACGGCCGTGAACGCCGGGCCGGCGCACGCGATGAGCAGGGCTCGCTTCATGGACTGGCCTCCGCTTGCCTTTGGAGCGTCAGGACCGCCTGCCGCTCGAAACCCAATTCCTCGATCTGGAACACCACCTCATACTGCCGGATCTGCAGCACGCGCAGCCGTCCCACCGTGTCTCCGCGGTGCAGCCGGTGGATCTTCTCGCCCTTGGTCTCAATGACGATCGCCACGCTCCGGCCGTAGACTGCGTCGTAGGTGATCGACACCAGGCGCAGGTCCGCGATCCCCGGCCCGACGCCGCCCGACGTGATCAGGGTCTGGAACGGGTCCCGCGACCCCCCGGCGTAGTGGAACACCTCCCGCGTGTACTCCACCTTGCCACCCGTCGTGTCGATCCCCACCAGCGACGTGTCCCGGTGCATGCCCGCCGCCACGGGCTTGGGCGCCGGATGGGCCTGCGCCTGCGCGCCGGACGGGAGCGCTGCCATGGTCAGGAGCAGCGCCGCGACCACGAGCGGTTTCCTATTCATCGCCGCCCTTCTTCGCCGCCGCGGGCCGCGCCGGCGGCGCCGCTGCCGTCGTGTCCGGCATCTGCTTGACGAACGTTCGGATCGCGAACGTCGCCTGCAGCCGCGACGCGCCCTGCGTCGTGTCCACCGCCGGCCCCTGCACGCGGGCGAGATGGACGTCGTACGGCACGATGATCCGCGGCAGGCTCGCGATGTCCGTCAGGAACTCCGCGATGTCATCGTACTTGCCGGAGACCGTGAGCCGGTAGCGCTGGACGTCGTACGGCGTGCCGGACTCCACCGGCTGCGGCACCACGCCTGCGAACACCGTTCCCCGCATCTTGGCTCGGCTCGTGATGTCGTCGAGCAGGTTCGGCACGTCGGAACGGGCGGGAACGAGCTGCCGCATCAGCTGGAGACTCGCGCCAAACTCGGCAAGCCGCTGATCGAGCTTCTCCAGCGCCCCTCCCGCCACGTCGCGCTTGGCTCGCGTCACCTGCGCGGTGATCGAGTCAATCTCCGTCTGCAGGGAATCGCGATGCATGCCGAGCGGCTTGTAGCCCGTCAGGCCCACCATCGAGAAACCCGCATAGCCGAAGTACCCGACGACCACCGCCACGACGGCGGCGAGCAGCTCCATCTGGCTGCGCCGGTCCTGGGGAGGGAAGGCCGCCATCGACTAGCGCCTCGCTCCGCCGCCGGAGCGCACGCCGTGCACTACGGATGCCGCGAGCGGCTCCATCGTCAGGATGGTTACCGGTGGCACCTCATAGTGCGCCGTGAGGTTGAAGCTGGTCACGTCATGGCCCTGCTCCGCCACCAGCGCGCTCGACACGATCGTCACGCCCTCGACGAACGGGGACTCCTCCAGATTGCGCATGAAGCGCGTGAGCGCCTGCGGATCCGCCGTCTTGCCCTGGATGGCAAGCGCGGCGCTGCCCGAATCTCCCTCGCCGCCGCGCGAGGCCACGTCGTCGAGCCACAGGTACGGCGGCAGCGCCTTGGTCACCGCGTCGAGGATGTGCGGCCAGACATACCGGTCCCGGTCGATATCGCGGATCACCTGGATCTCTGCCAGCAGAGAGTCCCGCCGCCGCTCCAACTGCGCCTTCCGGACCAGAATGCTGGAATAGCGGACGCTGTCGCGCTTCGCGGCCTCGAGCTTCGGCTCGAGCTCCCGCGTTGCCCGCGCCCGCGGCAGGTACAGCCCCGCCGCCCCGAGGAGCACCAGGACCCACGTGGCGATCGCCGCCACCAGCCACGGGTCCTTGATCTGCGAGACCAGCGCCCCGATGTCGGGAATGGCCAGGCCGCCGCCCTTGCCGCCGCGCTTGTGCTTCGCGCCCGGAAGGAGGTTGATCTCGATCATGGAGCTTCGGTGGCCCCCGCCCTACGCCGCCCGCACCGCCAGACCGACGGGCAGCATGAGCAGCGGCGCCACTTCCTCGACCGCCAGCGTGTCAAACACCCCTTCTTTCACCGCCAGGTTCTTGAGCGGGTCCGCTTTCTCCACCGGCAGACGCAGCCGGTCCGCGAGCACCGCGCCGAGACCAGGAATCCGCGAGCCGCCGCCGGACATGTAGATCTTGCCGATCGCCAGCCCGGACTTGCTGGCCGTCTGCAGGAATGCCGCCGCCCGCTCGATGCCGACCGCCATCTCCTCACCCCGGCTCTCGACGTAGGGGCTCACGTTCGGATCGGCTTCCGCAGCCTGCAGCAGCTTGTCGGCGTCCTCGGCCGTCATCCCCCGCTCGCGCTGCAGATCCTCGCGGAACCGCCGCGTCCCGATTGCCAGGTCGCGCGTGAGGATCGGCACGCCGTCCTCGAGGATGTTGATGTTCGTCACCTCGTGCCCGATGTTCAGCAGCCCCACCATCCCGGTCTGCTCGTCAGGATAGTTGAGCTCGAACGCGTTATGCAGGGCGAACGCGTCCACGTCAATTATCTCGGCCGAGAGCCCGGCGTCGGTGAGCAGGGACACCTTGTTCTCCACCAGTTCCCGCTTCGCCGCGACCAGCAACACGTTCATCTGGAGCCCTTCGCCCTCGGGATCGAGGATCTGGAAATCCAGCTCCACGTTCTCCATGTCGAAAGGCACGTGCTGCTCCGCCTCCCAACGGATGACCTCGCGCGCGTCCGATTCCTTCATCCGGTCCATCTGGATCTTCTTGACGATGACGTCCCGGCCCCCGACCGCCGTCACGACCCCCTTATGCTTGAGGGCGGCCGTCACGAACAGCCCGCGGATCGCGTCCGCCACGATCCCGGGGTCCATCACCTCACCCTCCACGATGGCGTCGGCCAGGACGGGCGTAATGGCGACCTTCACCAGCTCCGGCTGGGTCTTGCCGTGGTCAATGACCACCAGCTTGATCAAGCCGCTGCCGATATCCAGCCCCACCGTCCGCTTTTTCCGACCGAAGGGAGCCATATCTGTTTAGGGTGAAAGAAGATAGAACAAGATACAGGTCGCGGGCGTACTAGGATAGCGTTGCCGGCTGCCATTTGTCAAGATACTTGAGGCCAAGAGGCGAAAGTCGCTCTCGGTTAGCGACTTACGTCACTGGGCATCAGGGTACAGGGCCGTCCAAGATCGCTCCCCGAGCCGCCGCGCGGGGGCTGCGGCGGCCAGCGCCTGCTCCACGGCGCAACTCGAGTGCAGCAGGTTGGCCCGGGCCCCGTCGAGCGCCGAAAGCTCGGCTCCTCCGGCGAGGACCGCCCCCACGATGGTGGCGCCGGCGCCCCGCACGATCAGCCTGCCGCGTACCACCACGAGGCCCGTCAGCTGCGCTCCGGATTCCACCACCAGGTCTCCCTGCACCAGCAACACGCCCGCCCCGGCCGGCGCTCCCGCCGCGAGGCTGAAGTCGCCCGGAGCAAACCAGACATGCGATTCGGTCGGCAGGAGGCCTCGCGGGCCGATCATCTCTGCCACGGCCACGAGACCGGCCCAGCCGGCCTCTCCCAGCAGCGGCACGGGGGCATTCCGAAACGTCGTGTCCACGCTCGAGGCGGGGCTTCCACGCACACAGCTCTCAGCCCGGCACCCGGACACGTCGAGGGCGGCGCCATCGCCGACGACAATGCCCGCCGCCGGCGACGCTCTTGCACACGTACCACCTGTGTCCGTTGCCAGCGCGTCCACGAGCGACCCGGCGCCGAGGCGCACCGGGCCGGAAGCGACGAGCGCAGCTTCGACACCGAGTCGCAGCGGGGAGAGTCGGGCTACGGTGGCCAGGGTCCTCCGGGACGAGCCGCGCGCGTCGGCGCCCGTGGACCGGACGAGGAAGAGCCACGGGCCGAGGCGCTGGACGACGCCGGAGTACGTCGCGGCACCGCCGGCGAGGGCGCCCGAGAAGGCGGCGGTGTCGTTGACGGCGAGCCGGTTCAGCGATCCCGGGTTCCATCCGGCCAGCGCCGCATCGAGGCCGGCCTCCGCGGCGTCGAACGCCCGACGGTCGCTCACGACGTTCGCGCCGACCCGGTACTCCTGAAGCGCGGCGAACCACAGGCCGGCCAGCAGCGCCGCGAGCGCGACCAGGGCGAAGATCGCGGCAGCCAAGGCGATCCCGCGCTCGCAGGCTCGGACTCTCATCGCCGGCCGTTGCGTGGGAAGACTTCGGTGGCCAGGGAATCCGCCCAGTGTGACTGCTCCCCACGCGTCTGCTGAAGCAGCGCGCTGCCCACACCGCGGACCACGAGAGCGATTCTCGCGACGCGCGAGGGCTCCGCGGTCGCCGCGCCGCTCGCGTCGTAGTACGTGAGCTGGAGCCCCAGCGGATGCCGCAACGGCCCGGCGACCGGCGAGATCGCCGCCCATGCGCCGCCGGACCAGCTGCGCACGCCCAGCCACCAGGCTCCGGTCTCGTCCGCGTACAACCGGTACACCGCCCGCTCGTACCAGCGGACCGGAGCGCCGATCTGGACCGAGTCCAGCGCACCGACGGCGCCGAGCAGCCTGAACTCGGTGGCGGCGGCGCCGTCCGCGCACCTTGCCGCACCCCCGGCCGACGCGATTCCGAGATCGAGCCACGCGTCGTCGTCCTCCGTCGCGCCGTCGCCGTCGCGGAACACGAGGGCGCGGTCGCGCGCGGGATCGACGGCGCGATACCCCGAGCTGAGGCTGCTGCGCACGACGACCCTGCCCGTCACCGGGTCAGGCGGAGCGCACACGAACTCGAGGCCGCGCGTCGCTCGGATGGAGATGGAATCGGAGCCGAGGGCGACGATGTCGCCGCCCGAGGGATCCAGCTCCCGGAGCTCTGCGCTCAACACCTGCATCGCCGCCCGCAGGCCTTCCTGCACCTCGAGCACCGATGACTGCAGAAGGAAGAAGCGTCGCGTCGCGAGGAACACCTCACCGGTGGCGCTCAACACCACGGCGCCAAGGACGAGCGCGACGACAAGCTCGACGAGCGTGTATCCGCGGGCGGGAGATCGGCGGTTCACGGGCTGCATGCGACGGCCGCCTCGTACGTGTCGCTGTGCGCGCCCGGGCCCCATGGGTAGGTCGCCACTACCCTCATCTCGCGCAAACCGCCGCCCTCTGCCAGCGACCAGGCGATCCGGAGGCCGCGCCCGCCGGGTACGTCACCAGCTGCGAGCCCACCGCAGCCCGCGGCCCGCAGCGTCTCGATCACGCCTCCTGCGGCGGCCGCCGACACCGCCTGGGCCCCGCCCCGGCGGACGAGCCGCGCGAGCGGCACCGCGCTGGCGGCGACCGCCAGCACGCCGACCGCCAGGAGGGTGACGGCCAAGACCAGCTCGACGAGGGTGAAGCCCCGCGCGCGCACACGGGACAGGATGGCGCCTGGGGGCTCCGGCGCGGTGCCGGACCGTTGCGGAGCGGAGCGAAAGACGGCGGCCCGGCGCGCCTGCGCGCGCCGGGCCGTGTCCTTCTAGAAGAGGTCGCCCCTGGTCACGGTGTCAGGATGTTGAAGAAGTTCGCCACGCTGAAGTTCACCGGGTCGATCTCGTAGTACCGGTTCCGGTAGAACCGCCCGGTCGTGGGGAAGTACGGCGGCGGCGTCTGAAACGCGCACTTGTCATAGGCGTACCGCTTCACGTAGCCGGTGCCCCCGGTCGTGCCGACCGCGCCGCGCGTGCCCTGGATGATCCCGCCGGTGAGGTAGAGGCAGCCGCGGCCGGTGGCCGTCGTGCCGCACGGCTCCTGCGACGTCGGGCCCGTGTCGTAGTTCTCCACCGTGAAGGAGTTGAGCGTCAGGATCACGCCCTGGACGAACTCGTCCGACGTGTTCGCATAGGTCTTGTACGCGCCGCCCGATCCCCATGCCTGCGGCGTGTTGAGCACATTGTCCGACATGTAGACGTAGCCGGGCGTGGTGACCCCCAGCATGTCGGACGTCAGACACTGCACCGCGCCGGGGGAGATGGCGTACGTGAGGTCGTCGGCGATGATGACGTTGTCGCTCGCCGCCACGGTCACCTTGCCGCGCACCACGCCGCTCAGGACGACCTTGCCGTTCACGTAGATGACGCCCTTGGAGTTGACGTTGAAGACGCGGGCCAGCGGCCACAGGTACTTCGCCTCCAGCTGCCGGGCCGCCAGGGTGGTGTCTACCGCCTTCGAGGCCGGACGCTTGAGCGCCGCGATGACCGACGTGTCGGGCGTGTCGGTGAACTTCACCCAGTACCCGAACGGGTCCTTGCGACCGTAGGCGTCCGTCCCCGGATTGAAGCTGTTCCACCTGCGCGTTCCCGCCGAATCCACGTTCAGGTGCTCGTCGCCGCCGAGGTAGCAGTGGGCACTCGTCGCATAGAGCGCCTGGGTCCCCGCGGTGGTGCGGTTGCTCGTCGAATGCGTACTGCCGCCAATGGGGGCGTTGGTAAGGTAAGGAGCGTAGGTCGCTGTGTAGGGCGCCGTGGCCGAGTGATAGGCCGCCGGGAAGAACGTGGTGTCGGAGCCGATGACGTGGACGTCGCCGCAGTTGAATTCCTGGTACACGTTGGTCGGATCCGATCCCGTGGCATAGCCATCCTGGGTCTTCGCGGTGTCCATGTACACGCGGAAGAACCCCTCGTTGGGCCCGGTCACGCGGCCGTCACCGTCGAGGTCGAGCGCCACGAACTCGATGCGCAGGCGTGACTCCGTGCTCGAGGTGGCGTTCCCGCCGGTGGGGGCGGTGAAGTTCATCCCGCCCATTGTGGCGTAGTTGGCGATCTTGGCCAGATTCGGAGCGGTCGGCAGGGGAACGACGGCCCCGTGCGCGATGTACCCGACATCGAACGTCCCGTAGTTCGCGCCCGTGATGGAACCCGCCACCTCGACCGTGCTATGGAACCGCGCGCCGCTGCTGTAGATGCACATGTCGTCGTTGGTGTGCATCGGGCCGAAGATCTGGTCCATGTTGCCGAAGCAGATGCCGGAGCCCTCGCTGTTGGTGTAGTAGGCGTACTTGGCGAACGACTCCTGCGCCAGCTCGCCGCGCCGCACGACGACCGCGCCGCTCTTGTCGCTGATGACCGAGAGGACGCTCCCGAAAATGCCGTACTGTCCGGTGGACGAGCCGGTCGGGCCCACGTAGATGCTGCGCGTGACGTTGGGGATCGGGTTGCCGCTCGCATCGTTCACCGGCTGGTTGGCGAACAGCGTCACGTACCCCGTGTCGGGGAAGAGGCTCGGCGTGCCGTTCAGGGCCGAGCGCCCGATCTCGATGCCTGCATCAGCCGCGTTGCGCATGTCCTCCTCGCGCTCTTGCCCCTTGGAAATGAGGTTGGCGCTGCTGGTCAGGAAGATCGCGCCGGCGGCCAGCGCCGCCACGGCGACGGTGATCAGCATGACCAGGACCAGGGCCATGCCCCGCTCGTCGGATCTGGGAGTCGTGTGCATGATGCGTCTCCGCTCAGGGCACCAGGACCGCGGCCGTCGTCGAGGGCGTCGACTCCAGGGGCGTGCAGTCGAGGGCTGTCACTTGATAGACGTAGGTGCTGTCGTCCAGCAGCGCCATATCGGTGAAGGTGTAGTTCGCCTGACCCGCCGGGATGGACTGGAGCGCGTCGTCGAACGTCCCGGCCAAGGTGCGGCGGTAGATCACGTACTTCTCCACGTCCTTCTCGCCCGCCGTCTCGTCCGTCGCCGGGCTCCAGGTCAGCTTGATCGCGGGAGCGCCCGCCACGCCGATCTGGGTCGCCGTCACCGTCTTGCCGAAGATCGGCTGGTCGCCGCAGGAGCGCTGCTTGGTCAGGCCGGCGTTCGGGATCCGGACGGTAGTCACCATCTCCCGGAGGATCTGCTGTGTGCCAGTCATGCCGTTGGAGGCGTACAGGTTCACACGCACCGCGCGGACCGAGTCGATCCGCGAGGCCACGCCCGTGTCGCCGAGCGCGCCGTGGATCGGCACGCTGTGCCGCATCGGCAGGTTCGCGGCTGACACCGTGAACAGGTTCCCGATCGTGTCCGTCTGCAGCCAGTCGAAGAACGGGCGCCCGGGATACGGCAGGAGATTGTGCGCCACCACGTCGGGCGCGTTGTTGTTCACCTGCCGGTACATCACATAGAGGCCGCTGTGCCCCGGCGCCGTGTCGGACGCGATCCAGTAGGAGATCGTCTCGGCCGGCGAGATCTCGCCGCCGGTCGTCCGGTACGTCGAGTCGGGATACAGGATGGCCGTTCCCGGGATCACAAACTTCTGCGACGTGGTCGGGGCGTCGGTCGCGTTGGGATCCGCATCGGGGTTGTAGTTGACCGCCGTCATCGAGTTCGGTGTCGGGCTGACGATGTCGGCGTTGAACACCACCACCGTCGGAGAGATGTACACCAGCGTCGGCTGCTGCTCGGTCGTGCCAGCCCCCGCATTCCGCAGCTCGCGATCCATCGTGCCGAGGGCATAGCGCAGATTCTGCATTACGTCCATGCGGTCCGCGGTCCCCGCGACCGCCCGGCTTACCCCGCGGAAGAACCAGATCGCCGAGGACATGACGATGCTGAGGACCACCAGGCTGATGAGCATCTCCATCAGCGTGAAGCCGCGCGAGTGTCTCATGGGACCGCCACCACGATGGTCTTCTTGACGGGCGAGGCCAGCGTCGGCGCCGTGACCGTCACCGTGATCGTCTTGTAGTCGTTGGTCAGGGGGCTGGGACCACCGGTGTGCACGATGGTCGTCGACCGCGCGTAACCGGTGAACCCCGAAATCGTCGGTTCCGCCACGCCGTAGATCGAGTCGATACCTGAGTAGTTGGGCGACGACCGGATCTCCGACAGGCGCTGGTCGGCCAGGAAGACCGCGATCGTGCGCGCCTCGGACTGCCGCTCGGTCCGCGAGAAGTTGAACGCGAACTGGCCCATCCCCAGGACCACCACCGCCAGGATCGTCAGGGCGATGATGATCTCGATGAGCGTCATGCCGCGCTCGCCACCGGAGTTGTCGATCGTGCGCATCAGAACTTCTTGATCCAGCTGGAGCCGTTGTACTGGTACCATTCCACCCGTCCCGTGGCCCGGATGACTTCGATCGACCGCGCGTCCTGGGGCCTGCTCGAAGTGAGCGCGGTCGTGGTGGTGATGTAGAACCCGCCGTTCTCCGAAGCACTGCCGTCGCGCCGGAAGATGATCTCCGGCATCCCGTTCTGCGTGCGTGTGAAGCTCACCGGCGTCGCCGAGTAGAAGCGGACGGGCGCGCCGTTGCGCCCGAACACGATCCCCTCGCCCAGCGGATAGACGCGGACCCGCTCCCCGGCTTGAATCGCGTTGTCGTTGTTCGCATCCTCGTGGATCTTGATCTGGTTGTTCGGGACGTCGAAGAGCACGTTGACGTTGAACTGGTCCGTCACCGCCATCCGCTCCGCCCGGGCGATGAGTGCCGTCGTACCGCGCACCGCGCCGTTGATCCGGTACCCTGACCAGTTGAGCTTCGGCAGCCCGAACGCGGCTACCATCGCGATCAGCACGATCACCATGAGGATCTCGATCAGGGTGAAACCCGCACGGTTCGCTCGGCGACTATGACTCACTGAAGGACCCTCCAAGGTTCCGCCTCCACAAAGGGAATGGGCAAGCCCAGTGCCAGATGACCGTCGGAGTCCAGGACTGGCATCAAGATATTGAAGCGTAACGGCTTAGGTACATCATGATTGCCGATACCGTACCATGAGCGCCTGACGAATCGTGCAACTTCTGTGCTTGTGTGTGCAAGACGTTGCAGTTTGCGGTGTCGTCACCTTGGCATCACTGTCCCTGGCCATCGGTGATGCCCAGGCTCTTGAGCTTGTAGAACAGGGCCCGCACCGAGATGCCCAGAAGGTGGGCCGCCTGGCGCCGGTTCCCGCCGGTCCTGAGCAGCGCTTCACGGATGATCTGCTCTTCGAGATCGCCGCCGTGCTGCCGGAGGGTGAGATCGGGACCGAAGCTCCTGGCTCCCTGCGGCCGCGCATCGGGCTCGAGCACGGCCGCCGGCAGGTCGTCGCGCTCGACCGTGCGCCCGTGCGCCAGCACGAGCGCGCGCTCCAGCGCGTTCGACAACTCCCGCACGTTTCCAGGCCAGGTGTGGTCGAGGAGCGCCCGCATCGCATCGGGCTCGATCTCCGGAACGGTGATGCCGAGGCGGGCGCAATGCCGCGCCAGCAGCACGCGCACCAGCGCCGGGATGTCCTCCGGCCGCTCCGCCAGAGGCAGCAGCCGGACGGAGATGACGTTCAGCCGATAGAAGAGGTCTTCCCGGAAGGTGCCGGCCGCGACCCCCGCCTCGAGGTCGCGCGCGGTGGCCGCGACCACGCGGACGTCCACGCGGCGCGTGGCGCCGTCGCCGACGCGGCGGACTTCACCGTCCTGGAGCACGCGGAGCAGCTTGGCCTGGAGCGGCGTCGGCAACTCGCCCACCTCGTCCAGGAACAGCGTGCCCCCCGCGGCTTCTTCGAACAGCCCCTTGTGATCGCCCACGGCGCCGGTGAAGGCGCCGCGTACGTGGCCGAACAGCTCCGACTCGAGCAGAGACTCGGGGATCGCCGCGCAGTTGACCGCCACGAACGGATGGTCGGCGCGGGGCGAGAGGCGGTGCAACTCGCGGGCAAGGACTTCCTTGCCCGTGCCGCTCGGGCCGGTGAGGAGAACGGTGGTCGTGTGCGCCGCGACTTTGGCGATGACGTCCAGCGCCGAGCGCATGGCCGCCGACTCGGCGACGATGTCGCGCGACGCGGCGCCGCTCCCGAGGGCGGAGCGCAGCGACTCCACCTCGCGGCGGAGCCCTTCACGCTCCTCCGCCTTGCGCAGGACCAGGACCACCTCGTCGGCGCGGAAGGGCTTCGGGATGTAGTCGTAGGCCCCCTCTTTCATCGCGGCGATCGCGGCGTCCTCAGACCCGTAGGCGCTCATCATGATCACCAGCGCCGTGCCGCCGGCGGCGTGGTAACGCCGCAGGAACTCGAGGCCGTCCAGGGACGGCATCCGCACGTCGCACAGCACGACATCGAACGGCTCCGCGAGGGCGCGCGTCAGACCCTTGTCGCCGTCATCGGCTTCGGCGACCTCGAATCCCTCTTCGCTGAGGAGCAGCCGCAGCGACCGCCGCAGGCCCGGCTCGTCGTCGATCACGAGCAGTTTCACGACGCCAGCCCCGGAAGCGTCACTGCGAACGCCGCGCCGCCCTCCCTGGCCGCCGCGACATCCACTCGTCCTCCGTGATCCTGCACGATGCGCTGCACGATGGCCAACCCGAGGCCTGTTCCCTTTCCGGGGGGTTTGGTGGTGAAGAAGGGATCGAAGATGCGGTCCACGAGCTCGGCGGGCACGCCGCTTCCGCTGTCGGCGACGATCACCTGGACCGCGAGACTGCCGTCGGCCGCGCCCTCCAGGTGGCGGCCCGTGCGGCGGATCAGTCGCGGGACGGTGGGGACGCCCTCGGGCGGATCCGAGACGCGGCGCTCGGCCTCGGGCTCGCCCAAGCGCGTCACTCCGGTGACGACGGCGATCCGACCGCCCTCTCCGGCCGCATCCACGGCATTCAGGAGCAGGTTCACGAAGACCTGCTCGAGCGCCGCCGCATCGCCGAGCACGGGCGGCAGTCCGCTCGCTGGCGCCACCTCGACGCTCACCGGCCGCAACACTCCCTGCGAGCGCAAGAGGTCCACGGCGCGCGATGCGACCGCGGCGAGATCCACGCGCTCCCGCTTGGCGTCCCGGGGACGCGCATAGTCCAGCAGGCTGCGCACGATGACGTCTATACGGCCCGCTTCCCGCTCGATTGCCGCCACGATGTCGGGCTCGACGCCGCGCCGCCGCAGCAGCTCGACGTAGTTGGCGACCGCGGCCAGCGGATTGCCGACCTCGTGCGCGATCCCGGCCGCGAGCCGCCCGACCGACGCCAGCTTCTCGGCCCGGACCAGCGCCCCCTGCGCATCCAGCAGCCGCTCCGTCATCTGATTGACGCTCTCCGCGAGGCGGTCGAACTCGCGGGTGCCCCCGGGGGGCGCGCGGCGCGACAGCTCGCCCGCAGCGACGGCCTGGGTGGCCTCCACCAGCACCTCCATCGGCGCGGTCACCAGACGGGAGACCAGAAAGCGCCCGAACCCCAGGAAGATGCCAACGTCGGCGGCGATCAGCACAGTGAGCAATGCGAAGCCGAGAAGACTGTGTCCAAGAAGCGGGGCGAGGACGGCCGAAAGGACCGCAAGCACGAGCGCCCCGGCCGCCAGCACGGCCAGGTTGAGCAGGAGCTCCGTCCGGAGCGACGGGTTGGGACGGGGACCGTTCGATTTCGGGCCGCGCGCCATGGGTTCCACGTTGCCTCTTACGGCCCGAAAAGCAAAGGGCGGCGCCGCAACGCCGCCCCGCCACACCACGCCGATTGCCTCACTGGCAGACGGGCTGGCCCTCGACCTGGCCCGTCATCGGCGGGGTCGCATTGCCGATGAAGATCCCGCACGTGTGAGCCGTACCCACGTTGGTCGCGGTGGCGTTCCATCCGGTCCCCGTGGCCGTGATCGAGATCAGGTTGATGGTGTTCCCGGTGGACACGTTGTAGTTCAGGTTGCCAAGCGTGGCGGTGTAGGTCACGTAATCCGCAAAGTACGCTTCCTCGGCGGTCACAAGGTTCTTCAGGTCCACCTTCATCCCGGCCACCAACGCCTTCTCTTTCGTGTTACCGAACTTCGGGATGGCGATGGCCGCAAGAATCCCGATGATGACCACTACCACGAGCAACTCGATAAGCGTGAAGCCCCTGGCATTCCGCACGAGCAGCGCCTCCAGATGATCGACTCGGGCCGCGGCGGCCGGCGCGTACCCCCTGGCAACCGGGGGCGGCGGTGCACGCTGCCCCCGCACGACCGTTCAGCGTTCTGCTACTGGCAGGTGGGTGCGCCTTCCGGCTCGCCCGTCACCGGCGGCGTCACCGCGCCCACGTATATCCCGCAGGTCTTCAGGGTCGCGTTGTTCGTGGACGTCGCGTTCCAGCCCGTCCCGGACGCCGTCCCGATCGTCACGGTGTTCCCCGCCGAAATGCCGTAGTTCAGGTTCGCCGTCGTGCTCGCGTAGGTCACGTTGTCGGCGAAGTAGGCTTCCTGCGCGGTGATCAGGTTGCGCAGATCCGACTTCATCGACGCGATGTACGCCTTCTCCTTCGTGTTCGCGAACTTCGGAATCGCGATGGCGGCCAGAATGCCGATGATGACCACCACGATCAGAAGCTCGATCAGCGTGAAGCCCTTGGCGTTGCGCACAGACGCCTCCGCAAAAGGTGAAACACTGCAAGCAGCCGGAAGGGTGGCCCCGCAGGACCACCCCCCGGCTTTCATCAAGCTCCCCTTACTGACAGGTAGGCGCGCCTTCCGGCTCGCCCGTCACCGGCGGCGTCACCGCGCCCACGTAGATCCCGCAGGTCTTCAGGGTCGCGTTGTTCTTCGACGTCGCGTTCCAGCCCGTCCCGCTCGCCGTCCCGATCGTGATGGTGTTCCCGGCAGAGATGCCGTAGTTCAGGTTCGTCGTCGTGCTCGCGTAGGTCACGTTGTCGGCGAAGTAGGCCTCCTGCGCGGTGATCAGGTTGCGCAGATCCGACTTCATCGACGCGATGTACGCCTTCTCCTTCGTGTTCGCGAACTTCGGGATCGCGATGGCGGCCAGAATGCCGATGATGACCACCACGATCAGAAGCTCGATCAGGGTAAAGCCCTTGGTGTTACGCACGGATCCCACCTCCGGAGATGTGTGAAGCAAACTGGAAGCGCCAGCCAACCAAGGAGCAACGGCTGTGCCACCCCCATGGTGTTCTTGGTTAACACGTTGTGATTGCTGGTGATACGTGGCATTCTCAACCGCTCCGATGGGCCCTTTGGCACCCCTTCAGTCTTGCGTTCTGCAAGGCGCCTCGCTCCTCGCAATGGGCGTTAAGGGCCGGCGGCTTTCTCAATCAGGGCGCGGACCTCGGCGAGCCGGCGCGGCGCGGTGCTGTCCGAGGCGGCATAGCGCATCGCCGAGTCCAGTGCGATGCGCGCCCGCTCGGGCGAGCGCGCCGACGCGAGCGTCGATGCCTCGAGGAGCCACGCTTCGAAGGGGGGTCCGCCGCGGCCAAGCAAGGCCGGCCAGACGGCGAGCGCGCTGTCCGGCTGGGCCAGCGCCATGTAGCTGGCCGCCAGCATCCGGGCCGCCTCGGGGTGGCGCGGCAGGAGGGCGACGGCACGCTTGGCGTGGGCGAGCGCATCGCGCGGCGCGCCCACGGCGAGCAGCGCCTTGGCGAGCAGGACCTGAGCCAGGCCATACGAGCCGTTCAGCCGCTCGGCGCGACGCAGGTAATCAAGCGCCAGGCTGACGCGGCCCGCGTCCAGCGCCGCGGCGGCCGCCTCAGTGAGGTTGTAGTGGTCCAGCGGGTAGAGTTCGATGGAGACGGCGTACTGGCGCAGGGCGTCCGGGAGATCGCCGAGGCGGACGAGGGCGCGCGCGGCGGTCTGATGCGCGCGATAGGCCTCGGGGTGGACCTCGAGTGCCCACAGGGCGAGGTCGCGGTTGTCCCGCCAGACCGGGATCTGCGACACCGCGCGCGCGCCGAACGCCACGGCGACGCATCCCGTCGCCACCATGGCGACGCGCGCGCCGTGCCGCCCAGCGAGCCACGCGAAGCCGGCGGCCGCGACGAGCGCCACTCCCGTCGTTGCGAGGTACAACGTGCGCTCCGCCAGGACGATTCCAGTCGGAAAGAGCAGGTTGGCCGTCGGCAGCCACGCGATGCCGACGATGCACAGACCGGCCGAGAGCGCGCGGCTGCGCCGCCAGGTCAGCACGGCCAGGACCGCGAGCGCCACGAGAAGCAGGAGCCCCGCGCCGCCCAGGAGCGTCGGGTGTTCGAGCCGGGGGACAACTTCGGGGAAGTAGTCCGGCGACAGATCGAACGGCCAGATCAGCAGCCGGACGAGCACGAAGACGACCGGAAGCATCGTGCTGATCCGACCGGCCGCACCGAGGCCGAAGAAGGTCGGCGCCAGCATCGTGAACGACTGGCCGGCATCGATTCCGCGCCGCACCAGGAACCACACCGCCGTGAAGGCCACGACGACGGCGTAGTCCCGCCACGGCAGGGACTGCGGCAGCGCCTCCCTCGTGGCCAAGTCGTCCAGGGCAAGGAGCGCGACGGCCACCGCCGCGTGCTCCTTGGTGAGGAGGCCGGCGACGACGGCCCCGAACAGCGCCAGTTCGGCCGGCCACGAAGCCCGGCCCTCGCGCACCCTGCGGCGCACCGCGCGACCGGCAAGAACGGCCAGCATCAGGAAGACGGCGGCCATCGGCTCGGCGCGACCGACGAGGTTGGCCACCGCCTCCACGTGCACCGGGTGCACCGCGAAGACGATCGCGCCCGCCAGCGCCGCCGCCACCGGCACGTACGCGGCGAGCACCGGCACGAGGAGGGCGGTCGCCGCCGCGTGCCACGCCACGTTTACCGCGTGCAGCCAGACCGGGCTGCCGCCGGAGACCTGCCAATCCACGGCCAATGAGAGAATGACTAGGGGACGCCACTGCCCGGCCGCGTGCCCGGGCGGCCAGTAGGTGTGTCCGAAGGCCTCCACCGCCGCGCCCACCGAATGGGCAGCGGGATTCCGCTCCACGATCGCGCCGTCGTCGAGGGCGAACCGGTTGCCCAGCGACGGGAGGTAGACCACCGCCGCCACCGCGGCTGCCAGCAGAGCCGCCCGCGCCCTAGTCACGAGCGCCCCGATCCGAGGCCGCAGGCGGGGCCGCCGTCCAGGCGGCGCAGCATCTCCGCGGGTCCCCGCTCCGCCGGCGCCAGGCGCACCGCCCGCTCGAGCCGAGCGCGGGCCTCGTCGCATCGTCCGTTGCGCGCGGCCGCGTAACCGGCGGTCTGCTGGTACCACCAGACACCCGGCGCCAGCCAGGCCAGGCGGCGCGCGAGCGCCAGCGCGTCCCTCGGCCGGTCGAGGTCCAGATACGCCTCGCCCGTGGAGATCAGGAGCGCGGGCGCGTCCGGGGTGCGCCGCAGCGCGGCGTCGCCGATCGCCGCGGAAGAGTCCGGCCGCCCGGCCTTGAGCCAGGCGAAGGCGGCGCGCACCGCCGCATCGCTCCGGGTCGGGTCGAGCCGGTATGAGGCCTCGAAGTAGCGCGCCGCCGGCGCGAACAGGCCGGTCTCGAGATAGCGCTCGCCAAGCTCCTGGACCAGCGCCGCATCGGCGGGATTGATGCGGATCGCAGCCTGCATCTCGCGCTCTCCCTCCGCGAACGCGCCCCGCTTGAACGCCTCCGCCCCCAGACCCCAGTGCGTGCGATACGAATCCGGCGCGTCGCGCCCCAGCGCGGCAAGCAACCGCTGCTCGTCGTGCCAGACCGGGATGCGCTCCAGCGTGCGCGCCGCCAGCAGCGCAAGCACGGTCGCGGTGACCGGCCACCGGAGCCTGCCCGGGGGCAGCAGCTGCCACAGCGCGCCGACCGCCACCGCGGCGCCCACCGACGGGAGATAGGCGAGCCTCTCGCCCAGGATCACACCGGTCGGGAAGACCACGTTCGCCGCGACCGCCGCGGTGATAAGCATCCAGACGATGCCGACGGTGACGCCGGGCGCGCGCTTCCGCGCGGCCACCGCGGACCACAGCAGCGTCGCCAGCGCCAGAAAGCCCGCGATCTGGGCGAGCCCGAGCTCGGCGCGCGGCACGAATTCGTTCGGCAGATAGTCGGCCGAGAGATGCAGCGGAACGATCAACCATTCGAGCCAGACCAGCACCGCCGGCGCCATGACGAGCGCGCGCCCCCACATCGAGGCGCCCTCCAATCCGGGAGCCGCGACGCCGGTGGCGAACGAGCCGCCCACGGCGTGGGCGCGCGCGGCGAGGTAGCCGAGGGCAAGTGCGAGCACGCCGCCCAGGAGTAGAGCGTTCTTCCCGATGCGCCCCCGCAGCGGCTCGCGGCGCGAGCGTGCCCGCCACGCGTCCGCCAGCACCAGGACGACCGGCAAGGTGAGCGCGTGCTCTTTCGCCCCGAACGCGACCGCGGCGCCGGCCAGCACGGCGAGCACGAGGGCTCCGCTCCGCACGCCCCGCGGCCGGACCGCCGCGTCGTCGCCGAGCTTCAGGTACGCGAGCACCGCGACGAGATAGCCGGCGGCCGCGAGCAGCTCCGCACGGCCCACCACGTTGGCCACTGCCTCGACGTGCACCGGCTGCACGGCGAACCAGAGCGCGGCGACCACGGCGCCAGCCGATCCCGCTTTGGCGGCACGAGCTTTCTTTGCGCCGTCCGCAGGATCTCGCCCTTCTGCCGAAGCCACCGCCCCCGGCCCGGCGAGCACGAGCGACGCCAGCGCCAGGACGAGCGCCACTACGGCCAGATGCAGAGCCACGTTCATCGCATGGAAGACCACGGGCCGGCCCGCGCCGATGGCCCAATTCACCGCGAACGACGCCGAGGTCGCTGGCCGGTAGGCGCTGTTGGCGTAGTCACTGCTCCAGTACGGGCCCGTCAGCAGCTCCGGAAGGCGGCCCAGCGAGTGCACGCGCGCGTCCTGCTCGACGACGCGCACGTCGTCGAACACGAAGCCGTTCGCCAGGCTGGTCACCGAGGCGGCGAGGGCGACGGCGAGCACCGCCGCGTACGCCCTACCGGAGGGCATCGCCGGGCGCCGCGCGCTCGAGCGGCGTGAAGCGGGGAGTGCCGCCGGGCTCCAGCGGCGCGAACCGGTACAGCGCGCGGTCCGGATAGCGCGCGAACAGCGGCGTATTCCATTTGCCCAGGTCGCGCGCCCACACGATGTCGCCGTCGAGGCTCGGCCGGTTGAGATAGAGGAAGGGCGAGAACTCGATGAACCCCGACGCGTCGCGCATCAGCTCCTCGCGGCAGGCCTCGGGCAGGGTCGAATCGGCCGGAAGCCGGAGGTTGGAGTCCTGCGTGACGCCGTAGCGCACTCCCGGGCGGTCCAGCGCCGCCAGGGAGTCGAGGGTCGCGCCGAGACGCGCGCGCTTCGCGCCGCTCGCATCGAGCGCCGCCACGTCGAGCGACTGTTCCAGCGTGCAGGCGTCGATCGCGGCGTAGAGTCGCGTCGAGCGGACCGGCGGGACGCCCAGGGCCCACATCCGCGCAATGAGCCGCGACCCCCACCCGTCCGGGATGACCACGACCGCGTGCGAGATGCCGGCACGCCGCGCCGCGCGGTCCGGGTGCAGGTCGAAGACCGGCGTCGCGCGGCCGTACGCGGCCACCGTGCCGGGCGTCACCGCCACCAGGCCGAACAGGAGCACCACCGCACCGGCGAAAGCCGTGGCGAGCCCGCTGGTCACGCCGGGGTAGATCTCGCGCCCGCTCCTCCTCAGCGCCGTAAGGCTGCGCGCGAGCAGGATCACGACCCAGGGCACGGCGGTGAAGAGGAAGCGCGGGCCGTAGAACCAGTCCCGGTGCCAGTAGAAGAACAGCAGACCGACCAGCGTCACGACGCCGGCCACGGGGACCGCATCACGCGGGCCGAGATGGCGGCGTCCGGCCACGAGGCCGAGCGCGATCAGCACGAGGATGGGGAACGGCGCGTCGAACAGGTAGCGGTTGAGTTGGTGCAGGTCGAGCCCCGTCAGCCCCACGGCCCGGAGCGGCGTGAGCGGGATGCCCCACGGCACGGGATGGAAGCCCGGCGAATGCCCCGGGCCCCAGAGGTACACGTATCCGAACTCGAGCCAGCGGCCCGTCGTCGCGCGGTTGTACCAGAGCGTCGGCAGCGAGCAGATCGCCCCCGCCAGCGCCGTCACGGCCAGCACCGCGACGCCTCGGCGGCCGGGCGCCGCGAGCAACAGGGTCAGCGCCACGGGCACCGCCGCGGCGACGGCGTCGAGCGGCCGGAACATCGCCGCCGCTCCGAGCGCGGCGCCCGCGAGCGCCGCCCCGCCCCACCATCTTCCCGGACGGACGGACACGGCCGCCGCCGCGGCCGCCATCCCGAGCGCCGCGGCCGGCAGGTGGCTCATCTCGCTCCCCGACACCGCGACGACGAACGGCGAGATACAGAGAAGCAGCACGGCCAGCCGCGCCGCGGCTTCGTCCGCGCACCAGCGCGCCACGCGCCAGGCGCATGCGACCAGCAGGGCGGCGAACAGCGGGTTCAGGAGCCACCAGGCGCCGAGGGCGAATCCGGCGGCGAGCACCAGTGACTGGCCGGGGGGATACTGCGAGAACCACCGCGGCGAGAAGACGACGTGGAGCGTCGCGAAGTTGGCGATCTCGGGCGGCGGCGCGGCCCACAGTCTCCCCGCCAGGAAGATCCGCGCTTGAAAGAGCTGGGCGAAGCCGTCGACGTTGCGCGGATTCCCCGAGAAGACCAGGAGGCACATCAGCACGGCGAGAACGGCGAGCGTCGCCGCCACCGTGCCGACGAACGGCCCGGCCGCCGCCCCCGCGCCGTAGCGGCGCCATGCCTCGACCGGCGCCACCGCGGCGCGGCCGCGCGTCAGGACCAGGAGCGCGACCGCGATGCCGGCCGCGATGAGCGTCCCCCACAGCCAGATTTCCCAGGCCGTGCGGAAGTACCGGATGTCCGTCCCCGCCCACCAGGCTCCGACGGGGATCAGCGACCACGCGGCGAGCAGCGCCAGCGCCGCGGGGACGACCAGCGCCGGCCAGCGGCTCGCGCGACTCACCGTGCGGCCGGGGCGACCATGCGCCCGACGAACAGGAGCGGCGTCTCGTCCACGGGCTGGAGCTGGATCCGTGCGCCGGCGGACGGGACGGCTGCCGGCAGCACGACGGTGAAGGCCCGCGGCGGCTGCGGGATCGGCGAGGGCTCGAACCGGGAGAAGACGATCGCCGCCGCCCGCTCGCGCACGGCGTAGGCGGCGACGCGGTCGAACGACTCGTACGGGAGCACGCGCCAGTCCCGCCGGGCCCAGATGGCGATCGCGGGATGCCAGCTCATCACTGTGGCGTCAGGCGGCAGGTGCTGTGCGAGGTATTCGCCGACCGTGCGTCGCGCGCTCGCCACCTGCTGCAGCGGCGTGGCTTGGGGCCAGGCCTGCACCCCGTCACGCACCGCGGGCCAGGCGAGCGCCAGCGCAACCAGACCCGGCAGCGCGACGGTCGCAGGAGCGGCCATCCGGCTGGGCGCCCGCTCCCGGACCCGCGCCAGGGCGACGCCCGCATAGATCGCGGCGAGGGGCGCGAGCGGCAGAAGGCTGCGCGGCTCCACATAGGTGAGGACGGACGGCACAGTGGCGCAGACGGCAAGGGTGAAGATCCATACCAGCGCCGGGCGCGCACCCAGCGCGAGTCCGACCAGCGCGATCGCAAGCAGCCACCACGGCATCACGGCATTGATGCCCTCCCACCAGACGCGCAGCGCGCCGCGGTGCACCGACGCGCTTGGCACCCGCGCCGAGTCGGAGGGCTGTCGGGCGCCGGCTGTCGGCACCGGGGTCGCCGGCGTCGGCGGGCTGCTGCCCTGCACGCCCCAGTACTGCGAGGCCATCCGCGTTCCCGCCGCATCGAGGCCATACAGCGCCCGGAGGAAGGCGTCCGGTTCCCCTTGCCAGACGAATGCGCTCAGAACCTGGCCTCCACTTCTTGCTCCTTCGACCGCCGACGGCGATTCCCCCGCTCCCGGGGCCGTCGCAGCCTGAACCCGGCCACTCAAGGCCCAACGCCCCAGCTCCCGATGCAGATACCCCAGATACGGCGACGCGACCAACGCCCCCGCCGCCGCGCCCAGCGCGAGCCGACGCCACGCGGCCGCGCTCTCGCGCCGGAGCGCGAGTCGCACCGCCAGTACCACGAGCAGCACGCCGGCCAGGAGCGCACCCTCGAAGCGCGTCAGATAGGCCAGCGCCGTGAGCACGCCGCCCGCCAGCGACCACCTCCACGACCCGGACTCCGCGCGCACGGCGCACGCGACGGCGCCGAAGGCGAGCAGGAGGAAGAGGGGCTCGCTGCCGAAGTAGAGGTTCCAGCTCCGGCCCGGGAAGAACGGCACGAAGCTCATCAGGGCGGGGCTCGCGGCGGTGAGGACCGCCGCCGGCAGCACCGCCCGCTCTCCACCGGCGCGCCGCGCCAGCGCGCCGACCGGCAAGACCAGCAACGCACCGCACAGCGCGGCCAGGAGACGCGAGGCCCACAGGTCCGGCACGCCGGCGGCCGACGCCAGGGCCACGAGCACCGGCTGGAGCGGCGAGAGCGCCACGTGCGGGAGCCCGTTCAGCGCGAAGCCGGTCCCGGCGCGCAGGCTGCGGGCCAGCAGCAGGTAATAGCCTTCGTCGTAGACGATGTAGTCGCCGCGCGCGAGCAGGAGGATCAGCCGCGCGGCGAGGGCGCCGGCGGCGATCAGCGCGAGCGAACGCCGTTCCCGGCTCACGCGTCCGCCGACGCCGCAGCCCCGCGCACCCTCGCGACGAGCAGCCGCAGGGCCCGCCCGAAGTCGGGCGCGGGCGATTCGAGCAGCGCGGTCAGCCTGGAGACGGCGACCCGCCGCGCCGCGTAGTTCCGGCGCCGCGCGCGCAGCGCGTGGGGGAGCAACGGCCAGAACGCGAGCCAGCCTCTCACGGTCGCCCGGAGCGGCCGCCCGCTGAAGATCGGATCGAGGAACGGCCACAAGAACAGCAGCGGCGCGCACGGCACCAGCCGACGCAGCGGCATCGTCTGCACGAAGAGCAGCAGCGCGTTGCGCACCGTGAAGACGGTCTTGGGTATGCTGAGTTGGCCGGCACTGGCGTGCGCGTGGTGCCGCACCCGGGCTCGGGGCTCGAACCAGCAGCGGAACCCGGCCAACTGTGCCCGGATGCCGAGCTCGACGTCTTCGAACCAAGCGAAGAACGCCTCGTCGAACAGCCCGACCGCGTCGAACAGCTCGCGGCGGTAGGCGGCCGCCCCGGCGCAGGGGCAGAGGATCTCGCACGCCGATTCGAACCGCGCCCCATCGCGCTCGCCGCGCCCGATGTCGTAGGCGAACAGCCCCATCGCCGCGCCGGCAGAGTCCACGACCGAGGGATCCCGCGCGGTGAGCATCTTGCTCGCGACCGAACCCACCTCCGCTCGCGCGTCCAGGACCGCGACCAGCGCTTCGAGCCAGCGCGGCTCCGCCTCCGCGTCGTTGTTGAGCAACATCAGATAGCGCCCGCGCGCGGCGTGCAGGCCGGCGTTGATCGCGACCGCGAAGCCGCGGTTCTCCGGAAAAGCCACGATCACGGCCTCGGGGAATTCCGCCCGCAGCATCGCGGCCGTTCCGTCGCTCGAGCCGTTGTCCACGACCACGGCCTCGAAATCCCGGTAGCTCTGCGCGCGCAGCGACTGCAGCGCCGCGCGCAGCAGGTCGCACCCGTTCCAGGTCGGGATGATCACGCTGACCTGCGGCGCGCCCCTCATGGCTTCGTCGCGATCAGCACGATCTCCTCCCCCGCCTCCCGCCCCGCGAGCGTCCGCACCCATTCGGCCAGCTGAAAGGCCCGCGCCCGCCGGCCGGCCCAGCCCCGCGGCGGGCGCTGTCCGGGGCGCGGCCACTCCTTCAGCACGCCCCGCCCCAGCAGCCAGGTGAACTCCGCGTTCCGCACGCTGCTGCGAACGCTCACCACGCGCAGTCCGGCGCGCTCCGCCAGCCGCCGCAGGTTGGCGCACGAGAAGAGGTGGAGGTGGCGCGGGGGATCGAGCCCCAGCCAGCTCGTGCCGTGCCGGCGCCGGCCGAGGCTCTCGGTGTTCGGCGTGACCACCACGACCTGCCCGCCGGGCCGGCTTACCCGCGTGCACTCCCGCAGGAACGCGAGCGGATCGTGGACGTGCTCGATGACGTGGCTGCTCGTCACGGCGTCGAACCGGTCCGCGGAGAGCCCCTGCGTCTCGAGCGTTCCCAGCCGCACGTCCAGGCCGCGGACTTCGGTGGCCACCTTCACCGCGCCGGGATCCGGCTCGACCCCGAGGACGCGCCATCCCAGCCCGCGCATCCGCGCGAGGAACGCGCCCCCTCCGCACCCGACGTCGAGAACCTCGCCCCCCGGAACGGCCCGAAGGTACATGACCGAGAACCCCACGGCTTCCGCCCCCTCGGGAAAGGGCAACGCGAGCAACGCGAGCGCGCGGCGCCAGCGCGAGAGCCCGTCCTCGTAGCCGAAGGAGTGCGCGAGGCTCGCGCGCGGGACGATGCGCGCCAGCCCCTTCCCTCCCGACTCCGCGTCCACGGGGTCCAGACCGAGGTGAAAGCCGTAGTTCTCGTACGCGCGAGCGATCTGTCCTGGGGAGTAGCGCGGATCGAGGATCAGCAGCCCGCAGCCGTCGCACCGCCACAGGCTCCAACTCCCCGGAGTCCCGCACAGTCGATCGGTCAGGTCGCCGCACGCGACGGTGCGCCGTGTCTCGCCGCAGACCGGGCACGGCCCCGCCGGCTCAAGCTGGGCGTCGAGGGGCCCCGGCGTGCCGGCCACGCCTACACTCGCACCTGCCGGAGACGACCGAGCAGGGCCGTCGCGGCCGCACGCTCCGCGCCATCCAGGGCCAGCGTCCATCCCGCGCCCAGCGCAACCGCCGCCAGCACGACCGCAGCCGTCGCGGAGACGGCGGCCCCGCGGGGCGCGGCCAGCGCCGCCAGTACGAGCGCGACCACAAGCAGCACGCCGTACCGCAGCAGAGCGGCCAGCCGACCGGCGTGCTCCGCTGCGCCGACCAGGCGGCGAGCGGCCACCAGCAGCAGGCCCGCGTCGAGCGTCACCCTCAGCGTCCACGCGGCCGCCGCCCCCGTGATCCCCCACCAGCGCAGAAACAGCAGGAGCATCGGGACGTAGAGCACGAGCTCGGCGAGGTGGAACTTCGCGCACACGTCCGGCCGCCCCAGCGCCTGCAGCAGCGAGTAGGGCACCAGCGCGAGGCCGTTGATCATCACGCCCACGGCCAGGAGCTCGAGGCTCGGCGCGGACGCGCGCGCGAACTCGGGCCCCAGCCAGAGCCGGAGCAGCTCGGGCGCCAGCGCCACGAGGAACACCGCCAGTGGCCCCATCACCAGCGCGATCGCGCCCGCACCGCCGACAGCCAGCCGCCTGGCGTCGCGCACGTCGCTCGTGCGGTCGGCGCTGAACAGCGGGAAGAGCGCGCGCAGCAGGCTCGACGGCACCAGCAGCAGTCTGGTCACCATCTCGTACGGCGCGGCGTAGAAGGTCACGGCGCGGATCGACAGGAGAGCCCCGATCGCAAGCCGGTCGGCGTTCACCATCAGCGGGCCGACGACGTTCGAGATGGCGACCCACCGTCCGAAGCCGAGCAGCTCCCTGGCCGCCGCCGGACGCAGCCGTGCGCTCTCGTCGGGCAGCACGCGCCAGCACGTGATCCCCGCTGCGACGCACCCCGCGCCCTGCACCACCGCGATGGCCGCGATCGCGGCCGGAAGCCGCGTAGTGAACGGGAGAACCAGCAGCGGCGCGAGCAGCCCCAGCGTGCTTGCGGGAACCTGGATCGCCGCCACCAGGTCGAAGCGCCGCTGTGCCTCGAGCGCGCCGAGCAGCGTGGGCATGACGATGGCGAACGGCACCGCCGCCGCGAGGATCTCGAACGCGGCGACGCTCTCGCCCGCCAGAGCGGGCGGCACCCGAAGCAGATGGCGCACCAGCGGGGACGCCACGGCCAGCATCACGCCCGCCCCAGCCACGCCGACGAGGACGGCGAGCGCCGCCACCGTCCAGAAGGTCTCGCCGACCCGCGAGCCCTCGGCGAGCGAGCGCGCCATGAAGCGGGTGCTCGTGCGCCCGAGGCCGACGTCGAGCAGTGCGAAGTACGCCAGCACCACGCCGGCGGTGGCGAGCACGCCGTAGCGCTCGACCCCGAAGCCAGCGATCACCGCGGGAACGGTGAAGAGCGCCAGCGGGAACGGCAGCGAGCCCGCGAGCAGGTTCAGCCCCGCGTTCGACACGGCCCGGCGGGCCTCGGTGCCTCCCGGCGCGGCGCCGCCGTTGCGGCCCGCCGTCACCGCGGCGCCTCTCCCAGAAGCCGCACCAGGCCGCGCGGCAGCACCTTCTCCGCGCGGCCCGCCTGGAAACCGCCCATCCGCACCGCCTCGTACACGAGCGCGTGCAGGGCGGCCGTCACCCCGTGCTGCGACGCCACCCAGCGCAGCTCCCGCGCGAGATGCCGCGGCCCCGACCGCCACGCCCCGCGCGCCAGCGCCAGCGTCTGGAGCGACGAGCCGCTGTCGAAGTTGCGGCGGAACGCGCGCCCGAAGGAGAAGCGATGGCCGTGATACGCCTCCGCCCGCGGCTCGTACGCGATCTCGTGCCCCGCCTTCAGCGCGGCCATCGCCCACGCCTGGTCCTCGCTCATCACCATCTCGGGAAACGGCAGTCGCTCCCACACCGACCGCCGCACGATGCCGAACGCGCTCGAGAAGAGGATGGTCCCCGGGCCGAAGGCCCCGGCGTCCGCCGCGGTCAGCCGCCGCGGCCGTCCCGCGTAGTTGACCTTCGCCAGGAAGGTCTCCTCCGGGGAGGCATCCCGCGGCACCTGGCGCCCGAACACGCCTGCGACCTGCGCGTCGGCCAGCGGCTCCAGCAGCGCCGCCAGCCACCGGTCGCCCACCGGCTCCACGTCCTGCGTGATGAAGAGCAACGCCTCTCCGCACGACGCCTCGGCCGCGCGATTGCGCGCGCTGCCGTGTCCGAACCGTGCGCCCCCGAGATCGAGCACCTTCGCACCGGCCTCCGCCAGCAGCTCGCGCGTGCCGTCCCGCGATCCGGAATCGATCGCGACGATCTCGGCGAGCTCGAGACCGCGGCGCCGCTCCAGCGCCGCCAGCAGCACCGGCAGGGTACGCGCCCCGTTCAGCGTCGGCACGATCGCCGAGACGCCGAGGTTCATCGGCGGCCGTCGTCCCTGAGCACGCTGATGAAGAACGAGCCGAAGACGATCTGGGCCCCGACCACGATCAGGCTGAGTCCCAGCAGCGCCAGCTGGACGGCGAACAGCTGGCCGCGTCCGGCCGCGAGCCAGATCCACAGGATCCAGGCGTTGATCCCCAGCCCCGCCGCCCCGAGGCTCAGGCCCACCAGCAGCCCGCGCTCGAGCGTGAAGCGACGGTCGAGGAAGTCCACCCAGGGATCGCGCCGCTCCGGGAGCGCGGCGCGCGCGTACGTCTTCGCGGCGAGGCCGAGAAACACCAGCTGCACCCCGAGGATGGCGAGCGCGCTGGCCACGAACATGAAGTGGTAGTCGAAGGTGAGCGAGCCCAGGTGGACCGGGCCGGGGAGCAGCGCGAACAGCCCGAAGAGCCCCAGAGCCACCGCCAGGACGCCCGGGATCAGGAACAGGGGCGTGGGCGAGAGCAGCAGCATGAAGCGCAGGTGCCGCCAGCCGTCGCGGAAGCTGCGGAGCTTGGACGTGCCGCCGCGGGGATAGTAGGTGATCGGGATCTCCGCGACCCGGAGCCCGTGGCGCAGCGCCACCGCCACCATCTCCGACGCGAACTCCATCCCGGTGGACTTCAGGCGCATCCGCTCGCTCGCCGACCGCGTCATCGCCCTGAGACCGCAGTGCGCATCCGAGATGCGCGCGCCGAAGAAGAGACTCAGGATGCCCGACAGGACGGGGTTCCCGACGTAGCGGTGGAGCCACGGCATCGCGCCCGGCAGGATGCGCCCGCGGAACCGCGAGCCCAGGACGACGTCGTTGCCCGCCTTCAGGGCCGCCACGAACTCTGGTACGGCGCCGAAGTCATAGGTGTCGTCCGCGTCGCCCAGAACGAGGTAGGTGCCACGCGCGGCCTCGAGCCCCGCGAGATACGCCGCCCCGTAGCCGCGGATCGGGGCGCCGACCACGCGCGCCCCCGCCGCGGCCGCCACCGCGGGCGAGCCATCCTCCGAACCGTTGTCCGCCACGACCACCTCGCCCTCGAGCCCCGCAGCGGCCAGCGCGGCCCGCGCCTTCCCGACGCAGGTCGCGACCGTCGCCGCCTCGTTGAGGCAGGGCATGACCACCGAGACATCCGGCCGCGCGTCGCTCACGGCGCCTTCCCTCCCGCGCTGCCCGGGCCGGCGGGGGCGCGCTCCACCGCGAACGCCAGCACCGAGCCCGGCCACACCCGCATCAGCCGCAGATAGCCCGGCTTCCGCTCCAGCAGCCGGTTCAGCGTCGGAGCCGCATCCGAGCCGGGCCCCGTCAGCACGACATGCGTCACCCCCGCGCGGTCGAGCCAGGCGCGCAGCGAATCGGGGCCCAGGCTCTCCTCCCCGCGCCCGCGGTAGCGCCAGACGTAGTTGGGCACCGCCCGCCGGCCGGTGTACAGCCAGAGCAGCGCCTCGTCCTCTCCCGCCACCACCCCGTCCGCCGGCGTCGCCTCCCGGATCCAGGGCAGGATCTCTCCCATCGTCGCCGAGATCCCCCGTTGCAGCGCCATCGCGTCCCCTCGGGCGTAGCCGCGCACCTGATAGAACCCGTAGCCGAGGACGACGGCCGCCGCGACGGCGGCCACGCACCACCGGCCGATCCGCGCGAAGGGCTGCCGCACCTCCGCGAGCCGCGACCAGACGCGCGCGAGGCCGGCCGCGAACGCGAGGACGAGGAAGGGCCAGACGGCCCAGAGGAACCGATCGGGACCGTACGGCCAGGCAAACACGATGACGAGGTAGCCGAGCAGCGACCAGCCCAGCGCGCTCCAGCCGCGCACCAGGGGTGCGAACCCGGCGACGAGCACGAGCAGCGCCGGCACGCCGAGGTAGAACCGGAGCCAGCCGCGGAAGGGCGCGAGGGCGACGGCGCCGAGCGGGTTCAGGAGATCGCCGAGGCTCGCGGGCGAGAGCCACCAGCCCGCCTGCGCGAGGAGGTCGGTATAGGTGCCGTAGTTCGACGCGAGGATGGGGTCCGCGTCGCCGTGATGCCGCGCGGCGAACGCGAGCCAGGGCGCCAGAGTCGCCGCCGCGAACAAGCCGGCGATCAGTGCGGCGCGCGGGCGGCGCGCGAGCAGGAGCGCGGCGACGACGCCCGCGATCACGGCGATCCCCACCGACCGGGTGAGCGCCGCCGCGCCGGCCAGGCACCCCGCCGCGGCGGCGAGGCTCCAGGCGGAGCGCCGCGTCGGGGCCGCTCGCGCGGCATCCGCCGCCCAACACGCCGCCACGACGAGCACCAGGAACAGCGGCTCGGCGAACAGCACCGTCGCCACGGTCACCAGCGGCAAAGCGGTCACGACGGCCGCGACGAGGAGTGCGATTCGCCAGGTCGGCTGCGCCGCCCGCGACCGGAGATAGAGCACGAGCAGCGCCGCGAAGAGACCGAGCAGAACCGCATTCGCGGCCTTGAAGAGCACGACGTTCGCGGGGAACGCAGGCGAGAGCCGCCACAGCGCGGCCAGGAACGCGGGATAGAGGAACGGATAGTGGACCGCGCCCGGCGCACCGGGCAGGTAGAGCAAGTGATAGCCGTGCCCCTCGGCGAGGCTCTTCGCCAGCGCGAGGTAGATCCCGTCGTCGTAGAAGACCCCGACCAGGGACGCCGTGACGTTCAGCGCGACGACGGCGGCCACGGCGAGCCCCGCCGCGGCCGCCCACCCGGCGCGGCCGCTCACCGGAGGCGGGGCGTCAGGACGAGCTGGAGTCGTACCGCGCCAGCTTCCGGTACAGCGTGGACGGATCGATGCCGAGCACTTCGGCCGCGCGGGTCTTGTTGCCGCCCACGCTCTGAAGCACCCACGTGATGTAGGCGCGCTCCACCACGTCCAGCGGCGGGTTGGCCGACGGCCGGTCGGCCACGAGCGACGGGGCGCGGCGCTCCGTCACGCGGGCGGGAAGCGCCACCGCCGCGATCTCGTCGCCCTTGGTCAGGGTGGCGGCCCGCTCCAGCGCGTTCTCCAGCTCGCGCACGTTGCCCGGCCAGTCGCAGGCCATGATGGCCGCCATCGCGTCGGTCCCGATCGTCTTCGGCGTCTGGCCGCGCTCCGAGGCCATGCGACGCAGGAACGCGTCGGCCAGCAACGGGATGTCGTCCTTCCGGGCCCTGAGCGGCGGCAGGTGGATCGCGATCACGTTGAGCCGGTAGTAGAGGTCCGACCGGAACCGGCCGGCCTTCATGTCGTCTTCGAGGTCGCGGTTCGTCGCGGCGATCAGCCGCACGTCCACCGGGACCGGCTGCGTGCCACCGACCGGCGTGGCCTCGCGCTCCTGCAGCACGCGGAGCAGCTTGATCTGCGTCGCCGGCGTCATCTCCCCGATCTCGTCGAGGAAGAAGGAGCCGCCGCCCGCCGCCGCGAACAACCCCCCGTGGTCGCGCACCGCGCCGGTGAACGACCCCTTCACGTGGCCGAACAGCTCCGATTCCAGCAGCCCCTCGGGGAGCGCGCCGCAGTTGATCGAGAGGAACGGGCCGGCCTGCCGCTCCGACAGCCCGTGGATGTACCGGGCGATGACCTCCTTCCCGGTGCCACTCTCCCCCTGGATCAGCACGATGCTGTCCGTCGGCGCCACGGTCTCCGCCATGCGCAGCACGTCGCGAAAGACCTTCGAGGCGCCGATCGGCTTCACGGCCTGCGACCGCTCGCGCCGCTGGATCTCCTGCTTCAGCACCCGGTTCTCCGCCTTGAGCTGGCGGTGCTCGAGCGCGCGCCGGCAGATCGCGATCAGCTCGTCGTTGTCGAACGGCTTCTGGATGTAGTGGAAGGCGCCGCGGTTCACCGCCTCGATCGCCGTCTTCAGCTCCGCCTGCGCCGTCATCAGGATCACCGGCAGGTCGGGGTCGCGCTCGCGCGCGGCGGCGAGGATCTCGAGGCCGTTCACCGAGGGCATCCGCACGTCCGTCAACACGAGCTCGGGGACGGCGCGGCCCAGCGCCTCGAGGGCCGCGGGGCCGCCGCGGGCGACCGACACCTCGAACCCCTCGTTCTTGAACAGGATGCGCAGGCTGTCGAGGATCGCCGATTCGTCGTCCACGATCAGCAGCGACGGGCGGTCGGTCATGCGATCTCCTCGGCGCTGAACCGCGCCGGCAGGAACACCGTGAACGTGGTCCCCTGGCCGCGCACCGTGTCGCAGAAGATGAGACCCCGGTGGGCCTGGACTGCGCGCTGGACGATCGCGAGCCCGAGGCCGGTGCCGCCCGGGCGCCCCGTCACGAAGGGCTCGAAGAGCTTGGGCAGCACCTCCGCCGACACCCCAGGCCCGCGGTCGCTCACCCGGAGCAGGCGCGGCGACTCCATCACGACGTCGGTCGGCAGATCGTCCGCCGCGGCGGGCGCGACCCGGACGCGGACGTCGGCGGAGGCCGGCGCCGCCTGCACGGCGTTCAGGACCAGATTGAAGACGACGCGATGCAGGAGGTCCTCGTCCCCCTCGACCAGCACCGGCCGCTCCGCCGCCTCCAGCGCGATCCTGGCGTTCGCCGTGCAGTCCGGGTGCTGCCGGGCCAGCTGGATGCCCCGCTCCGCCACCTCGGCCAGGTCGAGCCTGGCCGAGCGGGTGACGCGCACCCGCGAGAAATCGAGGAACTCGGTGAGCAGCGCGGAGAGCCGGTCGCTCTCGCGCACGATCAGCCCCGCCAGCACCCGCTCGTCGGCCCCGGGCGGCGCCAGGCGCGAGAGCTGGGTCACCGCGCTGCGAATGGAGGCGAGCGGGTTCTTGATCTCGTGGGCGAGCGACGCGGAGATCTCGGCCACCGCCTCGAGCCGCTCGGTCCGGAGTCGCAGCTCCTCCAGGCGGCGCGCGTCGGAGATGTCCTGCAGGATGGCCGTCACCGACGGGGCCGTGCCCTCCTCCGCGTGCACGGCCGTCGTCGAAAAGCCGATCGGGAAGGACCGGCCGCCCGCCGTCACCTCCGCCACCGAGCGCACCACCCGGCGCCCCTCCTCCGCCGTCCGCCGGATCGCCTCAGCCAGCGCCGGCGCCGCCCGGCCGATCTCCTCCAGCGCCGGCCGTCCCTCCAGCTCCGCGGCGCTGAGCCCCAGCAGCGCCTCCGCCGTCGGATTCGCGTAGACCAGGCGGCCGTCCGCCTCGAGCGTGAGCACGCCGGCGCCGATGTCCCGGAGGATGTCCGCCGCCTCGAGCCGCACGCGGCGCAGCTCCGCCTCGAGGTTCTCATGCTGCGCCCTCGCCACGCGCACCCGGCTCGCCAGGTAGCCCGTGGCCATCGCCACGAGCCAGTAGACGGCGACCTGGAGGAGGGCCGCCGACGGCTGCTCCGCCTTCTGGACGAACACGACGTCGGCCGTGTAGACGATGCCCGCCAGGAGCGCTACCAGCAGACCGTTGGCCAGCGGCATGAGGACGGCGTTGATCGCGATCACCAGGATGTACAGAGCGGCGAAGTAGGAGTACGGGCCCGTGATGTGGGCGATCGCCGTGACCAGCGCGATGTCGAACAACGCCTGGCCGTAGAGGAAGGTCTGTCCCGGTTCCGCGAAGCGGACGTGCGTGTACCAGTACGACCCCGCCGCCGCCACGAACGCGAGCGTCACCGACAGCGACGCCACCAGGAGCGCGGTCGGGTCCGCCGCCCACCAGCTCAGGGCCGCCGCCAGGAAGACCGCCGAGGCCACTGTGATCCGGCCGAGGTAGATCCAGTTGAGCAGCGTACGCGCGGGCGGAACCGTCCCGGCACGCGCCCGGCGGACCTGCGGAACGGGGGTAGTCACCGCCCCAAGCTACGGGCCGGGTATTGCAGAATGCAAGAGTAGGACTGGTTGCCAGACGGCAAGACGGCGAAGGGGGAAGCGGTTACCAGACGCAAGCCCGGAGGGGCCAGCCAAGTTGCATGTACTGGCAACTGGTCTGGCCCCTCAGGACTGGCAACTGGTAACCACTTCAGTACTTCGCCGTCTGGCAACTGGCCTCTGCTATTGGACCGCGCCGATCATGCCGAAGATCGGCAGATACATCGCGACGATCATGCCGCCGACGATGACGCCGAGGAACACGATCATGACCGGCTCCATCAGCGAGAGGAGGTTGTCAACCGCGGCGTCCACTTCCTCGTCGTAGAAGTCGGCAATCTTGCTGAGCATCTCGTCGAGGCCGCCGGTCTGCTCGCCGACAGCGATCATCGAGATCACCATGGGCGGGAAGACCTTCGACTTTTGCAGCGGCGCGGCGATCGTCTCGCCGCCCGCGATGGACGCCCGCGACTCCATCACCGCATCGTGGATGACGCGGTTGCCCGCAGTCTTGGCGGTGATCTCCAAGCCGTCGAGGATCGAGACGCCCGACGCGATCAGGGTGCCAAGGGTACGGGTGAAGCGCGACACGGAGGACTTGCGGATCACGTCGCCCAAGATGGGGACTTGGAGCATCACCCTGTCGATGTTGAGGCGCCCCTGCGGAGTAGCGCGGTAGCGGCGCATGCCCCAGATGAAACCGCCGATGCCGAGGCCGATCGCCCACCAATACCCCTTCAGGAAGTCGCTGGCGCCGATCACGATGCGGGTCGGGAGCGGCAGCTCCATGTGCACGTCGGCGAACATGCTCCGGAAGACCGGGATCACGAAGATCAGCAGCACGACCACGCAGATGATGGCGACGGAGAAGATGACGGATGGGTAGATGGCCGCGCCCTTCACCTTCCGCACCAGGGCGTCGTTCTTCTCCATGAATCCCGCCAGCCGCAGCAGAATGGTGTCGAGAATACCGCCGGCCTCGCCCGCCGCGACCATGTTCACGTACAGCTCAGTGAACGCCTTCGGGTGCTTCCGCAGCGCGTCGGCGAGCGTGTGGCCGCTCTCGACGTCGTACACCACCGCCTTCGTGACGTCCTTGAGGGCCTTGTTCTCGGTCTGCTCCGAGAGGATGTCGAGGGCCTGCACCAGTGGGAGGCCCGAGTTGATCATGGTCGCGAACTGGCGAGTGAAGATGACGATGTCGCGCGTCGAGATCCCGGAGCCGAACGAGAACTTGATCTCCTTCGGCGCCTGCTGAATCTTCACGACGATCATCCGGTTCTTGCGCAGGTGCGCGACGACGTCGTCGTGGCTCGGCAGGTCGAGCGATCCCGACTGCAGCTCCCCGGTCAGGGTCCTGGCAGTGTAGTTGAAAACCGGCATCCGTCACCCTCCTCGGCGCGCGGGAACTCCCGGCAGCGCCCTGGAAACGAAGCGGACGGCGCGAAGAACGCTCATGCGGCCAGGTAGGCCTCCGCGCGGCGCGCTCAACGCTTGAGCCCGCCGGTGAGCGGCCGGTCCTTGGGGGCCACTTTGTTGTCCTCGTCGCCCGGGACCGGCTCGCCGATCATCCGCAGGAAGTCGTTCGGGTCAGACGACACCCGCAGACACTCCTCCAGCACGACCTCGCGGGCCATGTAGAGCTGGTAGAGCGAGTCGTTGAGCGTCTGCATGCCGTGCTTCTTGCCCGCCTGCATGGACGACTGAATCTGGTGGACCTTGTCGTCGCGGATCAATGCCCGGATGGCGGGGGTGCAGACCAGGATCTCGCACGCCATCACGCGGCCCTTCCCCTTGGCCTTGGGGAGCAGCGTCTGGGTGACGATCCCCTCCAGAACGAACGCCAGCTGGGCGCGGACCTGCGACTGCTGGTGCGATGGGAAGACGTCGATGATGCGGTTGATCGTCTCGGCCGCCGAGTTCGTGTGCAGGGTGGCGAACGCGAGGTGGCCGGTCTCGGCGATGGTGAGCCCGGCCTGGATCGTCTCCAGGTCGCGCATCTCGCCGATCAGCACAACGTCGGGGTCTTCGCGCAGGGCGTACTTGAGGGCGCTGGCAAAGGACTTCGTGTCGGTGCCGACCTCGCGCTGGTTGACGATGCACTGCTGGTGCCGGTGGATGAACTCGATCGGGTCCTCCACCGTGATGATGTGACCTTTCCACTCCTTGTTGATCTTGTCGATCATCGCGGCGAGCGTCGTGGACTTGCCCGAGCCGGTCGGGCCCGTCACGAGCACCAGCCCGCGCGGCTTCTCCGCCAGCTTGGCGACGATCTGCGGGAGCTGGAGCTGCTCGAACGACTTGACCTGGAAGGGGATCTGCCGGATCACCAGCGAGACGCAGCCGCGCTGCTTGAAGGCGTTGCCGCGGAACCGCGCCAGGTTCTGGATGCCGAAGGAGAAGTCCAGCTCGTCCTCGGTCTCGAACCGCTTCTTCTGCTGCTCGGTGAGGATCGAATAGGCGAGCTGCAGCGTGTCCTTGGGGTTGAGGACCGCTTCGATCTTGCTGCTCGTGATGTCGCCGTCCACCCGCAGCTGGGGGCGCGCACCGGCCGTGATGTGGAGGTCCGAGGCGTCCCGCTCGATCATCTCCTCGAGCAGCGCGCGGAGGTTGAAGACGCTGGCCGCCGCCGTCGGATGCTGTTGAGGTGCCGTCACGTGTCTACGCTACCGCCGTTTCCTTGACCACTTCTTCGAGTGTGGTGACGCCCTTCCGGATCTTGACCAATCCGTCCATCCGCAGGGTGAGCATGCCTTCCTTTACCGCCTGCTCCGACAGCTCGCTGGTCGAGGCGCCCTTGAGAATCATGCGCCTGAGCTCGTGCGAAAGCGCCATGACCTCGTACAGCCCCGCGCGCCCCTTGTACCCGGTCCCGCCGCAGGAATCGCACCCCGGGCCCTTGTAGAAGGTAATCCCTTCGAACTCCTTCGTGTCGCCGCCGAGCGCCTTGAGCTCCTCGGGCGCGTACTGGTGCTCCGCCTTGCACTCCTTGCAGATGCGCCGCACCAGCCGCTGCGCGACAATCAGGTTGACGGCGGACGCGACGTTGAACGGCTCGATCCCCATGTCGATCATGCGCGTGATGGTCGAGGGCGCGTCGTTGGTGTGCAGCGTGCTCAGCACGAGGTGCCCGGTGAGCGCCGCCTTGATCGCGATGCCGCCGGTCTCGATGTCGCGGATCTCCCCCACCATGATGATGTTCGGGTCCTGGCGGAGGAATGCCTTCAGCGCCGCCGCGAACGTCATCCCGACCTCGTTGCGGACCAGCACCTGGTTGACGCCCATCAGGTTGTACTCGACCGGGTCCTCGGCCGTCATGATGTTGACTTCGATCGTGTTGACCCGCGACAGCGCGGAGTACAGCGTGGTCGTCTTTCCCGACCCGGTCGGCCCCGTGACCAGCACCATGCCGTACGGATTGAGGATCGCCTTGAGGAGGTCCGCCTCCGCCTTGGGCTCGAAGCCGAATTTCGACAGGTCGAGCGTCAGGTTCCCCTTGTCGAGGATCCGCATCACGATCTTCTCGCCGAACAGCACCGGCAGCGTCGAGACGCGGAAGTCGATCACCCGCTTGCCCATCTTGAGCTTGATGCGCCCGTCCTGCGGCACCCGGCGCTCGGCGATGTTCAGCGAGGACATGATCTTGATGCGGCTGGTGAGCGCCGCCTTGAGCTTCATCGGCGGCTTCATGACTTCCAGGAGCGCGCCGTCGATGCGGTAGCGCACCCGAATCTCGTGCTCGAACGGCTCGATGTGGATGTCGGACGCCCCCCGCTTCACCGCGTCCGTCAGGATCGCGTTGATGAGCTTGACGACCGGCGCGTCGTCGGCGCCGATGCCGGTGCCGGCCTGGTCCTCGTCCTCCTTCTGCTCGACAACCTCGAGCTCGCCCTCGGCCTCCTCGTCCTCGATGTCCTTGAGCAGCGAGTCGAGCTGCTGGTCCACCTGCTCGTAGTACTTGTCGATGGCGGTCCGGAGGGTGTACTCGCCGGCGATGACCGGGAAGATGTCGTAGCGGGTGATGAACTTCAGGTCGTCGAGGACGGTGAGGTTCGTCGGGTCCGCCATCGCGACCGTGAGGGTGCGGCCCTCGCGCTTCAGGGGCAGCACCAGGTGCTTCAAGGCCACGTCCGCCGGGATCATCTTGACGATCTTCGGATCCACCTCGAAGCGCGCCAGGTCCACCGCCGGCATGCGGTACTGCCGGGCGAGCATCTTGGTGATCTCGGTCTCCTGGATGAACCCCAGCTTCACCAGGTTGTAACCGAGGCGCTGGCCGTTGCTCTTCTGTTCCTGGAGTGCCTTGTCGAGTTGGTCTTTGGTGATCAGGCCTTCGCGGACGAGCAGGTCGCCAAGACGATCGCCAGGAGCCGTCGCAGGTGCCGGCATCGTATCGAGCCGAGTGGGAAAGGGAAAGACCGCGCTACGCCTAGGGAACAATCGGGAATAGTACCGGCGCCACCCCCCCTGTCAAGGGATTGTGACGTGTCCCTTCAGGTGCTCGATCCGCGCCCGTCCGATCCCCGGAACCCGCGCCAGATCGGCGATGTCGCGGAACGCCCCATGCGCGTCCCGTTCGGCTACGATCCGCGCGGCCAGGACGGCTCCGATGCCGGGAAGGCACAGCAGCTCCTCGCGCGTGGCGCGGTTCACAGCGACCTGCGCGGCGCAGGCAGCGCCGGCGTCCCCGGCCGCCGCACCCGACGACGCGGCCGAAGCCGACGCGGCCTGCCGCGGATAGGCGGAGAGGGGCGAGGCGGCCGCCGCCGGCGGCACCGCGCCGCCGAAGCTGACGTAGGGCGCGAGGGCCCGCAGGAGTCCGGCGCTCACGCCCGTCACCCGGCCAAGCCCGGCCAGCGACCCGAACGGCCCGCTGGCCTGCCGGTCCGCGACGATCCGCTGCGCGAGCCGCTTCCCGACGCGCGGGAGCCGCTCCAGCTCGACCGCGGTCGCGCGGTCCACGTCCACGCGCTCCCCCGGTGCGAGGGGCCGCTGGGCCGCCTCGGCCTGGCGCGACAGCGCCGCCTGAGCGACCAGATCCTCGCCGGGGAGGTCGGGCGCCACCGCAGCCACCGCGGTTGCTGGGCCCGAGCCCCGCGTCACCCGGATCACGCCCCCCGCCGCCGTGACGACGGCGAGGAAGATCAGCGCGCGGCGCTCGTCCCTCGTGAACACGCGCGCAAGCTACGCGAGCGCCGTCCGCGCCACGGTCCCGACGCACGCGGCGCGTGGCGAATCAGCGCAGCAGCGCCAGGGCCAGACGGCCGATGTCGCCCAGGGTCTCGGGCGAGACCTTGTCCACGGTGTCCTGCATGGTGTGGTGCCACTCGCGGTAGTTCTCGAATCCGATCACGTCGATCGCGCGGATCCCCTTCTGGATCAGCGGCACGTGGTCGTCCGTGATGTACCCGCCGTTGAGGGGGCTGAACATGCGCTGGAGCCCGAGGTCCTCGGCGGCGCGCCAAACGCGCTCCACCACCTCGGGGGCGCGGTCGAGCGAGTAGCCCTCCTGGTAGATCTTCTGGTTCCGCCCGCCGATCATGTCCCACAGCACGGCGAACAGCGGGTGATAGCCGGTGGGGAGGTGCTCGGCGAAGTAGCGCGAGCCGATGAGCACGTCCTTCAGGCTGTCGGCCTCCTCGAACGAGCCGTAGTCCTCGCCGTCGACGAACAGCAGGTCCACGCCGACCGAGGGCGGCATCTGCTTCAGCGCGTCCGCCATCTCGAGCAGCATCGCGGTGCCGGACGCGCCGTCGTTCGCGCCCGGGATCGGCAGGCCTCGTTTGGCGGGATCCGGATCCGCCTCGGCGACGGGGCGCGTGTCCCAGTGGGTCACGTACAGGATCCGGTTGGGATCCGACGGGCGGAAGCGGGCGAGGATGTTGCGCAGCTCGAGCTTCTTGCCCGAGACGGTGACGTGCGTGAACGCCTGGACCTCGACGCTGTCGGCCCTGGCCTTGAGCTCGCGCTCCAGCCACTCGGCGATCGCCTGGTGCCCCGGCGTCCCCGGCACGCGCGGGCCCGCCGCGACCTGGAACTGGACCCACCGCATCGCCTGGGCGGAGTCGAACCGCTGCAGCGCCTCGGACGAGCGGCTGTGGCACGAGACCCCGAGCGCCGCCACCACCAGGAGCCACGACGGTCTCATCGGGGCGTTCCCGCCTGGAAGTTGACCGTCACCGAGGCCGTGACCACCCACTGGGCGTACTTGCGGTTGATGTGCGCATCCTCCGTGAGAATGTAACCGACGGAGATGCCGGCGGAGACGTTGGGCGGCATGTCGGTGTCCATGGAGAAGTTGTATTGGCGGCGCGAGGCGCTCGAGATCGTGACGCAGGCCGCGCCGCCGACCAGCGTCAGGCAGCCGTCGTCGGTGCTCTGCGCGTACCGCAACGCCGTGCGCACGTCGGATGGGAGCGGCAGGAGGTCTTTCGGCGGCCGGAAGGAGAACAGCAGCGCGGCCGACGCGTCCTGCCGGTCGGTGTGCGTGACGTTGCCTGCGCTCTCGTTCAGGATGCTGCTGGTGTTCCAGGTCAGGCTCGTGGTGACGTGCTCCGCCCAGGTGATCGCCACGGAGAGCGGGTACGACCGGGACTCCAGCACGCCACGGACCTCGTTCGTCGAGCCGGTCGCCGCAACGGTCGTCGCCTCGAGGAGCAGCTCGAGCGGCGGCTGCACCGTGGTGGCCTGCCGCACCTGCACCGCCGCCGACGCGCTCACGCTGGAGAGCACCTCCTTGAGCAGGCCCCCCACCGGAGACCACGTCCAGCGGCCGGTCAGATCCGGCCACTGCGTGTCGTCCTCGCGGTTCTCCGACTGGCCGTCGCCCCGCTCGTACCATCCCTGCTGCCGGCCGACGGAATAAGCGGTCACCACGGAGAAGCCGAGCGGCAGCCGCAGGCCCGACGCCAGCCGCGTCTGGCGGGAATCATACGCATAAGTCGCCAGGCGGCCGTCCGAGCTCCGGAAGGCGCCCACGCTCCCCAGCCCGAGCTCGTAGCCCAGTGCCGGGTCGAAGCCCGGGCGATCGAACTGGGAGCGCCGGTCGGTGCGCGTCGAGATGTCGAGCGGACTGAACCGGTCGAGCAGGCCCACGATGTGCGCGGTGTCGCCGAACATCACCTTGAGCAGGCGCGAGAAATCCAGCGACGCCCCGAGGTCGGTCGAGCGGGCGTTGGTGAACGCGGTCGGCAACCGGAATGCGCCGGCGGTGTCGCCCAGGGTGCGCTCGGGGGTCAGGCCGTTGGGATCGCGCGTCAGCAGGAAGGTCGAGGTCGTGGTGAACCGGGGCCGCAGCCACGAAAAGAGGCTCGGCGTCCAGGTGAAGTGCGTGCCGACCGAGCGGTCGCGTTCGAAGCCCACGTTGATCCCCGCGAAGCGTCGCGCGGCCTGGTGCGTCAGGACGCCCATCGTCGTGGTGTCGCCGTAGTCCTTCAGGTCCCGCGTCGAGGCGTAGTCCACTCCGAACGAGGTGGAGCGCAGCGGCCGGAACTCGACGCTCGCCTGGTTGCGGAACGCCGCCGCCAGCGTCCGGACCGAGGTCGCCAGCGTGTCGCTCACGGTGGCGATGGGGACGCGGAACGTCTCCAGCTCGGCGTGGGACGAGGTGAACCCCGACGTGAACCGGACGGACGCCGGGCTCCAGCGCAGGCGCGCGTCGTCCAGCCCACGCACGAAGTCGGCCCGCCCCAGCAGGGGGATCGCCCGGAGCAGCCGCACCAGGAAGCCCGGCACGTAGCGGAAGCTGCGGTCGGAGGGGAGCGCCGCATAGTCGCCGTTGAGCGCCCAGAGCCCGCTGGAGCTCTGCGCGAGCTGGGTCGTGGACGTGGCGTTCGAGTACGACGTGGAGAGCCCGAGGTTGTCCACGATCCAGCGCTGCCACCACTTCGTGCCGCGCCGCGAGCGCCGGAGCATCAGGTTGTACGTGGCCGTCGAGGTCTGGGGCCGGCGCAGCCCCGCCAGCGGGCCCGCCAGCACGTCGGTGCCCTGCAGGTAGTACGGGTCGTCCGAGGAGCGGTCGATCCGCATGGAGAACGGCGCCGTCAGGCCGAGCCGGTCCAGCCCGAATCGCTCCAGCCGCACGGTCGCACCGAGGCTGAACTGCGAGCTGGTCGTGTACGACGGGTTGTCGCCGAGCTGACGGAACTGGGGGTCGCGCCGCGACATCGCGACCGTCAGATCCCCCACGTCGGCCGCCACCACCCGCAGGTTGAGCGCGCCGGCGTAGCCCGGGTCGTTCACCACCTGCGCGAGCCGGATGTCGTCCACCCACACTTCTGCGCTGTCGGTCGACGCACCGCTGTCGCGTACGAAGCCGACGGCCAGCTCCGCGACGCTGGCCAGGTTGGGCGGGGCGACCCCGGGATTGCGCACGTGCACGATGTACGAGCGGGTGCTGTCGCACGCGACGTAGGCCAGCGTATCCCCGCCGCACGCCGCCGCCCCCGATGGCGCCTGGCCGCTCAGGAACCGCCGCTCGATGTCGGCGCGGAGCATCAGCCAGCGGGTGAAGTCCACCACCAGCTCCGGCAGCCAGGTGCCGCTGTGCGCGTGGGCGCGGAACATGTAGAAGTTGTTCTCGTCCTGCGCGACCTTGATGTAGAACGAGAGCTGGTCGTTGTCCCACCCGCTGCCCCGGCCCCGCGCCCACACCCGCAGCTGGCGGTATCCGAGGAAGTTCCGCTGGCCCTCCGGGAACCGGTAGAACGCCTCGGCCCGCTCTCCCGGCCGCACGTCGCGCCCGATGACCCGCAGCGAGGTTTCGTTGATCTGCACCGTGCCGAGCTGCAGGGCGCCGGTGGTGGTCGCCCCCTGGTCCACGGTTCCCGGCGGCGGCACGTAGCCGAGGTCGCTGCGGTTCTCGGTGCTCACGACGCTCGTGACGACCTCGCCGTGGGCGGCGCCGAGGGAACCGGAGAGCCCTGCGATCGGCGTCTCCGCGCGCTTGACCCAGGGCGCCCCGACCAGCTTGACCCGAGCGAGAGCGAGGTAGGCCGGCTTCTCGGGGCCCGGCTCGTCCGGCACGATCATCGTCACGCGGAGGGCGCGGATCTGCCGGATGTCAGGGGTCCCGACCTGCACCGTGTCTGAGCGGAACGGGATGCGGTAGAGGCGCCAGCGTCCGCCCGCGGAGTCCGCCGGGCCGCCGTCGCGCACGTAGTAGCGCGGATCGCCGACGCGGAAGACGTAGCGGAAGTAGCTCTCCTGGACGGCGGCGACCAGCGTGTCGAGGTGGCCGTCCCCGTCCAGATCGTCGCTGTCGGGGATACCGTTGCGGCGGCTGCACTGCGCGCGCTGGTCGCCCCACGGGTAGACGACCAGCCCGCCGCCGAGCGCCGACCGGCACAAGGGCATGTCGTGCACCACCGCGCCGGTGCGCGCGTCCACGATGCTGTCCGCGACGGCGCCGAGGATGCCGTTGTCGTTGGTGGCGGCGTTCCAGGTGTTGGTCAGCGTGTCCCGCTCGGTCTGCAGGCGGCCTTCGCCCATCCGCCGGCGCCCCGAGTAGATCGTGTCACCCTGGGCGTCGACCGTGAAGCTCTGCGGTACGAACGCCACCGCGTCCTCGTACACGCGCCCGAAATCGAAGACGATCGAAGTGCCGAGGTCGCGCGCCGGGTGCTGCGGGTCCTCGAAGACCCAGAACTCGAGGTACTCCACCCGCGAGAGATCCAACCCCGTAGTGGAGAGCGGCGTGGTGATGGTGCGCCAGCGGGGGCCGCCCGTGTGCGGCACGAGCCACCGCGGCTGCCCGGTCTTCGGATCCGGCAGGCCTCCCACCGTGTCGGGGTGCAGGGCAAGCCACAGCACCGTCTCGGCCGTCTGGCCGGTGCCCTGGAGCACGATGGACGGGTCGATGTCGGTGGACGTGAACCGCACGATCCCGGCGGGCGTGCTGATCAGGTTCTGCCAGACCAGCGAGGCGGCATCCGTATCCTGGAACCCACCCGCCGCGTCGATCCCCGTGGCGCCGAGGCCGCGATCCGACGCTGGCCGGCTGCCGAGCTGCCAGGAGTTCTCGGTGAGCGGCAGGAAGGTCCCGCCCTCCTCCTCGAACGTCTCGACCCAGGCCATGCCGAGCTGGTTGGGCGACGGCCGGGACATGGCCAGCTCGGCGTCGAGCGTGACCAGCGAGGGCGCCTCGGTGTGGACCAGCGGCAGGCTGTTCAGGAGCCGCGTGAGCCCCATCGGCTCGAAGCGGAAATTCCCGGAGATCCCGCCGATGAAGTTGGACTGCGGCTCGAAGCCGAGGGTCGGCCGCGTGAACGTGGTCTTCTGCTGCTGCAGCAGCCCGAGCGCCGTCACCGAGCCGTGGTCGCCGAGGTCGTAGCGGGTCTGCACGCCGTAGATCGAGGTCGGCGCGATCGCGAACGCCGGTTGCTCCTCGTACTGCACGGTCACATTGGTCGGGCCGGGGAAGAGCGAGTCCGGGTGCAGAAAGGTGACCTGCCCGATCTCGTAGTTGATCGTGTAGTCCACGTTGGGCACGAGCGCCACGCCGTTCACGGTGAGGTGCTCGCTCCCGGGCCGGATCTGGACCGCGCCGAGGGAGAGCTGGCCCCGGTCGCCGCCGCCCTTCGCGTCGTAGTGGAGCTGCAGCTGGTAGAGCGGCGTCGGCCCCTGCGACAGCAACAGGTAGGTCGGCGTCCGGTACAACGAGTCGTTGCGGAACTGCGCCGCGAGGACGGTGCTGTCGGCGAAGGGCCGCAGCGTAGGGAAGACGACGAACAGGTCGCGCAGGGGCGAGCCGCCGAGCGGGTCCCGCTGCCGGGGAAAGAGCCGGTTGAACTGGTCGAAGGTGGTCTGGTCGCTCGGCTGCGCCAGGCCGAGCAGCGCCAGGAAGGTGGCGGCGCCGGACGCCGGCCGCTCCGATTGCCCCACGACGATCCGCAGCTGGACGCCGTCGCGCACCACGTCGCTGCTGCCGCCCACGCGGTAGACGTTCCGCATCTCGTAGCGGAAGGTGGGCACGTCCGCCCCGCGCCGCGGCTCGTGGATCAGGCGCAGCGTGTCCACGCGCCCGGCCGCGGCGCCGGCGGGGAAGGTGCCGATCGTGTCGTGGGCGGCGGTGACGTACGAGACCGCGAGATAGTCGTCGAGGTCCAGCCGGTTGGTGAGGGCGAACCACTGCGCCGACGGATCGAGGTAGTAGTCGCGCCCCTCGATCAGCAGCTCCCAGGTGAACGGGCCGGCGCGCTGCGGGCTGTCGGGGCGCAGGGCCACCGCGGGAATGCCGCCGACGCTCTGCTGCACCGTCGTCTGCCCGACGGCGCTGCGGCGCCGGTACACCCGCACCTGGAGGATCTGGGCGTGCGGCGAGGGCGCCGTGAGGTTGAGGATGTCCACCTCGGGGTAGCCGGGCAGCGTGGCGGGGTCGGCGACGAAGAAGAAGCGCTCGGGCTCGAAATCGCGGTCGGCCACCATCCGGTCCAGCGGCTGCACCGTCTGCTGGCCCACGGTGAAGACGCGGTCCCGGACCACGTTCCCCTTCTGCTGCGCGTAGATGGCGCTCCAGTCCATCGGGCCGACGGTCCCCGCGACCTGGAAGCCGAAGTTGTTCGCGGGAATGCCCCCGGTGATGAAGCGCGACGGGGGAGTCTTGAACGCCACGTTGCCGACCTCGACGCGGCGGACGATCTCGTCGTCGAGTCCCTGGTAGTAGATCTGGATGTTGTTCGACGCCTCGAACTCGTTCTCGGAGTTGTAGTCCACGTTCATGTGGATCCGCTGGCCGATGACGCCGCCGGTGCGGACGTCGAACTGCGGATTCAGGACCGGCGGCGTGAAGCCGGAGCTGCAGCCCGAGGAGAGCTGGTTCGTCTCCGACGGCTGGCACCGCAGGTTCGTGAGGTGGTCGTAACGCAGCTCGAAGCGCGAGTTGAGCAGGATACCGAGGTCCGCGTAGCGTGACAGCGCCGCCATCGGGGACTGCGCCTCGGGGAGCGGCAGCACCGCGGGGGCGATCGCGGGCGCCGCCACCGCGCGCCCGGCGGCGAGGAACGTGCTGTCGACGCCCAGCAGCGTCGCGCGCCAGCGGGCGGCCTGCCGCACGGCGAGCGCGCGCCGGAGGGAGTCGGCCCAAAACCGCGCCAGCTGCGCCGGGTCGGGACGCGGGAACACCAGGCGGCCCGCGCCGAGGAGCGGGGCGGGCAGGGCCAGGGTGAGGGTGTCGGCGGCAAATCGCAGCGGGGGGACGCCCCGCAACGACCCGGGCTGTTGCGCGATGACTCTGGGGGCGGCGAGGACGACGAGGGAGGTGATCGCGACGAGCGTGCGCGTCACGTGCGTCCGCACTTGGGGTAGTATTCGGGCCGGCTGCTTCGGGGTATTATACGGAAGCCATCAGGGCCTCTCAACCCCGACAAGGCCTTCATTCGCGCCGTGAAGCTGCTATCCCGCTATCTCCTCCGCGAGCACGTCCCGCCGTTCGTTTTCGCCCTGGCGGCGCTGACCGGTCTGATGCTCCTCAACCAGGTGGCGCAGAAGTTCGGGCAGCTGGTCGGCAAGGGACTGACGTGGGGCGTCATTGTCGAGTTCTTCCTGCTCTCGCTCCCGTTCATCGTGGCGATGACCCTGCCGATGGCGGTGCTGGTCGCGGTGCTCTACGCCTTCGTGCGGCTCGGCGCGGACAACGAGATCACGGCGCTCCGCGCGAGCGGCGTCAACCTGGTAACGCTCGTCCGGCCGGTGCTGCTGGCGGCGCTCGGCCTGACCGTGATCTCCTTCCTGTTCATCGACCAGGTCCTGCCGCGCACCAACCACAAGCTCGCGACGCTGATGGTGGACATCGCGCGCAAGCGGCCGACGTTCCAGCTCAAGGAGCAGATGGTCAACGAGGTGATCCAGGCGCAGTACTACCTCAAGGCCAACCGCATCAACCAGGCGACCGACCGGCTCAAGGACGTGGTGATCTACGACCTCACCGGTGACACGCGGCGCCGCACGATCTACGCCGACAGCGGGTACATGGCCTTCAACGCCGACCGCACGGTGCTGCTGCTCACGCTGTTCGACGGCTATGTCAACGACTACGACCGGGCGCAGCCCGCGGTCTTCCGGCGCGTGGATTTCCACACCGACTTGGTGAAGGTGCACGGCGTGTCCAACACCTTCGAGCGCACGGAGGAGGACCGCTACAAGGGCGACCGCGAGATGTCCACGTGCGAGATGGACTCGGCGCTGCAGCGCCAGCTCTCGTCGATCGCCGCCATCACGCGCGACAGCCAAGTCGCGCTGGCCAGCGACGTGCACCGCCTGCTGGGGATCCCGGCCCCGAACGCCTTCGACACGGTCAAGGTGCGGCCGGCGCAGCGCCTCGAGGCGGCGCACGTCTATTGCGGCGCGCTCCACGGACTGCTCCGGCTGTTCCGCCCGCACGCGCTTGCCGCCCAGGAGCCGGGCCAGCGAGCCGGCGCGCCCGTGCCGGCCGCCGCCCCCGCGGCCCCGCCGCCGCGGTACGTACCCGACACCTCCGGCGGCCAGCTCAGGGCCACGCTCGGCACGCTCGAGGCCCGGCGCCGGGGCGCGCTCCAGCTGGCGGCGCGCTTCGAGATCGAGATGCACAAGAAGTTCGCGATCGCCGCGTCCTGCCTCGTGTTCGTGTTGATCGGCGCGCCCATCGCGCTGCGCTTCCCGCGCGGCGGCGTCGGGCTCGTCATCGGGGCCAGCGTGCTCATCTTCGGCCTCTACTACGTGGGCCTCATCGGCGGCGAGACGCTCGCCGACGAGCTCATCATCACGCCGTTCTGGGCGATGTGGGGGGCCAACCTCCTGATGGCCGCGGTCGGGGTCGCCCTTTTCCTGCGTCTCAACCGGCAGCGGGTGGCGGCCCGCGGCACGTGGCGCGAGCGGTTCGCCGCGCTGCGGGACCGCCGGCGCGCCGCGGCGGAGCGCGCGCACCCGTGATCCGCGGGCTGAAGGTCCTCGACCGCTACGTGACCACGGAGTTCCTGAAGATCTTCGCCATCACGGCGCTCGGCTTCCCCGTCCTCACCATCCTCATCGACCTGACCGACCACGTCGACCGGTACATCCAGAAGGGCCTCCCGGCCTGGCGCGTCGCGCTCGCGTACCTCGCCGGGATGCCCGAGCAGATCTTCCTGATCACGCCCGCGGCCGTGCTGTTCGCAGCCGTCTTCTCCGTCGGCTCGCTGGCCCGCCATTCCGAGATCACCGCCGCGAAGGCCTCCGGGATCTCGTTCCACCGGCTGGTCCGGCCCATCTTCCTGCTCGCCGCGACCGCCAGCGTCTTCGCGTTCTTCCTCGGGGAATTCGCCCCGCTCGGCCAGGAGCGCCGGGCGGTCCTGCTCGACGAGGTCGCGGCGCGCTCCCAGACGGCCCGCTTCAACTTCGTCTACCGCGCCGACGGCGGGCGGATGTACTCGATCCGCAGCCTGTCGGTGCCCGACCGGGCGATGCAGGGTGTGCAGATCGAGCGGCAGGGCACCGGCCCCGATTTCCCCAGCTACTTCCTCACCGCGGTGAGCGCCGGCTACGCCCCGGACCGGGGGTGGACCGTGCGGGACGGGGCGCTGCGGTTCTTCCTCGGGCGCGACCAGGAGATCGCGTTCAGCTTCGACTCGCTGCGGCAGCGCGCGATGACCGAGCGCCCCCTCGACCTCACGATCGAGCCCAAGGCGCCCGACCAGATGCGGTATGCCGAGTTGGGACACTACGTTCAGACGGTGGATCGGGCGGGGGGGGATGCCAACAAGCTCAAGGTCGAGCGGGCGCTGAAGATAGCCATCCCCTGCACCTGCCTCATCATAGCCCTGTTCGGGGCGCCACTGGGGATCGCCGGGACGCGGGGCGGCCCCGCCTACGGCGTGGCCGTCAGCCTGGCCACGACGATCGTTTTCCTTACCATGGTACAGATCATGCGGGCCGTGGGGGCTGGCGGTGTTGTCCCGCCGCTCCTGGCGGCGTGGATACCGAATACCTTATTCGGAACTGCGGGCGCCGTGCTCTTCGCCAAGGCCAGGACCTGAGACAATAATGTGACTTGACGTCTCTCACGCGGAACGGAATGTTCTGTGTGCCCTGTCACCCCTCTTGCGGCTGCTACGGCACGCCCGGATTCGACATGCGCCACACCTCGCCCCTCAGCCATCCCGTGATGGAGGAAATCCGCATGAAGCTACCCTGGAAGATCTGTTTGATCCTCACATTGATCGCGTTCGCCGGCACGACAGTTGTCCGTGCGCAGGGCGTCACGACCTCGGCGATGACCGGCACCGTGACGGACTCCGCCAACGTCCCGCTGGCGGGCGCGCACGTGGCAGCCGTGCACGTGCCGTCGGGCACGTCGTACAGCGCGACGACGCTGTCCAATGGGCGCTTCACGATCCCCGGCATGCGCGTCGGGGGCCCGTATCGCGTCACCGTGAGCATGGTGGGGTACCGGCGGCAGGTGCAGAACGACATCAACCTGACGCTGGGCGTGGCCGCAGACCTGACCTTCATGATGGGGCAGGTGAGCGTCGAGTTGGAGGCCATCACCGTCAGCGGCAGGGCTGACGCGGTCTTCAGCTCCGAGCGGACCGGCGCCGCGACGTCCGTGACGACCCAGACGATCGCGTCGCTGCCGACCGTCAGCCGAGCCGTCGACGACATGCTTCGCCTGACGCCGCAGTACACCTCGAACGGGACCGGCTACTCGTTCGCGGGACAGCTGAGCTATGTCAACAACATGACGATCGACGGCTCCTACTTCAACAACTCGTTCGGCCTCGCCGGTGAGCCGGGCGGGCGCACGGGAGTCGCGGCCGTCTCGCTGGACGCCCTCGAGCAGATCGAGGTGAACGTGGCGCCCTACGACGTGCGCCAGGGCAACTTCGTGGGCGCCGGCATCAACATGGTCACGAAGAGCGGCACCAACGATTACACCGGCTCGATCTACTACGGCTTCCGCAGCAGCCGGTACGTCGGCACGCAGGCCGGCCCGAACAGCTTCGCTTCGGGCACGTTCGATTACCACAACATCGGCGTGAACATCGGCGGGCCGATCCTCAAGAACAAGCTCTTCTTCTTCGCCAGCTGGGAGCAGGACATCCAGACCTCGCCGGGCACCACCTACCTGGCCAACACGGGCACCCAGCCGGTCGCCGGAAACGTCACGCGCGTTCTGGCGTCGGATCTGAACACCCTCAGCACCTATCTGGCGACCAACTTCCACTACAACACCGGCCCGTATCAGGGCTACAACTTCAACATCCCGTCCAACCGGTTCCTGGCTCGTTTGGACTACAACATCAACGACCGTAACAAGTTGTCACTGCGCTACAACGTGCTGAACTCGAGCTCCGACATCCTGATCTCCAACTCGGCGTCGCTCGGGATCGGAAGCCGCCGCAGCTCGTTGAACTCGCTGAACTTCGCGAACTCGAACTACGCCATTCTGGAGAACATCCGCTCCAGGGTGGCCGAGTGGAACTCCACGATCGGCGCCACCATGTCCAACAACCTGATCGTGGGGTACACGTCGAACGACGAGAACCGGAACAACGTCGCCCCGCCCTGGTTCCCGGAGGTGGAGATCCTCAACGGGGGCACCAACTACACCACGTTCGGCTTCGAGCCGTTCACGCCGGACAACCAGCTCATCTATCACAGCTTCCAGGTGCAGGACAACTTCAACATCTACCTGCCGAAGCACACGCTGACCTTCGGCTTCAGCGCCGAGCAGTACCACTCGAAGAACGTCTTCTTCCCCGGCTCGCAGAGCGTCTACGTGTACGACTCGCTGGCCCAATTCTACAGGGATGCCGCCGCCTATCTGGCCGCTTGCGGGCCGTACACGGTTGGCCAACCCCTCTGCACCAACCCCGGGCCGTCGTCGGTGAAACTGCACCTCTTCCAGTACCGGTACGGGAACATTCCCGGGATGACAGAGCCGGTCCAGCCGCTGGACGTGCTGTACGCCGGCGTGTACGGGCAGGACGAGTTCCGGCCGACCCACGAGCTGACGATCACCGCGGGACTGCGGGTCGACGCGCCGAAGTTCGGGAATACGGCGTACGACAACGCCATCGCGGATACGATGCACTTCCGCAACGCGGACGGCTCGATCGCCCAGTACAACAGCGGCGCGCTGCCGCCGGTCAATCCCCTGCTCTCGCCGCGCCTGGGCTTCAACTACGACGTGAAGGGGCAGCACTCGACCCAGATCCGCGGCGGCACGGGCATTTTCTCCGGCCGGCCGGCGTACGTCTGGATCTCGAACCAGGTGGGCAACACCGGGGTGCTGACGGGCTTCATTTCGCAGACAGGCACCGCGGCCAATCCGTTAACGGCCTACCCGTTCAACCCGAACCCCAATGCCTACGCGCCTCCCGCGTCCGCGATCACGGGCGGTCCGGCGCAGACCTTCGAGCTGAACTTCACCGACAAGAACTTCAAGTTCCCGCGGGTCTGGCGCAGCAACATCGCCGTCGACCAGCGCCTGCCCTTCGGGTTCACGGGCACCGCCGAGCTCCTGTACACCAAGGACGTGAACGGCATCGGGTACGCGAACGTCAATCTCCCGGCGGCGGAATCCACCTTCACCGGCCCGGACAATCGGCCCCGCTGGTACCAGCGGCCCGGCTGCGTCCCCCCGCCGGGAGTCACCGCCTGTCAGGGCTACCGGATCTACCAGCAGGTCAGCGACGCGCCCGTGCTGACGAACCAGGGCGTGGGGCATTCCTACGACATCGCGTTCACGCTCGAGCGGCCGCTCCTTAAGGGCTTCTACGGCAAGGTCGGTTACACCTATGGCGAGAGCAAGAACACGGGCGATCCCGGCTCCGTCGCCTACGGCAACTGGACCGGTATCACCAGCTCCCACGACCCGAACAATCCGGGCCTCGGGTACTCCGCCAACTCGCCGGGCACCCGGTGGTTCGCGGCCCTGACCTACACGGGCAACCTCATCATGCCCGGCCCGACCTCCATCGGGCTGTACCTGAGTGGCCAGACCTGGGGCAACGGCAGCTACGTGTTCTCCGGCGACATGAACGGCGACGGCGTGACCAGCAACGACTTGATCTACATCCCGACGGACACCAGCCAGATGAACTTCGTCCCGCTGACCACTGGGGGCGTCACCTACACGCGCCAGCAGCAGCAGACGGCGTGGACGGCGTTCATCAACCAGGACAGTTACCTGAACTCGCACCGCGGCCAGTACGCGCAGCGGAACGCCGTCTTCCTCCCGATCGTGTGGCGGTTGGACGGCAGCATCACGCAGGACATCGGGCAGCTGACCCGCGGCCGGCCGAACTCGCTGCAGCTCCGCGTGGACGTCCTGAACCTCACCAACCTCCTCAACACCAACTGGGGCCAGGGCTACACCTTCACCACCACCCAGCCGCTGGTGTACAAGGGCGTGGATGCCAACAACGCCCCGACGTACACGCTGCAGACCACCGGCGGGAAGCTGATCACCGGGTCGTTCATCAAGACGGCCGGGACCTCCGACGTGTGGCGCATCAACCTGAGCGTGCGCTACAACTTCTAGCGAACGGCAGTTCGCAGTCCGTTGCACGAAGCCGCCCTCCGCAAGGGGGGCGGCTTCATTTCGGGGATATGCGCCGCGCGGCTAGGTGGCGGAAGAGTCGGGGGCCGGAACCCCGCGCCTGAGCTGCAGCCACACCCAATAGGCGGGGAGGCCGGTGAGAATGACGCCGAAGGCGAGCGCCGTCCCGCCGAGGTCCGTGAGCAGGGCGTTGCCGAGGATCAGCACCGCAGCCAGCAGGAAAAGGATGGGCGGGAGCGGATACGCCCAGACGCGGACCGGGCGGTCGGCGTCGGGCTTGCGACGCCGCAGCACGAAGATGGCGGCCGCCGCCAGCGCGTAGAATGGCCAGAGCGCCAGAACGAAGGTGTCGGCCAGCTGCTCGAAGGTCCGCGCGAGGACGTAGGCGATCCCCATCCCCGCCGTGAGGAGAATCGCGACCGACGGCGTCTTGAACCTCGGGTGGACCCGCGCGACGCCCCGGAAGAAGAGCCCGTCGTCCGCCATCGCGAAGAAGATCCGCGGCCCCGTCAGCATCGAGCCGGCCAGCGTCCCGAAGGTCGAGATCATCACCACGACCGCGACCATCCCGACGCCCACGCGGCCGACCAGCAGCTGCGCGGCGTCGGCCGCCACCAGGGGCGACCGCGCCACCTCGGCCAGCGGCATCAGGTACAGGTAGGCCGCGTTGACGAGGAGGTAGATGACGACGACCGCCCCCGTGCCCACCAGCAGGGCGCGCGGGAGGTTCTTCCGCGGGTCCCGGACCTCGCCGCTCACGAACGACACGTCCGCCCAGCCGTCGTAGGCCCAGAGCACCGAGACGAGCGCGAGTCCGAAGAGCCCCGCGTCGAGCGTCTGCCCTGCCGCCGGCGTCACGCCGGCGAAGTTGGCGAAGTCACCGTGCCCGACCGCGAACGCCACGACCACCAGAAGCACCAGGGCGCCGTACTTCGCGGTCGTCGTGAGGTTCAGCACCAGCGCGCTCCACCGGACCCCGACGTAGTTGAACGCCGCCGTCACGGCGATCGCGACGGCGGCCAGGTCGTGCACCGCCCGTGCGTTCCCGGGAAGTCCGGGGTTCAGGCCGAAGGACCGGAGCAGGTACTCGGCGAAGACCGTGGCGATCGCCCCCAGGGCGGAGGCCCGGATGACCAGCAGCTCGGTCCACCCCATCAGGAAGGCGGGGAGCCGGCCGAAGCCCTCGCGCACGTACACGTAGACGCCGCCCGACCGCGGGTGCATCCCGGCCAGCTCGGCGTAGGTCAGGGCACCGCACAGCACCAGCACGCCCCCCAGCACCCAGACCGCCAGCATCGGGACGGGCGCCGGCACTCTCCTGGCGATCAGCGCGGGCGTGCGGAAGATGCCGCTGCCGATCGTGGAGCCGACCAACACCGCCACGGCGGAAAAGAGGCCCAAACTCCGCGGGAGGCGCTCCCCCCACTCGTCGCGCTTCGGAGCCGACGGCGCGGAGGCCGGAGGGGTGGCGCTCATCCGGGTAGTGTACGCCCGGGAGCAGGGCCGGGGAAGTGACGAGCCCGGAAGTCGGCTTCCGGCCTCGGGTTCCGGGCCCAATGACAGGTGAAGTAGTCGCAATTACTTTTCCCCCTGATTTCACACCATCAGCGGCTCTCTCACCGTGCCCGGACGCCGTGCCGGGTGCCGGGAGGTTGAGTCGCGGCGGAGACATCCTGCGATGCACTGGTGGTTTCCGAGCAACGCGTCCAGCGTCGGCGGTCAGGTCGATTCCCTCTTCTACGTGATCCTGTACATCACCGGCGCGGTGTTCGTGCTGGTGGAGGCCGGACTGCTGGTCTTCCTGGTGCGGTACCGGCGGCGGGACGGCCGCCGCGCGACGTACGTGGAGGGAAGCACGAGGGCGGAGATCATCTGGACCACGATCCCCGCCGTCATCCTGGTCTCGCTCGCGCTCTTCAGCCAGCCGCTCTGGTCCAGGATCAAGAGCGCGGACACGTACCCGCCGAACGCGGACCATCTCGCCGTGGAGGCGAAGCAGTTCGAGTGGCGCGTGACGTATCCGGGGCCCGACGGGAAGCTCGGCACGGACGACGACTTCATGCAGAAGGACGAGCTGCACCTGGTGGTGAACCACGACTACGTCATCGATCTGACGAGCCGCGACGTGGTCCACGACTTCTTCATCCCGGCGTTCCGCATCAAGCAGGACGCGGTCCCGGGGATGCTCATCAAGGTCTGGGTGCGGCCCACGGTGGTCGGCACGTACGAGCTGGCGTGCGCCGAGTTGTGCGGCCTCGGGCACTACCGGATGCGCGCGCAGGTGGTCGTCCAGACGGACTCGGACTACGCCGCCTGGCTCCGGAGCCAGGGCCAGGCCACCTCGAGCGCCCCCGCCGCCTCGCCGACCGCACAAGAGGGCACGCCATGACCGCGCACGCCGAGGCCGTTGCGCACGCCGCGCACGACGACCGTTCGTTCATCCGGAAGTACGTCTTCTCGACCGATCACAAGACCATCGGGATCCAGTTCCTCTTCCTCAGCCTCTTCTTCCTGCTGGTCGGCGGTCTCCTCGCGATGGGGATCCGCTGGCAGCTGGGCTTCCCCGGCCAGGCGATGCCGCTGGGCGGGTGGCTGCCGCAGTCGGTCGCGCCGGGTGGGGTGGTGGCGCCGAAGACGTACAACAGCCTCGTCACGATGCACGGCACCTTCATGATCTTCTTCGCCGTGATGCCGCTGCTGGTGGGCGTGTTCGCGAACTACCTGATCCCGCTCAAGATCGGGGCGCCCGACATGGCGTTCCCGCGGCTCAACATGTGGTCGTTCTGGCTGATGATCCCCTCCGGCGGCCTGATGCTGGCCAGCCTGTTCGTGCTGGGGGGCTCCTCGGCGGCGGGGTGGACGGTCTACGCACCGCTGTCGGCCACGCCGGACTACAGCGGCGTGCATCTGGGCCAGCAGCTCTGGTGCCTCAGCATCGTGATCTTCGGCCTCTCCTCGCTCCTGGGGAGCGTCAACTACATCACGACGGTGGTGAACCTGCGGGCGCCGGGGATGACCTGGTTCCGGCTCCCGCTCTCGGTGTGGGCGCTCTTCATCACGGCCGTGCTGGCCATCCTGGCGGTGCCGATCCTGGCCGGTGCGGTCATCATGCTGCTGTTCGACCAGACGATCGGGACGCACTTCTTCCAGCCCGACGTGGGCGGCCAGCCGTTGATGTGGCAGCACCTGTTCTGGTTCTTCGGCCACCCCGAGGTCTACATCCTGATCCTGCCGGCGATGGGGATCGCCTCCGACATCATCGCGAACGGGGCGCGGAAGCCGATCTTCGGCTACAGCTCGATGGTCTACGCGATGATCGCCATCGCCTTCCTCGGCTTCGTCGTGTGGGGCCACCACATGTTCCAGAGCGGGATGAACCCTACGCTGGCCAGCACCTTCATGGTCTCCACGATCGTGATCGCGGTGCCGTCGGCCATCAAGGTGTTCAACTGGCTCGGCACGCTGTGGCGCGGCAACATCCACTTCACCACGCCGATGCTGAACGCGCTGGCCTTCGTCTCGATGTTCATCATCGGCGGGCTGTCGGGGATCTTCATGGCCTCGACGCCGGTGGACATGTACATCCACGGCACCTACTTCATCGTCGCGCACATCCACTACGTGCTGTTCGGCGGCAGCCTGTTCGCGGTATTCGCCGGGATCTACTTCTGGTACCCGAAGATGTTCGGCCGGCAGATGAGCGAGCGGTGGGGGAAGGTGCACTTCGCCCTGACCTTCGTCTTCTACAACCTCACGTTCTTCCCGATGCACATCCTGGGGATCGGCGGCGAGATGCGCCGGATCTACGACCCGACGGTCTACGACTTCCTCCGGCCGCTCCAGCCGATCAACGTGTTCATCACGATCAACGCCTTCCTGCTGGGGCTCTCGCAGCTCGTGTTCGCCGCCAACTTCATCGGGAGCCTGTTCAAGGGCGAGAAGGCGGAGCGGAACCCGTGGCGGGACACCGGGCTGGAGTGGACGACGGCCTCGCCGCCGCCGCACGGGAACTTCGCCGAGACGCCCCACGTCTACCACGGGCCCTACGAGTACAGCGTCCCGGGGATGGACGACGACTTCCTCCCCGTCACCACGCCGCCGACGGGGAGGGCCGCATGACGGCCCACGCCGCGGCCCCCTCGGTGGGGCACGCCGCGCCGGCGCAGGGCGGCGTCGGGGTCTACACCCAGAAGGTGGGGATGTGGGTCTTCCTGGTCTCCGAGGTGATGTTCTTCACCGCGCTGATCGGGTCGTACATCATCCTCCGCTGGGGGACCGGGGCGCAGTGGCCGGACCCGCGCACGGTCCTGGCGATCCCGATCACCGCCCTCAACACCTTCATCCTGATCTGCTCGTCGGTGTCGATGGTGAAGGCATACGCCGCCGCGACCAGGGACGACCAGGCCGGCCTGAAGAAGTGGCTGCTGCTGACGGTCCTCGGCGGCGCGACCTTCGTCTCGGTCCAGGCGTACGAGTACCACCACCTCATCGAGAAGGGGTTCCTGCCCAGCTCCGGCGTGTTCGGCTCCGCCTTCTACACGATGACCGGCTTCCACGGCTTCCACGTCACCTGCGGCGTCATCAGCATGATCTGGGTGACCGTCCGGGCGTTCCGGGGCAGGTACGCGGGGGGCAACTACCGCGGCGTGGAGACGATCGGGTTGTACTGGCACTTCGTGGACCTGGTCTGGATCATCCTGTTCACCATCGTCTACCTGATCTAGGAGCCGCGTGCACCATGGAAGCCGCCGAGCACAAGGCGCCGAACTACATCGCGATCTGGGGGATGCTCGCGATCCTGACCGTGGTCGAGGTCGCCATCGTGTACTTCCGCCTCCCCCGACGCCTGACGGTCGTGTCGCTGGTCTTCCTGGCGCTGTGGAAGGCGCTGCTGGTGGCGCTCTACTTCATGCACCTGAGGTTCGAGCCGAAGCGGCTGCTGTACATCGTCCTGGCGCCGCTCCCCCTGGCGCTGATCCTCGTGGTCGCCGTGATGCACGGGTTCCGCGGCCCATGATCGCCTTCCACAAGGTCCTGATCGGCACGGCGATTGCCTTCTGCGCCTTCTTCGCCGTCTGGGGGTGGCGCGAGTACCAGCACACCGGCACGACGTGGAGCCTGGTCTCGTCCATCGCCTTCGCGGTCTTCGCCGTGGGCTTCGTGGTCTATCTGAGGTTCCTGCGAAGGTTCCTGGGCAAGTGACAGGTTCGACGTACAACCGAGGGCTCCACGCCTACGCCGCGACCGTCGCGGCCGCCACCGGCTGCCTGCTGTTCATCGGCGGGCTCGTGACGAGCACGGGCTCGGGGCTGGCCGTGCCCGACTGGCCGCTGTCGTTCGGGCAGGTCTTTCCGCGGATGACGGGCGGCGTGCTGTTCGAGCATGGGCACCGCCTGGTCGCGTCCACGGTGGGCGTGCTCACCGTGATCCTCGCCGTCTGGCTGGTGCGCGCGGAGCCGCGGCGCTGGGTCCGCCGGCTCGGCATCGGGGCTCTAGTGGCGGTCGTCGCGCAGGGCGCGCTGGGTGGAATGACCGTGCTGCTGAAGCTGCCTGTCGCCGTGTCGGTCGCGCACGCGGGCGTCGCCGAGATCTTCTTCTGCCTGACGGTGACCATCGCGCTGGTGACCTCGCGCGGGTGGCTCGAGGCGGCAGACCGGGGGGGGGCGGCGGACGACGGCGCGCCGTCGCTCGCCACGCTCGCCGCGGTCACGGCGGGCGTCGCATACCTTCAGATCCTGGTCGGGGCGCTCGTGCGGCACGGCGGCGCGGGGCTCGCGATCCCCGACTTCCCCCTGTCGTTCGGCCGCCTCGTGCCGCCGATCACCTCGCCGCTGGTCCTCTACGCCTACGCGCACCGCGTTGGGGCGGTGATGGTGAGCGTGTGCGCGCTCTGGACCGCCGGACGGATCCTCCGCCGTCACGCCAGCATTCCGGGACTCATGTGGCCAGCGCTGCTCCTGGTGGCGCTCCTCGCCTTCCAGATCTTCCTGGGCGCCGCGATCATCTGGACGCGGAAGGCCGTGATGCCGACGACGACGCACGTCGTTTCCGGCGCATCGATCCTCGTGACGTCGCTGGTCATCGCGCTGCGGGCGCGGCATCATCTGGCCGCCGCAGCGGACGCTCCGGCGGCGGCAGTCGCGTCCCCGAGGGCCGCATGAACGTCACGGCCGGCACGCTGGCTCCGCGGACCGGGCGTCTCTCCGCGTATCTCACGCTCACCAAGCCGGAGATCACCTTCAACGTGGTGATGACGGCGCTCGTCGGGTTCCTCGTGGCGGCCAGGGGCGCGGTCCACGCCCGCCTTCTGCTCGACGCGCTGCTCGGCACGGCACTCGTCGCCGCGGCCGCGAGCGCGCTGAACCAGTGGGTGGAGCGGGACCTCGACGCGGTGATGCGGCGGACGATCCGCCGGCCCCTTCCGGCCCGCCGCCTCACGCCCGAGGAGTCGCTGGTCTTCGCCACCCTGCTGGGCGTCGTGGGCACGGTCTACGTCGCGTTCTCCGTCGGCGCGCTTGCGAGCGCTCTCGCCGCGACGACGGCCGTGAGCTACCTGCTCGTGTACACGCCCCTGAAGCGGCTGACGTCGCTCTCGACGGTCGTCGGAGCGGTGCCCGGCGCCATCCCGCCGATGATCGGCTGGGCCGCGGCGCGCGGCCGGCTGGATGCCGGAGCGTGGGTGCTCTTCCTCATTCTGTTCTTCTGGCAGATGCCCCATTTCCTCTCGCTGGCGGCGCTCTACCGGCGCGACTACGCGCGGGCCGGCTTCCAGGTGCTCCCGGTGGTGGACCCGGACGGCGCGAGCACTGCGCGGCAGTCGGTGCTCTACACCCTCGCGCTGCTCCTGGTGAGCCTGATGCCGCCGTTCCTGGGGATGGCGGGGCGGCTCTACTTCTTCGGCGCGCTGGCGTCGGGGCTTGCCTTCACCTTCTACGGCGTGCGCCTCGCCCTCGCCCCGCACAGCCACGCGCACGCGTCGCGCCTGTTTCGAGCCTCCCTGCTGTATCTTCCGGCGCTGTGCGCACTGATGGCGCTGGGCTGACCGACTCCGCCGTCCAGATCGGGGAGCTGCACCACCACTTCGGCGCCGCCGTGTGCGTGGCGCGGCGGCGGCCCGCCCGGTGACTCCCAGCAGGGCCCCGGGCATCCTGCGGGCGGCGCGAAGAACGCTCACGGCCCTGGGCGGACAGCGACCGGCCCGGTGATCGCCGTCGCCGACCTGCCCGCCGTCAACGCGGCGCTCAACGGCACGACGGCGCTGCTCCTGTCGTCCGGCTGGGTGATGATCCGCCGGCGGCGCATCGCGGCCCACAAGATCTGCATGCTGTCCGCCTTCGCGGTCTCGACGCTGTTTCTCGTGTCGTATCTCTGCTATCACGCGCACGCCGGGCTGCGGCATTTCCAGGGCTCGGGCTGGATTCGCACCGCGTATTTCGCTATCCTCTCCTCCCACACGGTCTTGGCGGCGGCGATCGTGCCCCTGGCTGTTACGACCGTGGGCCTGGGCCTGTCGGCCCGCTTCCCCAAGCACCGACGCATCGCGCGGTGGACCCTGCCCCTATGGCTGTACGTCTCGCTGACCGGTGTCGTCGTGTACGTCCTCCTGTACCGCCTCCCCTGGTAGCGGGGGCGCTCGCCGCGTAACGCCATGGGCAACGGAGCGCTGGAGCGCACGATGTTCTGGACCGGGGCGATGATCGCCCTGATGCCCGTCGCCCTGGGGCTCATCGTGCTATGGGTCGTGCTCCGCAACCGGCGGAAGACCCGCAACGGATCCGGTGAGCAGACCTGAGGCTGGAGCCTCGGACCGCGCGCCGACGGCGCTGCTGGTGGACGACGATGACGAGCTCGCGCGCATTCTCGCCCGCGCGCTCGAGCGCACCGGATTCAGCGTGCACCGCGCCCGCACCGGCACCGACGCGCTGGCGTTGCTCGCCCACCTGGAGCACCTCGACGCCGCAATCGTGGATCTGGTGCTGCCCGGCGCCGGCGGCATCGAAGTGGCCCGCCGGGTCCGCGCCGCCTTCCCCGCGTGCCGCATCGTCGCGCTGACCGGGCTCTCCGACGCGACGGTGGAGCGGGCTTTCAGCGACGCCGGAGCCGACGTCTTCCTGTCCAAGCCGGTCGAGCTGCCGCAACTGCTCGACGCCGTCGCGCCCCGGCGCTAGGCGTTTCCGGCAGCCGACCGCCGTGGCCGTCACCGTCGCCAGCCGCTGCGCCCACTGCGGCCTCGATGCCGGGAGCGCCCCGCGCAGCTCCGCCGGGCAGGTCTTCTGCTGCGCCGGATGCGAGGCCGTCTGGGGGGTGCTCCACGAGGAAGGCCTGGGGCGCTTCTACGAGGCGGGTGGCGTCGGCAGCCTCCCCCCGCGCCGCGCAGCGGAAGGGCCAGCCCACGCCCCGTATCCCGTGCTCGATGCGCTCGAGGCGGCGGGCGAGGCCGGCCTCGACGTGGTCGGGATGCGGTGCGCCTCCTGCGCCTGGCTCATCGAGCAGTACCTCGGACGCCGGCCCGGCGTCCTCGAGGCCCGCGTCTCGTACGCGACATCCACTTGCCGTCTGCGCTGGGACCGGGACCGGACGTCTCTTGCCCGCCTGCTCGCAGAGCTGGAGAGGATCGGCTACCGCGCCCGTCCGGCGAACCCGCGGTTCAGCGAGCGCCAGGCGGATCGCGACGGCCGTCTCCTGCTCGCGCGCACCGGCGTGTCGGCGTTCCTCGCGATGAACGTGATGATCGCCGCCGTCGCGCTCTACGCCGGGGAATTCCAGGGCATCGGCGCCGGCATCAGGAACGTGCTCCGGCTCCTCTCCGCCGTGCTCGCGGCGCCGGTCGTGCTCTACGGCGGCTGGCCGTTTCTCGCGGGCGCCGTGACGGCCCTGCGGGCCCGCCGCGCTACGATGGACACGCTCGTCGCGCTCGGAACCACGACCGCGTTCGCGGTCAGCCTCTACGGGCTCGCGACGGACGGCCCCGTCTTCTTCGATACCTCGGCCATGATCGTCGCGCTCGTCCTCGCCGGCCGCCTCGTGGAGCACGCGGCCAGGCGGCGCGGCTCGCGCGCGATCCGCAACCTGCTGGCCCTCGAGCCTGCCGTGGCGAGGCTGGTCACGCCGGACGGCGCCGCGACGGTGGGCGCGGAAGACCTCGCGGTCGGTCAGATCGTGGAGGTGTGGCCGGGAGAGCACTTCCCGGCCGACGGCGTCGTCGTCCAGGGCTCTTCGACCGCGGACGAGTCGGTCCTGACGGGAGAAGCGGTGCCGCGGCAGGTGGAAGCGGGGAGCGAGGTCGTCGGCGGCGCCCTGAACGGCCCGGCGGTGGTGAGGATGAGGGCGCTGCGGGTCGGGCCCGACACGGCCGTCGCCGCCATCCTCCGCGCCGTCCAGGGGGCGATGGAGCGGAAGGCTCCGGTCGAGCGGATGGCCGACCGGGTCATGGCGTGGTTCGTCCCGGCGGTTCTCGCCCTGGCCGTGCTCACCGCGGCGGCCTGGGCCGTGGGCGGCGCCGGCGTGGCGAGGGCCCTGCTGGTCGGCGTCGCCGTGGTCGTCATCGCCTGCCCCTGCGCCGTGGGGCTCGCCACGCCGGCCGCGCTGGCCGTGGCGCTGGGAGAAGCCGCCGGCCGTGGGATCTTCTTCCGCAGCGGCGAGGCACTCGAGAAGGCCAGCCGCATTCGCCACGTCGCTTTCGACAAGACGGGGACGCTCACCGAGGGTGCCCTGGGCGGCCGGTGCGGCGGCTCGGTCGAGGTCCGGGATCCGGTACGGCTCGCGGCGCCCGGAGCCGTTCGCGAGCTGGCTTCGGCCGGCATCGAATCCTCTCTGCTCACCGGTGACGAGCCCGCTGCCGCCCTCACGGCCGCCCGCACCGCCGGCATCCCGCCCGCGCGCGTGCACGAGCGGATGACGTCCGACGCGAAGTGCGCGATCGTATCGCGTCTCCGTGCGGCGTACGGCCCGATCGCGATGGTCGGCGACGGCGTGAACGACGCGCCCGCGCTCGCCGCCGCCGACCTGGGCATCGCGCTCGGCACCGGGACCGACGTCGCCCTGGAGACGGCGGACGTCGCCATCCTTGCCGACGACCTCACCCTCGTGGCCACGGCCCTCGCCGGAGCGCGGCGCGCGCTACGCGTCGTGCGGCAGAACCTCGGCTGGGCGATCGGCTACAACGCCGTCGCCATTCCGCTCGCCGCCGCCGGCCTGCTGCACCCGATCGTGGCGGCGGGAGCGATGGCGCTGTCGTCGGTCAGCGTGCTGGGGAATTCGCTGCGCCTTCGCACCGCCCGATAGAGCCGGCCGGCAGGGCGCGCCAAACTCGAAGGCCGCCGTCGCGCATGCGACGGCGGCCTTCGGAGCCTGCCAGACCGGCAACCGCGCGGCTTATGGGGCCGTCAACGGCGGCTGCTGGTCAATCATGATGTACGCGCCCGGATTCGCGAAGCGGGCGGACGCTGGATTGCCGGTCATCGGCTGAGCAGTCCGCGGCAGGATGATGACGCTGAACGCCGTGTTCTTCACAAGCGATCCCGCGACCACCTGGACCGTGGACGTCCCCACTGTGCCGGCCGGGAAGTTGGAGCCGGTTCCCGTCGCGGCAGAGGTGAGCGACAGGGTGAGCGGCGCCACCGTGCCGGCCCGAGTCAGCACCGCCTGGAGCGAACCGACGGGCACTCTGACGTAGGCGGTCGCCTTCCCGAACAGGTTCGACGCCCCCGCGAAGGTCGGCGGCGTAGCCGGGCTGGCGGCCTGAGCAATCACATACGCATCCACGGACGGCCCGAGCCCGGTCGTATCAAGCCCCGTCCCGAGGTTGATCGTGCGCACCCAGACCCCGTTGTCCGCCGGCAGGGCCATGTTCTGGTCGTCCATGACCAGGGAGTGTATCGTCTTGGCGCGGGCACTTCCGTAGAGGATGAAGGTGTAATTGTGGCCCTGTACGAACGTGACCGTGGTGTCGAACATCACCGTGCTCGCGGTCGTCAGGTCCGTGCTGTCCAGGAAGACGCGAATGTCGTGCGCGCCGGTCTGCACGGGCAGGTACGGCGGCGAGAGGAATCCGTTACTCGTGCCACTCGGATCCCCTCCGCTGCGGAAGACTGCCCGGGCCGCATTCGGCGCGAACGTGACGATGTCCACGACCCGGAAATCCATGAACGTGGTGTCCATCACGGCGTCGAAATAGCGCAGGCCCGCAGTGGGAATCGGCGTCGACGTCGACGGGCCCGTACTCTTCTCGCAGCCCCACATCGCCGCTCCGAGCAACAAGGCCATCCAAACACGATTGACGGTCATTTCAGGCTCGCTGTCAAAGGGTGTCCACTTATTTGGAACTGTTGTTCCCGTTGCCGGTCGAAGACGGCGCCCCGCCCTGGCCGTTCAGGTTAAGGCTCATGACGACCGCAAGAAAGCCTGCGCCCGCCATCGCCGTCGCTACTACCGTGCGGCCCACGCTGAACCGACGCACCCCCATCTGCTGCACGTAGGCCGGCCGGATCATCACCTGTTCCCCCTCCCACCGTGTAGCCATGCCGTTCTCACCGACTACCTGCATCACACGCACCACGAATGCCGTATCTGATCTGCTCTCAAGAACTCCCTCGATGCTGCCAACGCCCGGGCCGACCGTCTGCCCCATGTCCACCCGCCCGAGATCGTTCAGCTCGATCTCCATGCCGACCCCGGGCGTCGGTGCCGATTCCACGGGCACGTAGCTATAGCAGCCCGCCAGCGCCGCCGGCGCGAAGGCAAGGACCCCTCGTGCCAGGCGGCGCAGCATCACTGGGACGCGGCCCGCCCGGCCCTTCGCGCCGGCCGTCATGCAATTCCCCATCCATCCTGCTAGAGACCGTAATTCCCCTTCGCCGCCAGGCGCGTCGTGCTGTAGATCGTCATGTTGCGCGTCTGCAGCTCCTGGTACGGCGTCGGGTACTCGAGGGCGCTGCCGATCGGCAGGTCGCCCCAGCCGCGCCCGTCGATCCACCAGGCGCCCCAGCTCGTGTACGCCTCCTCGAGCCGCTTCTCCCACTTCATCGCCTCCCAGATGTTGCCGCACTTGGCCGACTTGTAGCTCGTGGCGGGATCCGGGACCTTCGGCACGCAGGCGTTGCCGCCGGGGACTCTGGTAGTTGTATCGGCTATCCCTGTCAGCGCCGGCAGGCCGGCGGGCACGCGCGTCGCATTGATCGCGGTCATCGCGGCGGCATAGTTGCCTGCCCTGAGGTAGCCCTCCGCCATCAGCCCGTTCATCTCGCCCACGGTCATCACCGCGACGGGCCCGTTCGACGCGGAGGCCGCGATCTCCTGCTGGAACCGCCAGAAGTTGTACTGCGACGTCTGTTCAGGCGAAACCGTGACGTCCTGGGCGACCACATGGTTCTGGATATACGGATAGCCGTTGTTGGGGGAGAACCCGGCAGAGGCCGCGTTCTGCGCCGCGCGCGTCGTCCCCGCCGGGAACCGCTTGTCCGGAGTGACGACCAGGAACACGCCGTTGTTCACGATGTTCGACAAATACGTCGTGTAGTTGCCGCTGGTGTCGGCCATTCCGACCATCCACTGCCACATCTGGGACCAGGTGGTCCCCTGGTTTATCTCGCTCGGGTCGTAGGCCCAGTTCGGAGCAGCGGTGGTCATCGTGACTATGAAATCGCTGGTGATGCCGGCCTGTGCGTCGGCGATGACGGCCGTCCAGGTAACGGCCGCGCGTTCAGCCGGTGTGCGCGCCACGCCCGCGCGGAGCCGGGCCTTCCAGGAGTGCACCAGCTTGATGAACGTGGCCTGGCTCCCATCCCAGCCGTTGATCCACGAGCTGGGCGCGGGCCACCCGTTCGTCCCCACGCTGGGGTTCTGCGCTCCATAGGCAAGCGCCGAGTCGAGGTCGGCGAGGGCCGAGGTCATGAGCGTGGCAGCGCTGACGTACGGTGGCGCCGCCGAGGAGAGGTTGTCGCCCGGGGCCACGACCGAGCCGGAATCGTACACGAGGGCGACGTCGCCCAGAGCCACGCCGATCTCGAAGTATCCGAACGCCACGTCGCGCGCATATTCCTTCGCGTCAGCCGGAATGAACGTGAACCCCGGCTGAGACATCTGATTGATCGCGATCGCAGCCGACCGCGCGGCGCGATAGAGGCCTAGGTACGGGTTGTACTTGTTAAGGGCCGACGGGTTGTTGATGCTGTTGTCGACAGGCGTCCGCGGTACGCCGCAGTACTTGCCGGACTCGGCGTTGCCGAGGCCCGTCGAACTCTCCATCCCCAGGCACTCCAGCTGCATCTCCAACGAGACGTTGGTGCCTTGGGTGTTGTTCCAGAGGACGCGGAACTGACTCGTGAGCAGGTTCTCCACGTCGCCCGCCGACTGGAGGGCGCGCCCCTGGTCTGGCTGGTTCAGATCCACCACCACCAGCTTCGACTCGGAGCACGCGGCCAACGCGACGAGGGTCAGCGTTCCCACGACCGCACTCATGATCTTCATCGAATACCTCCCAAAGAGCCCGGCGCCGGCCGCCGCGGAACCGTTCCTCCGGTTCCGCGGCGGCCAACGGCCCGAGCTAGAAGCTCGTGGTGATCGCGAACGTAAGCGTCCGCAGGTTCGGGAACCCGTAGTCGTCAACCGCGTTGATCCCGCCGGACCCGGTATCCGAGCCCACAAGGCCGACCTCGGGATCGAATCCGTGGTAGCCCGTGATCGTGAAGACGTTGCGGCCGATCAAGCTTGCGGTCCAGTTACCCCACCCGCCAATCGGCCCGAAGTTGTACGACACCGAGAGCTCGCGAAGCTTGGCGTAGCTCGCATCCTCGACGAAGTAGCTGTTCGGGGCCAGCTTGTTGTAGAACCCGCCGAGCCCGTTGGCGTTGACCGGCGGCGCGCCGCGGCCGTAGTAGCCGAGCGGCTTTGCCGACGCCACCGTGCGGTTGGCCTGGTCGACGTCATTCACCAAGAAGTCGTAGTACGACCACTGCCGCCCCTCGTTCCAGACCTTGCGGCCGTACGAGCCCTGCAGCAGCGCGAACAGGCCCAGCCGCTTCCACTGGAAGTTCGTCCCCACCGAGCCATTCCACTTCGGCAGGGCCGTGCCAAGGGGCTGGTCCAGCCCGGCGCACGAGGTGCTGGGCGCCGTCACGCAGGACGCCTGCCTCAGCGTGATCAACATGCCCCAGTTCAACGCGACGCCCCACGGGGCCGAGGCCCCGGGCAGCCGCGCCTGCCAGGCGTTGGCGGTGATGCCCTGGCTGGGGCTCAACCCGCCCGTCCAGACCACGAAGCCCTGGTCGTTGTACTGGTAGGCCTTGCCCGTGCCGCCGCACTGCGACTGATAGGCGGTCGGCAGCTCCGAGCAGCTCCGCAGGAAGTAGTTGCCGTAGAAGGTGGCGTACGGCTCATTCACGTGCGCCGTGAACAGGTAGTCTCCGCTTTCCGCGTAGTCGTACCCGTACGAGAACGGCGGGACGTTGAGTTGCGTGATCTTCGTCCGGGTCGCGTCATAGCTGAACCGCCAGGACCAGGACAGGTCGTGCCGGGTGACGATCGGGAGGTTCAACGACAGCTCCCACGTCTTGTTCTGCAGCGTCCCGGCGTTCTTCCAAATCGTGCCGAACCCAGACCAGGCTGGCACCGGGACCGGCAGAATCTGGTTCTCCGTCGTGGACTGCGCGTTCGTGATCGTGATCCCGATCTTGTGCAGGATCTCGATGTCGGCGCCCAGCTCCGTCTCGGTCGTGACCTCGGGCTCCAGGAGCGCGTTGCCCGACTGCTGCAGCGAGATGCCGCCGGCGCTCACACCGAACGTCTGGTATTGCGCATAGAAGTTCGGGCGGCCACCGGCGCTGCCGCGCGACGCGCGCAGCTTCAACTCGTTCATGAAGTCCTTGAGCGGCCAGAACGGCTCCTGCGCGACGCGCCATGCGAGCGAGCCGCGGCCGAAGGTCTTCCAGCGCCGCGAGGAGCCGAACAGCGAGCTGCCGTCGCGCCGGATCAGGGCCTCGGCAACGTACCGGTTCAAGAGGGTGAATCCCACGCCGGCCGAGTAGCCGATCTCGCGGATGGACGACGTGCCGGAGCCGACAGCGAAGTCGGTGGTCGCGTTGTTGAGCACCGGCACGCCCACAGCGGCCAGAGTGCCGCCGTAGGCGCTGTTGTTGTCGTTATCCTGCTGCACGTAGCTGTAGCGCAGGTTCAGCCGGCTCTGCAGGTCCCGGCCGAAATCGTGCCGGAGCGTCGCGCTCAGGCCCCCATTGAACGACCGCGCCATACTCCGGTTGTCGGTGACTGCACCGGGCAAGAAGTCACCCTGCCAATAATTCTGGGTGGAGTACCTGAAGTTCTTGTCGAAGAAGTAGGTGTCCCGCTGCTCGAGCATGTCATAGCTGAGGTTGCCCTCGACATCCGCCCAGCTCACCGGCGTAAACCGGACGCTCATCCCGCCGATGAACCGATCCGTGAACTCATTGGACCTGAAGTCCAGGAGTTGGACCAGCGGGTTGACGTTCTGCTCGCCGGAGTTCTGGAGGTTCGACCGGGCGTACAGCCGGCCCAGCGTGTCTGTCTGGAGGATGTTCACGTTCGCGGGAACACGCGTCAGATCGAAGAACGCACTGCTGTTGCTCTGGCCCTGGCCGTCGGAGCGGCCCTGGCTGTAGAACGTCCGGATGCCGACCGACCACATGTTGCCGATGCGCTGGTCGACGTTGAGCCGCGCCGTCCAACGGTCGTAGCCGCTCAAGTACCGGATCGCGCCACCCTGCTGCGAGAAGGAGCCGCTGGCATAGAACTGCGTCTGCCCGAACCGGCCCGTCGCATCCAGGTTGGTGGTCGTCGCGAGCTGAGGCCTCACGACGTCGTTGACCGCATTGTACGTGGATCCGGGCCACGGGTTGGCCTGGTAGGTGTTGCGCAACGGCTCTGAAGTCAGCGAGAGCCGCGGGTCCAGCGGGAACGGCGGCGGCACCAGGGCCCAGTTGCCGGGGAAGTTGTTGATCTGCGCCTGCTCGACCTGGTAGTTGATCGTCTGGGCGCACATGGGCTGGCCGGTCACGGCGATGCAATACCGCGAGTTCGTCGGATCCGTGAGCATCGCGGTGTTCTTCGCCAGGACCCAGGACTTCTCGATGTCGCTCCTGCCGACTTCGGTGTGGAAGTTCCAGGCTAGACCCTCGCGACCCAGCGTGCCGCTCTTGGTCGTGATCTGGATGGCGCCGGAGCCGGCCCGCGCGCCGTAGAGGGAAGACGCAGCCGCGCCTTTCACCACCTCGACGCTCGCGATGTCCTCGGGGTTCAGGGTCTGCAAGGCCCCGCTGCCGAGGATCACGCCGTCAACGATATACAGGGGCTCCTGCGAGCGATCCTGGCCGTTGATCGACTGCACGCCGCGCAGCATGATCGTCGGGGAGTCCCCGGGCCGTCCGGAATAGCTGACGATGTTGGCCCCGGGAACCTGGCCTTGGAGCATGGAAAGCGGATCGAGTGCCGGCACCGGCAGGTCCGCCACGTTCACGCGCGTGATGTCAAACGGGGTCTCGGCCTTCGACTGCCCCTGCATCTCGCCCGTGACCACGATCTCTTCCAGGCGGTTGACGTCGGCGGCGAGCTTGAAGTCGAACACCTGCTCGCCGGCGGTCAGCGTCAGCGTCTGGTCGCCGGGCCGGTACCCGATCATCCGGGCACGCAGGTGGATCGCCTGGCCGTGCACCCGCGCGGGCGGAATGGTGAAGAGGTACTTCCCGGTGTTGTCCGTCGCGGTCTGCACGGCGAGCTCGACGATGAACACGCTCGCCCCCTCGATCGGAGCACCATCCGCGGACGTTACCGTACCTCGGACGACCGCGCGTTGAGCCTGCGCCGCGCCGGCCGTCGCGGTGAGAAGCGCCGCGAGCGCTCCGACGACGCGCAGTGTGCTGAACGTTGTACGGTTCATCTGCTGACCTCCTGCGTTGATGAGATTCGACAGACCATGCCATCAACCGACGGCGACTATACCACTTCGCCCGCCCGGCGCGCAAATCAAAGCCCGGGCCAGTTCTCCTCTCACAACCTCAGCATCATGCGCACTTGAGACGAGCAGACACCCCATCACTCTGCAGGCATGCTCACTCGGTCGCAGCCCGAGGTGCCATAGTCATATTGCAACCCGTTTCAGAACCGCGCAATACCCCCCAAGGACAGGGGGCCGGGGGGGCAGGTCCGGAGCGGGACGACGCGCGGCAGGTGGCAGGCTACGTGTCACTAGGTAAAGGGGCAAGCACCAGGAACCGGCTCCGGCGTGCCTCATCTCGACACGCGAGGAGCAGGCACGTCAGCCTCCGCGGTCGCCGTATCTCACTGAATTTGCAGCGTATAGGTCCCGACCTGACCCCCGGTGGCGCTCCCCACCCACAGCTGGTACGTGCCCTGGCTGCCGACGGTGGTGCTGATCAGCGCGGTCGTGCCAAGGCTGTCAGGGCTGGAGGGCTCAGTCCCGTCGGGACCGGTCAGGGTCATCCCCGGCGACAGCGACTTGGAGTACTCCGAGAAATTGACGTCCTGCCCGGACCTCAGCAGGAGCCAGTACACGTGAGAGTAGAAGTTGCTTCCGCTGGGACCCAGGGTGCAGTCGGAGTGGGTGATCGCCTGGGTGGTCGTGATGCCGGGGGTCACCCATATCGCGCCGCAGCCGGCGACTGGCGACGTGTCCGGCACGGCCACCAGGCTGTACTTGGCCTTCTGCCCCTGATTGAAGGGTATGACCGAGAACTGGTAGCCGCCCGCCCCGAGCATCACCCGCACAGTGGTCGTGCTGTCCACCGTCGAGGTCAGCGCGGAGTTCAGCCGGATCACCCCGGTCGAGTCCGCAAGCTGCAGGAACGTCTGGACGCCGGGCGACGTCAGCGTAACCCGGAGGTTCGCCTGCGCGCCCACCGAGACCTTGTAGAAGGCGATGCACGTCGTGGACGTGAGGGAGTCGCTGGCCGCGACGCCGAACGTCAAGTTGTGGTAGTCGCTCTGCGCCACCACGCACGGAGACCCGGTCACAGAGATGCACCCGGCCGCCGTGAGAAACGATGCCGCCGCCGCGACGGCTGCCACGAACGCAAGGGAGCGGTGCAGGGAAGCCTCCTATGTGCAGTGCTGCTCTTCGGTCGGTCGTCGTGGACAACCTAACCGATCGGGCAGCCCGGGCCAACCCGCCGACCGAGCGCGTCCGCGGCGCGGCGCACGTCAGCGCCCCATGCGCGTCCAGACAGCGATGACGCCGCAGCGGAGGCCGAGCCGCTGGAACTCGATCGGTGTGCTGAAGACGTCACCATAGATCTCGATGCCGCGAATTCCCTGAATCGGGAAGTCCGGGCCCGTGGCGAGACTGGCGGGAAACCCGTCGAGAAAGTACTCCGGCGTGCAGGGCGGGGTCGAGCGCAGCATGAGGACCCTGCAGCTATAGGAATTGCAGAACGTGTACACTCCCGGCACTGTGCGCAGCACCTCCGCGAGCGTCAGCGGTTGCTGCTCCTTGATCTGCTCCTCGGTGATGAAATAGCCGTCCCCTTTCCGCCGCCGCTGCTCGAAGCCCGCCGGCGAACGCCAGTCCTCCATCGGAGGAGTGGTGATGGCCGTCAGCTCCGGCAGCACGATGGGCACTTCTACCATGTCGAACGTCTTCGATACGACAGTGCTTTCGGCCAGGTTCACCGCCCACGAGCCGATCTGGTACCCGATGGCGCGGATTTGAAGGAGCCCTGGCCCCGGCACGAGCCCCTTCAACTCGAATCGGCCCTCCGAATCGACCGGGACCGATTTGCCGGTCCACTCGAGACGGGCGATGGCCCCCGGCACGGGGGCATGCGTCTCCCGATTTCGGACGACGCCGACAATGGACGCGGAGGCGGAGGGGCGCTGCGCGGCCGCGCGGCTCGGGGGCAGGCAGGCCAGCCCAACGATCGCCGCGACAGCCGCCCGCCGTGCGCGCCCCGGCAGCCTCAGGGGCGCGAGCGCGCCGGGGAAATCCCTGAGGGGCATTCCCGATTGCGTCTTATCTAGAGTCGAACCGATGGGCTGAGGCACCCGGTGGCCTCGCGAGCCTGGGCGACACTTGCCAAAGTACGCGACTCGAGGCGGCTGGGGAAGCCTCCCCCCCCCCCCCCGAGGCCGGCAGCACTGGGCAGGCGATGGCCCGCCAGAGCCGGTCGGTCGCTAGCTGGAAGAGGGTCTTTCGGGCAATGACTCGGAGGTAAACCGCTGCCCAAGGGCCGCGAGGCTGGAGCCGAAGTCGGCCACGCTGAGCTTGCTGCGCTCCAGGTCGGCGGCCTTCGCCTTGAGCTCGTCCACGCGCTGGCGCGTCTCGGCCAGGAGGCCGTCCACGCGCCGCGTCAACTCGGCCATCACCTGATCCAGGAGCTGCGTCACCCGGTCGGCGTGGGCCTGCTGCCGGCGGGAGAGGTCGTCGAGCTGCGCCGTGACCCGCTGCGCCAGTTCGTCCATGCGCTGGCCGATCCGACGCTCCAGATCCGCCGCCTGCTCCTGCGCCGTCCGGCGGTCCGCCGCCAGGTCGCGCTCGATGCGGGCCAGCTCCGCGCCGAAGAGAATCTGGCGGATGGTGTCCAGGTCGCCCGGTCCCGATCCCGATGGTTGCGTCACCGCGGATGCTCCGTGAAGAGTGCCCTATGGTACGGCTAACGCGGCCGAGAGTCTAGAGCCAGGGAGCCCCGCCGCAGCGGCATTCCCTCGCAACTCCCGGCTCTCAACTCGCAACGGCAATTCGCACCATCTCCTGCTGCGGCCCTTCCGGCGTCACCTCCGGGCCGTCGTCGCGAAGGTAGACGTTGATCTCGCTGCGCACCCCGAAACGGCCCGGCAGGTAGATGCCGGGCTCGATGGAGAACCCCACGCCCGCCATCAGCTTCCGGTCGTCGTGCGTCTCGTAGTTGTCGAGGTGCGGGCCCGAGCCGTGCAGCTCCCGGTCGATCGAGTGCCCGGTGCGGTGGACGAAGTGGTCGCCGTAGCCCGCAGCCGTGATCACTTTGCGCGCCGCGTCGTCCAGCTCCGCGCCCGTCACCGACCACCCTTCGCGCCACCGGTCCGCCAGCACCGCCACCGTGTGGTCGCGGGCGTCGCGGACCACGTCGAAGACGTGCGCCACCTCAGTGGGTGGCGCCCCGCCGACGAACGCCATCCAGGTCTGGTCGGCGTAGACCGTGTCGATCTCGGTCCCGGCCCACAGGTCCAGCAGCAGCACCTGGCCGGTCGCGATGACCGTGTCGGACTGGCCCATCGGGTCGTGGTGCGGGTTCGCGGCGTGCGCGCCGGACCCCACGATCGGGGGCTCGTTGGTCCGGAGCCCGGCCTGGTCGAACGCCTCCATCACCCAGCGCTGGAGCCCCTGCTCCGTCGGCTGCTGGCCTTCCGCGTACCAGGTCCGGACGCGCTCGAAGGCGGCCAGCGCGACCTCCTTCACCAGGCGCGCCGCGTGACGGTGGTTGTCGAGCTCCTGCGGCGTCCAGCGCGCCGCCAGGGCCGTCACCAGCTCGGAGGACGTGACGACTTCGGCGCCCGCCGCGCGCACCAGCTCGACGACGCCCGCGGGCACGCGGTCGAGGTACGGGACCGCATCCTTCGCGGAGTACTCCATGGCCAACCGCTTGCCCGAAACCAGCCGGCTCAGCTGCTCTTCGAGCTGCCGCCACGCCGCGTAGGTGCGCACCTCGCCCGGAAGGCCCGCAACGCGGTGCTGTTCGATGGCGTGGGCGACCGCGATGGGGCGCCCGGATGCGGGGAGGAGAACGAACAGCCGGCGCGTGGCGAGGCCCCCGACGCCGAGCACCCGCGTCGCCACCGGATTCATCCCGTGGAAGTCGAAGAGCAGCCAGCCGTCGAGCCGCAGATCGGCCAGCATCTTCCGGACCTTGGCCAGCACGTCCGGGGTCAGACTTTCCGCGACGCTCACGATGCACTCCCGGATTGGACGGTCGAGCGCCACTCGCACCGCGCTTCCCCGCGCGAGCGGCAGGATGGATGCAGCACGCCGCCGTCGAAGTCCACCAGTTCCCGCAGCAGCTCCGCGAAGGCCGCGGCGTAGAAGCCGCAGGCCTCGCCGTCCGGCGTGGCGCGGACCGAGGGCGAGTCTTGGATCACGAACGCGGCGCCGCGGCCGATCCGCGAGAAGCTCGCCGCGAACACGTCCGCCGCGCAGCGGCGCGCGGCCCGGTACCCCACCAGCCGCCGCAGGAACCGCGGCAGCCGCCGCGCGGCCCACCGCGTCTGCGGGGCGAGGCGCGACATCGCGCGCCGCGCGGCGCGCCGCCCCCCGTCCGCGAACACGAGCGACGCGTCGGTGCGCCGGCCGACCAGCCGGAGGATCTGCTCCAGCTCCTCGATGGTGACCATCTGGTCGCGCAGCGCCACCAGCTCGTAGCGTGCGATCTGCGCCGCCACGGTGTCCGAGAGGCCGAGCCGCTTCTTCAGGAGCTCGTCCACGTACTCGGCGGCCTCTTCGTCGCGGGGAGAGTCGAGATGCCGCATCGCCTGGAGCACGGCGAGCGGCAGAATGCTGTGGGCCTGCGTCTGGTTTCTCTCGTTCACAGCGTGCAGGCCGAAGATAGCTCAGGGGCCCTTGACTCGCGACTGACGACTGAGGAGTCTCGACGCCCATGAGTTGGCTCTCGCCCCGCGGCACGCTCGCCGCCCTGCTGGTGGGAGGCGCGGTGGCGGCCGGCTCCGGCTGGGCCGGGCTGGTCCTGCTCCTCGCGTTCTTCCTGTCCTCCACCTCGCTCACCCCCGGCGGGGGGCGCCGCACAGCCACTCAGGTCGGCGCCAACGGGGGCGTGGCGGCCGCCGCCGCGCTCCTCTCGCGGATGAGCCCGATCTGGACGGTGGCGTTCGCCGGCGCGCTCGCCGCGGCCGCGGCGGACACCTGGTCCACCGAGATCGGCGGCCGCAGCCGCTCGGCGCCGCGGCTCGTCACGACGCGAGCCGTCGTCCCGCGTGGCACTTCCGGTGCCGTCACCTGGCTCGGCACGGCTGGCGGCGCCGCCGGCGCCGCCTTCATCGCGGCCGCGGCGGCTCTCCTGGGCATCGTCGACCCGCGGGCGGCCGTGCTGGTCGCCGTCGGCGGGATCGCGGGCGGCTTCGCCGACTCGCTGCTCGGGGCGACGGTGCAGGCGCGCTATCGCTGTCCGGCCTGCGGCGCCGTGGGCGAGACGCGGCGCCACGCGTGTGGCGTTGACGCCGAGCTGGTCTCGGGGCGGTCGTGGATGACCAACGACACCGTCAACCTGGCCGCGACCCTGGTCGGCGCCGCGGTCGCGGCCCTTCCTGTGCTGATCGCGGTACCAGTCGTAACTTCGTAGTCTCCATTTACACACATGGGAGCAATTACGAGCGACTCGCCCCGGGCCGCGGACGGCCGCCGCGACCTCCTCGTCGTCGGCGGGGGCCCGGCCGGCGCCTCCACGGCCGCCTGGGCCGCGCGCCTTGGTCTGGACGTTCTGCTGGTCGAGCGGGCGCGGTTCCCGCGGGAGAAGGCCTGCGCGGAGTACCTGAGTCCGGAGGCCGCGCGCGACCTCGACGCGCTCGGCGTTCTCGAGGAGGTCGAGGCCGAGGCGGAGCGGCTCACCGGCATGAGGATCGTCGCGGACGACGGCTCCGACGTGCTGGGCCGCTTTCGCACGTCGAACGGCTTTGCCCCGTATCGGCCGTACGGACTCGCCCTGCCGCGCTCGCGGCTCGATACGATCGTCCTGGCGGGCGCCGCCAGGGCAGGAGCGGAAGTGCGCCAGGGCGTCGCGCTCGAGCGGCTGGTGGTGGAAGACGACTTCGTCGTCGGAGCGGTGCTGCGCGAGGGCGACCGCCGCTGGATGCAGCGGTGCCGTGCGGTCGTCGGCGCCGACGGCGTGCATTCGCTCGTCGCGCGACGTCTCGGGCTCTCGCGCCACGGCGCGCCGCGGCGGTTGGCCCTGGTCGCGCACCTGACCGGGGCGACAGGAATGCGCGACTACGGCGAGATGTTCGTCCGGCGCGGCAGGTACGTGGGGCTGGCCCCCTTGGGCCGCGGCCTGATCAACGTGGCGGCGGTCGTTCCGGCGGCGGATGCCCGCGGGATCGCGCGCGATTCGGCCGGCTTCCTCTTCGCCGAGCTGCAGGGCTACCCCGAACTCCGCTCGCGACTGGCGGGTTGCCGCATCGCACGCGAGGTCCTGGTGGCCGGTCCGTTCGCCCGCACCACGCGGCGGTCGGTGGCGGACGGCGCCCTGCTCGTCGGCGACGCGGCCGACTTCTTCGATCCGTTCACCGGCGAGGGGATCTTCGCGGCCCTGCGGGGCGGGCGTCTGGCGGCGGAAACCCTGGCGCAAGCCCTCGCCTCCGGCGAGGCCACGCGCGCGGCGCTGCGGCCGTATCGGACTGCGCGGCGCAGGGCGTTCCTGGGGAAGTGGGCCTTCGAGCGCCTGGTCGGCCTCGCGGCGACGCGGCCCGCTCTGATGCGCCGGTACGTGCACCGGGCGGCGCGGCGGCCGCGCTACGCCGACCTCTGGGTGGGAGCCGCGGGCGACTACGTGCCGTTCCGCACCCTCTGCGCGCCGCGCGCCCTCGCCGCCCTTATCCTATAGTACAGCTCCTACCCCACCCCAACCCGACAGGACGAGGCTGATGCCGCTCGACGCCGCCCGGTTCCGCCAGACGATGGGCCAGCTCGCGGCCGGTGTATCGGTCATCACGGTGCGCACGCCGGACGGCGGAATCGGGATGACCGCCAGCTCGGTCAGCTCGCTGTCCCTGAAGCCTCCGCTGCTGCTGGTGTGCGTCGGACACGAGGCGGCGATCCGCGACACGCTGCTCCGCGCGGAGCGCTTCGGCGTCAACGTCCTCGCGGCGGACCAGGAGGCGCAAGCCCGCCGTTTCGCCGACCGGGATCTCCAGCGGCTGGCGGCGGCGGAGCTGGAGCTGTCACCGGGAGGCGTGCCGGTCCTCGGCGGCACGCTCGCCCGGATCGAGTGTCTGCGCCACGGCCACTTCCCGGCCGGGGACCACGTCATCGTCACCGGCGTGCTCGAGTGGTCCGAAGTCCGCGACGGGTGGCCGCTCTGCTATTTCCGCGGCGGCTACGTGGGGCTGAAGGGCTGATCGCCGTGCTGGAGCGGTGGGCGAGCAGCCGCCGGGAGCTGTTCGACGACCCGTCGGCCGACGCGGCGACCGTGGTCGCCTCGCTGAGGGACATCGCGCGGGCGAACCGGTTCTTCGGCGGCGCGGCCGCCGCCGTGGCCCGGCTCGACGAGTTCTTCCACGCCGCGCCCCGCGGCGCCGTGCTCACCCTTCTGGACGTCGGCACCGGGGAGGGCGACATCCCGCGCGCCGCGCGGCGACGCGCCGCATCGCGCGGGCTCCAGCTGCGCGTCGTAGGCCTCGAGCGGCATCCCGCCGCGGCACGGCTCGCGGCGCGCGGCGGCGCGATCACGCCCGTGGTCGCCGACGCCCACGCACTCCCGTTCCGAGCAGCCTCGGTGGATCTCGTGCTCTGCTCGCAGCTCCTGCACCACTTCCGCGGGCCCGCGCTCGCCTCCGCGATCGCCGAGCTCGGGCGGGTGGCCCGCCTCGGCGGCGTCATCGCCGATCTGCGGCCCAGCCCGCTGGCGGCCCTCGCCTTCTGGCTGGTCGGACTTCCGCTGCGCTTCCATCCGGTGACTCGCCGCGACGGCTTCGTCTCCGTGCTGCGAGGGTTCACGCCCGCGGCGCTCCGCCGCGCGTGCCGGGAGGCCGGCGTGGAACCCGAGGTGCGCACGCACCCGTTCGTCCGCGTCACCGCCGCGTGGGCGGCGCGGAGCGAGGCGCGCGCGTGATCCAGGTGGACCGGCGACTCGTGCACGCGGAGATCGACCGCGTCTACGCGTGCGCCAGCGACGTCGAGCGATGGCCCGAGTGGCTGCCGCACTACCGATGGGTGCGCTTCCTCGAGCGGCGCGAGGGCGGTCCCGGCGGCGGCGACATCGTGGAAATGGCGGCGTGGCGGCCCTTCGGTCCGCTGCGCTGGCCGACCTGGTGGGTCTCCGAGATGCGCATCGACCGCGCGGCACCCGCCGTGCGCTACCGTCACATCCGGGGTATCACGCGCGGGATGGACGTGGAGTGGGCGTTCGCCCCCGCCGGCCACGACGTGGCGGTGACGGTCACGCATCGCTGGGCCGGCCCGCCCTGGCCGCTGGTGGGCGCGAGCGCCGCTTCGCTCGTCATCGGTCCGATGTTCATTCACCACATCGCGCAGCTGACGCTGGCGGGCATCGCGCGCGTCGCCGAACGGTCGGCGGAGGGCTAACGGGTGGACGGGAAACGACGCGTCGTGATCACGGGGATCGGCTGCGTCACGCCGATCGGCACCGGGGTCGAAGCGCTCTGGGAAGGGCTCCGGGCGCGCCGGTCGGCCGTCCGGGCGATCACCCGCTTCGACCCGACCCCGTTCCGCAGCCGGATCGCGGCGGAGATCCCGGACTTCCGCCCGCAGGACTTCCTCGACGGCCGCCGCGCCAGGCGCTACGACCGGTTCTCGCAGCTCGCCGTGGTCGCGGCCGGTCTCGCCCTCGCGCACGCGGAGCTGGCGCTGGAGCGGGAGGACCGGGACCGCGTCGGCGCCATGATGGGCTCCGCCCTGGGAGGGGTCGCCCACGCGGAGCAGCAGGCGGCCGTGTACGCGGCCGAGGGGCTCAAGGGCGTGGACCCGGCGCTGGCGCTCTCGGTCTTCGGCGGCGCGTCGAGCTGCAACATCGCGATCGAGTTCGGGGTGACGGGCGTCAACTCGACCAACGCCATGAGCTGCGCCTCGGGCACGATCGCGGTCGGGGACGCCTTCCACGCAATCCGGGACGGACGCTCCGACGTGATGCTGGCGGGGGGCGCCGAGGCGCCGCTGGCGCCCCTCTGCTACGGTGCCTTCGCGGTCATCCGCGCGATGTCCACGCGCAACGACGAGCCGGAAGCGGCCTCGCGGCCCTTCGACGCCGGGCGCGACGGCTTCGTGATGGGCGAGGGCGCCGCCGTGCTCGTGCTGGAGGAACGCGGCCGCGCGCTCGCACGCGGGGCGCCGGTGCTCGCGGAGTTGCTCGGCGCCGCGTCCACCAGCGACGCGTATCACATGACGGCTCCGCGCCCCGACGGCAGCCAGGCGGCGCGCTGCCTCACGCTCGCCCTCGCCGACGCGCACGTCGCGCCCGAGGAGGTGGGCTACGTCAACGCGCACGGGTCCTCAACGCCGCTCAACGACAAGGCCGAGACGTTGGCGTTCAAGCGCGCGTTCGGCGCGCACGCGGCGAGGCTCGCCGTGAGCGGCACCAAGGGCTACTACGGTCATCCGCTCGGCGCGTCGGGCGCCATCGAGGCGGCGGTCACGGCGCTCGCGCTGGCGCGCGGCTGGCTCCCGCCCACGCTGAACCTCGACACCCGCGATCCGGAGTGCGATCTGCCCTACCTCGAGCAGCCGGTCGCCGCCCGCGCCCCCGACGTGGCGGTCTCCAACTCGTTCGGCTTCGGCGGCATCAACGCCGCGATCGTTCTCGGGCGGAGCGCGTAGTGGCTTGCGGCGCGCGGCGCGCGCCGGGCATATTGGCGCCGCTTCGCACCCTGTCACCCACTTCGACGCGAGGGACGTAATGCGCCAGACCCTGCGGCCGCTCATCGCGGAATTCGTCGGCGTCTTCATGCTGGTGTTCATCAGCGGCGGGGCCCTGATCATCAACGGCTACCAGGAGAACGCCCTCTCCCTCGGCGGGATCGCTGCGGCGTGCGGTCTCGCGTACGCGATCGCGGTGACGATGACGATGAATATCTCCGGCGGGCATCTCAATCCCGCGATCACCGTGGGCCTCTGGTCCATCGGCCGGATCGAGGCCAGGAAGGCCGTACTCTACGTCGTCGCCCAGCTTCTCGGCGCCGTACTCGCCGCGGTGGTGCTGCGCTGGCTGATGCCCGTGACGGCGGGGCACATCAAGCAGTACGGCGCGCTCAGCGTCGCCGGAGACATCACCCTCGCGGGCGCCATCCTCATCGAGGCGGTCCTCACCTTCTTCCTCGCCTTCGCGGTGATGGGGACGGCGGTGGACCCGAATGCGCCCAAGGTCGGCGGCTTCGGCATCGGCCTGACGCTATGGATGTGCATCCTCGCGGGCGGCCCGCTCACCGGCGCGGCCCTGAACCCCGCGCGCGCCTTCGGCCCGGCGCTGGTCGCCAACTTCTGGGTCGGCCAGCTGGCCTACTGGGTCGGCCCGATCCTCGGCGCGGTCGTGGCGATGCAGGTGTACGAGAGACTGCTGCTGAAGAAAGAGTAGATGCCGGTGGTAGGTGGTGGGTTGTAGGTGGTGGTACGAGCGCCGTTCCACCACCTATCACCTACAACCTACAACCTGCTCTTCCAGTACAACCACCCGGCATACGCCAGGTAGATCACGCCGGCCGCGACGTACGCCGCGACCATGAAGCCGCCGTTAGCGGGAGGCGTCGGCACGGTCAGCCTCGCTCTGGGCCCGCGCGTCCACGAGGCGCGCCCAGGCGTAGCGGCGCGCGAGCAGCGCGAGGTAGAAGATCGTGAACACGGCGAACGAGCTGAGCAGCGTCAGGAGCATCGAGCCCGGCAGCTCCGGCTTGCCCGGCCGCAGCACTACCGGCATGGGATGCAGGGTGCGGAACAGGTACACGCTCACGTGGATGAACGGCACGAGCAGGGCGCCGAGGATCCCGAGCACCGCCGAATAGCGTCCCCGCCGCCCAGGCTCCTCCACGGCCGACCTCAAGACCAGATACGCGAGGTAGATGAAGTAGAGGAAGAGTGTGGAGGTGAGCCGCGCGTCCCAGGTCCACCACGCGCCCCAGATCTCCTTGCCCCAGATCGGCCCGGTCACCAGCACCACCGTCGTGAACACGGTGCCGACCTCCGCCGAGGACGCGGCGAGCAGGTCGAGGCGGGGGTCCTTCACGAACAGGTAGATCGCGCTGCAGATGCCGACGACCCCGAACGCGAGGAAGGCGACCCACGCGCTCGGCGCATGGATGTAGAAGATCTTCTGGACCAGGCCCTGCGTGGCTTCTTCGGGGGTGAAAGCGAGGGCGCGAACGTAGATGGCCGCCATCAGCAGCAGTGCGATGGCCATCCAGACGCCGCTCCGCTTCAGGGCGCGCTCAGCCGTTGGGATCGCGGTCATTCCTCGAGCGTGAACTCGAACACCAGCGTACACAACACGACGAAGGTGATGTCGTAGGCGGCGAGCAATTTAAGCCAGGCCGCCCACTCGGCGAAAGGACGGTGCGCAAACAACTTGGTGGTCATCTCGGCGGCGGCGCTCACCGGCGTCACCAGGAACGGCAGCACCAGGACCAGGAGCATCATCTCGCCGAACCGCGTGTTCACGGCCATCGAGCTCATCAGCGTGCCGACGGCCACGAAGCCGACGGTGGCCAGCGCGATGACCAGCACCAGGGGAGCGAGCACGTCGAGCAGCGGCACGTTGAAAAACAGCGCGAACAGGGGCAGCGCGATCGCCTCGACGGCGCCGACGAACACCAGGTTCGCGGCCGTCTTGCCCAGGTAGAGCGCCGTCCGGCTGGCGGGCGACAGCAGCAGACCGTCGATCGCGCGGTTCTCCTTCTCCAGGGTGAACGCGCGGTTCAGGCCGAGCACGCCGGCGAACGAGAACGTGATCCACAGGACGCTCGGAGCCAGGTCCACCGACGAGACCGCCGTCGGATCGCGGGCGAAGTTGAAGATCGCGAGCACCAGCGCGGTGAAGACGAGGGCCGAGAGGAAGGCCGTCCTGCTGCGAAACTCCAGCAGGAGGTCCTTGGCTGCGATGGCCCACGCCTGCGCGAGCACGCTACGCACCGGCCGTCGCCTCCGCGTAGCGGGCGCGGTACGCCGCGAGGTCGCCGTCGCGAGGCCCCAGCGCCGCGAAAGCGCCCGCGACCTGAATGGCGACGTGCGTCGCCAGCTCCAGTCCCTCGTCGATGTTGTGCGTGACCAGGACCATGGTCCGGCGCTCCGCCCTGAGACGCCCCAGCAGATCGCGCAGCGTGGCGGCGGCGCGCTGGTCGAGCCCGCTGAACGGCTCGTCCAGGAGCATGACCTCCGGGTCGTGCAGCAGCGCGCGCGCGATGGCCAAGCGCTGCACCATCCCGCGGCTGAAGGTGCCCGCCGGGTCCGACGCGCGCGCCTCCAGGCCGACACCCGCGAGGGCGCGCGCGGCGGCCGCGCGAGGCTTCGCGAGGCCGTAGAGCCGCGCGTAGAACGCGAGGTTTTCCGCGGCCGTCAGTCCGTCGTACAGCAGGGAATGATGGGAGATGAGGCCGACGCGGCGCCGCTGGGCGGCGTTGGACCGGACCAGCTGCTCGCCGCCGAACTGCACCGTGCCCGCATCGGGCCTGAGGAGCCCCGCCAGGACCCGGAGCAGCGTCGTCTTCCCGGCGCCGTTCGGACCGAAGACGGCGAGCGAGTCGCCCGCGCCCAGCGCGAAGTCGACGCCCCGCAGCGCACGCACATGGCCGAACCGCTTGGTGAGTCCGGCGACCTGGAGCGCGGGCGCCTCGGCGCTGGCGATCAGCACCTCCCTGAGACGGGCGACATCGGGTGAACGACGGAGCACAATATAGTTGAGAGGAGCCGCACCGCGGCGGCGTCCGTCAGGCGCCGGGCGGCTCGAACTCGAAGCGGTCGTCCAGGCGGGTCAGCACCAGCAGAAAGCGCAGCTCCTCCGACGCGCCGCGGAGGCACACGGTGTGACGCAGCTCCGCCGCCCGCTGCTGCAGCATGATCAGCGCGCCCAGCCCCGCGCTGTCCACCCGGGTCGTGCCGGAGAGATCCACGACGAGCCGCCTGCCCGGCGCATCGCCCAGCGTGGTCTCCACTTCGGCCAGCGCCGCGCGACGGAACGCCGTGCGGCTCTCCCGGTCCAGCGCCTCCGGCGCCCACACCACGAGATCGTCCACGCCCACACGCCACTGAACGAAGAGTGCCGCCGCGGCGCGTCACCCGTAACCGCCTTGTCGACAACGGGTTGTGAGGATCCGCGTGACGCGGGCCACGCCCCTCTTGCCGTTGCGCTTCGCCACACTGAGGGAAGTTGCCACGCAGCCGCCGCACACTGGACCCTCAAGACGAAGGGGCCCGGGTTATCCCCCCGGGCCCCTCTCCTTCGACCGGTTCCGGCGGTTCAGATCTTCGTGACGTTCGCCGCCTGCAGCCCCTTCGGGCCCTCACGGACCTCGAACTCCACCTTGTCGTTCTCCTTGAGGGACTTGAAGCCCTCGGCCTGAATCGCCGAATAGTGGACGAAGACGTCCGGCCCACCCTCCCGCTCGATGAACCCGAACCCCTTCGCATCGTTGAACCACTTGACCCGGCCGGTGATGCGAGACATACGTAACACTCCTCTGACAGGTGGCACAAATCACGAATCTCATGCCGCCTGCGCGAGGCAGATCGCAGAGATCCGTAAATGAGCGCCATACCATAAGCTTCATCCTTCTCTAAGCGCAAGAGTATTTGACACTTCGGCCCGGCAACCGAGTCGCTAGGAGCGCCCGCATGTCCGACACGATCGTTCTGGATACCCTGCTCGACGAAACCCGCGTCTTTCCGCCGCCGGAGGGGTTCCGTTCCGCGGCGCACTGCTCGACCGACGCGCTGTACGAGGCCGCGGCGCGGGACCCCGAAGGGTTCTGGGCGTCGTTCGCGGAGCAACTGGACTGGTTTCGCCGCTGGGACCGGGTGCTCGAGTGGAAGCCGCCGCACGCGAAGTGGTTCGTGGGCAGAGAGATCAACGCCTCGGTGAACTGTCTCGACCGGCACATCGCGTCCGCGCGGCGCAACAAGGCGGCGCTGATCTGGGAAGGAGAGCCGGGCGAGCGCCGGACGCTGACCTACTGGGACCTGTACCGCGAAGTCAACAAGTTTGCGAACGTGCTCAAGAAGCTCGGCGTGCGGCGGGGCGACCGCGTCGCGATCTACATGCCGATGATCCCCGAGGTGGCGGTGGCGATGCTGGCCTGCGCGCGCATCGGCGCCGCGCACTCGGTGGTGTTCGGCGGCTTCAGCGCCGAGAGTCTGCAAGACCGCATCAACGACGCGGGTGCGGTGGTGCTCGTGACGGCGGACGGCGGATACCGGCGGGGCCAAGTGGTGCCCCTGAAGCGTGCGGCCGACCAGGCGCTGGCGCACTGTCCCACGATCCGCCACGTCGTGGTCTTCCAGCGGCGCCTCGGCGCGACCGGTGACGAAGCGTTCGTGCACATGCGGGAGGGGCGCGACCACTGGTGGCACCGGCTGATGCAGGACGCCGCGCCCTACTGCGAGCCGGAGCGGATGGACGCGGAGGACGTGCTGTTCATCCTCTACACCAGCGGCACGACCGGGAAGCCCAAGGGAATCGTCCACACCACGGGGGGCTATCTCACGCACGTGCTGGCGACGACCAAGCTGGTCTTCGACCTGAAGGACACCGACGTGTACTGGTGCACGGCCGACGTCGGCTGGGTGACCGGCCACTCGTACGTCGTGTACGGCCCGCTGTCGCTGGGAGCGACGCAGATGATGTACGAGGGCGCTCCCGACTGGCCGGAGCGCGACCGGATGTGGGAGATCGTGGAGAGGTACGGCGTGACGATCTTCTACACGGCGCCCACGGCGATCCGCGCGTTCATGAAGTGGGGCGCGGAGCTGCCGCAGCGGCACGATCTGTCGAGCCTCAGGCTGCTGGGCACGGTGGGCGAGCCGATCAATCCCGAGGCGTGGATGTGGTACCACCACAACATCGGGGGACAGCGCTGCCCGATCGTGGACACCTGGTGGCAGACGGAGACGGGCGGGATCATGATCACGCCGCTGCCCGGCGTCGTGGCGACCAAGCCCGGCTCGGCCACGCGAGCCTTCCCGGGCGTGGCGGCGGAGGTGGTGGACGGCGCCGGCAAACCGATGCGGGTCGGCGGCGGCTTCCTCGCGCTCACGGCGCCCTGGCCCGGGATGCTGCGGACGATCTGGGGCGACGACGAGCGCTACCGGGAGATCTACTGGTCGAAGTGGCCTGGGATGTACTTTCCCGGGGACGGGGCGAAGCGGGACGATGACGGCTACTTCTGGCTGCTGGGTCGCGTGGATGACGTACTGAACGTGGCCGGGCACCGGATCGGGACGATGGAGATCGAGAGCGCGCTGGTGGACCATCCGTCCGTGGCGGAGGCGGCGGTCGTGGGGAAGCACCACGAGCTGAAGGGCCAGGCCGTGGCGGCATTCGTGACGCTGAAATCGGGCTTCGAGCCGCACGACGAGCTGAAGGACGATCTCAAAGAGCACGTCGCCATGAAGATCGGAGCGATCGCCCGGCCGGACGACATCCTGTTCTCCGCCGACTTGCCGAAGACGCGGAGCGGCAAGATCATGCGGCGGCTGCTCCGCGACATCGCCGAGGGACGTGCGCTCGGCGACACTACCACCCTGGCGGATCCCGCCGTGGTGCAGCGGCTCAAGGCAGAATACGAGGAAGGCGAGGCCTGAGCGTGTTCAAGACGATCCTGGTGACCACCGACTTCTCCGCGAACAGCGCGGTGGCGGTGCGTCCGGCGATCGAGATCGCCGGCCGGTTCGAGGGACGGCTGGTGCTGATCCACGCCCTGGAGGGCGGGAGCGCTGACGCGCAGGTGGTGCCCGGGGAGTTGGAGGAGCTGGCTGCGATGTCGCGCGAGCAGCTCCACGAGTTCGGGACGAAGGAGATCGGGACCAAGGCGCCGTGGACCGCCGAGGTCGTCTTCGGTCCCGCCTACCTCGCGATCACCGACGCCGCCCAGCGCCACGGCGCCGACCTGATCGTGGTCGCCACCCACGGCCGGACGGGGTTGCTGCATCTCCTGCTGGGCAGCGTGGCCGAGCGGGTCGCCCGCATGGCTGCCTGCCCGGTGCTCACGGTGCGGGTGCCCGGCTAGAGCCGGCCAATCCGCCAATCGAGACAGCGCAGATCGTCAGGATCAGGACGCCGGACATGCTGCACCACCGGCAGATGGCGTGGATGACGAACAGCTCGAGGTAGAGCAGGTACAGCGAGAAGCCCACCCCGAGCGCCGAGAGGCCGGCCAGCCAGCGCGTCGCTGCCGGACGGGAGAGCTGAGACTCCTGCAGTCCGTACAGGGCGAGGATCAGCAGCACGAGGTACCCGGCCACCCCGTACGCCGCAACGGGGAACCCGAGGAATTCCGCGTAGCGGCTCGCCTGCACACGCTCGCACTCGTTCGCGGCGCCGCACACCATGCTGCCGATCACGCCGAACTTGTAGAGCAGCAGGTACGTCGAGACGAGCAGGCCGCCCAGCGCCAGGACCGCTACCGCCATCCGGTGCCGCATCGGCGCTCAGCGCTTCCGGCCGCCCGTCGCGGCGGGCGCCGCCGCGGTCGCCGCGGTGATCGAGTCGACGATCTTCACCAGATCGTCGTAGACCGGGATGTCGGACAGCGGGTGGCCGTTCACGAAGAAGGCCGGCGTTCCCCCCACTCCGAGCCGGATCCCCTCGCACTTCTCCGCCTGGATCTCGGGCCAGGGGCGCTTGGCCGTCACGCACGCGCGCAGAGAGTCGGTGTTCAGCCCGATGCGGTTGGCGTACTGGAGGAAGAGCCGCATCGGGTTCCTCGCCTCCGTCCAGTCGCTCTGGCCCATGTAGAGCGCGTCGTGCATCTGCCAGAACTTCCCCTGTTCCAGCGCGCACGCGGCCACGAGGTGCGCGGCCGGGGAATTGGGGTGGCCGTCCAGCGGAAAGTTCATGTACCGCCACCGCACGCGCCCCGTGGGGACGAGCCGCTGGCGGACGTCGGGCTCAGTGAGGACGGCGAACCGCGCGCACCAGGGGCATTCGAAATCGGAGTACTCGTCGATCTTCACCTTGGCGGAGTCGGGTCCGAGTGCGACGCCCTTCGCGGGGGCCCCGGCGGGCAGGTTCTGGCAGTCGGACGAGGCCGCCAGGTCGGGCATGGCGGGCCCGCCGCCGAAGACGGCGATCAGCACGGCGCCCACCACCGCAATCGCGCCGAGCAGCAGGTAGAAGGGCTTCAGCGATCGTCCGGCTTCCGCCATGGCTCCTCCTCATCCGGTCCGTTGTCCACCTCAGGCGACCAGTCGCGCCCGGCTTCCTCGACGATGCGGCGGTGCTCGGCGACCTCCGGCGAGTCGAAGGTCAGACGGACCTCGTAGTGGAACAGCTCGGAGCGGATGTCCCCCAGCTCGCGCAGCAGCGCCGAGGAGTCGCCCAGCAGGCGCCCCTCGGCGTCGAGGGCCATGATCCGCTGGGCCAGGGCCCGCAGCATCTCGACCAGCTTCTCGACCCGCTTGGGATCGTACGTCTCGTCGGGTGTCACGTGCGTTCATCATACCCAGTGCCGCCGCGGCCGCCAACGCCGGCGTGCGCCTCGCCCGCCGGGCACGTCGTCCCTAGAATACGGTCCGTGACCCCGGCCGCCACCGCTTCGCCACGGCTCGCCTCGCCCCTCGCGCTCCTCGAACTGGCCGAGATCGCGGCGGCGCCGCTGCGGTACGGCCACGCGATCCGCGTGCTCCGGGACGGAGCCCTCGCCTTCCCCGCCATGCTCGCCGGCATCCGTGCGTCCAGGCGGAGCGTCTGCTTCGAGAACTTCATCATGGCCGACGACCGCACCGGCCGGGAGTTCGCGGCCGCGCTCCGGAAGGCCGGCGAGCGCAGGGCGAAGGTCCGGGTCCTGTACGACCCGGTCGGCTCGCTTCTGGTGCGCGGGGCGCCGGTCGGCCGCCTGCTCCGCAAGGCCGGGATCGACGCGCGCGCCTTCCGCCCGCTGTCGCCGCTGGCCCCGTGGAGCTGGCTGCGGCTCCGGCATCGCGACCACCGCAAGCTCCTGGTGTGCGACGACCTCATCGCGTTCGTGGGCGGGATCTGCATCGCCGATCACTGGGCGCCCTCGGACCTGGGCGGCGCCGGCTGGCGGGACACCGCGGTATCCATCCGCGGGCCCGCCGTGCTCGACCTCCAGCTGGCGTTCGACCGGATGTGGAGCCGCGCGCGCAGCGAGCCGCCGCCCACGTCCCTGTCGCGTCGGCCGCCGCCGGAAAAGGGCGAGGCCGCCGTCATCGTGGTGGGGGACCGGCCCGGCCTCGGCCGGGTGGCGGCGATCTACGAGTGGCTGGCGGACCGCGCCGAAGCGAGCATCGAGCTGACCGATGCCTACTTCGTGGCGCCGCGGCGCGTCCTCGAGGCGCTGATCCGGGCCGCGCGCCGCGGCATCCGCGTGCGGCTGCTGCTGCCGGGGCGCAACAACCATCCGGTCGCCGGCCTCGCCGCCCGCCGGATCTATCAGCCGCTGCTCGACGCCGGTGCCGAGATCTACGAGTGGTCCGGGGTCATGCTCCACGCCAAGACGGCCGTGGTGGACGGCCTGGTCGCGCTGGTGGGTTCCAGCAACCTCGACCCACTGTCGCTGCACCGGAACTTCGAGATGAACGCGCTGATCGCCGACCCGGAGGCCGGCCGCGCGATGTCCAATCTCTTCGCTTCGGACCTGGAGAACGCGGCGCGGGTGGAAAACGCCGAATGGCGTCGGCGCCCGCTGCGCGCGCGGGCTGCGGAATCGGCAGCCACGCTGTTTGCGGACCTGCTCTGAGGTTTGCCCGGCTTCGGCGCTCCTTTTATATTTGGGGCTGCGGGAAAGCCCGCATTGACTCGAATGGAGGTGTGATGCCGAAGCGCAGTAGCCGCCGCAAGGTCCATGTGCCCACCGCGTTTGAGCTGGCCCGCGACGAATTGTTCAGCCATATCCTGCGTTGTGGAGTGCTGGAAGCGGCGGAGGAGCACCGGAAAGAGTGGTTCGACGACACCATGGCGTATCTGGGCGAGCGGTACGAGGAGTTGACGGCCGCCCAGCTGAAGGAGCTCCGCACGCTGGGCGAGCGCTATTGCCGTCCGGTGGTGCCGCGGCCGGAGACGGTCGAGCCGGCCGGCGTCGTCTGACCGAGCTCTCCAGCGAAGCCTGACGTGTCGCGCCCCGGAGCCTAGCGGCCCGGGGCGTTCGATTTCCGCCACCGGTAGCCGATGGCGAGCCGCACACCACCTCCCACGCCGATCTCGATGAACGAGCCACCCGTGCCCCCGGGGTTCTTCTCCGCCCCGAGCACCAGCAGGGCGTAGGGTGTCACCCGACTCCCGGCCACGGCGGCGGTCAGCCCGCCGCCCCCGTAGATCGCCGTTCCATCGCGCTTGTACGGATCGAGCAGGAAGTGGATCGCGAAGTCGGCCCGCACGCCGAACCTGCCGTTGCCCAGCGCGCCGAACGCCAGCGCCGGCGCGATCCGGCTGCGCTGGTTGTCGCGCCAGGCGAAGCCCACGCCGGCGGCGTAGAGGGCGGGCTGCGACGCGACGGCCAGGGCCCACACCTGGGTCTCCCGAACCTGTGCGCGGCACGGACTCGCCGCCGCCAGCGCCGCGCCGAGCAGCGCGCCGGTCCTACCCCTCGAGCACCAGCTCATAGCGGCGCGCGATGTCCGGCGCCAGCGAGTGGGTCACCGAGCAGTACTTCTCCAGCGACAGATCGATCGCATGGCGGGCGCGCTCCTCCGGCACGCCTGGCGCCTTGATCCTGTAGGTGAGCACGATCGAGGTGTACCGCTTCGGATGCTCCGCCCTGCGCTCGCCCGTGACCTCGACGCTCAGCGCGTGCACGGGGAAGCGCATCTTCTCGAGGATGGAGACCACGTCGCCGCCGGTGCAGCCCGCCAGCGCGAGGAGCAGCATGTCCATCGGGCCCGGCCCCTCTGCCCCTTCGGAATCGATGGTGATCGGCGGCTTTCCGTCGGCCCCGCCCGTGAACACCAGCTGGTGCCGCCAGGTCAGGGCGACCCGCTTCGTGCCGGCCATGTCACGACCCTCCGGCCCCGCGGGTGGAGAGCCCGACCAGGAACCGGTGCCGGCCGAGCCGGTCCAGAGCGTGGTACTCGATGAGCCAATTGAACGACGGCCGCAGCTGCAGCTCGAAGCCGAGCGCGATCGTCGGCCAGACCGTCGTGCAGCTGTGGCAGTTGCTCATGTGCCCGATGCCGATGCCCAGGTACGGGATCGCCGGAGCGTTGTCCGGCTGGAAGCGGTAGATGATCTCGCCGGCCCAGTGGACCGTCGTGATCGAGCTGGCATCCGAGGCGATCTCGAGCGACGGCCGGAGGCGGACGCGCGGCGACCAGAGCTCCGCGATGTCGACGGTGGTGCCGAGGACCCACTGCGCGCTGCGCGACACGTCGATGCCGCCCCGCACGGAGAAGCTGTAGATGTCCACGGCGGGCCCGCCGGCGGCCGACGCCGTGCCGCCGCCCGACGGCGGATGGAATTCCTGGGCCGCGGCCGGCGGCGCGACGAGCGCCAGCGGGAACGCGATCAGGATCAGCCGGGTCGCAGCATGCATGCCATCCTCCTCAGGATTGCGGTCGCTCCGCGTTCCGCACGGCCAGGCGCCCGTAGTCGGCGATCGCGTACAGCGCCATCGCCGCGGTCGCCCAGGCGAGCGGGCGCAGCAGTGACGAGTCGAGCAGCCAGGCGAACAACGTCAGCGTCTGTCCCACCGTGACCGCCTTGCCCCCGACCCGGGCCGGCACGGTGTAGGGTCGGCGCACCACCCAACTGGCCAGGTACCCCAGCGGCGCCAGCACGTCCCGCAGCAGCACGCCAGCCACCTCCAACCATCCCAGCGCGCCCGAGAACGCCAGCGCGCCGAAGGCCGTGAGCATGAAGATCTTGTCCGCCACGGGGTCCATCCAGGCGCCGAGCTGCGACGGGCCGAGCCGGCGCGCCAGGGCGCCATCCAGCAGGTCGGTGGCGGCCGCCGCGGCGAGCACCGCTATGCGCACGCCCGCCGCCGGGTAGACCGCGAACGCCAGGGCCAGCGGCAGCCGCGCCAGCGAGACCACGTTGGCGGCCGTAAGTACCCTGCCGGAGCGGACTTGCTGCGCTTTGGCGGGCGGGATACTTTCACCCGCGATCACATGGACCTCGCACTGCTCAAGCAGGCCGCCATTTTCGCAGACTTGGACGCGGACGAGCTCGCCCAGGTCGCCGAAGTGTGCAAGGAACAGAAGTTCCAGGGTGCGGCCACCATCTTCAAGGAAGGCGAGCCGAGCAGCCGGCTGTACATCATCGCCGAGGGAGACGTGCGGATCAGCCGCATCGTGCCGGGCAGCGGCGAGGAAGCGCTCGCCGTCCTGAAGCCGGGCACCTGCTTCGGCGAAATGGGGATCTTCGACAAGTCGGAACGCTCCACGGACGCGATCGCCAACAGCGACTGCACGCTCGTGACGATCTCCCGCTCCGATTTCGAGCTGCTGCTGGACTTCAATCGCGACATCGCATACAAAGTGCTCTGGGCCGTCGTCCGGCTCCTCTCTTCGAGACTGCGCGTGACGAACGACAATCTCCGGTCGTTCCTCGCGATGTCGATGTTTTGACCAGCTTCACCGCCGCTGTCATTCCGTCCGCCGGCCTCGGCACCCGGATGCGCTCGCTCCTCGGGGACCGCCCCAAGGCGCTGCTCGACGTCGCCGGCCGCTCGCTCCTTGCGCACGCCATCGTCGAGGCGCGCGAGGTCGGCCTGGAGCGGATCGTGGTCGTCGCCAGCCCTCCGGCGCACGACGCGCTCGCCGCGGAGGCCGTTCGCTTCGCGCCGCGCTCCCAGGTCGTGGACCAGGCCGTGCCGCGCGGCCTGGCGGACGCGATCCGTCTCGGCGCCCTGGTCCTGCCCGGGGAGGCGTTCGCGGTGCTGCTCCCCGACAATCTCTTCGTTCCGCCGAGCCCGCTGGGCCGCCTCGTCGCCATCGCGGCCGGGAGCGGCGAGCACGCGGTCCTGGTGGCCCGGATGAACGCCGACACGGCGCGCGGCAAGGGCGGCTCCGCGCCCGCATCGGTCCAGCCGATCGGGCCCGATCCGGACGGAGTGCGCATCGCCGCCGTGGGGGCCAAGCGCCCGAAGGGACAGCTCCGGCTGGGGCCCGAGGAGCGGTTCGACACGCCCATCGGCCGCTACGCCTTCCAAGCCGACGTGGCCCAGGTGATCGCCGCGGTCGAGCGCGGGCTCAGGCCCGGCGACGAGCTCGACGACGTCCCGCTGCTGGCGCGGCTGGCGGCGGCCGGCCGGCTCCGTGGCCTGCTCTACGAGACGCCGTTCGCCGACGTCGGCAATCCGGACGGATACCACGCGGCGCAGCAGCTGCTCGCTAGCGCGCAATCCGGAACCGCGCGTCCAGCGCCAGCACGCGATCGGGGAACGCCACCAGCGGGTTGATGTCCATCTCCAGGATGGCCTCGTGCTCGCCGACGAGCTGCGAGACCCGCTGAATGATCTCCTCGAGCGCCACCAGATCCACCGCCGGCTCGCCCCGCACTCCCTCCAGGAACCCGAAGCCCCGGATCCCCCGCACCATTTCGCGCGCGTCCACGTCCGTCACCGGGTGCACGCGGAACACGACGTCCTTCAGCACCTCCACCGCGAGCCCGCCGAGGCCGAACATCAGCAAGGGGCCCGCCTTCGGATCGCGCGTGGAGCCGACGATCGTCTCGCGGCCGCCGGGGATCATCGCCTGGACGAAGACGGCGTCCGGCACGACGCCGGCGCGCTCCCGGACGCGCTGCAGCATCCGCGCGTAGCCCTCGCGCACCTCCTTCTCGGACGAGAGCCCCAGCACGACGCCGCCCACGTCGCTCTTATGGACGATGGACGCGCTGATCACCTTCAGCACCACGGGGAAGCCGATCTCGCGCGCGGCGGCCACGGCCTCGTCGGCGGAGGCGGCGCACCGCCACGGCACGGTGGGAATGCCGTACGCGCCGAGCACTTCCATCGCCTCGGTCTCGGTGAGCTTCGCTCGGCCCTCCGCCACGACGCGCTCCAGGATCCCGGCGACCCGGCCGGCGTCGGCGGGGAAACGGTGCTCCGTGCCCATCGGCCGCTCCAGCCACTCCCGGTAGCGGTTCATCGCCGCGAGGGCGCGGGCGGCCGACTCGGGGAAGATGTACCCCGGCATCCCGGCCACGAGCAGCTCGCGCATCCCGGCGGGGATTCCCTGGCGACCCATCAGCACGGCCATCACCGGGATGTCGCGCCGCGAAGCCGCGACCTGCACGATCGCCTCCGCGACGTCCTTCGCCTTGCTGCCGAGCGGCGGCGGCACCACCGACACGATCACGGCGTCCACGTTGGGGTCCTGGAGGACAAGCGCCAGCACGTCCCGGTACGTCTCCGCCGTCGCCGACGCAATCAGGTCCACGGGGTTACGGACCGCCGCCTCGTCCGGCACGCGGCCACGGATCGCGGCCTGCGTCTCGGCGGAGAGCTCGTGCACCGACAACCCCAGCGACTCGCACGCGTCGGCCAAGATGATCGCCGGGCCGCCCGCGTTGCTCACGATCGCGACGCGGTTGCCCTTGGGGAGCGGGAGCCGCGGGAACGCCATCGCGTAGTCGAACAGCTCCTCGACCGTCTGGGCGCGCATCACGCCGCACTGCTCCATCAGGGCGTCGGCGGCGAGGTCGGTCCCGGCGAGCGCCGCGGTGTGAGACGACGCGGCCCGCGCCCCCGCCGCCGTCCGGCCCGCCTTCACCACGAAGATCGGCTTCCTCCGCGTCAGCGACCGCGCGATCTGGTAGAACCGCCGCGGATCCCCGAAGCTTTCCAGGTACATCAGGATTACGCGGATCTCGGGGTCGTCGGCCCAGTAGAGGAGCAGATCGTTCCCCGACACGTCCGCGTTGTTGCCGACCGAGACGAACTGGTGGATCCCGATCCCGAGCTCTTCGGCGTAGTCGAGGATGCTGAGCCCCATCGCGCCAGACTGGCTGATGAACCCGACCGGCCCGTACGGCGGCATCGTGGGCGCGAAGGTCGCATTCATCGAGACGTCCGGGCTGCTGTTGAGCACGCCCATGCAGTTGGGCCCGACCATCCGCATCCCGTAGCGCTTCACGGTCTCGAGCAGCTTCGCCTCGCGCTCGACGCCTTCGCCGCCCACTTCGGCGAAGCCCGCGGTGATGACGACCAGTCCCTTGACCCCCTTCCGGCCGCACTCCTCCGCGATGCCGAGGACCAGGTGCTTGGGGACGACCACGATCGCCAGGTCCACCGCATCCGGGATCGCCTCGACGCTGGGATACGCCTTGATCGAGTGGATGGTCCCGGCCTTCGGATTGACGGGGAAGAGCGGGCCGTTGAAGCCGAACCGCAGGAGGTTGTCCAGAATCTGCCAGCCGATGGTGTTCGGCTGGCGGGAGGCGCCGATCACCGCGATCGACCGCGGGCGCAGAATCGCGTCGCTCACGCCGAACAACCTAGACGGTTGCGCGTGGAGAGTCGAGAGTTGAGGCGCCGCTGTCGGCCTTGTAGACTGCGGCGATGCCGCTCCGCGCCCGCGCGCTTCTCGCCCTCACGGCCGCCGCTCTCGCCGCCTGCTCCGGCAGCAAGGAGGGGGGCGCCGGCGTCGCCGTGGTCGCCGTCAGTCCGCAGGCCGCCGCGCTGTGCGTGGGCGACAGCCTGACCTTTACCGCGCATTTGCTCGACGCGTCCGGCGACACGGTAACGGCGTCGCCGGTCCGCTGGACGTCGAGCGCCCCTCAGACGGTCGCCGTGGACTCCATGAGCGGGGTTGCCCGCGCGCTCGCCCTGGGCACCGTCCAGATCACCGCTTCCGTGGGCAGCCTGCGCTCGGCGACGCCGGGCCAGCTCGACGTGCCCTCGGACCTCGACCCCCAATTCGTGCCGGACACGGTGGTGCTCGCGCCGTCGGACACCTTCACGCTCGGCGTGCGGCTCCGGCGCAAGTCCGCGGGCCCGGTGCCCAACAACCATACGCCGGTGATCGCGCCGAGCAGCGATGCGGTCGCCAGCCTCGACGCGACGGGCCTCGTGACGGCCAAGACGCCGGGGACATCGTCGCTGACGCTCGCGGTGTGCGGCTTCACGGGCCACGGGGCGGCGCGCGTCTTCACCCCGCCGGACTCGGTGACGGGACTCGGCTACCTATGGCTCTCGGGGCCGGCGGAGGTGCGGCTAAGTACGGGTACCTTCGTACTCAACTTCGTGCTGTCGTCCAAGAAACCGGCATTTCAGGTATACGGCAGCGCAGCAGCCAATGCCAAGCATTTCGTCTATGAAGACACGCTCCGACTGACTGCCGTCGGGACGTATCCGCTGGACTCTCTGACGTCCACGGAGTCGAACACTGCAGCGTGCAACCCGCCACGCCCGTTCGCCCTCTATGGAGACCAGTCGTCCTTCACGGCGCTGGTGAGCATGCACGACGGATCGGCGGCGGTGACCACGTATTCTCAGGCCGGCTTCCGGACGATCTCCGGGCGCGTGAAGACCCAGGTGCGTGGTATCGTGGGCGGGGTCGCGACGTCGGTGGACACGCTCCAGGCGATCTACACCTTCAGCGCGCCCCTGCGCGACACGACGGGCGTCTGTCCGTGACAGACAGGGCGTAGGGTTGGGGGCGCAGGGTGTGGCAAGACCAAAGAAAGGCGCCCCGGAACCCGAGACGCCTTCGTCTGTCTACACCCTACCCCCTACACCCTACACCCGCTCTTCGTCCTACCTCATGATCTTGAGCAGCCCCGCATCCGCACTGCCGCGGATGAAGCTCTCCGCGTCGGTGGCCGGCACCTTGATGCCGGTCAGCGCGCTGGCGCGCGCGGCCGCCTCCTCCAGGAACTCGCGGATCGGCCGGCCGGAGAAGGCATCGTCGTTGTCGCGCATCTCGGCGACGATCTCCTCCCACGTCCCGATGTAGGTGAGGCCGTCGCGGGTCCGCACGCGGTGGACCTCGGCCCGCGGCTGCTTGCGCATCCCCGCCAGCTCCGTGCGCAGCGCGCCGAACAGCTCGAGCTGCGTCGGATCGTGCGTGCCCCTGCCATCGGGACCCGCCGCCTCCAGCTCCGCGAGGAGCAGGTCGATCGGGTCCGCGTCGCCCGCCAGGTCGGCGAGGCGCATCAGCCACGGCTTCAGCTCGGGGTCGTCCTCCGACAGCCGGTAGATGCTGCGCTTCAGCTCGATCAGGCGCCAGATCCCGAGCTCGTCCCAGTGGTCGTCGGGCTCCGTGCGCTCGAACTCGGCGAGCGAGGGCTCGTAGTCGCCCTTGTCATAGAGCAGGTTGGCGAGGTAGATGCGCGCTTCGGCGTGCTTCGGGTCGAGGGCCAGCGCGTGGCGCAGCCAGCGCACCGCATCGGTCTCCTCCGAGAGACGGTGCGCCGCGTAGCCGACGCAGGCGGAGGCCTCCGCACTGTCGGGGTGGGCCGTCAGGGCCACCCCGAAAAACTTGCGCGCGTGCTCCAGCATCCCTTCGCGGAACAGCGCGCGCCCCATCTGCAGCATGATGTCGAGATCGTCCTTGAAACCCAGCTCCAGCACCCGCTCGAAGCAGGCCAGTCCTTGGGCGCGCTCGCCGAGCTTCAGACGGATCTCCCCCAGTCCCGCCAGCGCATCCTCGTGGTCCGGATCGAGCTTCAGCGCCGCCTCGAAGGTCTGGCGCGACCAGGCAAACTCCTCGCGCGCCAGCCTTGCGTATCCCATCCCGACGAGCAGCTCCAGCGCGTCGGGATACACCGACAGCCCTTGCTTCAACACCTCGATCGCTTCGTCGTACCGCCCTTCGTTGTACAGCTGGTGAGCACGTTCATCGTACTCGTCCGAGCTCAAGAAGGGGTCGGGCATCTAGCGAGGCTCCCGGGTGAGGATAGGATATGATAAGAATCGGCTCAGGGGCGAGCAAGAGCAGAACTGGTTGTCAGACGGCAAGTTGCCAGTTGTCAGTGGTTGCCGGGAGGCTGGAAGACGGTGGACAGATATGTGCTCGCGTTCGTGGCGGGGCTGGTCGGCGGCGCTCACTGCCTCGGGATGTGCGGCGGGTTCGTCGTCGTCGCGGCCGCCGGCAGCCGGCGCTCCTGGCTTTTCCATCTCGGGCGGATCGCGGGCTACGCCGCGCTCGGCGCGATGGCCGCGCTGGCCGGCGCGCTGCTCGATCTGGGGGCGGGCGCGGCCGGATTGCACCGCCTCCGCTTCTACGTCTCCGGCGCTCTGCTGCTCGCCTTCGGCCTGGCGTTCCTCGGTGCGCTCCCACGCCGCTGGCTCGAGCCCGGCGCGGGCGCGGTCGGCGGCCTGCTGCGCCGCGCGCGGCGCGTGAGTGGCACGGCGTTCCCGCTGGTGCTCGGCCTGCCGATCGGCCTGCTGCCGTGCGGGCTGCTCTATCCGATGTACGCGGCCGCGGCCGGCACCGGTGAACCGCTGGAGGGCGCGGCGCTCCTCACCGCGTTCGGGCTCGGCACGGTGCCGTTGCTCGGGACGTTCTCGTTCGCATTGGACCGCATCGGCCTCGCGACGCGGCAGCGCCTGGTGCGCGTGGCGGGCGTCGTCATGCTGCTGTTGGCCGCGCTGATGCTGTGGCAGGGGTGGCGCGGGCCGATGCACGGCGCGTCCATGCACCAGATGCGCTAGAGCATTCCTCGGCGCGCGGGGCTCAGTGGTGCGTGCCGCCTGATGGCGTTCCGAGACGCACCGAGAGCCGATAGATGCCGGTGTCCCGCGAGTCCCCGTAGCTGTTGGCGAGGATGCGATAGGTCTGTCCTGGGGTCACGGCGTAGGTGATGCGCGCATCGGTTCCCGAGCCGCTGTCGTCGTCGGTCACGAGCACGTGGCCGGCGGCGTCCTGGAGAATGAGGTAGGCGTCGAAGTCGCCCGACCGGAGGTCGATCACCGCCTCGCCCGACGTCCGAGGACGGAACAGGAAGACGTCCGCGTAGGTGCTGTCGCCGACGGTGCTGTCGCCCGGCTCCAGCCGCCCGACCACGGTGGCCCCCGCGCGAATCTCCGTGACGGCACCGGGGCGCGCGATGGCGCCCGCGCTCAGCAGGGCGAGCTCGTAGAGTCCCGTGTCCTCCTTCTCGGTGTAGGAGCGCACGACCAAGCGGTAGCGCCCGGCGCGCGCGAGGTGCGCGGTGATCAGCGAGTTCGTGCCGTCGCCGAGGCCGTCGTCATCCTGCGCGAGCAAGGTCCCGTCCGGGCCGTAAAGCTCCAGGTAGGTATCGAAGGCGACCGAGCGGAGCTCGACGACGACGTCCTCGCCGCCGCGGGCCTCAAACTCCCAGACGTCCTGATATCCCCCGTCCGCGCGCGTTTGGTCGCCCTGCTCGAGCCGTCCGACGACGCGTGCGCCGAGCGTGATCCGGCCGGTCTGGCCGGGCGCCGGCGGCGGCCCCTCCAGCCCCGTGAGCTGCAGCGCATAGCGGCCTCCGGATCCCTGACTGCCGAAGGCCGACACCACCGCCGTATAGGTCCCGGTCTCGGGCAGCACCGCGATGATGCGCGCGTTCTGGCCCTCGCCGCCGTCGTCGTTGGTATCCACCACGGCCCCGTTGCGCAGCAGCACGAGATAGGCGTCAAAGGCGCCGCTCATCGCATCAACGCGGACGCCCTGTCCCGCCCGCCCGGTGAACGTCCAGTGGTCCTCGAGCCCCCTCGCGCCGCGCGCGTCTCCGTCCTCGAGCCGTCCCTCCTTCGTCTCTCCCATCGCGATGGCGGCCGTGGCGCCGGGCTCCGCGAAATCGCCGGTGTCTGACTGCAGCGACAGCCGATATGCGCCGACCGCAGGCTCGTCTCCGTAGCTCGTGGCGAGGATCGTGTACCGCCCCGCGGCGCCGGCCCGGATCGCCACCTCGGCGTCCTTCCCGCCGCCGCCGTCGTCGTCACTGCCCAGCACCCTGCCGTCCCGTCCCAGCACCACGAGGTAGCTGTCCAGATCGCTCGAGCGCATGTCCACCGTGAGCCGCGCGCCGGCCGGCGCGTCCACGAGCCAGCGGTCCTCGTACGGGCCGTCGCCCGAGAGCTCGTCGCCAGGCTCCAGGATGCCGTCCTTCGTCTCGCCGACGGCGATGACGGCGCTCCGGCCGGGCGCCGCCGCCGCCGGGGCTTCCCATCCCGACACCGCCAGCGTGTAGCGTCCGCGCGCCGAATCGCCCACCGCCGTCGCGATCAGGCGGTATGTACCGTCGCGCGGGAGGACCGCGTGCAGCCGGGCGTTCGTTCCCTCGCCCGAGTCGTCGTCGTAGCCCATCATCCGGCCGTCTGCGTCGCGCAGGATCAGATACGCGTCGAAGTCCGCCGACATCAGGTCGACGACGACCCGCTGCCCGGCTTTCCCTTCCAGGCTCCACACGTGGTACGGGCTGCGGCGGGCGCGAAGCAGCGGGTCGGCGGCGGTGAGCGAATCGGAGACGGACCGGCCGACGGTGATCGCGCGCGCCGGCTGCGCCCAGACGCGAGGCGCGAAGAGCGCGGCGACCAAGGGGACAACCCACCACGAGCGGCTGGACATGGCGAAGCGCCTCACGTGAGATCCGACCGGCACGCTAACCTCGTATCCCCGCAGCCGGAAGACACGACGGGCAGCGGTGAAGCGCCGCTGCCCGTCGCGCCGCCGGGTCGGAAGCCCCGGCGCCCCGAACTGCCGAAGACTAGTGCTTGCCCGTCATCTCGTCGGCCAGCGCTCCGGCGTCGTACACGTGCCGCAGCGCCTCGATGATCGCGCGTGAATCCACCCACACGGAGCGGCCCTGGGCCTCCGTGAAGACGAACCGCCAGGGCAGGCTCTCCATGTTGCCATCGAAGATCAGGCCGACCAGCTCGCCGTCCTTGTTGATCACCGGGCTCCCCGAATTCCCGCCGATGATGTCATTGGTGGAGGCCGCGTCGAGCTGCGTCGCAAGGTTGAGGGAGTCCCGCCGCTGTTGCCAGCGCGGCGGCAGATCGAACGGTGACCGCCCGCCGAACCCGATGCTGCGATCGTACAGGCCGAAGAAGGTCGTATACGGCTGCGCCGTCGTCCCGTTGTAGGGATAGCTCTGCACCACGCCGTCCGAGATCCGCAGACTGCTGTTTGCGTCCGGCGCCACGCTGGCGCCGAAGACCGCGAGCAAGGCCCGCGCGATCCGCTCGTCGTTCGGCACTTCACGGTTCAACAGCTCGGTCCATCTGCGGTCGAGGGCGCGCTGCAGCGGCTCGACAACGCGCGCCAGCGCGATGAATGGATCCGCCGAGGACCTGATGACCGCCTCGCCCTCCTGCACCAGCCCGCGCCGCTGGTCGGCGGTCAAGATCTGCGTGCCCTGGACCATCGCACGCGCAGCCTCCTCCGGCGTGCGGCCCGCCAGCGCCGCGCGCAACACCGGATCAGCGGCGGGCAACTCCTCATTCATACCCGTCAGGTACGCCGCCAGCAGCGGGATCTCGAGCACCGTGTCCACCGGCGCCCCGCCGTAGAGCAGGCGCTCGAGCTGTGGCCGGTTGGCGTCCCGGAACAGCGCCGGCCGCGCCGAGTCGGGCATGGCACCTGCCGCGGTCGCTTGGACGATCAGTCCGGCGTAGTTGAGCAGCTGTGCGCCGTACGCGCCGGACATCGGCCTGCCACCAGCCCGCCCGATGGAGTAGTAGCGGTACTGGGCGTCGAGCTGGGTCAGCTCCGCACGAACCGAGGCGACGTTGTCCCAGGCGTCGCCGTACAGCCGCCGCCACTCCGGGTTGGCGTTCACCCGGGCCCGGAAATCGCGCTCCCATGCGCGCTTGTGCTCCATGAGCTGGGGATCCTGCAGCGACTGGAGATACACGATGGACCGCTTCTGGTCGTTCGCCATGTTGAAGACTGCATTGCGCAGCGCAGCCGCGCGCGCCGGGCTCGTGGCCCCCACAGCCGCATACACGGCGAGGACCCGGCGGTAACGGGTCAGCGTCGCCGGCAGTTGGGCGTCGCGCAAGTACTGCAGATACGCGATCGTGCTGAGACGGTTAGTGGTGCCAGGCACTCCGATCGTGAAGACGAGGTCTCCTTCCTGCGATCCGTTCTGGCTCCACCGGAAGAAGTGCTCGATGTGTGCCGGCTGGCCGTTCACGTAGGCGCGGACAATCGAGAGATCCAGGTCGTGCCGCGGGTACACGAAGTTGTCGGGATCGCCTCCGAAGAACGCGATCTGCCCCTCAGGCGCAAACACCAGTCGCAGATCCGAGTACCGGCGGAACCGATACAGCTTGTACTGCCCTCCGCGGTACATCACGACCACCTGACAGCGGATGTCGGCAGCATCAGCGCAGCGGCGCTCCAGCCCCGCAATTGTCTGGGATCGGAGCCTCGCTGCCACGTCGGCCGCCGTGCCGGCAGGCACGCCCGCTGCCACGCTGTCGGTCACGTCGCTGATGCCGAGGAGGTCGTCAAAGAACATTCCCGGACACGCCCGCTCCTCGCCGCGCGTCCTCGCGTAGAAGCCGTTGGTGAGCAGATCTTCGCCCGGACGGGTCGAGCCGTCGATGCAGACGCGCGAGCAATGGTGATTGGTCAGAATGAGACCGTCGGGAGATACGAACGACGCCGAGCACCCTCCCAGGCTTCCAGCCGCCAAACGGACATGGTCAAGCCACTGCTGCGCAGGCCGGAAGTTGAATCGCCGCGCCCAGTAGTCGAGCGGCGGCACGTCGAACGTCCACATCTTCCCGGTTTCCAGGCCGGGGTATTCCGCCGGCGCGGCCTGCTGCCCACGCACCGGAGAGACCGCGGCAAGACACAGGGATGCCACCAGCACAAACGCCAAGCGTAGACGCTGCATTAGGGATTCTCCGTTAGAGGCCAAACGCGGAAACGACGCCTGCGGTACCAGCAATTTTCGTACGAGGAGGCAAGGACCCCCTCACTTCCTCCAGACCCGTCCTTCCGGAAACTCGGCTGCGACTCTCAGACCCAGCCGTCGGGCGATGGAATCCAGCGATGCCGTCGGTTCATACTCGTTGGCGAATCCGACGACGACGGCGCGCCGGCCGGCCAGCGTCCCCGCGAAATCACCGAGCGACTCCGGGTCAAGAACTGCCGGCAGGTCGCGTGACGGGCGATGGGTGAGGAAGTAGACCCCGGCGGGGTCGTTCGAGAAGATCTCCGCACGCCGGCCCTCAGTGCGGAGCCACTCCCCGAGCTTCGAGTCGCGCCACTCGTCGCTGGCGTAGCCCCACCCCCCGTCGCGCGCCTCGGCGACGGCCCGGACCGTCGCCCATGCCGACGCGGCCAGCCAGAGCGCAACGGCCGTCGCGGCGGCGAGCCGCAGCGGACGAGACCACGTGCGCCATCGCGCGCCGAGTGCCGCCGCCACGGCGATAATCGCAAGGAGAATGGCGGGCGAGAGCATCCGGTCGTCGAGCGGGATGCTGTCGTAGACGAACAGCCGGGAGACTAGCACGAATGCGGTGTAACAAGCGGCGAGGAGGGCGGCCGCGGCAAGCAGCGGCCGGGAGGCCGAAGCGGCTTCCGGTCGCTCCGTCCGTTTCGAGGCCGCATTGAGCAGCACGGCGACGACCGCGCCTGCGATCACGATTGCCAGCAACGCCGCGGGGAGCCGGGCCGGGGCCAACGGCACCAGCCACGCCACAAGGGTCAGGCCCAGCTCCCGCAGGGCCGGCCCCAGGCCGCCGTGCAGGGCGATACTGTGCGTGGCCCCCGACTCCATCAGCAGGGACCGCAGCATCAGCGCGCCCGACAGGAGCACGGAGGGAAGAGCCGCGAGCGCCGCACGGCCCAACCGGTCGCGCATGCTCCCGTGCCGCCCGAACGCCCAGAGCACCGCCGCGCCGCCAGCGGGAACCGCCGCATACCGGACGAGTCCCGCCGCGGCGGCCGTGATGCCATAGAGGAAAGGCCGTTTCGAGAGGACCATGAGCGCCAGCGTGGCGGCGAGCAGGGCGAAACAGAGTGGCTCGCTCAGGACCCGCACATGATCCAGGGCCAGGGCCGGCGTCGCGAGCAGCGTCACGCCGGCGAGCGCCCCCGCACCGAGGCCCGCGACCGCGGCCACGATCCAGACGGCCAGGGCGACGGTCGCGAACGCCGACGCCGCCTCCACGCCGCGCGCCGCCTGCTGAGGATCCGCCCCGAGCACGATCGGGATCGCGAGCACGATCGGGTAGCCCGGGGGGAAATGGTGCAGCGCCGACGTGCTGTCGGCATCGGACCACGACGCCATGGGCACGCGCAGGGACCCGTGCCGCACCAACGACTCGGCCGCGCCGAGATACGACATCGAATCGGGGTCGAGGCCCGGGCCGGGAGGCTCGGTGATGGCCACCACGCCGAAGCAGGCGGCGGCGCCGAACAGCACCGCGAGGACTGAGCGTCGCACGCGCACCAATGTACTATTTAGCGCCATGCACGCGATGCTCCTCGAGGCCGCGCGGCGGCCGCTGCGCGAAGCGAGCCTGGCGATGCCCGTGCCCGGACCGCACCAGGTGCTGCTCCGGGTCGCGGCGTGCGGCGTGTGCCGCACCGACCTGCACGTCGCCGACGGCGAGCTGCCGGATCCCAAGCTCCCACTCGTCCTCGGCCACGAGATCGTGGGTGAAGTCGTCGCCCTTGGCCCCGACGCCACGCGTTTCGAGGCAGGCGCGCGGGTGGGCGTTCCGTGGCTGGGGTGGACCTGCGGCACCTGCCGCTTCTGTCGGTCGGGCCGCGAGAACCTCTGCGCCGATGCACGCTTCACCGGTTACCACCTCGACGGTGGCTATGCCGAGTACACCGTGGCCGACGAGCGCTACTGCTTCGCCCTCCCGCCCGACCTGCGCGCCCCCGACGCCGCGCCGCTCCTGTGCGCCGGCCTCATCGGCTACCGCTCTCTAGTCGCCGCGGGCGACGGCGCCGAGCGGCTGGGGCTCTACGGCTTCGGCGCCGCAGCCCACATCGTCGCCCAGGTCGCCCGCGCCCAGGGCCGCAAGGTTTTCGCCTTCAGCCGCCCCGGCGACACGGCGGGCCAGAGCTTCGCGCGCGAGCTGGGTGCCGTCTGGGTCGGCCCATCCGACGCGGCACCCCCGGAGCCGCTGGACGCCGCGATCATCTTCGCCCCCATCGGCGCACTGGTCCCAGCGGCGCTCCGGGCGGTGGAGCGCGGCGGAACGGTGGTGTGCGCGGGCATCCACATGAGTGACATCCCGCAGTTCCCGTACGAGATCCTGTGGGGAGAGCGGACCGTCCGCTCGGTGGCGAACCTCACGCGGCGCGACGGCGAAGAGTTCCTGGCGCTGGCACCGCGCTTGCAGGTGCGCACCGTGGTGGAGCCGTATCCGCTGAGCCGCGCCGCCGACGCCCTCGATGCGCTGCGCGCCGGGCGCGTGCACGGAGCCGCCGTCCTCGTGATGGGAGACAGCGAACCGGGATGACGTCACAGCTGCGCGCCCTGCTGCTGGGGCTCGGCGTCCTCGCGGGAGCGAGTGCGATCGCCCGGGCCCAGGAGCCGCCCCCGCCCCCCCGTACGACCGAAGCGTTGCGCGTCTTCCTCGACTGCCGCACCAACTACTGCGATTTCGACTACGTCCGCACCGAGATCAACTTCGTCAACTACGTCCGTGACCCCGTGGACGCGCAGATCTTCGTGCTGGTCACCACCGAGTACACCGGGGGCGGCGGCACGCAGTTCACCGTGAACCTCCTCGGCCAGCAGGACTTCACGGGGCGCAACGACACCCTGTTCTACGTCTCGGGGCGGACCGACACATACGACGAGGTCCGGCGCGGCCTGACGCAGACCCTGAAGCTCGGCCTCGTGCGGTACGCCGCGCGCTCCGCGCTGGCGCCGCAGATCCAGATCACGTACGAGGCGCCGCCCGGCCAGCCCGACGGCGACCGCCAGCGGCACGACCCCTGGGACTACTGGGTCTTCAACACCGGGATGAGCGGCAACTTCAGCGGCGAGGAGTCCCGGACCACGACCTCCCTCTACGGCTCCGCCTCGGCCAACCGCACCACTGAGAAGTGGAAACTCAGCTTCGGGCTCAGCGCGCAGTACAGTCACACAGTCCAGACCATCTCCGCCGACACCACCGTCGCCACGGACACCCACAGCGAGAGCTTCGGCAGCCTGACGGTCCGGAGCCTCGGGGACCACTGGGCGGCCGGCCTCCGGACGTCGGTCTCCGCGTCGACGTACTACAACCAGAGCATCGACGTCCGCCTGCTGCCGGCCGTCGAGTACAACGTCTTCCCCTACGCCGAAGCCACCAGGCACACGCTCACCATTCAGTACACCCTCGGCGTGGACGCCGTGCGCTACACGCAGGAGACGATCTACGAGCGGACGAGCGAGGTCCTGCCGCTCCACACCCTCCGCGCCCTGTACAACACGAGCCAGCCCTGGGGCTCGGCGAACGCCTCGGTGCGCGGCTCGCAGTACCTGAGCGACCCGAGCAAGATGAGTCTCGGCATCGCGGGAAACCTCGACTTCCGCATCTTCCGGGGACTCTCGATCGGGGTGCACGCAAGCGTCTCCTTCATCCACGACCAGCTCTACCTTCCGCTGGCGGGAGCCACGACCGACGAGGTGCTGTTGAACCTGCGCCAGCTGGCGACGTCGTACAGCTACTACAGCGCGATCGGCTTCAGCTACACCTTCGGATCGATCTACAACAACGTCGTCAACCCGCGCTTCCAGTAGGACGGGTTAGGAGCGATGGCGCTGGCAAGTTCCGGTGGCGCGGTTTAGCTTGCGGCTGCGATGTCCGACTAAACGAATCGGATATTCTCAATACACCCTAGGATGGCACGATGACCGAGAAGGAGATGTTTCTTCAGATGTTCGAGCGGGAGCACGGGATCACGCTGAAAGTGCTCAAGGCCTATCCCGCCGCCAAGGCCGACTTCAAGCCGCACGAGCGCTCCAAGTCCGGCAAGGAGCTGGCGTGGATCTTCGTCGTCGAGCAGCAGGTGGTGCTCGCCGGCGCGCTGGCCGGGGCGATCGACTTTTCGAAGATGACGCCGGCGCCGGCCACGATGCAGGACGTGATCGCGACGTGCCAGACGAGCCATGCGCAGAGTGTGGCGAAGGTGAAGCAGGCCTCGGAGGCGGCGCTCAACCAGACGGTGAAGTTCCCCGTCGGCCCGAAGCAGATGGCAGACATGCGGGTGATGGACGTGCTGTGGGGCATGCTGCACGACGAGATCCACCACCGCGGCCAGCTGTCGGTCTACGTGCGCCTAGCGGGTGGCAAGGTCCCGTCCATCTACGGACCGTCGGCCGACGAGCCGTGGATGTAGCTCAGCCGGTGAGGCTCTTGAGGAGCAGGGCGAGAACCAGGAGCGCGACCAGCACGTAGGTCCGGTCGCGCTCGAAAGCGAAGGCGACGGCCGTGAGGGCCACGCGCGCCACCGGCGTGGCGATCAGCAGGAGGACTCCGAGCTGCACGATGCCGCGGCCCCTCAGCGCGACGACGTCCTGGAGGGTGCCCGCGAGACCGCGCAGGTCCAGCGGCTCCCCGCGGAAGACACTGTAGTCGGCGCGGGCCGCGCCGTGGCGGGCGAGGTACAGAACCCCGCCCGCCAGGACGACGGAGGCGGCGAGGAGCACGCCGCCGCGCAGAAGGCTTCCCACCGCGCCCCGAACCTGCGCATCCGTGACCCGAGGCGATCCTGGGGCCACGCTAGATGCTCCCGGCCAATCCGTGGTAGATCATCTCGAGGGCGATCCCGGCGACCACCACGGCGAACAGCAGCCGCAGGCGCGCCGTCGGCGTCGCGAACAGCAGCCGGGCCCCCACCATGGAGCCGCCCAGGATGCCCAGCACCACCGGCATCGCGAGCCCCGGATCCACATAGCCGTGCCTGATGTAGATCCCGGCGCTCGCCGCCGCGGTCACGCCTATCATGAAGTTGCTGGTCGCCGTGGACACCTTGAACGGCATGTGCATCACCCGATCCATCGCCAGCACCTTCACCGCGCCCGACCCGAGCCCCAGCAGCCCGGACAGCACACCCGCCAGACCCATCAAGCCGAAGCCCCCGGGCACGTTGCGCACCCGGTATGCCTGCTCGCCCTCGGGCGTCGGATAGCTCGAGTCGAGCTTCAATCGCGCCGCCAGATCGTCCGGAGACCGCACCGAGTTGAGGTGCTCGACCCGCGGTCGCGTGATCAGATAGGCCGATTGCAGCAGCACCAATCCGAACACGACGGCGATGACGTGCGTAGGAAGCACGGTGGTCAGCGACGCGCCGATCAGCGCGCCCACCACCGTCGCGATCTCCAGCAGCACACCGACGCGCAGGTTGGTGAACCCTTCCCGCACGTACGCCGCCGCCGCGCCGCTGCTCGTGGCGATGATCGCGACGATCGAGGCGCCGATGGCGTAGCGGATGTCCGCCCCGAAGACCAGCGTCAGCACCGGGGTGACGATGAAGCCGCCGCCCAGCCCCGTGAGGGACCCGAGGAAGCCGGCGCAGAACGACGCCGCGCAGACGATGGCGCTGAAGGCAAGGGTGTTCAAGTCGACGCTCGGAGGTGTACACTAACCAGGAGCCTGTGGAGGCGCGAATGGCGGCAGTGAAGGACATCGAGGACGCCCTCATCGTGGGCGCCGGGCCAATCGGCCTCGCGTGCGCGATCTCGGCCCGGCGTCGCGGGCTCTCTCCCCTGCTGATCGACGCGGGCGCGCTGGTCAATTCGATCGTGCACTACCCCGTCGGCATGACGTTCTTCACGACGCCGGACCTCCTCGAGATCGGCGGCCATCCGTTCACGTGCGCCGGAGCGAAGCCGACGCGCGAGGAGGCGCTCAAGTACTACCGCGGCGTCGCGCGCGCGGAGGGGCTCCGCCTCCTGACCTACACGCGGCTGGTGGGAGCCGCTGCGGTGCCCGGCCTCGTGCGGTGCGATCTCGAGTCCGCCGCCGGAGGCACCCGCGTGACCTGCCGCCGGCTCGTGCTTGCTACTGGGTATTACGACCACTTCAACCCGCTCGGCGTGCCCGGCGAGGACCTGCCTCACGTCAGCCACCGGTTCGACGAGGCCCACCGCTCCTTCGGCCTCCAGGTGGTCGTGGTGGGCGGAAAGAACTCCGCCATCGAGGCCGCGCTGGAGCTGTTCCGCGCCGGCGCGCGCGTCACGCTCGTCTACCGGCGCGACGCCTTCAAACCCACGGTCAAGTACTGGCTCAAACCGGACATCGAGAACCGGATTAAGGCCGGCGAGATCGCCGCCCGGCTCAGCGCCGAGGTGCTGCGGATCGAGCCGCGCCACGTCGTCGTACGGATCGCCGGCGGCCAGGAGGAACGGCTCGCGGCCGACCACGTCTATGCGCTGACCGGCTACCACCCCGACTTCGATCTCTTCCGGAAGCTTGGGATCGAGCTCGATGCCGAAACCGCGCGCCCCCGCTGCAATCCCGAGACCCTCGAGACCAACGTCCCCGGCGTCTACATGGCGGGGAGCATCACGGCGGGTCGCGCCACCTCCGAGGTCTTCATCGAGAACGGGCGGTTCGACGGCGAACGGGTCTTCGGCGGCGCCGGCGCGAAACCCGCGGAGCCCGCCGGCGTAGGGGGAAGGGGCTAGCACCCAACCTCCGGAGGTCGCCGTGGGCAGGACCCTTCGCCCGCTCCTCGCAGCCGCAGCGCTCGCCGTCCTTCCCTGCGCGCTTTGGGCACAAGACACCACGGACGCCGACGAGACGCCCGGCCACTGGAGCCTCGACCTCCCCGTCCGCGGCTACGGCATCTCTTTCGGCAACTCGGCCCGCTTCACCGGCCTGCGGTTCAACTGGTCGGACGCGGGCCTCGATCGCATCGACGGCATCAACATCACCTTGTGGAAGCCCGACAAGCCGGTGTCCGGCTCCGTCAATGGCCTGGCTCTGGGGCTCGCCGGCCCCGCAGCCGCCGACCTCAACGGCGTCCTGATCGGGTTGGGCGGTGTCGTGGCCGAGCGCGTCCTCCGCGGCGTGGCCATCGGCGGCCTCGGCATCGTCTCGCAGGGCAGGATCGACGGAATCAGCATCGCCGGCCTCGGCGTGGTGTCCCAGGGCGGGATGCGGGGCATCAGCGTGTCCGGCCTCGGCGTCGTGTCACAGGGGGGCATGGCCGGCATCAGCGCCTCCGGCCTCGGGGTCGTGTCGCAGGGGCCGATGTCCGGTGCGAGCATCGCGGGCCTGGGCGTCGTGTCGCAGGGCAGCCTGAGCGGCATCGCCGTCTCGGGACTCGGGACCGTGTCCCAGGGGAACCTGAGAGGCTTCAGCGTCAGCGGCCTCGCCTCAGTTGCGCAGGGCGACGTCTGGGGCGCGCACGTGGCCGGGATCGCCGTGGTGGCGCAAGGCGACGTCCAGGGCTTCGCGGTGGGCGGGATCGCGACCGTGGCGCAGGGCCACATCGCGGGCATCACGGCAGGCGGCGTGGCCGTGGTGGCGCAGGGCGGCATCAGGGGCTTCACGGCGGCGGGCCTCGAGGTCGTGAGCGAAGGGCTGGCGAAGGGCATCACGGTCGCCGGCTACAAGGTCAGGACCCGCGGGGTCTCCGGCATTACGGTCGCCGGCGTCAATCTCAAGACCGACGGAATGTCCGGACTGTCGGTGAGCGCCTTCAACCAGATCCGCGGGCTCCAGGCGGGCATCGCGATCGGGCTCCTCAACTTCGCCCGGCGGCTCGAGGGGATTCAGATCGGCCTGCTCAACATCGCGCGGAATAACCCCCCGCCCTTCCGCGTGCTGCCGATCCTCAACGCCCATTTCGATTAGGAGTGTGCGGCGGCAGTGGGGGCTGACAGAGTAGTTGCCAGACGGCAAGGCGGAAGTGGTTACCAGATGCAAGTCGTAAGAGACAGAACAGGCCCCGGCGCGGTCACGTGCCGGGGCCTCTGGTAACTGGTCTGGCAACTGACTCTTGGCGCTGGCAACCACTGCCAACTTGCCGTCTGGCAACTTCCCTGTGAACCGCTCCCTCTCCCCTGTCTTCTCAGAAGAAGTGTCCGAGTAATCGCACGATCCAGGAAATCATCGCCAGGGGAACCGGGAGCAGGGTCAGTCCGATCGCGAAGCTCATGCCCTGGCGGAACAGCGCGGGGCCGGCGAGCGGCGCCTCCTCTCCCCACAGAACGCGCATCCCCACTTCAGACAGCCATCCCATCATGTAGCCGACGTTGGCCGCCACGCCGTAGATCAGCGCGCCGCCCCACCAACGGAAACCGAGCCCCGGCGCCCTCGGCGGCAGGCTGCTGACCAGCGCCATGACCGCGAGCGACACCACGCCCGCCCCGCCCACGAACACGTTGTACGTGAGGCGTCGGGACTCCCACCACCGGAGCAGGGTCCAGGGGGTGCGCCGGTAGTCCGGCAGGGGAAAGAGGATCTTCGTCAGCGCGGTCACGGTCGGCTCCGGTGCTTGCGGCCCCTCCATTATGGCGCCGGTACTCTGGATTGGCAAGTACTTTGCAATGCAAAGTCACTAGCCGTCCGGGTCACGAGCGTCTAGCCTGCTCAGGTTCCGCACGACAGGATGATGCGGGTGACGCGAAGCGCCTGGGTCAGCGAAGACGAGATCCGGGACCTCGGATTCGGCGCCGTGGTGGCGGAGGAGAGCCGCCAACGGCTCCTCAATCGCGACGGCTCGTTCAACGTGGCGCGCAGGGGGTTGAGGCTCGGCACCTCGCTCAGCCTCTACCACACACTGCTCACCACGACCTGGACGCGCTTCATGGCGCTGGTCGTGGTGTCGTACGTGCTCATCAACGCCGGGTTCGCGCTGGTATTCGTCTTCTGCGGCCCCGGCGCGCTGCAGTCTTCGCTTCCCGCCGCGGGCGGGGCGGGCTTCCCTCAGGCGTTCTTCTTCAGCATCGCGACTTTCTCGACGATCGGGTACGGCAACCTCGCGCCGGCCGGCCTCGCGGCGAACCTGGTGGTGGCCGTCGAGGCGCTGGTCGGCCTGCTGTGGCTGGCGCTGGCGACCGGTCTGCTGTTCGCGCGCTTCTCGCGGCCGACGGCGAAGATCATGTTCAGCCGGACGGCGGTGATCGCGCCGTACCGCGGCATCAAGGCGTTCGAGTTCCGCATCGCGAACATGCGCAGCAGCCAGCTGATCGAGGTCGAGGCGACGGTGATGTTCACGCGCTTCGAGGAGCACGACGGCCGACCGGTGCGACGCTTCCACCTGCTGCCGCTGGAGCGCAGCTCGGTGGCGTTCTTCCCCCTGTCGTGGACGATCGTCCATCCGATCGACGAGGCGAGCCCGCTCAACGGTCTCACCCGCGACGACATGCGCCGCTCCGACGCCGAGTTCCTGATGCTCCTCTCCGGCGTGGAGGAGACGTTCGCCCAGCGCGTGCACGCGCGGTCGAGCTACCGGTGGGACGAGGTGGTCTGGGGCGCGAAGTTCAGCGACATCCTGCACCATCCGCACGGCACCGAGGCCGTGACGCTGGACGTGAGCCGGCTCGACAGCATCGAGCCGGTGGCGTAGGGTATCTCCCACGACTCCCTGGGTGTCGTTCCTCATTCTCGCCAACCTGGTGATGCTCCTGCTGGGCAGCGCGCTCCCCGGCCTGACGCAGAGCCTGATGTTGGTGCCGCTGTTCATCCCGCTGCGGCCGTGGACCGTCGTGACCTACATGTTCCTGCACGCCGGCTTCACACACTTCTTCTTCAACATGCTGGCGCTGTACTTCTTCGGACCCCGTCTTGAGGCGCGCCTCGGCGGCCGGCGCTTCATCGGTCTGTACTTGACGAGCGGGATCGCGGGCGCCGTCCTGTCGCTGGTGACGCCGTACGTGGCGATCGTCGGCGCGTCCGGCGCGGTGTTCGGCGTCATGCTCGGCTACGCGCACTACTGGCCGCGCGACACCGTCTACGTCTTCTTCCTGCCGATGGAGGCGCGCTGGCTGGTCGTGCTGATGACCGCCATGGCGCTGTTCGGCGCCTGGCAGGGCCAGGGTGGCATCGCGCACTTCGCGCACCTCGGGGGGTTCGCCGGGGGCTACCTCTATTTGCGCTGGATGGAGCTGCGCTCCCCCGCGGTCCAGTTCCGCGCCGCCGCGGCACCCCCGGCGAAGAGCTCCACCGCCGATCTCGACCGCTGGCGGCGGGTGCGGCCGGAGACGCTGCACCCGATCAACCGCGAGGAGTACGAGCGCGTAATGGCGAAAGTGGACCTCGCGGGCGCCAGCAGCCTCACGCCCGACGAGCGGGCCTTCCTCGACCGGTTCAGCGCCGGCTGACACTTCCTGGAGACGAACGCATGACCAGCACTCGCATTTGGCTCGCCACCGCGGCCACGATCCTGCTCGCGCCAGTTCCGGCGCTCCACGCCCAGACCGGCCCGTCGGCGCCGCCGGTGCGCGGTTTCCCGCCGCCGCTGCTGGCCGACGAGCTGGCCCGGGAGGCGTCGCTCCGGGCGGTGCCGAACGCCGACACGCTCCGCGCCCAGCTGATCGCGCTGAGCGCGGTGCCGCACGAGGCCGGGACCGAGCGGTCTCGCCACGTCGCCGAAGCGATCCTGGCCCGGTTCCGGGCCTTCGGCCTCGACGCCTCGATCGAGCAGTTCGAAGCGCTGATGCCCCGGCCGACGAGCCGCTCCCTCGAGCTGATCGGCCCCGACCACTACGTCGCCGAGCTGAAGGAGCCGGCGCTGGGCGAAGACCCGACCTCCGGCCAGTCGGACCAGCTCCCGACCTTCAACGCCTACTCGCCCGACGGCGACGTCACCGGCGACCTGGTGTTCGTGAACTACGGCATACCCGACGACTACCGGGTGCTCGACAGCCTGGGCATCAGCGTCCGCGGGAAGATCGTCATCGCCAAGTACGGCGAGTCGTGGCGCGGGATCAAGCCGAAGGTCGCGGCGGAGCACGGCGCGATCGGGTGCCTCATCTACTCGGACCCGAAGGACGACGGCTACTTCGTGGACGACGTGTACCCAAAGGGGCCGATGCGGCCGTGGCAGGGCGTGCAGCGCGGCAGCGTCATGGACATGCCGCTCTATCCGGGTGACCCGCTCTCGCCCGGCTGGGCCTCGCGGCCGGGCTCGCGCCGCCTCTCGATCGCCGAAGCCCAGACGATCGCGAAGATTCCGGTGCTGCCGATCTCGTACGGCGACGCGCTGCCGCTCCTGCGCAACCTCGCCGGGCCGGTCGCCCCCGAGGCGTGGCGCGGCGCCCTGCCGATCACCTACCACGTCGGCCCCGGGCCCGGAACGGCGCACCTCGCCGTGCGCTTCGACTGGCAGACGCGCCCGCTGTACGACGTCATCGCGCGGATTCCCGGCAGCGTCTATCCCGACCAGTGGGTGATCTACGGCAACCACCACGATGCGTGGGTGAACGGTGCCCAGGATCCGCTCTCCGGGCAGGTCTCGCTGGACGAGGCCGCGCGCGCTCTGGGCGCGCTCCTCAAGACCGGATGGCGGCCCGCGCGCACCATCATCCTCGCCGCGTGGGACGGCGAGGAGTGGGGCCTGCTCGGCTCGACGGAGTGGGCCGAGCAGCATCAGGATGAGCTGCGGACCAAGGGCGTCGTCTACTTCAATGGCGACGCGCTCGCGAGTGGCTGGCTCTCTTCCAGCGGCTCGCACTCGCTGCAGGAGTTCATGCGCGAGGTGGCGCGCGACGTGCCCGATCCCTCGGGCAAGGGCAACGCGCTCGACGTGGCGCAGGGGCACCGGCGGGAGGAGGCCGACCGGCCGCGGCCGGCCCGCGGGCGCGAGGCCGATGCCGAGCCGCCGGACACCGCGTTCTCGATCGGCGCGCTGGGGTCCGGTTCCGACTACACCGCCTTCATCGACCACGTGACGATGCCAGCGCTCGACGTCGCGTACAGTGGCGCCGCGCACGGCGGCATCTATCACTCGATCTACGACAGCTACACCTTCTTCCTCCGCTTCCTCGACAGCACGCTGTCCTCGGAGGTCGCCCAGGCCCGGACGGTCGGGACGGCGGTCCTCCGCATGGCGGACGCGCCGGTCCTGCCGTTCGAGTTCCGGACGGTGGCGCGGACTTACGGGCGCTACGCCGACGAGATCTCCCGGCTGGCGGCGGGGAACGACACCACCAGGGGGCTGGACCTCACTCAGCTCCGCGCTGCGATCGCGCGCCTGGACAGCGCGGGGCAGCGCTTCGACACCGCGATGGCCGCCCTCGACGTCGCGCCGCCGCAGCGCCTGGCGGCCCGGCGCGCCGAGCTGGGCCGGGCCAACCAGCTCATCTACGGCACGGAGCAAGCCCTCGGCGATACGGCCGGGCTACCGCGGCGTCCCTGGTTCCGGCACCTCATCTACGCGCCGGGCTTCTACACCGGTTATGGCGTGAAGACGCTGCCCGGCATCCGCGAGGCGGTGGAGGAGCGGCGCCCCGCCGAAGCGCAGGCCGAGGCAGGTCGTGTGACCGCCGCGATCTTGCGCGTTGCTGACGCGGTGGACCGGGCGTCGCAGGCACTGGCGGCCGCGCTGAGGTAGGCGGCTTCCGCACGATGTCGCTCGGGCGCACGCTCCTGCTGCGCGCCTCGCGCAGCGCGTTTCTCGCCGCGCAGCTCAAGCGCCGGTCCTTCGTGGCCCGTGCGGTGCGCCGATTCATGCCGGGCGAGGAGCTGCCGGCCGCCCTCGACGCCGCCGGGCGGCTGGCCGCGTCCGGCCTCGGCACCGTGCTGACCCAGTTGGGGGAGAACCTGACCAGCCGGGCCGACGCCGAAGCCGTGCGGGACCACTACCTCGGCGTGTTGCGCGAGCTCCAGCGCCGCCGGCTCCCCGCGCACATCTCCGTCAAGCTCACCCAACTCGGCCTGGACGTGGACCGCGCCGCGTGCCAGCGCGCGCTCGACGCGCTCGCCGCCGCGGCGCAGGAGTCCGGATCGTTCCTCTGGATCGACATGGAGGACTCGCACTACACCGACGTGACGCTGGACATCTTCCGGCACGCGCGCGCGGCCCGCACCGGCGTCGGTCTCTGTCTCCAGGCCTACCTCCGCCGGACCGGCGCCGACCTCGACGCCCTGCTCCCGCTCGCGCCGGCGATCCGGCTCGTGAAAGGCGCGTACGCCGAGCCGGCCGACGTTGCGTTCCCCCGGAAACCGGACGTCGATGCGGCCTACCTGGTGCTGGGGGAACGGCTGCTCGAGCACGCCGCACACGGCGCCCGGCCGGTCTTCGGCACCCACGACGTCCGCCTCGTCGCACGGCTGCGCGAGCGCGCCGCGGCGCTGAAGCTCCCGCGCGGGACCTGTGAGTTCCACCTGCTCTACGGCATCCGCGAGGCCGAGCAGCGCCGGCTGGCCGCCGATGGGGAGACGGTGCGGGTGCTGATCAGCTACGGAACCGCGTGGTTCGCGTGGTACATGCGGCGTCTCGCGGAGCGACCGGCCAACGTGTGGTTTGTGCTGAAGAACCTGATCTAGGAGAGATCAGTCGCGAGAAAGCGGATGTCAGCGAAGTTGCCAGACGGCAAGTACTGAAGTGGTTACCAGACGCCAGGGCTGAGAGACAGAACAGGCCCCGACGCGGCCACGCGCCGGGGCCTCTGGTAACTGGTCTGGCAACTCGCTCTCACATCTGGTAACCACTGACACCTTGCCGTCTGGCAACTGTTCTGAACTCCGCTCGCCTGTCGTCTGCCGTCTAGAACGGCCGCGCATACCGTGGGCACGCCACGACGCGCACGACAGCCGCGCGCGCATCGGTGACGAACGGCTGGCCCGCCACGCCCGTGCCGCCCTTCACCGCGCCCGGCAGGGTGACGTAGCCCTCGAGCACCGCGCACCCGCCGGCGAGCAACTCCCCCACCAGCAAGTCCCGCTCCTTGTCGATGGCCGGGGCGATCCGATGCGTCACCGTCCGTTGCTCCGCGCTCACCAGCATCCCGACGTCCTCGGTCGCCGCCGCCGCCCACAAGGTGCCCGTGGAATCCGCCTGCCAGAGCCGCACATGGTGCCGTGCGCGCGCCGAGGGGCTCGCCCGCTCGAACCGCAGGTCCTCGATTCGACCGCGATAGTACTCGTGGCTCATCGGCGCTTCGGAGTCGCTCTCGGCGAGCAGCACCGCCCCTGCCTCGGCGGCCAATGCACCGAACGTGGAGCGCTGAGCGGGGAGCCAGCCGGCTCGATTGAGCGCCGAATCCACGTCCTGGCGGGAGCCTTCCAGGATGAGATTGACGGGGTCGGCGCCCCTGGTCCCGCTCTGGTTCGTGGCGCGCGGCGGCAGCGGGGGCACCGTTGGAGCCTCCTGGCTCGCCGCCCGGACGCTGCTCTCGCACCGGTCGGGCAGCGGGACGACCAGCGGCGCCGTGAGGCGGAGCAGGCCGCGCTGCCCCGCCAGGATCCGGGCGCGCGGCCCGCGCAGCACCAGGTCCAGTCCCGTCACCGCGACGAGGGGGAAGACGCCGAGCCCCGTCGCCGCGCCCGCCAGGCCCACCAACCCCGCCGTGCCGATGACGCCGCGGATCGAGCGGGGATTCTGCTGCACGCCGCCGGCCGAGGTCCACGATCCGCGGTTCGTCCACTCGAGCGAGTCGAGTTCCGCCGCCAGCGGCACCCAGTCTTCCGCCGCCGCGAGGACCGAATCGAAGCGCAGCTGCAGAACGCCGCGCCGGCCGAACAGCCGGCCCGGCCGGGACTGAACCACCGTTCCCCGGATCGGCGTGAACGCCGGCACGAGGATGCATCCTCCCGCCTCGAGCGGCGCCATCGCCTGGACCTCGAAGGTCGCGCCCTGCCGGTCGCGGCCGCCGGTGAGCGACCGGGCAAACCGGACCGGAATGCGCGTGCCGGGAGCGAACACCCCGGAACGTTCCTGCGGCTGCGCCTGGAGCGCCTGGGCGACGGCGAGCGCGAGGACGAGTCCGACGGGCCACATGACAGAAAATAGGCTGGCCGCCGCCCGAAACCGGAAGTGAGGTAGCCCTCTTCCCCGGCCCCGGTGCCGGCGGTAGGCTTTCAGCCAATGCAGCGCCAGCAGGGTGTACCCGCCGCAGGCTCGCCGGACGCCGACGGAGCCGGGCTCGGCAGACTGCCGCCCGCGCGTATCGGCCGCGGCCCCGTGCCGCCCGTCCCGTCGGAGCCGCGTGGCGCGATGCGGCGGATGTTCGGCGCGGTCAAGGACGCGGTCGAGCGGCTGTTCTCCCCCTACACGACGTCGGAGCAGTTGCTCGACGCCCTGCGCCGCGTCGAGGGCATCAGGACCGCCGCCGAGCTCTCGGAGCGGCGCTGGCTCGAGGCGCAGCTTCGCCAGGCACAGAAGCTCGAGACCGTCGGCCAGCTCGCGGGCGGCATCGCCCACGACTTCAACAACCTGCTCGCCGTGATCCTGGCGAACACCGAGATGCTGCGGTCCCTGCTCCCGCCCGATCGGCCGGACCTGACCGACAGCCTCGACAAGATCCAAGCGGCGGCCTCCGGCGGGGCGAGCATGGTCCGCGGCCTGCTCACGTTCAGCCGCCGCGCGGACCTCACCTTCGCGACCCTCGACCTGCGCGACGTCGTGGTCAACGTCGGGCAGATGGTGCGCGCGCTGCTGCCCGACGACGTCGAGCTCAGAATCGTCGTCCCGCCGGCCGCCTGCCCCGTGCGCGGCGACGCCAGCGCCCTCCAGCAGCTCCTCCTCAACCTGGTGACCAACGCGCGCGACGCGATGCCGTCCGGCGGGAGGCTGGCCATCGAGGCGATGCAGGGCCCCACCGGCCGGAGCTTCCCGGAGTCGGTCCCGTGGGTGAACGCCGACGCGTTCTACTGCGTCGCGGTGAGCGATACCGGCGTCGGGATGGACCAAGCCACCGTCGAGAAGATCTTCGAGCCCTTCTTCACGACCAAGGCGCCCGGCGCCGGCACGGGGCTGGGGATGGCGATGGTCTACGGCATCACCAAGCAGCACGGCGGCTTCGTGCACGTCTACAGCGAGCTCGGCGCCGGGACGTCGGTGAAGGTCTACCTGCCGAAGTCCGCCGAAACCGCAGCGGCGGCGGATGCGGTGCGGGAGACGGAGCCCCAACGGGGCGGCGGCGAGACGATCCTGGTGGTCGAGGACCGGGAGGAGCTGCGCGGCACGACCCGGCGCGTTCTCGAGCACCTGGGCTACAAGGTCGTCGAGGCCGTGGACGGCGAGGACGCCCTCGCCAAGCAGCGCTCGCACGCCGGGCAGATCGACCTTGTGCTGTCGGACGTGCTGATGCCGAAGCTCAACGGGCCGGCGTTGTTCCGCGCCGTCCGCGAGATCGATCCGGGGATGCGGTTCCTGTTTACCAGCGGTTACAGCGAGAATGACATCGCGATGCGGTCGCTGCTCGATCCCGGAGTGCCCTTCGTCGCGAAGCCGTGGGCGATCGCCGACCTCGCACGCCAGGTGCGCGCCGCGCTCGAGGCCCCGGCGGTCGCCCCCTAGCTACTTCGCGCGCTCCAGGTAGGTCCCGGTCCGCGGGTCCACGCGGATCTTCACGCCTTCGCCCAGGAACTCCGGCACCTGGATCGTCACGCCGTTGCTCAGCTTGGCGGGCTTGGCGCTGGCCGTCTTGGTCGCCGTCTTCATCACCGGCGAGGTCTCGACGATAGTGTACTCCATCGCCGCCGGGAGCTGGATGCCGACGACGTCTCCTTCGAGCAGCTCCGCCGTGATGTGGATCTCCGGCTCGAGCCACGGCAGCGCGTCCCCAACCACTTCCTCGCTCAGCGAGTACTGGTCGTAGGTCTTCGCGTCCATCACGTGCACGCCCTGGTCGTCGCGGTAAAGCACCTGGAATTCCTTGGTGTCGAGCCGCGCCTCGTCCACGTACTCGGTCGCAATGTACCGGCTGTCGAAGGTGTTCCCGGTGACCAGGTTGCGCATCCGGACCTGCACGAAGGCGCGCAGGTTCCCCGGGGTGCGGTGCTGGAAGTCCATGACGCGACAGGGCTGGCCCTCGACCAGCAGCACGTGCCCTTTGCGGATTTCGGATGCCTTCATGCGTCCCTGCAACAGGTGAAGTTCATTCGGCGGGCGGGAACCTAACGGGGGCCTCAGCGCCGCGCCACCCAACCGCCGAGCCGACGTTCCTGCGAGCGCTCGCCCGCAGCAAGCGGCGACGCGCCTCCGCGCGCCTGCGGATCGAGCGCCTCCCGCAGGCCGTCCGACACGGCGTGCAGGGCCAGCACCACGCCCGTGATGGCCAGCCCCGGGAAGAGCGAGGTCCACGGCGCGGTCGCCAGCAGGTCCCGGGCGTCGGCGATCATGTTGCCCCAACTCGGCACCGGAGGCTGCACTCCCGCTCCGATGAACGACAGCCCGGCCTCGAGCAGCATCATGTTCGCGATGCTCAGGGCCGCCGAGACCATCAGCACCGCGGTGGCGCCGGGGAGAACGTGGCGCGCGATGATGCGCCACGGGCGCGCCCCCAGAGCCCGGGCCGCCTCCACGAAGTCGCGCTCGCTGAGGCTCAGCACCTCCGCGCGCACCAGGCGGCTGGTCGCGAACCACCCGGTGAGCCCCAGCAGCACGGCGAGCGGCACCGGGCCGAGCGGGCGGCCGAGCGCCACGGCCACCAGCACGATGAAGATCTTCGGGACCGCGAGCCCCACGTCCACCAGCCGCATCAGCACCGCGTCGGTCGCGCGCCCGAAATAGCCGGCCGCCGCGCCCACCGCCGCGCCCAGCGTGACGGACACGAGCGTCGCCAGCACGCCGATGCCGAGCGAAACGCGCGCTCCGTACGCCAGTCGGCTGAAGACGTCGCGACTGAACAGATCCGTGCCGAGGAGGAACCGCCACGACGGCGGCCGGTTCTGCAGCCCCACGATGTCGAGCTGTGCCGACGGGCGGTACGGCGCGACCAGCGGCGCCAGCACGGCCAGGAGGACGAAGAACAGCAGCAGGCCGAGGCCCGCCGCCGCGGCCGGACTCTCGAAGAAGCGCCGGGTAGCCGCCGACCGCGCGCGCCGCTTCACCAGCCGGATCGTCACCGCCGCGCACCCCACGATCACGGCGAGCGGGAGCAGTGGCAGCGTCGTCATCGTGGCCGCTCCCTCCGCACGCGCGGGTCCGCCACGGCGTACAGGATGTCGGCGACCAGGCTTCCGCCCACCACGAGCACCGTCGCCGCCAGCGTGGTCGCCGTCACCACGGGATAGTCCCGGCTCAGCACGGCGTCGGCCGCCAGCTTTCCCATCCCCGGCCACGCGAACACCGTCTCGATCACCACGGAGCCCGTGAGCAGGAAAGGAAGCGCGAGGCCCATCAGCGTGATCGTCGGCAGCAGGGCGTTGCGCAGGGCGTGGCCGAGCAGCACGCGCGATTCGCTGAGCCCCTTGGCCCGCGCCGTCTTCACGAAACCCTGGCTCAGGGCCTCGAGCAGGGCGGCGCGCTGGAACCGCGCCGTGCCGGCCGCGCCGACCAGGCCCAGGGTGAGCGCCGGCAGCGCCAGATGGCGGAGCCGGTCGAACAACCGTCCGACCGGCGACAGCGCCTGGTGCACCACCGGGTCCACGACGCCGCCCACTGGGAACCAGTGCAGCTCCTGGCCGAATACCAGCAGGAGGACCAGTCCGAGCCAGAACGTCGGGAGCGAGTACACGAACAGCGTGGTGTGGGTGAGGAGCGTGTCGAGGCGGCGCCGGGCGTAGGCCGCCTGCAGCGCCCCGATGGCCAGGCCCAGCAGGAGGTCTATCGCGAGCGCGGTCGCCGCGAGCACGACGGTGTTGGGAATCGCCTCCTCGAGCGCACGGGCCGCCGGCCGCTGCTGGCTGAACGACTCACCCAGATCCCCGCGCGCCAGTTCGCCCAGGTAGCTCACGTACTGCGCGCCGAGCGGCCGGTCGAGCCCGAAGCGCACGCGCAGCGCGGCTTCGACCGACGGATCGAGCGCACGCTCGCCCGAGGGCAGGAACGGCGTGCCCGGCACGAGGTGAATCGCGAAAAAGACCAGCGTGACGACGGCGAAGACGATCGCGAGCGCGGCGACGAGGCGTCGCAGGAGCCAAGCGGCCACTCAGCGCACCAGTTGGTCGCGGGCGTTGAACTGGCTGGGGGCGATCCGCCAGTTGCGCACGTACGCCCAGTAGGAGTCGGGGCGCAGGCGCACGTTCGTCACACGCCGGTCGATGGCGGCCACGTTGTCCGGCGCGCTCAAGACGATCACCGGCGCGTCCTCGGCGAGGACCCCGAATGCCGCGCGCCAGGCTTCCGTCGCCGCCGCGGCGCTGCGCGCCCTGGTCGCCGCGCGCGCCCACTGATCGAACGCCGGGTTCGAGTAGTGCCCGAAGTTCGAGCCCCCGCCCCGCATCCACATCTGGGGCACGCTCGACGACGGCGTCGGATCGTTCGCCCACGACTCGATCGCCGCGTCGTAGGCGCCGCTGTGGAGCCGGGCCTGCATCGTGACGTTGTCCATCGCGTCGATCGTCACCGCCACCCCGACCGCCCGCAGCTCCTCCTGGATCAGCTGCGCGTATTGCCGACGGGGCGGGCTGGTGGAAGGCACCGCGAGCGTGAAGGCCAGCTTCCGGCCGCCGCGCTGCCGCACGCCGTCGCTTCCCAGGCGCCAACCGCGCCGCTCCAGCTCGCGCGCGGCCAGCGCTGTGTCGTACGCCGGCACTTGCAGATCGCTGAGCCAGAGCGCCGTCCAGGCCTCGGGGATCGGCGCCGGCGGCACCTGCGCCGTCTTCCCATAGATGCTTTGCGTCATCCGCACCCGGTCGGTCGCCGCGACCAGCGCGCGGCGGACCGCGGGGTCGCCGAAGAGCGGATGCGGCAACGAGCCGTCGCGTGCGCGGAGGTTGAGACTCACGAACGTGAACACCGACCCGGGATAGGGGTAGAGCGCGAGTCGCGGCGCCTGGCGGGCCCGCTCGATGTTCGCCGGCGACACCAGCACTTCGATCGCGTCCGCCTCGCCCGCGATCAACTGCGTCACCGCAACCGAGAGGTCGCCGGCGAAGCGCCAGATCAGCCGCCGGACATGAGGGCGGCCGAGGAAGAAGCTCGAGTCGGCCACCAGCTCGAGGCTCTGTCCCGGATCCCAGCGGATGAACCGGTACGGCCCGTCCCCGATCGGGTTGCGCCCGAAGGCCGCGCTGCGCCACTGGGCGCGCGGAAGATCGCGCAGCAGGTGCGCCGGGAGGATCCGGAGGTAGTACACGGCGTCGTAGAACATCTCCGGGTACCGCTGGCGGAACCGGAAGACCGCCGTGGCGCTGTCGGGTGCCGTGACGGACGCGATGCGCACCAGGTTGATACGGTCCGCCGCGTCGAGCACGGAGTCGGTGTAGGCCGCGAAGGTGAACGCGACGTCACCCGCGGTCACCGGCCGGCCGTCCTGCCAGCGGGCACGTGGATCCAGGTGGAACGCCAGCGTGAGCGAGTCTCTCCAGGTCCACCGGTCGGCGAGCTGGGGCTGGAAACCCGAATCGCCCACGGTGTTCAGGTCCGGCCCCACGTCCGCCAGTTTCAGGAAGATCTGGTCGTAGATGTCGCGGTCGAGGATGTGATCGGTGGCCGGCGGCAGCAGGGAGGCTGGCTGGCCGATGCCCGCGAAGACGACGGTGCCGCAATACTCTCCGCGGCACGATCCGCCGCCCCGGCTCGTACAGGCGGCGGCGAGGATCAGCGCGAGCAGCGCGAGGCGGCGCACGGTGTCAACTCCCGGCCGACGGCGGCCCAATCGAGGGACCAGCTGCGCTGTGACCGGCGCTACAATGCCGCGCTCGATCTCGCCGCGTCAAGCCGACCTTGCCCTCCGTCGCGTCCTGTGCAAGTGTGATGAGTATGCGCAACGCGCTGCTCCTGCCCTTCCTCCCCGCCGTGCTCGCCGTCGGGGCGTGCGGCGGCTCCTACGCCGGCTTCACTCAGGCCGTGGGGGGCGGCTCGGGCGGCACCCCGGTGTCGTGGTCGCAGCTGGCCGCGGGTCAGGAGCAGACGTGCGGCATGAGCGCGTCGGGCGTGGCCTATTGCTGGGGCACGAACGAGTTCGGCGAGATCGGCGACGGGACGACCATCGCCGTGCGCTACACGCCGAAGGCCGTCACCGGAGGGTTGTCGTTCACGGCGCTCGCTGCGGGAGCGAGCCACAGCTGCGGCATCTCCGCCAGCGCCGCCTTCTGCTGGGGCTCCAACGCCGACGCGCAGCTCGGCGACGGCACCACGACCAACCGGTCCGCGCCGGCCGCCGTCATCGGCGGCCTGACCTTCGTCCAACTCGCGGCGGGGGCCGTCTACACCTGCGGGATCGCCACGTCGGGTGCGGCCTACTGCTGGGGGGACAACAGCGCCGGCGAGCTCGGGGTGGGCGACGTCACGCGGCGTGGCCAGCCGACGCTCGTGGGCAGCTTCATGGCCCTCTCGTTCGCGAGCGTCAGCGTCGGCGACTGGTCCGGCTCCTACCATGCCTGCGGCATCACGCCCGCCGGCGTGACGTACTGCTGGGGCGACAACGCCCTCGGCGAGCTGGGCACCGGAGACAACACGAATCACACCCTCCCGGTCGCCGTGACCGGCGGCGTGACCTTCGCGTCGGTCAGCGCCGGCGGGCCGCAGAGCTGCGCGCTGACCGCCGCGGGCGCGGCCTACTGCTGGGGAGGCAACTCCTGGGGCGAGTTGGGCACGGGCGACACGACGCGGCGCCTGACGCCCACCGCCGTGACGGGGGGCGTCGTGTTCTCGAGCCTCACGGCCGGCGGCGCCCACACCTGCGCGCTCGCGTCGGGCGTGGCGTACTGCTGGGGGTACAACGCGCTCGGCCAGCTGGGGGTCGGCGACACGCTCCCGCGCACGGCGCCGACGCTGGTGGCCGACGGCCTGACGTTCCAGAGCCTCGCCGCCGGCTTCGATCACACCTGCGGCATCACGACCAGCGGGGCGGCGTACTGCTGGGGCCGCAACCTGCAGGGCCAGCTCGGCGACAACACCACGTCCAACCGGTCGCAGCCCGTGGCGGTGCAGAATCCCTGAGGGCTGCGCCTGCTCGAGCCTGGCCCACACTTCCGTTTGAGATATCACCCCCGCGCAACCCTTTCCCGGCCACCCGTGTCGCACGGTTGGCCACAGCCGTCGGAGCCCGGTGCACGAAGCTGAGCTGATCGCCCGAGCGCGCGCCGGGGATGCCGCAGCGGAGCGCGACCTGTACGAGGCGCACGTGGATCGCGTCTACCGGCTGGTCTACCGCTTCGCGGGCGACGCCGACCTGGCGCGGGACTTCACGCAGGACACGTTCATCCGCGCCTTCGAGCGGCTGGACGACTTCCGCGGCGAGTCCCAGTTCGGGACCTGGCTGCACGCGATCGCAGTGTCGGTGGCGCTGAACGGCCTGCGCGACGTGAAGCGGCGGCGCTCGCGGGAGACGGATCTGGAGGAGGGGCACGAGGTGGCGGAAACGGGGCGCGAGGCCGAGCCGGACCTGAAGCGCAGGCTTACAGCGGCGATCGACGCGCTGCCGGAGGGGTACCGCACGGTGTTCGTGATGCACGACGTGGAGGGCTATACGCACGAGGAGATCGGCGCGGTGCTCGGCGTCGAAGTCGGCACCTCGAAGGCGCAGCTGTCGCGCGCCCGTGCCAAGCTGCGCGTCGCGCTGGCGGACTTCGCAGGAGAGTGGGCGTGATGGCCAACGACTGGAATGACGACCAACTGCCCCAGCGGCTGCGGGCCGCCGTGCGCGGCTACAATGAGCCGCCGCCCGCCCCCCGCGAGCAGATGTGGTGGGCGATCTCGGCCGCGCGGGCCCGCCGCCGCTCGACTAGGCGTACCGTGCGGCGCCTGTCCTGGGGCTTGGCGCTCGCCGCGACGCTCGTCCTGGGCATCGGGATCGGGAGGCTCGTCACGCAAGGTGCCGGGCCGCTCCCCGCACCGGCAGGCTCCGCCGCCTACACCGCAGCGTCCGCCGCATACCGCATCGCGGCCGGCCAGTACCTCGCGCGAACCGAAGTGCTGCTCACCGACTTCAGCGCCGAGAGCCGGAAGGGGCGGCTCGACCCGCCGTTCATCGCGGCGGCACGGGATCTCCTCACCACCACGCGGCTGATGCTGGATTCCCCGGCCGCGGACGATCCCCAGCTCAAGGTCCTGCTCCAGGATCTCGAGCTGGTGCTGGCGCAGGTCACGCAGCTGCCGGGGCAGCCCCGGCAGCAGAACGAGCTCGACCTCATCAACCAGGGAATGACCCAGCGGGGGGTGCTGGCCCGGCTCCGCGCCGCGACTCCAGCGGCCAGCGCCCCCACACGCGACCAAGGAGTGCTCTGATGTTTCCCACGTTCTCGCTGCTCGCCGCCGTCGCCACGCTGTTGCAGGGCCCCCCGGCCCGGGCGGCCGCCAGCGCCTCCCGCGCCGTCGCCGCCGCTCCCGCGGCAGCCGATCTCGCGTTCGCCACGCTGCCCCGGGCCGCGCCGGAGGAGCCCAAAGCGGCTGGAAGCAGTCTTCGCGCCGTCCGCAACGCGCTCGGTGCCCTGCTGGGAGTCCCCGCGTGGGCGCAGCAGGATCCTGGGGACTCGCTCTACCGTGCCGGGCGCCAGCTGCTGAACCGCGGCCGCTATCCGGAGGCTGCGCGCGCGTTCAACGACCTCATCAAGCGCTACCCGCGCTCGAGCTACACCCCTGACGCGCACTACTGGGCCGCGTTCGCGTTGTACCGGACGGGCGATCAGTACAACCTGCTGGCGGCGGCCGGCCTGCTCGAAACCCAGGCCTCCCGCTATCCGCGCGCCGCGACGCGCGGCGACGGCGACGCCCTCCTTGCCAGGGTCTACGGCGAGCTGGCGCGGCGGGGCGACGCCGACGCGGCCCAATGGGTCCAGGCGCACGCCACGGCCGCCGCGGGGGCGGACAGCGCGCATGTCTCGGTGGCGGCGTGCCCCAGTGAGGACGACGACCCGCGCATCGCCGCGATGAACGCACTGATGCAGATGGATGCCGCGAACGCGGTGCCGGTGATCCAGCAGGTGCTCGCGCGCCGCGATCCTTGCTCGGTCGAGCTGCGCCGCAAGGCCGTCTTCGTCCTGTCGCAGAAGCGCAGCGACCAGACCGAGGACATCCTCCTCTCCGTCGCGCGCAACGACCCCGACGCCGACGTGCGTGGCCAGGCCGTCTTCTGGCTGTCGCAGGTGGGCAGCGACAAGGCCGTGACCGCGCTCGACTCGATTCTGCGTACCTCCGGCGATCCCGACCTGCGAGACAAGGCGATCTTCGCCATCGCGCAGATTCACGGTCCGCGCTCGTCGCAGATCCTCCGCGACTACGCGACCCGCGAGGACGCCGCCGAGGAGACCCGCGAGAAGGCCGTCTTCTGGCTCGGGCAGCAGCACGGAGGTGAAAACGCCGCGTTCCTGCGCGATCTCTACGGGCGGGTGAGGCCCGACGATTTGAAGGAGAAGATCATCTTCTCCCTCTCCCAGATGCGCTCGACCGAGAACACGCGCTGGCTCATGGACCTGGCCGTCAACTCGCACGAGGGCGTCGAGCTGCGGAAGCAGGCGCTCTTCTGGGCGGGGCAGTCGGGCGCGGACATCGGCGACCTGACGGCGCTCTACGACCGCTCGAACGACCGGGACATCAAGGAGCAGTTGATCTTCGTGTACTCCCAGCGGCACGAAGGCGCGGCGCTCGACAAGCTGATCGACATCGCGCGCCACGAGACGGACAAGGACCTGCGCAAGAAGGCCGTCTTTTGGCTGGGGCAGTCCCACGATCCGCGCGCCGCGCAGGTCCTGCTGGAGATCATCAACCAATGACCCGCGCTCTCGTTCTTCTCGCGGCGGCATGCGGCGTGGCGCTCGCCGCTCCCGCCTCCGCGCAGACGATCGCCCAGCGCGTCGCCCGCGCCCCGGACGGCACGGTGCACCTCTCCTACGCCGCGCGGGACGGCGTCTGCGGCAACGGTGCCGGCGTGATCTCGTTCCATTGTGTGAACGGCACCTGCGGCAACCAGCGGATCACGACCAACTCGGACTGGGAAGACGACGGTCCCTATCCCTGCGAGTCTGGCCCGGTGCGCCTCGCGCTCCGCGTGGCCTCGGGTCACGTCACGCGCCTCAGGACCTATGTGGGCGGGCGCTGGAAGACCGCCGACAGCGTGACGGATCTGGGCACCGTGCCGGCGGCTGAGGCGGCCCGGTTCCTGCTCGACCTGGCGCGCTCGACCGACGGCCGGGCGGCTGACGACGCGATCTTCCCCGCGACCCTGGCCGACTCTGTGACCGTGTGGCCGGACCTGGTGCGCCTGGCGCGCGACAATTCGCTGAGCGGCCACGTCCGCAACCAGGCCGTCTTCTGGCTGGCCGAGGCGGCGGGTGATGCGGCGGTGAAGGACCTGACCGACATGGTGAACGACGACTCGCTCGACCGCGACGTTCGCGAGCACGCGGTGTTCGCGCTGTCCCAGGAGCCGCACGACGTCGGCGTGCCCGCGTTGATCCAGATCGCCCGCACCAACCGCGACCCCGGCGTGCGCAAGAAGGCCTTCTTCTGGCTCGGCCAGACCAACGACCCGCGGGCGCTGGCCCTGTTCGAGGAGGTGCTGACGAAGCCCTGAGCTACCTGTGCGTGGCGGGCGACGCCGCCTCAGAGCCGGATACCGAGCCCGACGGAGAGCAGCCCGTAGCTCAGCGATACCGAGGTACACGGCAGCACCTCGACCGTAACGCTGGTGTTGAAGATGTCCATCTGCCCGATCGGGCCGATGTCCACGGGCCACACGTAGCGGTACTCCAGGCCGACCTCGAAGAACACGTGGTCCCCCGCCAGCGGCGCACGGATCGAGCCTCCGAAGATGACGCCCGGCACCGTCGCGCTATCGAGATACACACCCGTGCGGTTCAGGGAAGGCCCGGCGGACAGCCAGACGTCCGTGCCGACTCGAACCGCCACCACGGCGGCGTAGGACAGCACATCCTTGGTGATCGAGAACGAGCCCCCCGGACCGACACCCTCGGTGTGCCCGAGCTTGGCGTCCGAATAGAGGACCCGTGCCTCCACTGTCGGTGTCAGCAGATAGCGCACGGAGACCGTCCACGGCATCTCCTTCTGGGAGTTGCGAGAAGCGATTGTCAGAGCGTTTTCGATAGCCGCGTCCGAGTAGAAGCTGGGGCCAATCGACCCAACCACCGACAGGCGATCGAGTACGCGGGAGACTCGAGCGAATGGCGACGATTGCTGGGCCAGGAGCGGCGCCGCGACCACGAGGAACGCAAGCTCCATCAGGGCTGGCAGGACGCTCGCTCGTCCGTGCTTCATGGTGCGCTCCGTCCAGTGGAGCTCGGCCGGCCCCTCGAACGAGCCGCCGACTGCGCACGAGTCTAGACGGAAGGCGTCAGGTGAGCGTCAAGAGGGAAACGTGACAGGTCCCGTCGCTGCCCGAAACACAAAGCGCGACCGGTTCATCGCCGGCCGCGCTTCGAGTTGCCCCTCCCGGGAGCGAACGAGGGCTCTGCTGATCCGGAGTCGCAGCTCTGTTCAGGCCCAACTCCGGCAAAATGTTGTCGAACCGCGAGTTCGTGTCGTCCGCTGCCGGGGTTGGATGGGCCGAATGACGGCCTTTGACACCCGAAACTGACTCAGAAACAGGCTCACCCCTGCCCTTGCTCCAACCAACGAAACCGTCAGCCGGGCGACGGCGTCCTAGCGCCTCTCCAACGCCCATGACTTACGTTACACATTCTAGGGGCGTCCATCGGCGGTTGGGGCGCCATCGGTGAGGCGCACTTCGCCAGGCGACGGAACCAGAGTCGACCTCGTTGGGCATGGAGGTTTCCCAATGTACTTGCTGGCATCGCTGTTGCTTGCGGTCACGCCGAGCCTGTCGGCCCCGCCCGCTGACTCCCTTCTGATTGAACTAGACGGGCACGTGACGGTCGTGCACAGTGCGGACTTTGCTGCGCTGCCGCGCGACTCGGTTCGCTGGTCCGACCACGGCATCTCCCAAATGTACCGCGGCGTCCGCCTGACCGATCTCCTCAAGCTCGTCGGGGTGCCCATCGATAGCGCTCACGGCCCCTTTCTCACCCAGCGGGTCGTGATCGAAGCGGCCGACCGGTATCGTGCCGTGTTCGCTCTCGCGGAGGTTGCACCGAAAGTCGGAGCACGCATGGTGCTTGTGGCGGATCAACAGGACGGGCAGCCGCTGCCCGCAGCGGCGGGCCCGTACCGCCTCATCGTGCCCGCCGATGGGGGCGGGGCTCGCGGCGTGCGGCACGTCGTCGCCCTGCGCGTGCGCGACGAACTGTAGGCACCCAAGAGAACCCGATGCACTGGTTGAAGGAACGGCTGGCTACGTGGGTTGCGGCGTTGGCAGTCGGCACTGCCCTGCCGGCGCACGCGCAGGTGACACCGGCGTCGCGCGATTTGACACTCGCCGCTGGCACAACCCTTTTCGACTCCGGCCTCCTCGATTCGATCGTGCCGATCTTCGAGCGCCAGACCGGTTATCACGTGCGGGTTGTCGGTTGCGCCACGGCCCAGTGCATCCGTCTCGGCGCGGGTGGCGACGCCGATGTCCTCATCACGCACGCACCGGCGGCAGAATCCGCGTTCGTCCGCACCGGCGCCGTGGCGCGTCGGATGGTCGTGGCCTGGAACTACTTCACCATCGCTGGTCCAGCAGCCGATCCGGTCGGTGTCGCGCGGAGCCCGACCGCCGCTGCGGCTCTGCTGGCCATCGCGCGGGCGCACGCGACCTTCGTTTCACGGGGAGATTCCTCGGGCACCAACCAGCGAGAGTTGGCTCTGTGGCGCGCCGCAGGTGGAAGGCCGGAGTGGCCCGGCTACATCGAGAGCGGGCAGGGGATGGGGCCGACCCTGCTGCTGGCGAACGAGCACAGGGCCTATGTCATGTGCGACCGCGCGACCCTACGCGCCTTTCGCGCCAGGCTTGAGCTAGTCGCGTTACGCGCGCCGGAGCCGAGCCTGATCAATTTGTACCACGTCATGGAGCTCACGCCGGCAGGCCGCCCCCATCTGAATGCGGTCGGTGCACGGGCATTTTCCGAATGGCTCGTCTCCCCCGCCGCGCAGGACGCGATCGCGCGATTTGGCGTGGCGCAGTTCGGTGAGCCGGTCTTCACGGCGTCGCGTGGGGTCGAGCCGCCGCTCCGCTGAGCCGCGCCTCTCGGTTAGCTGCGGCCTAGTGGCGAGCCGACACCCCCCTCCGAAAACACGAAGCGCGACACCGCTCATCGCGGTATCGCGCTTGGAGTTGCCCCTCCTGGGATCGAACCAGGACTCTCCTGATCCAGAGTCGCAGCTCTGTTCAGGCCCAACCCCGGCAAAATGTTGTCAAACCGCGAGTTCGTGTCGTCCGCTGCCGGCGTTGAAAGCCCGAAATGACGGCCTTTGACACCCGAAACTAGCTCACATACTGACTCACCCCCCGACAAGGCCGCGTCGGTAAGCCGGAGGTTAACGCGAGTGTTCGAGTCGGGGGAGCCTGTGACGCCACTAGTCCGCGAAGAGTTCTTCTTGGCTGGCAGGACCACGAGATACCTTGGCGATAGATCGACGAGCCTCGCCGCAATCGTCGTTCAGGGCACGGAGGAGTGGTGCCAGGTTGGCTCTGCCGCTGCGCCTGCTCTTGAAGAGGCGCGATGCACCACGCACCATGAGTTGGCGATTGCCCTCGGCCCCCTCTGGCATGCCCTCATAGACTGCTGCGAACAGTGGTATCCCTAGTCTCAGAGTGGCCTCACCCGCAGCGAAGCTCCCGCCGGATCGGCGCGCCTCGATAAGAACCATCGCTCGGGACAGAGCCGCGATGGTCTCGTTGCGCTGCATCGCGTTGTGCACGGTCCACGGCACGTTTGGAAGAAACTCGCTGACCACGCAGACCCGGTGCCAGTCCCAGTGGGCTGCGATTGCCCTCTTAAGCCGGAAGCGCAGGATGCCTTCCGCAAGAACTACAGTAGTGGTACACCCACTGGAAAGCGCTGCTTCATGAACCTCAAGATCCACTCCCGCAGCGTAGCCCGAAACCACGTTTGCGCCGCGGGCTGCGACCTGGGAAGCACAGTCCTTGGCAACTGCGAGCCCCTTGGCGCTGGCCTTCCGGGACCCACAAAAGCCCACCGATGGAGCGTCTAGTACGTCGGTATTACCCCTCGTGAACAGCAGAGGAGGAGCCTTGTCGCCCAACCTCAATTTCATGCAGCGGGGATACGCTGGATCGAGAGGCTGCAAGACCTTCACTCCGGCCTGCTGCAGTTCCTGCCAGGCAGTCGCTACCACATCATGGTTTCTCAGAAGCGCCTCACACTGCCGCGTTGTGAAGAATCGCTTCTGGATCTCAGGCTCGTCCAAAAAGGACTTCAGGCCAATGCCTTGCTGAGTCAGCCAATTCATGATCGCTGCCAGGCGCACCCTGCCCACGCCAGGCACATACAGTACTCGCAGCAGGTCTAGGGGCTCTGCGAGGCGCATAGGAGCTCTAGACGTTAGCGTCATTGCGACAGGTCTTCTCTACGGCCAACCCAAAGACCTTCTTCGCGCCTGCCCCAAGCAGGAGCATCCCTACGTAGTTCATTGAGACGCCCGACTGATAGAGGTCGTCGACAAGCAAGACGACCTTGCCCTTCATGGCAGCCGCGTCAATCTCGATCGTGTCCTTGAGGAGTGCGAGCTTCCTGCTTACCTCGGCATCCTTCAATGCTGGCCGAGCCGTAACCGTCCGCACGGCCGCGGTGATGTCGGCGAGCTTCGTCTTGGAGGCGATGCCCGCAACCAAATAGGACGGAAGATCAAAGGCCTTGTCTGGTCGTGACGGAGGCATGGCGCAGACCGCCTCAGCGCCGTTATAGCAGGTCATCTCTTTGAGAAACGCCCGCAGGTGCTTCACAAGCTCGTCGGCCGCCCGACGGGTATCGGCTGTGGGCGCGGCGTCGTAGGGCTTGGCGCGACTCCTGAGCGCTCCAATTGCTGTCTGCGGCTTGCTCGGGGCTCCTCCTTCTCGGTCGTAGTCCAGAGCGAATGACAGCGCGAGACAGTCACGGATGGCAACATACTTACCCACCGTCGCCAGCCAGCGTTCCACCTCCGTCAGAGACTCGTCACCCTTTTGGGCACCGGGAAAGAACGTGAAACACCGATCGCCCTTGCTCGCGCGAAGCCCGATATTGGTCGTCGTGGAGCACATGCTTTTGAATGAGTTCCGCAGCGTTTCACAGAACGGTAGAACCAAGCTCCAGTCTTTCTCGGCCTCTCGTGGCTCATGAAGCGGCGCTTGCCACTCGCGCGACAGCATCATCCGCCTCGGTCGGCGCGCCAGCATTGCTGCGATTGCAGCTTCGTCAATCGGGTCCTGAGTGGGCCCGAAGTCGACCTGGAACTTGACCATGTGCCTCCTCTTAATACAGGGATCGGCACGCTCTGCGCTACCTCAAGGCTGATGCTGTGTCCCCCAATTCGACGAGGTACCTTGGGAAGGGTAGGTTGACTTCTCAGCTAGCCCAAACTGCCTCACGAATTCGGGGACACAGCAAAAGGTTAACGTCGCGACGCGCGGCCCTTTCAGAGACCGACTACCCTAGTCGTCGCGCCACCACTTAATGATGTTGTGCGTCTCCGAGTACCCAGCGACCGCTTCGCGCAAGAGCTGCGACTCCGGCGCCGGCAGTGGTTCCTCCCGGAACATGACCTGCTTCCTTAGCACCACGGTCCCGTCAACTTCGAGCAGGACAGCGGTCGGCGTCTGCTCGTCTGAGGGAATCGCGTGCCCAAGATGTCCTACGACCGCGAAGATCCGGTTCGGGCCCAACGTCACAGCAAGAAGTTGGGGAACGAAGAATCTGGTGTCCGATTCGGCGGGCGGCCGGTCTAGTGTGAACCGGATTCGAGCCTGCACAGTCCTGTTGGTCAAGACGATATGCAGAAGATCCAACACTTTGCGCTGTGGCCATAGTTCCAGCGGAGTAACAGGCGTGTCCTGCGCTAACCCCACTGCCGCAGCGACGTCAGATGCCATGGATATCAGAGTGGCCCAGTCCCGGGCCTGAGGTGGGGGTTTGAAGTTGTCTACTCGAACCACGCCTAGTCGATGAGTGCCAAACATGAACTCAACCGGCCACCCCTGGTCCGAAGCGTCAGCCATGAACAAGAGAAGCTTCGAGGTGTGCGACAAGGTGCCTAGCGGGTGAGTCGCACTGGTATCCGGCACGTGCAGTGTGAACTGCGCGCGGCCGGCTCCAGGCGCGACAATGAGGTTCGCGTTCGGTAACTCAAATCGAACCTTGACATTTGACTCGTTCACTAGGGAGCCAAGGCCAGATGGGACGTAAACCTTGGCGGGCACTCTTGCCTCCCGCCCCTGCTCGGTCGACCGGAGTAGCAGCTGGTCCTCCTGTACCGGCTTGGGCACGCCCCTGAGCTTGCCGCCCTTTTCGAAGCGGCGCTCAGGTTCAGGACCGCGTATCCCAAACCGAACGTCCCACAGCTCGCCACCCTGGACGTCGACCTCTGGGAGACTGCCAATCGCAAGGTCGACTAGCAGTTCATCCACCTTCGTTCCTCGATATGGCTCAGGCACCACTATATCAAGCCGGAACTCAGCGCGAGCGTCCTCATAGCCAACATCCCTCAGAATCGTACGCTTGCGGTCCATATAGGCGGCAAGGTCGCCGCCAATGCGACTGCGTAGGCGCTCGGCGAACGCTTCACCTGACGGCTCGGTGAGCACGGACCCAGCAGGGCAGACGAGTGTGTGCCGGGTGCCGTGCAGGTCCCTCGGTTCTTTGAGCGACTGACTCAGCGTCCTGAGTGTCCTCAGTATTTCGCGTATGACAGACTCATCGATTTCAACTAGGAAAGCTCGCCGGCACTTAGCGAACCCGTGGTACTGAAGCAGGAGGATGAACGCTGGGAACGGCGTGTTCGCCAGCCGAAGCCAATTGGAGAGCTTCGCGTTGAGGCGCTCAGCCTTCAGATCAGTCGCCTTGACCTGTACCAGGGATTGGATGGGTGTCGATTGCCTGTCTAGCGCCCGCCCGGGTGTTGAGGGCGGCAACGGGAACTCGATCAAGAAGTCCCAGCCGGTTCGGTCAGGATCAGCCCGGTTCGCTGCTAGGCCCTGTTCCGCACACCAGTGTCTGACCAGCGCCTCGCCCATCTCACCGAGGTTGCGGTGACGCTTCATCACGGCCACAAGGCCGACAGAACGTCCGTCCCGAGGAATGATGCCAATTGGCCATCCGGTTTCGCGCGTCCGATTGTCACGCCAAGGCGCTGTGCCCAGTGCACGTGTTTGGGATCGATAGCAAGTGACACCTCGTCGATCACGTCCTTAATGTCTTCGATCTGTCGGTCCCAGCCTGGGGCCGCTGCCAGCTTGCTAGCCTTCGCTCCATGCTCCGACGCATGAACTGCAATCGCCGCCGACGCCGTCGGCCAGTCGATGCCGATAACGCTGAGGACTTCATCACAGAGATAGAGATTCTCTGACTCCCAGCATGCGAGCCGAATGAACTTGACGTGGGTCTGCGGTTTGGCCGCGGATGCCGCAGGCAGCTTCTTGTCCCCATCGAGCAGCGCATAGGCGGCGGGAGACACAGGCATCGTGCGCAGGGCGCCGAACACCTTCTCCAGCGTCACCTGATAGTCGAAGATCTCCTGGCCGTGGCACGGAATCACCGAAAAGCTAGTCACGTGGTGCCGGGGCACCTGACTCCAGATTCGGTAGTCATCGTCCCCCTCGACCAGCAGGAGCGGAGCGCCGAATAGGGGTCCCATAAGCGCATGCCCACCGAGGCACGCGGCCAGTTCCTTCAAAGCTGCCGTGAACGGCTGTGCAGTAAACTGCGTCTTGGTCCGGTCGATGTATATGACGCCGCAGTCCGCTCCGCCGAACTGTCCGAGGGCAGAGAGAAGCGTCGTGCTGTGGGTGGCGACGACGACCTGGAGACCGTACTGATCTGCGACCTTGGCGAGAAAATCGGCGAAGCGGACCTGCAGATCAGGGTGGATGTGCGCATCCGGTTCGTCGATGAGGAGTAGCCGCTCCGTTGCACCCTGAATGTCCCAAATCGCCGCGATCGTGAGTATGTCCAGACCCAGCGTAAGGACTGCCGCCTCTCCCGAACTTAGCTGTTCGACACCTCCGACCTCCTGTTCAGACGCCGCACGCCGAAGCTTGTAGGGAGGGTTGGCTCCTAGTAGTTCGACAGAGAAATCCGGCAAGAGCGTAGCAATGATCCTTTCCAGGTCGGCGGGATTACCAGGGAGCGTCTCAGAGCGCGACGCCCCGCGCGCGGTGAAATAGGCCTGAATTCGAGCGATGACGTGCTGTCGATACTCGCTTATGTAGTTGGTTGCCGACTGATCACGTCGCTGCTTGGCGTCAATCTGCTGCTGCATGTAGTTCGGGTTGAAGCCGAGGCTGCCTGTGCGTTCGGGGACTACGTAATGGGACGTGGCCACCTGCGAGTCTCTCCACGCCCGAAGCAGGAGGCTCTTTCCGCTCCCGTTCTTTCCGAAGAGAATGGTGACCGGCCTTAGGGCAACCAGCTGCCAGGCGCCGCCGCCCAAGTAATCCGGCCTCGGAACGGAGATGCTGTCTCGGTACACCTTGGGTGGCATAGTCCCTTCCGGCGAGAGAACTGCCGCCTCATCCTGTCGCCCGCCAGCTCAGAGCGCTAGCCTGCGGGGCGGGATGTCTCTAAAGCGTACTGCTGTGTACCCCGATTCGATGAGGCACTTTGGGAAGCGTAGGTTGACTTCTCAGAGGAGGGTGGTCGGATGGAGACGCAGCGACGGGGGGTCGGATGGGCGGCGCGTGTTTACGGCCGCGTTCATGCAGGACCAGCTCACCCGGGTGGCCCGGCAGGAGCTGACGCTGGCGAAGCTCGCGCAGGAGCTGGTGGCCTCCCCGTCCGTCGTGCGACGCTGGCACCGGCTGAGCACGAAGGGCAACGCAGCCGCCGTGGGCGTCCTGTGGTTCCTCGTTCCCGCGACAATCGACGACGGACGGCGTTCACCACGCGGTCCACGCAGCGCACGCCGTTCCGCTCAACCTCGTGCTCCCAGACACGGACCACCATCCAGCCGTCCTTTCGAAGCTGGCGGGTAACACGCCTGTCCCGGCGTCGGTTGCCTTCTATCTTCTGCCTCCAGTATGGCGCGATCTTGTCCTTCCAAGTGGGGAAGCGCCAGCCATGCCAGTAGTCACCGTCAACGAAGACGGCCACTCGACTCCTCACGAAGACCAGATCCGGGCGCCCCGGAAGCCTGGCGTAGTTCTTCCGGAATCGCAGGCCGCGGGCATGAACTAACTGCCTCAGACGGAGTTCGGGCGCCGTGTCCGTGCTTCGGACCCGGGACATCATGTAGCTGCGCTGCTCCGGTGTCAGGTTGTCAGCCATCGATTGGCCGAACTCGCGACGTGGCTTTGCGGGGTGTTAGGGCTGGGAAACTGTCCACAGAGTCGTGGCTACCCGATCTGGCTGGATCATCGTGAGCCCGTCCCCAGGTTCGCAACGCGCATCGACTATGCGTATCACATCCCCTTGGGCAAGGGGTGGCGCTCCGTCAGCGCCCACCCACTTCTCCGGGAGTTGCTGCACGACCGCCGGCGCCGGCGTGACGGTCCCGCGGAGAATAGTTAGGTCGAGCGTGACTACAACCGTGCTCTGCATTGTTGCCCGAGTGACATTTCCGACCACGCCTTCGGCGTGCGCCCCGCAGGCGACCGCCCAAGCGGCACTAGCATGCTCCCAGAATGGCTCGCAGAGAGGGATGCACGGACAGTAACGACAATTCGTCGGCGACGGCGCAGCCAGCGATGAGAATCCTTGGCCCGCCACCGCGTTGAAAGCGGCTAGTGCTTCTCTGGCGCTCCGCCCTTCAGCAGCTGCTTCGGTTGCCGCGACGTCCAACCCGGCACGCCTGCCGTCAGCCCGAATGACGGCGCCTCGATCGACATGCAGCCCCGCTTCGTGGGCGAGGTGGATGTATAGCCTGAGCTGCCGTGCCTCTGACTCCAAGAGCCCATCAGGATCATCGTCCGGCCCCGAACCCGTCTTGTAGTCGATCACCTCGCCGGCTGCCGCATCGACGTAATCCGGCCGCCCGAGGAGGAGTCCGTCACGCGACCTCAGGGTCTGCTCGACAAAGGTCGTGCGCGCCGAGGCTCCAGCGTGTGAGGCAGTTGTGGAGTGCTCCGCGCTCAAGTGCGCCGGCGCATCCAACGCCAAGAGGACAGCGCGCTCCCGGTACATGTGGTAGAAGGGTATTCGCTCGGGCGAGGGGAATTTCACCCGCACCAAAGGGTGGGCCCGATCGTAGAGCTGCTTCACGTGCCCGTCGAAGAGGCTGCGTGCTACCTCCTTACGCGAGTCATCCGAACCGGCTGGGATCCTGCCGCTGTGTGCGTCCTGCACCACGGCGTGCACGCTGGCACCGAGAAGCGCGCTCGGGTGCTGCGGCACCGCGGCACGATCGCCAAAAGCCATCCACGATGCGCGCGCCTTACAGGCGAGTACCGCTTCGTAAAGGCTCGGCGACAGGTGTTCTAGGTTTCCAACTGCCGGTAGGTTCGGGATGCGCATCGGCTCCACCTATTCGTATGGGAATCTCACGGCACGGAAGACTGACCGCAGTTCCCAGCGCAGACGGCGACGCTCTGCATCCGCCACGGCGGCCGCGACCTCGGGTCTGAAATTGGCTCGATCGCGGTCCCAGAGCGGATGCACGAGGATGAAGACCTCATTCGTCATGGTACTAATGCCAGCCGGAAGACCCCCGAGTGTCGTGGGCGTCATGCCCAGCCCCAAGAAGTACGGAGCGGCCACTCGTCCAACCAGAGAGGCCCACCAGGACGACGTCAGGTCTATCGGAGCGCTGGCATCCAGAGCCAGGCGAGCCATATCGAGTGCCAACCGCCAGTCGAGCAGTGGATGGTAGGGCATGTTCCCATACTCGCGAAGACACCGGTGACAGGCGCTGGCGCATTCAGCCTCGTGTGTCTGGTGCACGAGAGGGTCGTGGAAATCTCGCGACTTCTTTCCGAGCTGACCGAGCATGAACAGGAGCAGATCCTCGAAGCGCGCAGGGTCTCCCAAATGGGTGCTGTAACCAGCTCCGTTCTCAAGACTATCAGATATGAAGACGCGCGCAGTCGGTGGGGCAAACGGGCTGCTGAAATCGATCACGGGCTGAATGCCGAGTTCCAGCTCAGACTCTGCGACGTCCAAGCGAACGGCTGCCGCGCGCCGCAACAGAAAGCCCAAGGAGCACCACGCAGCCCTCGCCTCAGGAACCACGGGGTTGAGGCATAGGCCCACAGGAGCCACGTCTATTCCCGCCGTGAGTACGTCGGTAGTGGAAATGGCGGCCAGCGAGCGCCTCAACGGTGGTGTATTGTCGTACTGTGGCGGTCGAATGGCGGCACGCGCGGCTTGAGGCAGGTCGAGCAACGCCTGCCGGAAGGCGTCATCCGAGATCCATACGTCTTGGCCATCGATCTTCCTGAACTCGAAGTCTTGCCCGTCGTTGTCGTTGATTCTGTAGACTCGTGCTTGTCCGGCATCCACAACGAAATTGCGTCGCTGAGTCGGGTTGTTTAGCATCTTGCCCAATCGCGCCCGGAGTGCGCGGGGGGTGAACTCGAAGCCGCCGCTGAACTCCGCATTGATGGCCCACCACGTATTGAAGCCTGGCGGCTCGTTAAGCTCCACAGGCGCACGATACGCACCGCCTCCACGCGCGGCTGAACAGAATGGACATCCACCTGTTGCGACGGGCTGCTCCACCAACGCCTGACAGGAGCGGCAGATACCCACGGCGATCGGACTCCCAAGCGGGTTCGGAGCGGCAGAGATCGTGCCTGCCGACGGCCGGAAGTCAACGACGCCCACCGCGGTATGTAGCTGGTCATCCTTGACTGTCTGAGCACCGGGGGCGAACTGGCTGATCGCGATATCAATATCGCGGTCAACTACGCCGCGCTCCGGGGGCCAACTACCCTGCTGCGCGCGTGGATACTCGTGGAACAGCATACGCACACGAGTTGGGAATCCGAACATAGGGAGGACACCCAGAGAGGCCAGGCGTTCACTCAGAGCTAGATGTGGGAGGCTCTCCGGATGCGCTGCCACGGTGTCGATCATGGGGACCAGCCCATGAGACACGTGGTTCACCATGGCCGAAAGCCCCGCGCTGCTGTCCATAGCGGTTCGTCGCAGCACGGCTCCGCAGATGTCCTGGATCTCTGGGACGTGCGCCGAGAGCCAAGATTGAACTACGGGACGGTGACTTTGCCAATCAGCCACGGTACCGAACTCTCCGTGCACGTTGTCGCCGCTGTAGGCAAGCGGTACGCCCTGCATTGCCCGCCGAAGGACCTCCTTGCTAACGACTCGCCTAGCAATCTCCTCTCGCGTGACATCCACGTACGGCCCTGGAGGCGGATCGGCCGTAATCAGCTGAGGTCGCTCGAAGTAGTAGTCGTCGTGGCTTCGCCCACGGCACAGTGTCAAGGCCACTGACATTCCGGATCCACGTCGGCCCGCTCGGCCGACTCGCTGCTGATAGTTGAAACGCACGGGCGGCATGTTTGCTAGGCCGATGCCCTGCAACGAACCGATGTCGACGCCCGCTTCCATCGTTGTCGTTACGCTGAGAAGGTCAACCCCTACCGCGAGACCAATCTCGTTCTGCATGAACACTTCCTGGAACCGTCGCTGTCTCAGCCTGCGATCAGTCGTGTTGGTCTGACCAGTGAGCTCCTCGCAGTTCAGCCTGAACGGAGGGTGCGGGCACCGGGCGAGGAACTCGTAGTAGTCAGACGGCAGCGCAAGGACGGAGTGCTTGACGGCGGGAGGCAGCACTGCCCGGCAGCCGGTGCACACCGTTGCCGAAGCATGCAAGTGCGACCGACTGCACCGGCCGCATTCGTGAACGTCGACATCGTTGGTCGTTGCCGGGCGGGGGCTCACAACGAGCATGTTGTCTACTACGACCCACCAATTGGCCTGGTCGAGCGCAGATCCGAGAAGGCTTACGACGCGCGCCTTGAAGGTCTGCGGATTGGCACCGAGACGTGTGGCGACGGCAGTCAGATAGTCGTCCCCATAGGACGGCATCTGCGATTGCCCCTCGACATCCGCGCCACGCCAACGGCGCCGCTGCGCAAGCAGACGAACAAGCGAGGCAGCGGCCTGCTCCTCGACAGTGTTCGGTCCCTGGGCGGTGATCCAGAGGAAACCTAGGTTGAGGGACTCGAAATCGCGGCTGCCGTCAGCAAACAGGACCGCCTGAACGACAACCTGTTTCAGCGACTCCTCAATGTCGGATAGGAGCGCACGCTCCAGAGGCTGTAGTCCCGTGCGGTACATCGGCGGCGTGACAGTCCAATCCACCAGTGTGGTCCAGTCCACTGACGGACCACGGGGACTCGGCCTGAAAGTGTGGAGCGATGGCTGTGGCCCGCCTGGGTTCATGCCGAGCGCGAGAAGGCCAGATCTGACGGTGTCTAGCAAGGAGCTGAAGGTAAGTGACATGAACGGCCCCGGGGCCGGCGGCGGAAGGAGTACCGCCGGAGCAACCCCACCGACCGACGCGAAACGCGCAACCTCGCCTGCGACTGCCGGGCTCAGCGATGAAAGCAAAGCCTGCCGACGCTCGCGCTCGCTTTGGTCGAGGCCGCTCTGATCGCGCTTTTGCTCTAGGCGCAAGAACTCCTGCGCGTCCATATGAATAGAGAGCGCGCGGCTATGAGCCGCTCCAGCGGTTACGAGTTGGTTGCGAAGCTCCCCATAGGCGATCTGACGCACAACGTCACGGTAGTGGGCTAGCTTGATTCCGGTCGACAATTTGGCTGCGTCCTGCCGGCTGTCCGAGAACAGAACCAGCTTCCGGCCAGCCCCCTGCGGCATTTCACGTATCAGAGCGTCACACAGCAGCTGGACTATCCTCTGAAACCCCGAGCCGAGGTCGCGGACCGGCGAGTGAAGTCGCCGTTTGACCCAGTCGGCCCCGCAGTGGGGGCACTTCGAGGGAAATGCGTTGGCCGTGTCCACCGGGCTCACAAACGCGTATCCCGACGTCATCCCAGGCCGCGACGCGACCGCGTGGCGTTGGAGCGTGAGTCGGCCGCTTGTGTGCTCTAACACGGCTGGAGTCCACCTATAGCCACGGACTCCCTCCTCCTGCCATTGCCACCTTGGGCCAGCATCCGTGCGCTTGATGAGGGGTCGCGAATCTGACGGCCAGAACACGAGATATTCTCCCGCTGTCCGCCGCAGCGAGGCTGCCTTGTCAGGCACCCCCTCAATGTCAGGGTAGTCTGGCGAGAGATACCAGGCGTTTGGAGACTGGGTATCCAGCTTCCTGTACCCCCCTATGAAGACCTCTCCGCACGGCTGGCAATACAGCAGCTCGAGGACTCGCGAACTACACAGACCGCATCGTGGTCCCGGCTCTGAGTACAAGATGCCGACCGGAGGCGCCTGCGCCTGAGGTGGCGTCAGGCCTGAACGACCGGGACACGAAGGGTTGACGCACACCCACAGACGACCGGCATTGTGGAAGAACAGATGTGTGCGCAGGGGAAGCGGTGCCGTTCCGAGGGGTGTTCTTGCCAAGACAAGAGCCCGGATTAGGCCCCGTGCTGCTGCAACCGCTGCCGACCCGCCGCCCGGGAAAAGTTCAGCGGCAACCGCCGCCAGCGTAAAGGGACCGTTCTGGCCCGCTCGGCTGACAGGCTCCAGTGCCCCAATGTGCTGCAAGCACCGGTCAAGCGTGCGGTCAACTGCCTCACCGGACGATGGAAGTCCTACGGCAGCCTCGAGTCCCCGAGCCGCTCGCGTGGCGTCACCTTGGTCCAAGTCCCGGTCAAAAGACGCCAAGGCGACCTCATGGGATGACACCGCTGTCGACGACGAGAACCCCGCCGAATAGCCCGGCACGATGATGAACGTGGACCTGTCGCGCCCGAAGAACTGCTCCAAGAAGCCCAGACTGCCGGGGTCGCCCTTGTCGATGGAGGCACTGGTGGCGATGATGCGAAGTTGCGGCGAGTCTGGTGTAAGACCAATGCGATGGAGGAGTGTCCGAAGCAGGTATCCGACCTCGGTGCCTGGCGTGCCACGATAGCTGTGTAACTCGTCCACTACGAGATGGAACTGATTGCGTTTGTCTTCGGCCAGCCACCGGCGTGTCTGATCGAACATGTCAGCTTCCACGCCCCGCATCAGCATCACGTTGAGCATGCTGTAGTTGGTGATCAGGATATCCGGCGGTGTCTCCTGCATGTCCCAACGCGACCACATCTCAGACCCATCGGGGTCTTGGAAGTAGTACAGGATTCTGGGGTCAGACCGCGCCGCCGCGGACGCGCACGCCTGACTCCAGTCCAGGTCCATCTCTTGGAGCCGCTTCCTGAGCTCGTTTCGCTTCGCGTTGTTGGCTTGCAGCCCGGATACCGGAGTGATTCCCGTGTATCGGCCGAGCCAGAAGCGATGTGAGCCTCGGTATTGGTCAAGCCAACCGCGTGCGGGTACTCCGTCGCATGCCTCCCTTATACGACCGAGCTGGTCCTCGATCAGCGCATTTAGGGGATACAGGAGTAGCGCTCGCACCGCTGCAGGCCGTTGGGCGGGTTCATGGCCACGCTGAGCCAGGCGCGGCTGTCCCCTGGTTCTCCACCAGAAGCGGTTTGGAGGACTCGCCGCAGCGGGTCCCCATCGCAGAGATTCCTCAACCAAGTACGAGAAGATGGGAAGCAGGTAGCACTCAGTCTTGCCTGATCCAGTGCCAGAAGTGACAACCACCGCCTTGCCGCTGCGCGACTCACGCCATGCTTCAAGCTGATGTCGGTGGAGTGCGCGCGCGGCCGGGAACAGCCCGCGTGCTCCTCCGCTCGTGATAAACGCGGCGGCGTCAGGAGAGACGCCGAGCTGTGTGCACGCCGCAGCAACCGTCAGCCCCGAGGATTCCAAGGGCGGGATGGGCTCGAACAGGGGATCGCGGTACAGCTGTCGATCCTGGTCGAGTAGGGACCGACGTTCTGCCAGGAGTGCGTCGTACCGCAGCCGAAAGGGGCTGTCGAGATACCTCAGGTAGGCTCGTCGAATCTCATCGAAGATCCTGAACGGGTCGTTCATAGCCTCTCAGCGATTCTGCAACGGAGGTGTGTCCTTCGGAGTTGCCTGTGGATAGGGTTGGCCGGCCGCCACGAGCACTAACGCCGCGATTTCCAGCGGAACGTCAGGGTACACCAGACGACCTTTTTCGAACTGCGCCGGCGCGCCAGCACACATGCAGGCTGCGCGGCAGGATGCCTCTGGTAACGGGGCTGCGGCCACTGACCAGAGCGTAGCAGTGTCTGCGTCGTACCCGGACAGCCTCACCCGGTTGACCATCGCTGCAGCGTACACGGCGTCACGCTTCGGAAGGGGCAGGAGCCTTCCGTGTCTTGTATGGAGATAGAATCGACGGGCGCCGTAGCGGGACTGGAATTCGCAGGCGCACCTGGGGCGTAGTCCGTCTACCCACCCGAGTGTGTGGAGGTCAAAAGACCGCACGCTCCAGCCGCCCAGTCCAAGCTCAGATTTCGCGTACCCGACCCGCTGTGACACGGGTATGATCTGCCTGCAGAGGGCGCCAGCGAAGTTGCGGACGAAGTGGATGCCCGCAATTTGGGCTACGGCGGCGAGATCCGCAGGAACACCCGTGATCCGAATGGACGTGGGCTGGTCCAGGCTAGGCCCCCCGTCCTCGATGAATCGACACCCTCTCGTCCGCGCCGCATCGACGAGCGCCGCCTCTATGGTCGGGGTACGCCCACCGGCGAGAACACTGACGGACTCATCGACGGGCAAACCAGCGAGGAGGGGCGGCAGAACGATCCAGCGCTGCGAACCCTGAACGAAGAAGTCAACTTGCGCGAGATCGGACAGGGCAATACGGAGCCTGCGCCTCACCTGGAGGATGTCCGCGTCTTCGCCGGCTAGTTGGCCAACCGAACCCTTGAAGCTCGACCAAGAGCCCTCTCCCATGTGGGTCATCCAATGCAACAAGGTGTCCCACTTCATCGGCGAGTGCCCCGCAAGGACCTCTTGACCTGGCGCGCCGCAAGCCGGAACGCTTCCCATCCCTCCTGAACGGCGGGCGAAGCGTCGTCTCCCCGCAAAGACAGGAGGCGGGGGTGACGGATTGCGGCGTTGTAGATGACTGACGCCCATGCGCCGAGTCGCCTGCGCGCTCGCCTCCCGGACGCAAGCTGAATGGGGTTTGGCTCTGGGACTGTCGCCCGCAGACACCTTGCAGTCGCCCCCGGTCCTGCACCGACCTCAATTGCCCAGACTGGAGGGAAGGCGCAGAAGGCAACGGATCCGACAGGAGACCGGCACACAGAGTCGGCAACCTCACCAGGAGACGCGCCAATGAGCGTCCATCGCCCGGCAGGCAGGCCGACCGAGGTCTCACCCAGCTGGGCAAGCGGCGCGGTATTCCGCGCCTGTGGCTCGATCATCTCGATTCGGCGTCTTAGCCCGCCTGCCTCAACGAGGTAGGAGCCGGGTCGCGCTAGGGTCGCGCCCAATTGCAGGAGTCCGTCCTGATCAACTCCGACGGCGTTGCCGTTGATGGTCGCTGCATCTCCGGGGAGCAAGCCGGAAAGGACGATGGACGGGGGTGCACCGGCGACCCAGGCCCATCGCCCGGACAAACGAAGGCCGCCTCTGGGGATCAGGTCAACGACGTGCTCAACCCCAAGCGCCTCCAGGCCGCTCGGCAAGACCTGAGGCCGACGAACCGGTTTGACCCCGGTAAAGAGCCGCCAACCCTCGGGCACTTCCGGATGACCTAAGGGAACGCAACGTCGCTCCGAGATCTCGCTAAGGTAGCGAGTCGCCTCCGCTTCTAACTCGTCGCGGCAAAGAACCGCGCACAAGGCACCCAGACGCAGCGCTCTCTGTGACAAGTAACCGGTGTACTCGTGGGCGGGCATTGCGATTGCTGTGGCACCCGGACGGTGAAGCATGAAACGTCGCTCAGGAGACTCGATCGCCCACGTAAAGCCCTGAGTCAGGCACTCGCCGTCTTCTCTCGGAAGGGCCGCCGGCTCATACCATCCCTCGTCGGCCGCTTCGAAAGTGTGGATCCCGTCGTCAAATGTCGCGGGAAAGGCCTGAGGACGTCGAGGCAGATAGAAGAGTTCCGGCCGGCGCTGAACGATATCGAGCAGAAGCTCCACCCTCGCGCTTCGCCGACCGACGGTGTCCGTGTAGGATCCATCCCAAGCCTGAAGTTCTATTGCGACTTGCGCGAGCACGGCCCTTCTGCGCTCATCTGCAAGGGCCGCCATTCCTGCGATAGTGAAGACCGAACGACCCAGCGACCAGCGCGAAAGATCCTGGTCGAGCTTCTCCCGTTGAATCCTGGCTCCGGGCTCGTAGGCCGCCCAAACAAAGAAGTCCGGAAGACGCTCAATATCGACCCGACGCAGCGGGACATGGGTAAGAGGAAGCGCGACAAAGCGCCGAAGCCCCACATCACTGCCAGGCATTGCGAGCTTGCGCTTTCTCTCGTCGCGCAGCCAGCGCTCCAAAAACTGCCAGAGCGCTTCGAACTCCTCCGGCTCGAAACCGTTCGGGTGACCTCCCACTAGGTCCACCTTGAGGATCTCAGCTAGCCGGAGGTAGTAGGCAGCCGCGGACGCCTCCTCATCGGTCTGCATCCGGTACGCTGCCAACACGCTGGCGGCCAGGAAAGCCGCGCAGTCGGGAAGGCCGCCTTCTCCAACCCGTCGAAGGACACAGAGTTTGTCCGGGTGACTGAGCACCAAGCGATGGTAGAGCCCCGCCACCGCCTCAACAAAACTGTGTTCTGCTTGCTCAGGGAGTTCTCGGCCGGGCTCGACCCGGGCCAATGCCCCTGCGAGTATCGTCGGCGTGACGGCTAGAAATGCGTCTTCGTCAGAGGCATCCACTGCGAAGAAGTGTTCGACGACTGCTCGGTTCCAAATCAGGTAGTCGCGCTCATGGATGGGCGGTGCCGACGCGCTCACCGAGCGAGCGTGTTTGACGTTCGCGGTCGACGGGGAACGCGGTCGGGTCCTGTCCTGTAGAGAGCCCGATTCTGATGCGGTCTCCGGCGACCGAGCGCCCGCGTCGCCATCCCGTTCCCTATCCGAAGCAATCGCCCCACGGGCAGGGGCGGCGGAGCCACTCCCGGGAGCCGCTGTGCGGCGGGGCAGGTCTTCTGGCTGCGCATGCTCATCCGTCAACGACCCTGCCTCATCAGGGGCACCAGCCTCAAACGACGCAGGGCCAAATGGCTGTGTCTCCGCCACCTCCGCCTCAGGCGCCTCGTCTGGCGCGGACGGTATGTAGGTCTCGTCGACTTGAGGCCTGAAGTCCTCCGCCGGTGGAGCTGCATGCACCGAGAAGGTCTCATGACGCGCGGCGGGCTGATCCTCCGACACTGGTTCGGTAACGTGCGTGGATGTGGCATCCGTACCAGCTGAGGCCAATACGCGGGCTGTCGCGGGAGTCTCTGGCTCGGCTACCGGGGCGTGGGGCGAAGTGGACTGGGCCTTGATCGTAGTGGGGAGGGGCTCATCCGACGCCGCCATCGGAGAGACAGGTTGAATAGGCGCTGGCGCCGAGGCATCCGATACCGGGCTGACGGGCGGTTGCTCTTCCCTCCCAGGCCCCCTTCCGAGATCTACGACTGCGGCGGGTACTTCCCTGCTGGACGGCAGTTCCTCCTGCAGCGACGCAGATGCGGCGCGCGGAAACCTCGAGGGCGGGGCGGTCCTTGGCGTCGACATGCCGCGGTATCTACGCCACCACGCTCGGAGGCGATCGACCTCGTCGGTCAACCTGCCCAGCAGAACCCGCAGGATTCCACGCATATCCACCCGGCTCGGCTAGAGCTTCAGGATGAAGTCGGCGAGCGCCATGGCCACAAGTGGGCACACCGCGTTGGCGAGTTGCTGCTGTTTATGCACCAACCCGTTGCTCTTGCCGTCGGCTCGTCCCGCGAAACGAAACCAGTCCGGCAGAGACTGGAGGCGCGATGCCTCTCGAAGGGACAGCCCTCGCTGCTGGCTGGGGTGGATGAGCATGCTCTTCCGATAATGCCCGATCGTGACTGAGGGCTCCGCCCATCGCAGCCTGCGGTAGATGTTGCTGTGTGTACGCTCCACATCGGTGTAGTTCGTCAGCGCCCCGACGATGTCCCTCCAATTGCCCCCCTCTGGGATACGGCGATACCTCTCGAGGACGTAGGGGGCATGGCGTGAGGTCACGTGGTCGAGGATGACGCCCGGCTTGGCTCCGGCTCGCACGTAGCTCAGAAACGGAGTGGCGTGAACGTTCAGGCTGGATGGCTCATGGTAGTGCTGGGTCATCCGCAGTTCGCCATTCCTAATCGGAGGCAGATCTCCGATGGCCTCCTCAACCGTGACATAGGGCTGAGAGCAACCCGGCCCATGCGTCGGGAAGGGGAACGGGCCCCAAGCGCCAAAGTCGTCCCCTCGATAGCCGAGGTCGTGTCGAAGGCCTAAGAGGAAGAAGCGGCTCCTGTACTGCGGGACGCCGTACCAGACGGCATCAAGTAGCTTCGGGAAGAGATCGTAGCCGGCTGCTGCCATGCGGCGCCGCAGATGATCGACCACTGTGTAGCGTTCCGACGACCGCCCGCCCTTGGGGGTCCATAGAATCCCCTGCACGTTCTCGAGCAGGAACACCGGCGGTCGCAGTACCTCCACATACCGCAGGAAGACATCGATCAACCGATTGTTCGGGTTTGTACTGTGCCACGAATTCCGGTTGGCGTTTGAGAATCCTTGACAGGGAGGGCCGCCAATCAAAACGTGAACGCCTCCCACCGCACGAGCTGAACGCCGCACGAGCCTGATTGCGTCGGCGGACCTAAGGTCAGTCGCCTCGGTATCTAGCGGCACGGAATCCTCGCTCCAACGCGCACGCTGGCGAGCAAGCGCGTCGTGGTTTCTCCTTAACGTCTCTGCGTAGATCGGGTTGACTTCGCCTGAGAAGACGATGCGGAAGTGCCGTTTGCGGTCCCCCGCCAGCAGAAAACCTAGGCCCATGCAACCAGCGCCCGCGAATAGGTCGATGACATTCAGCGCTGGAGACTCTGAATCAAGCACTCCACGCCAGGGGGTAGCGTCCTTGCGGAATCCCTCGTGTAGCCGAGCGGCCTGCTCATCCTGACGCCGGGAAAGATCGATGTTGGCCCTTACGGGAAGCGGTGTACCCGTTCGCCTCCGACTTGTAGGCTGGGATCCCTTGGTGTGGGCGCCGGCGAGAAGAGACCTTCGCTCTTGCCTGCGTGTTGTGGGGCGTATCCATCGTGCCCACCCCACGACTCGGAGTAGATCCTCAGCGTCGAGCCCAGGTTTGGATGAAATCCCAAGAATAGTCCCCCGGTGGATGCCCAAAATGCCCCCGGTCTGGCCTGCGAACAGATCGCCTGTCTTGTTGCTCGGCAGACGGACCTCAGCGAGCCGGGCTACTCGGTAGTCCAGAGCTGCGGGTGCGCCCGGCGCGCGGACCTTGATGTGTTTCCACTTGGCGGCGCTCAATAGGCCGGCGGCGGCTCGCAATCTGCTCCTTGAATCACCGTTTCGGAGATGCAGCCGGTCGCTGGGTCTCACCTCCACCACGAAGTCAATGTCCCTGCTTGCAAGCCCCGCGAGAAACAGGGTGTTGCCGCCGTACACAGGGCCGGCGACGACGACGACGCCTCTGGGGCGCGGGCGGAGGCTGTCGATGAGCTTCAAGGCCACCGCGGCCCTCCCACCATGCTTCGTGCCATGCTTAATGGCGCCTGCACGATACCTCTCTTCGCCAACCAGCTTGCACCCCTTCGCCGTGATCCGATGCAAACGGATTGTCACGAGGGAGTGAGAAGTCGGTGATGCTGTCCCAACGACCGGACGACGCCGTGACCTGGCCGAGTTGTCCTCGACCAAGAGAATCCCCCCTCGGTTGCGTGTCTGAGTGCGCTTCTCACGTTTCAATGGCGGCTCGGCTCGGAGCTGTCGCATCTCAGTCGCCAGCGTCTCGGATCCGCGGTTGAGTCGACGCGGTGATTGGCACAGCGCTATCACACAGTGAGCACGGTCGGGCTGCGGTGGGGGCAAAGGTCAGCGCAGCGCCGCATCGCGCGCACTCGACGGTAGGGCCGGCACTTCCCAATGCCATGTGCGTTGTCCCGATGGGGTGGACGGCATCGGCGGCCATTCTCCGCCAACTTACAGTACGCGCCATGGGTCGTCCGCGTCAGTGTACCCGCAACCCGCCGTAGAGCGCGCGCGTCGGCGCAGGCGCCGCGCGGCACCGCCACTTTGAGAGCTAGGTGTTGAGGGCCGAATACCGACGACTTGCGCCGCCTGAATCGCGGCATTAGCATACTGTGCTAACGGGGGTCGTGCGTGGTCTACTATCGGCCGGATGGGATCGAAGCCTTTGCCGCCCCTGACGGGGGCTTTGTTCTCTTCGTGACTCGGCGCGGCGGAATCTACGAGCGACACATCGGGCCAGATGATTTCGTCACGCAGATCGAGGCGGGGGTCATTCTGAGGCCGGCCGTGTCTCGGGTGACCGTCTTCAAGTGGATCAAGAGCGGCAAGCTCAAGGCTGACGTGGTTGATGGCGTCTCCAGGATTCGGCTCTCCCGGCTGCGGAAGTTCGCCGCCAAGCACGGGTACGGCCTTGCTGGGCCGTTCCAGAAATGAGAGACGTGTGGGTTTTTTTGCCCGCGGCGTTAGCAGTCAGTGCTAACGCGATCCCATCCGGCGCCCCTGGCCCGTCCGTGAGGGAACGCCGGGTGCCAATCCGTTCCGGCGGCCCGCGGCATGGCCGGGGGGCGACCGCGGGATGGCCGCTTCCGGTCCGGATTGAGTCCACACGATTAGCCGGGGGCGGGCGGTGACGAGGCGCCGCAGGCGGTCCGTCGGTCCCGAGAGCCGCAGCGGTCCCTCCCACCGCCGCGTGACGCAGGAGACCGTCGATGCCATGGAGCACCTCCGTCGCCAGGGACTGACGTTCGAGGAGATCGGCGCGCGTCTTGGGTGCAGTGAGCGCACAGCGCGGCGGTATGCCGGCAACGTCGAGCCGCGGATCGAGCTGCCTGCGAAGAAGCCGAGGCTGGACCCCGAAGCGCTGCGCGAGCAGCTGACCGAGCACTTTGCCCGGGCGGCGTGGAGCGGGTGGAAGAGATGGCCATCTACCGAGTTTGTGAACGAGGTCAACCGACAGCTCGAAGAACGGCTGGCGGCGATGAGACCGGAGACCCTGCGACTCTTGGCGGAGGACCCGCGCATGCGTGGTCAGCTCTTCGCACAGGTCGTGGTCCCGCTCTATCAAGACTTCAGGACCTACCAGGAGGTCGACGAATTCATGGGCCAATTCCCAGACCCTGCACCGTTGTTCTGGCTTCCAGCAGGACAGTGGGTTAGGGGAGCCCCGGATGAGGCGGACGAGGCCCCGTAGCGCGTCGGCGGAGCGCGTCGCCGGGTCGGGTTGGCAACTCCTGCCCGGTGGAGGGCGTACAGTGGTAACTGCGCGTCGAGGTCGAGGAGCGGCGCGGCGTGCTGTCGCATCCGATGCGCGGTCCTCGTCGGGGGTGGAGCGGTGACGGAAGCTCACCCTGTCCGCGAGAGGCTGGCCGAGATTCGCGCCAAGGCTGAAGAGCTGCGTCAAACATTTGGCGACGAAGCCCGCGCGCGCGCCTTGGAGTGGGCCGCAGGGCGGGTAGAGCTCGCCCTGGCACAGGCTGAGGTCGAGCCGTTGACCCTCGCCGAGGCTTCCACGCGCTCGGGATATAGCGCACAGCACCTCGCCCGCCTCGTCCGCACCGGCCAGATCCCCGACCAGCGCTCGCCCGGCTCGAAGGGCCGCATCTACATCAGGACCTCCGACCTTCCTACCCGCCCGCAGAAGACGCATACTCAGAGCGCGGACGTACACGAACTCGCCAGCCGCCTCTATGGAGGCAGGGAGGGCCGACATGGCCACCCGTAAACGCTGGTCGAGTTCAGTGGGCGCTCAACGTGGCGCCCGCGTCCGGGTGTACGAGCGGAGACCAGGCGGCCAGCTGTATTGCGCCGTCTGGCTTCCGGGTCGGGGAGTCTCCCGCCGAAGCCTCGGGCACACGGACCGGGAGCGCGCCCTGAGAGAGGCCGCAGATCTGGCCAAGCTCAGGGCCGCGGGCGAATCGGCAGACGATCCCAAGCCCGTTACGCTGGGAGCCCTGTGCGAGCGGTACCTCGCCGAGGTGAAGCACGCTCGCGACGGCTCTTTGAAAAGCGAGGCGTATCGGAGGGACTGTGCACGGCGCAGCGAGCGCTTGCTTGGCTGGTTCGGGAAGGAGTGCGACGTACGAAACCTCACCCCGGACCGGATACCGGCGTATGTAAGAGCGCGACGTGCGGGGGAGATTACCGGGCGGCCGGTTCGTACTCGGAGTGTTCAGTACGACCTGGTTTTTCTGAAGATCGTGCTGCGGTGGGCGAGCGGTGTCTTCGAGAACGGCCGGCCGCTGTTGGACCGGAACCCGCTCGCAGCCTACTCGCCGCCGCGCGAACGCAACCCGCGCCGGCCGATGATAGACACCGGTGCCGTCGCGAAGCTCAAGACGGTGGCCGAACAGGTCAGCCCTCAGCTCCCGCTCCTACTTGTGCTCATGGAAACCACGGGGCGCCGGCTTAGCAGTGTGCTCGGACTCCGTTGGGATGACTTCGACCTGAAGCGTCAGACGGTGCGGTGGCGCGCGGAGCTGGACAAGACGCGCCGTGAGTGGGTGACGCCGATTCCGAAGGCCGCCATGCCGCGGCTGCGTGCATCGAGGCGCAACCGTCCAGCGATCGGGTCGGCGCTGGTCTTTCCGCACCCAAAGCGGAGCAAGTCCGGCCTGCCGGTGACCCGCCATCTAGCGTCCTACTGGCTCAAGCAGGCCTTCGAGGTGGCAGGAGTCGCGAAGCCGGAGGGAAGTCTGTGGCATGCGTTCCGGCGCCGGTGGGCCACCACGAGGAAGCATCTGCCACTGAGGGACGTCGCCGCGGCGGGCGGATGGAAGGATCTAACCACCCTGCTGACCTGCTATCAGCAGCCCGACGAGGAGACGATGCGGGAGGTCGTGGACTACCAGAAAACGGCCGCGACAGGCACCCGAAACTGGCTCACTTACTGACACACCCCCTCCAAGAACAGAAAGCGCGACACGGTTCATCACCGTATCGCGCTTGGAGTTGCCCCTCCTGGGATCGAACCAGGACTCTCCTGATCCAGAGTCAGGCGTGTTGCCAATTACACCAAGGGGCAAAGAACATGGAGCTGAGGGGGCTCGAACCCCTGGCCTCCTGGGTGCGATCCAGGCGCTCTCCCAGCTGAGCTACAGCCCCGTGCGGCCGGAAACGTACCTGGGCCGCAGGATTACCTCAACCCGAAGCGTCCGCGAACGGGACCTCGATCTCGAGCCCGTCCTTGGCCACCACGGTCTCCGGGAAGACCGCGCGCGCCTCGTCCAGCAGCACCGCAGAGTCCCTCGAGTAGCGGGCCGAGAGGTGCGTCAACACCAGCTTCCGCACGCCGGCCGCCTTCGCGACTTCCGCCGCCTCCTTCGCCGTGGCGTGCGCCGTCTCCTTGGCGCGGTCCCGCTCCTCCTCCGAGAAGGTCGCTTCGTGCACCAGCAGGTCGGCGCCGCACGCCGCCTCCACCGTGGAAGCACAGGGCCGCGTGTCCCCCGAGTACACCACCTTCCGCCCGGGCCGCGGCGGGCCCACGATCGTCTCCGGCGTCACCTCGCGCCCGTCGTCGAGCCGCACCGCCTGCCCGCGCTGCAGCTTCCCCCACAGCGGTCCCTCCGGCACGCCGAGAGCCCGCGCCCGCTCCGGGTCGAAGCGCCCGAGCCGCTCGTTCTCGACGAGCGCGTACCCGATCGCGCCGCCGCCGTGCTCCACGTCGAAGACCCTGAGCTCGTAGCCGTCGCGCTGCAGCGCCTGCCCCGGCTCGACCTCGGCGATGTCCACCGCGAACGGCTGCCGCTCCACGCCGAGCGCGAGCGCCTCGCCCAGCAGCTTCTTCGCTCCCCGTGGTCCCGCCAGGCGCAGCGGCTCGGTGCGCCCCTGCAGGCCGAGGGTGCGCACCAGTCCGATCACGCCGAGGTAGTGGTCCCCGTGGAAGTGGGTGAAGAAGATGTCGTCGAACGCGAAGGTCACGCCATAACGCATCATCTGCCGCTGCGTCCCCTCGCCGCACTCGAACAGCAGGCTCTCGCCCCCGCGCGTCACGACCAGCGCGGGCACGTTGCGCTCGGCCGTGGGTCGCGCGGCCGACGTGCCGAGGAACAGGAGCTTGAGCAGGCTAGAAGACCTTCAGGTGGATGTAGCGCCCAGGGTTGGCCTTGAGGTCCGTCAGCAGCTCGGTCAGCGCCGTGCTCGCGGCGTGGAGATCGGTCACCAGCGTCGTGTCGTTCACCATCCGGCCGATCGAGCCGCGTCCCGTGTTGATCTTCAGGAGGATCGAGTCGAGCGACACCGTCGTACGCTCGAGCGTCGCCGTGACCTGGGCGAGGTTGCGACTCGCGTCGCGCATCCCCTGCAGCGTCTGCGCTGTCGCGTCGTTGCCCAGCAGCAGGTCGAGCCGCTGCAGCACCTTCCTCAGGTCCAACAGCGCGGCCCCGGCTTCCTGCGAGCCGGTCTGGGTGGCCGCCCCCAGCTGCCCGACGGCGGTGCGCGCGTCGGCCAGCAGCGCCCGGAGCTGCGCCGCCGCCTCGGGCGAGAGGAACTGCTCGGCGTTGTTCAGGGCCGCGCGCCCCGGAGTCGCCACGCCCGCCAGCAGTTCTCCCATGTCCGGCTCCCTCGAGCCCGGAATCGAATCCGTCGCGCGCAGGGGCTGGGCGGCGATCCCCGGGTCGTAGTCCACGTAGCGGGCGCCGAAGAAATCGAGCGCCCGCACGACGGCGCGCGCATCGCCGCGCGGCGCCTTCGCCGCCGTCAGCTCCAGGTACACGTGCACCTTCCCCGGTGCGATCAGCTGGATGTCCTTCACCTGGCCCACCGTGACGCCCGACGTGCGGACCGGATCGCCGACCTTGAGTCCCGACACGTCGCTGAAGAAGATCTCGACTATCTCGCCGCTCCGCAGCGACTTCCCGCGCAGCCAGATCATGCCGAGCACGAAGACCGCTGCCGCCACGATGATGAAGACGCCGACCAACGCCTCGCGCCGATAGCGCAGCTCCATCAGGCCCCCGCCGCGAACTCGAAGTCGCGCTCCAGGAACTCGCGCACCACCCCGTCCTTCGCCGCCATGAACTCCTCCGCCGTCCCCACCGCCCGGATCCGTCCGTTATGCAGCAGCGCGATCCGATCGGCGATCTTGAACGAGCCGCGCACGTCGTGGCTCACCACGATGCTGGTCGCGTGCAGCTGCTTCTGCAGCCCCTCGATCAGCGCGTCCATCGCGTCGGCGTTGACCGGATCGAGCCCCGACGTCGGCTCGTCGTACAGAAGATACTTCGGGTTTCCGGCGATCGCCCGCGCGATGCCGACCCGCTTCCGCATCCCGCCAGACAGCTCCGCCGGCATCAGCCGGCCCACGTCCTCGCTCAGGTTCACGAGTTGCAGGCATTCGGCCACGCGCGACAAGCAGAAGGTCCGGTCGCGGTAGCGGTGGTCGTCGCTGATCCCGAGGCGGATGTTCTCGTACACCGTCATCGAGTCGAACAGCGCGCCGGTCTGGAAGGCGTAGCCGATCTTGCCGCGAAGCGCCGCGAGCGACTTGCGCGACAGGGCGGGCACCGACTCGCCCTCGACCAGGACGTCGCCCTGGTCGGGCCGCATCAGGCCGATGATGTGCTTGAGGAGCACGCTCTTGCCGCTCCCCGACGGCCCCAGCAGCGCCACCGTCTCGCCCGCCGAGACGGAGAAGTTGACGCCGTCCAGGACCACGTGGCGGCCGAACTTCTTGTGGACGTTCCGAAGCTCGATCACCGGATCACAGGAGCAGCTTCGCCAGCAGCATGTCGAGCAGCAGAATCAGCACGCACGACGAGACGACTGCGGCCGTGGTCGCGCGCCCCACGCCCTCCGCGCCCTCCTTCGCCTCGAACCCCACGTAGCACGGGATCAACGTCACCACGATGCCGAACGCCTCCGCCTTGATCACGGAGTACCAGAGGTCGAAGCTGCGGAAGAAGTGCTGCGTGCCGTACACAAAATCCGCGTTCGTGATGTGGATGGACGACCTGGCCACCAGCCATCCCGCGAAGATTCCCGTCGCGTCGGCCGCAACCACGAGGGCGGGAACCATCACCATCCCCGCGAGGACTCGCGGCAGCAGGAGGTGGGAGGCGGGGTTCCGGCCGAGCGCCTCCAGGGCATCCACCTGCTCGGTGACCCGCATCGTTCCCAGCTCCGCGGCGTACCGCGCGCCGATCCGGCCGGCCAGGAGCAGGCCGGTCATCACCGGACCCAGCTCGAGGATGATGCTCTCGGCGATGACCGCGCCCAGGAGGTAGAGCGGAATGCTGCCGGTGAACTGGTAGCCGGCCTGGAGCGAGGCCACGGCGCCCGAGAAGGCCGCCGTCAGGACGACGATGAAAAGGCTGCCGTAGCCGACCTGCTGGCACTGTTCCACCGCCCGCGGCAGCCACGCCCGCCACTCGGGGAGGGCGCGAAACAGCTCCAGCACCATCATCCCCAGCCGGCCCACATGTCCGAGCGCCGCCAGCAACGGCCGCGCCACCAGGCGCGCCGCGTTGACGGCGATCGGAAGCTCGGCGGTGGTTGTGACGGGCGTCTCCATTGCTGATATTCTCGCCTTCCGTGCCCAAACAATCCACCCTCGAACGTGGCGCGGCGTTCAGGCGAGCGCTCCTCGCCTGGTACCGCACCGCGGCCCGCGACCTGCCGTGGCGCCGCACCCGCGACCCGTACCGCGTCCTGGTCTCGGAGTTCATGCTCCAGCAGACGCAGGTCTCGCGCGTGCTCGACTACTACGACCCCTTCCTGCGCCGCTATCCGACCGTGGGAGCGCTGGCCCGCGCCCGGAGGAGCGCCGTGCGCGAAGCGTGGGAAGGCCTCGGCTACTACCGCCGCGCCGCCAACCTGCACCGCCTGGCCAAGGAGGTCGTGCGCCGTCACGACGGCGTCGTCCCCCGCGAAAGCGCCCTGCTGCTGCGCCTCCCGGGCGTCGGCCCCTACACCGCGGGAGCCGTCGCCACCTTCGCGTACGAGCAGCCCGTCGCGGCGGTCGATACCAATGTCGCGCGGGTTCTTCGTCGAGTGTTCAGTTGCCAGACGGCGAAGACGGCAAGAACAATGGCTCAGCAGTTACAGCCGAAGCGCGGCGCGACGGCCTGGAGATTCAACCAAGCCCTGATGGAATTGGGCGCCCTGGTCTGTACGGCCAGAGCGCCCAGATGTCCGACCTGCCCCGTCAACGGTCTGTGCAACTGGTACCGGAAGACTGGTAACCACTGACACCTTGCCGTCTGGCAACTGTTCTAGCTCCGACTTCCTGCCAACTCTCCTACCAACGAGATTACTCGGTCCACTTCCTCGGGCGTCGTGTACACGTGCGTCGAGAGCCGCACCCAGTGGTAGTCGTACTCCGCCACGTGCCGCACCCGCACCATCGCGCGGTCCCACAGCGCCTTGATGAGGTCGTCGGTCGTCCAGCCGTTCACGGTGAAGGAGACGAGCGGCGCGCGGATCGCCGGGTCGGTCGCGCTCTTCAGCACGACGCCGCTTATGCGGCTCAGCCCCTCGTAGAGCCGGTCGCCGAGCCAGCGGATCCGCCGCTCGACGCGCTCGGGCCCGATCAGGTTGTGGAAGTCCACCGCGGCCTGGAAGCCCGCGTACAGCGAATCGTTGACCGTGCCCTTCCGGTCGAACCGCACCGCCTTGTCGGCGAGGCTGTCCCACCCCCCGCTCACGATGGTCGGCCAGAGGCGGTCGAGCCACGGCTCGCTCACGTACAGCAGGCCGCTCCCCTTCGGCGCCAGCAGCCACTTGTGGGGGCTCGACGCGTAGAAGTCGCACCCCAGGTCCACCAGGTTGATGCGCAGCATTCCCGGCGGGTGCGCACCGTCGATCGCCGTGATGATCCCGCGGCTCCTGGCCAGCGCGCACAGCTCCTTCACCGGCTGGATCAGCCCGTTGGTGAAGAGGACGTGGCTGATCATCATGACCCTGGTGCGCGGGGTGATCGCGCGGCGCCACGCGTCCAGGACCTCGTCGGCGCTGCGGGGTGGCACCGGCAGCGGGAACTGGGTGAAGACGAGGTTCCGGCGCTTGGCGACCGCCTGCCACGGGCACATGCCCCCCACGTGCTCGTGGGTCGTGGTGAGGATCTCGTCCCCGGGACGGAAATCGAGCCCGCCCGCGATCCAGCTCATGGACTCGGTCGTGTTGCGCGTGAACGCCAGCGTGCTCGCCGCCGCGCCGACGAGGGCTCCCACCGAGCGCCGCAGCGCCTCGATGTCCACGCCGTACGCGTCGAACACGGTCTCGAACGCGGTCATGTGCGCGACGGTGGCGTCGAGTACCGTGCGCGGTGAAGCGCCGATGGTCCCGGTGTTGAAGTAGATCCCCTTCGGGGAGATCAGGAACTGGCTCCGCACCATTCGCCAGTACGCCTCATCGTCCTGCTGCCCCTCCAGCAGCGGAACGAAGGGCTCGACCGGCTCCGCCGCCCCGACGCGGCTGAGCCAGCCTGCCCCCGGAAACGCCAGCGCGGCGCCCGCGAGCGCCGCGCTCCGCACGAACTCCCGCCGGTCGGTCGTCACGGCAGTATCCTCGGCGCCTGCGCGCCGAACCACAGTCCGACGAGGATCAGCGCTCCCGTGATCGATCCCGCCCAGGCCAGGGCCACCCGCGCGCGCTCGGCCCGCGGGTCCTTCTGCCCTGCGGCGAGGCTCGCGTGGGCCCACGCCGCCACGCGGTTCACGAGCGGTGTCACCACCCCGATCGCGAGCACCCCGGCCAGCAGGCCGAAGCCCTGCATCGCCCAGAGCGACGGCGATGGTTCTCCGTGCAGGCTGACGATCTGCATCGTCATCATGATGCCGGTGAGCGTGGCCACCGCCGCCGCCGGCGCGACGATGAAGCCCTGGACCTTCGCCAGTGTCTTCCAGGTGTGCGCCCACGCCTCCAGGGAGGCGGCCTTGGTCTGCGGGCCCCACACCATGAACGTCAGCTGCGCGCCGAGCCAGATCGAGAACCCGGCCCAGTGCAGGAATCGCAGCATGCCGCTACCTCCGGCCGTGCTTCACGGCGATGAAGGAGATCTCGACCCGCGCGCCGGACACGATGCCGCTCACCGCGACGGTCTCGCGCGCGGGAGGAGCGGTGGGGAAGAACTCGGCATACGCCCGGTTCATCTCGTCGTAGTCGTTGATGTCGGCCAGGTAGACCGTGGCCTGGACCACGTCCGCCGGCGACAGGCCGAGTTCCGTGAAGAGCGCCCGGAACGACTCCAGGATGTTGCGCGTTTCCGCGGCGGTCCGCCCCGTCGTGAGCGCACGGGTGGAATCGGTGACGCCGATCTTGCCGGCGAAGTAGTAGGTGCCGCCGACCCGCACCGCCTGGCTGTAGGGCCGGTTGGGCTGCGGGTGGATCGCCTCCGGCCCGCTCCAACGGTGGGCGCAGCCCGTCAGCGTCAGCGCCGCGGCTAGGAGAGCCGCCGATCTCATGGCTCAACCTCCGTATCACTCGTGACGAAGTCCGGCGTGATCTCTTGCCGGCCAGCGAACCCCGCGTCGACCTCGTGCCAGTGTCTCACGGCCTCCTCGCCGAGCTTCCAGCAGAGGAAGACCAGCCGGCCTTCGTGCAAACCGTAGAAATCCACCAGCCCCTGCTCGAACCCCTTCAACACGCAGCCCACTTCCGCCAACTCGTCCACGTAGCCGTTGATGCGCCGGGCGATCGCGTCGATCTCCCGCCGGAGCTCCAGCTGCTCCGGCGACTCGCCCCATTCGGCCCGCGCCCCCGCAGCCGCCAGCTCGTACCGCGAAACCAGATCTTTCCAGCGCGGGTGCTCGGCGACGATGTCCTGCACGATGCGCCGCACCAGCGGGAGTGCGCTGTTGGCGCGCTCGACCGTGAACAGCTTCACGTCTGTCATGTCGCCGCCCCTGCCCGCGGCGCCAGCGCCGCCGTACGCCCGTGCGTCTGCGCGTCCGTGCGTCCGCGGCCCGCCAGGGCCGCGTGCGCCGCACGGTACCCGGCCTCGATGAAGTCCGCCGTGCGGTCGAAGGCGAATGTCCCGTGGGGGTCCACCGGCGGCTCCACCAGCACCAGCGGCGCCCGCCCCGGGTCCTGCTGCCAGGCCTCGACCGCCCGCGCACGCTGCTCGGCCATCGCGATCGCCATCGCTCGATCGTGCGCCTCGAGCAGCGCCGGGCCGCGCGGGAAACCGGGCGGCGGGGCTTCCCGCACCGGACCCACGTCCACCGCCACCACGAGGTCCGCCGGCACGGCGGCCGCGACGTCGAGCGGCAGCACCTGCAGCACGCCGCCGTCTATGTATCTCCGTTCCCCGATCCGGACGGGCGGGAGGTAGACCGGCAGCGCCATCGAAGCCAGCACCGCCTCGACCACCGAGCACTCGGCCCTGCCGCCGGTCCCGAACACCACCGGCACGCCGCTGTCCACGTCCACGGCGACGACGCGCAAGGGGTAACGCAGCGACGCGAAGTCGTGCACCGGAAGCAGCCGCTCGATCAACGCGCGCATCGGCTGCGGCTTGAGGACGCTCGGCGCGCTGAGGCCGCGCACCAGGACCGACATCCGGGCCAGCGATGCCAGCTCGCTCCGGCCGACGCCGAACACCCGCGGCACGATCTCCTCATAGCCGAGACCCGCGGCGATCAGCGCGCCGATCAGCGCGCCGGCGGACGTGGCGACGACCTCCGACGGCACCAGCCGCGCCTCCTCGATGGCGCGGAGCGCGCCGACCTGGGCCATCGCCTTCATCCCGCCCCCCGACAGGACCAGGACCAGGCGCTCGGGCTCGACCGTCATCGCCTCCCCCGCTTCTTCAGCTCCGCGATGCGGTGCGCCCGCCGCGCCTCCGCTTCCCGGTAGCGGCGCTTCTCTTCCTCGGTCTCGGGAAGCACCGGCGGGACCCGCACCGGGTGGCCAGCCTCGTCGATGGCGACGAAGGTCAGATAGCAGGTGTTGGTGTGCCGCCGCACCCCCGTCAGGAGGTTCTCCGCCTCGACCCGCACGCCGACCTCGACGGAGGTCCGGTGCGCGTAGTTCACGCTGGCGTACATCGTCACCAGCTCGCCGAGATGGATCGGCTCCCGGAAGTCGACCCGGTCGACCGAAACCGTCACGCAGGTGCGCTGGGCGTGACGGATCGCGCTCACCGCGCCCACGCGATCGAGCATCCCGAGGATGACGCCGCCGTGCACGTTGCCGACGTGGTTCGCCATGTGCGGCATCATCACTTCGGCGATCGTGGTGTGGGACAGGCGGGGCGGGCGGCCTTCCATCAATAGTCCACCGGCCGGAGGTACGATTCGCCGATCGCCGCCTGGCTCAGCATCGCGACCGTGGGGAGCCGGCGCTTCCAGTGCGTGGAGTTGAGCCTCCGCTCGACCAGCTCCACCTCGCGCTCCGTGAAGCCGAGCGCCACGATCTCCTCCTCCTTGAATCCCCGCAGCAGCCAATGGAGGATGCGGTCGGCCCTGGCGTACGAGATGCCGAGATCGCCTTCGTCCGTCTGCCCCTTGATGAGGTCGGCGGTCGCGGGCTTCTCCACAATCTCCTTCGGTAGGCCGAGGTGCCGTGCCAGCGCCCACACCTGGCTCTTGAAGAGGTCCCCCAGCGGATTGATCGGCGGCGAGTCGTCGGCGTGCCAGGTGAAGTAGCCGAGCAGGCGCTCCGTCTTGTTCCCGGTGCCGAGGGCGAGGGCGCGCAGCTTCGCCGACTGGTCGAACAGGACGATCATGCGCACCCGCGCCATCACGTTGCCGCGGCGCGAGGCGTCGGCTTCAGGCTCCGCCGACCCGACGTATCCGTCGACCGCTCCGGTGATGTCCACCGTGCGCGAGGGGATGCCGAGCGCGTTCACGACGAGCTGCGCGTGGGCGAGGCTTTCCGGACTGCTGGTCCGGTACGGCAGCATGAATCCCCAGACGTTCTCCGGCCCCAGCGCCCGCGCGGCGAGGAACGCCGTGACCGCGCTGTCCACGCCGCCCGAGAGCCCGACTACCGCCCGGTCGAAGCCACGCCGCCCTTTCACCTCTTCGCGCAGGAACTCGACGAGCCACTGCTCCACGAGGGCGCAGTCGATGGCGAGAGGATCGGCGGCGGCCGCGCCCGTGCTCGTGGCGGGCAGCCCCGTTCCGACCGGACGCCCCGCGGCCCGCGGCCCCCCAGTGCCCCGGTCGTACGCGCTCGCGGCCTGCGGCCGCTCGAGGGAACTGAGAAGATGCGGGAGGTGGGTCTCGAGGTCGGCCAGGAGCGGCTGGTCGGCTCGAACCCGCGCGATCTCTCGCAGGTCCACCGGAGTCTCGATCAGCGCCTCCTCCCAGAGCGGCCCCCGCGCCTGGATCTCGCCGCGCGGCGTCGCCACGACCGAGCCGCCGGCGAAACCCTTCCCTCCCTCGAAGCCGACCAGTTGCGCGACCACGACCCAGACCCCGTGCTCTTCGGCGACGGACCGGGCGATCCGCTCCCACCGGGCGACGTTCGCCGGACGCGCGAGCGTCTCCTCGCCCGGCGTCATCCCGCGTGCGGGCGAGGCCGAGGGGATGATCACGAGCTGCGCGCCCCGCAGCGCCGCCACCGTCGGCGGGAGGGAGTGCCAGGCGTCTTCGCAGATCAGCAGCGCCGCTTTCCCCCAGCGCGTCTCGAACACGCCGACGTCGTGGCCCGCCTCGACGAACCGCTCCTCGTCGAGCACGCCGTACGTCGGCAGGAAGACCTTGCGGTGGACGTGCACGATCCCCGCCTGCGGTCCCCCCAGCGTGGCGTAGATGGCCGAGTTGTAGAGCCGGTCGCGCCACCGCTCGTAGAAGCCGACGACAATGTCGAGCGGCGGGCCGCCGGCGGTCTGGTGCTGCGCTTCGAGGTCCTCGAAGAGCTTGCCCGCGGTGACCGCGACCTCCCGCACCCCTCCCTCCAGGAGGTACCCGGCCATCGCCGCTTCGGGGAAGATGACGAGCTCGGGGGAATCCGGCCGCTCACCGAGGCGCGCCAGCAACCCGCCGATCCGCCGCAGGTTCGCGGAGTACTCGCCCTTGGCAGGCTTGAATTGGGCCACGGCCAGGCGCAACATGGGGGTAAGTATAGTGCCGCCGTCCTGCGGCGCGAGCGCGCCGCGGTGACCCGCCTCACCGACGCGGGGCGGCCCGAACCCCAATATCCGCGTCACTTGACGCGCAGACGCCCCTCTCTGCTGCTCGGAGACGATAGCGATGCCCCCCGACGCCGCCCCCTCCGGCCCTCTCGACCCCCGCATGCACAACAAACTGGAAGCGGCGATGATCCTGCGCGGCGTCGTCCAGCTCGTGCTCGACCAGGGTGCCGTGGAAGTGCAGCCGCGCACCTGGTACCGGGAGGGCGGAACGCAGTACCTGGAGGCGAGGAAGCGGCCGAGCGGCGAGCGGATGGTCGTCCGACTCGATCAGATCCGCGACGTGAGGGCGTACTGACAGCGTTGCAGAGTTGCAGGGTTACAGAGCGACAGCGGGACGCCGGTTCTCGGCCCGCGGAATGGGCTTAGAAGCGCCAGTAGACGAGTAGCCCCGCGGCCGCGCCCACCACGGCCGTCGCCGCAAGCGACACGCCGACGTACCGCCGGAACCGCGCGCTCCCCGTGGCCAGCGCGATGCCCATCTTGACCAGCGTGTTGGCCACCGCGGCCACCGTCACCGCGGCCGCCGGCATCCGCCAGACGGTGTCGCCCGGACCCAAACGCGAAAACGCAATCGTCACCGCGTCCACGTCTGCGACTGCGGACAGCCCCGCCGCCGCGTACGTCCCGCCCGCACCGAAGTACACGCCGGAACCGTGCACGACGACCAGCACGACCGCGTAGATCGCGGCGAAGCTCAGGGCGGCCACCAGGCTGAACGGGTTCTTGATCTGGCTGCTCGATTCGGATGGCTCGTCGGGCCGCCGCCGCGACAAGAACCACGCGGCGATCAGGCCCGCCAGGGACATCACGAATACCACGGGCAGGAGCCGCGGCAGGATCCCGACGTTCACCGCTCCCGCCAGCACGGCCACCCTGAGCGGCATGATGGAGGAAGCCACCACCGCCGCAGCGGCGGCCGCGCGCGCCAGGGCGTCGGCGCTCCGCGACCGCTCCGCCATCGCCATCGTCACCGCTGTGCTCGACACCAGTCCGCCCACCGCGCCCGTCACCGCCATCCCGCGCCGCTCCCCCAGCAGCCGCATGGCCACGAACCCCACGAACGAGAGCGCCGTCACCAGCACCACCACCATCCAGATCTCGCGCGGATTCCAGACCTGCCAGGGCCCGAACCCCCGGTTGGGAAGCAGCGGCAGGACGATGACGGTGATGACCGCGAGCTCCAGGGCGGCGGTCAGCTCCTCCGGCGTGAGCGCGCGGGAAAACGCTTCCAGCTTGGGCTTGGCCACCAGCAGCACCGCGACCGCAACTCCGCAGGCCCCCGCCACCACCAGCTCTCCGGCCCCCGCCAGTGCGCCCAGCAGGAAGGTCGCGATGGCCGCCACCTCCGTCGTCGCCCCCATGTCCCCGTTGGCGGAGGCACGCAGGTAGGACACGACGGCGATCGCCGCGACGGCCACCAGGCTCACGGCCGCCAGGAGCGGTCCCATCTGCTCCACCAGAAGCGCAGGCACCGCGCCGCACAGCGCCACCAGGGGGAAGGTCCGCACGCCCGCGAAGATCTGGCGCGCCTTGCGCACCTCGGCGCGCTCCCGATCCAGCCCGATCAGCACGCCGACGAGTAGCGCGACCAGGAGCCGCTCGAGCATCGTGACGACAGAGAGATTCACCGTGCCTCCTCCGTGAACGGCAGCGAATCGAGCCCGCTGCCCACGAGGACCGCGCGGCCGCGGATCGCCGTCCTGGTCGCGCCGAGAGTACGAAGCTCGGGTGCGGGCAGGGTCGTCCCCCGCCACTCCGCGAGCGCAGGGATCAGAAGCTGCTTGTCCACGTAGACGGCCCCGCTCTCCTCGAGATCCGGCTCCGCAACGGCCGCGCCACCGGCCGCACTGCGGACTGCCCGCCGCACCGAATGCCAGGTGACGATCCAGTAGGCCCTGTCGCCCGCCACCGTGTCCCGCGCCGCGCTGTAGACGGTGGTCACCATCCCACGCCCACCCCGCGGACGCGGCAGATCGTCGAAGAGGAGCGTGTCCTCCCAATGCGCGCCCTTCGGCGGCCACCACAACGGGAGCCGCGGGATCAGGTGCCGCAGCTCCCGCGGCAACGCCGACGGCGGCACCTCGCGACACACCGCCGCCGCAGGATCGCAGCCCGGCTCGATCGCCAGGAACTCCCCCCATTGGCTCAGCCGCACGAAGTAATGCAGCGTATCCTCCGGCCACAGCGACGCCGCGGACGATGCCGCGGCGCGCCGCGTCTCCGTCTTCCGCACACTGTCCCGCCATACCGCGAACGTCCCATCGTCTCGCACAGCGAATCGAAGCTCCTTCGACTCCTCGTACAGCCCGACGGTCTCCGTGTCCCGCGTGCTCCGTGCCTCGAACGCGATCCGGTACGAGAACGTGTCCGGCCAGTCGTATGCCGTCGGGTTGGGCGCGCGTGCGGTCTCGTTGCCGCAGGCCGCGAAGCCGATCGCCAGGAGCGTGACCGTGAATAACAAAGACAAGCGTCGCGACGCCGACGCGACGCTATCGCGAAATCGCGCGTAGCGCATGCTCGCGGAGAACCGCCGATCCGGAATGCAGGACGGGGCCCGAAGCCTGGGTGGCTTCGGACCCCGCTCTGCTCCCGGACCTTGGTCCGGGTCTTCCGCACGGCCCACCGGGAGGCGGACCAGAATCGTCATGAGAAACGTTCTTCTTGCGGAACAGGAACGGTGCTTCTCCGTCCCGCTGACTATACGCGCGAGCGCCTCGGGACGTTTCAGCGCCGCGGCACCGCCGTGGATGACGCGGGCTGAGCGAGCCCCGGCAGCTTCACGCTGCCGGTGCCGGCTGGCTCGGGGCGCGGTGCGGCCGACTTGACCGGAGCGATCTCCGGCGGCGCCTCATACGAGGTGCCGACTCTCCCCACGAATCGGCCGACCAGCAGGGCGGCCGCGATCAGCACCAGGGCCGCCACCGCCTGGAACACCTTCCGGCGGGTGGTGGGGACCATCCCACGCAGCCGAACGTTCTCCCGGCGCAGGTCGAGCTTCTCGATGGCGTGCTCCACGGTCGCCACGAGGTGCGGGAGATCCACGGGCTTTGTGAGGAAGTTCTCCGCGCCCAGCTGCATCGCGCGCACCGCCGTCGGAATGTCGCCGTAGCCGGTCAGCAGGATGACCAGCGCGCGCTTGCGGCGCATGATCTCCAGGATCTGCATCCCGTCGATATCGGGGAGCCTCAAGTCGAGGATCGTGACGTCCGGTTCCTGCGACTTGAAGCCGTCGAGACCCTGCTGGCCCGTCGCCGCGCGCACGACCTCGTAGCCCAGCCGCGCGAAGTACTCGCTGAGCCCCTTCAGGACGGCCTCGTCGTCATCCACGATGAGGATGCGACGTCCCTGTCCACTGGCGAAAAGTTCGAGATCCGACATGGGTGCCAACTTAGAACAGCTCCGTCTGGTCCGCCAGCGTGATCGGCTCCACGGGCCGCTGGCCCAGCAGGGCCTGCATCGCCCGGGCGCTCGCCGGGGAATGGCCCTGGAAGTGGTTGTTGAAATAGCCGTGCACCGTGTTCACCCGCGCGGCCAGCGCCGCCAGGCCGACAGCCCACATCCCCAGCTCCTGCTGCCGGTCCACGACCACCCGTGAGTAGTCCTCGATCCCGCGGTTGGGTCCCATCCACCGCACGTAGCCGAAGTCCGCAGTGGGGTGCGCTGCGAGCGCTATCATCCGCTCCCGGTTGAGGAACGGCCCGTCGGTCAGCGCCAGCGCGACGTGGAACGTCCGCAGCAACTCGAGCAGCTCCGGACCAAGCCAGCCCGGCCGACGGAGCTCGATGGCGAAGTGCAGGTCCCGCGGCAGCAGTGGAAGAAAGCCCTCGAGCGCGCCCCGCTGCTCGGGGCCGAAGTCGGGACCGAGTTGGATCAGGACGGGGCCGAGCTTCGGCCCCAGCAGCCGGAGCCGGTCCGCGAACAGCGCGACCAGATCGCTGCACCCGACGAGCCGGCGCTCGTGCGTGATCTCGCGCGGCATCTTGAGGGCGAAGGTGAAATGGTCGGGCACCCTCGAACGCCAGCCGCGCACCGTCTTCTCCGGCGGAATGGCGTAGAAAGTGGAATCCACCTCAACGGTCTCGAACGCCCTCGCGTAGACCGTGAGGTAGTCCGCCGGCCGCGTGCCGTCGGGATAGAACGGCCCGACCCACGCGCCGTAGTTCCAGCCTTGCGTCCCCAGGCGGATGGCGCCGGCCATGCAGCCCAATTGGCATGTCCCTGCGCGGTGGCGCAACGTTGGACATCCCCGAACGGGACCCTCGCCATTCGTGGCTCGGCGGCTTGCTGGTATGCGCCTTGCTGATTACATCCGCCGTCGGAATCGAATCCCCTCGTGGAGGGTTTCATGCTGGCTTCTTCGCCGCGCCTCACGCGCCTCGCGCTCGTCTTCGCGCTGCTCGCCGCCCCGTCTGCCGCCCTCGGATACGGCGTCTGGATCCACTACATCGCCCCGTCCGAGGTCCTGAAGGATTTCAAGTCGGCGCCGGGGCTGAACGTACCCGCTATTCGCACGACGATGCTCTCGGGGGCGACCGACGCCGACGTGGCGGGGTTCCGCACCTGGTTCTATGGCCGAGCCTCGGCCCTGAAGGACGCCGGCGTGCGCGCCGCCTTCCTGAAGCGCTATCCGACGCCGGCCTCCTTCGATCTCAAGGCGTTCAAGGAATTCCTGATGATGAACCCCGGGGCGGGGGTGCTCGGGGTGGACTCGTTCGCGGCCGTCTATCGCGCGCGCACGCCGGCCGACGTGGCGATGGACCCGACGACGCCCTACACATCGGGCCAGCAGATCTCGCTCGAGAACGCGCTGCAGATGGGTTCGGTGTACCCGGACCTCGACCGGCGCAACCAGGACCGGCTCTACCGTACCGCCGACGGCAAGATCGTGCTGACGGCGAAGGGCGACACGGTGCCGTTCGACCCGATGACCCTCAACTGGGGGAATCGCACGGGACTTTCGAGCCAGGCGAGCGCCCACATGGCGCTGAACCATCAGGTGCACTCGAGTGATCCCGGCGTCCTCACCATCGCGCCGTGGAATTTCGTCGCGGCCATCGGCTATCAGACGGACTCGGTGGAGTCGTTCGCCGAGGCGAACGCGCAGATGTACACGGACCTCTCCTACGTCACGGCGCTGGGCGGGGGCTCGGGCACCGACATGCTGTCGGCCCTCTTCGCGGGCAACGCGATGCACTACATCGCCGACGTCGGCAACCCGATCCACGACCTCCAGGTGGGGATCAAGGACATCTACACCGACGCGACGATGCAGTACTGGCTCGGCCGCCTCAAGACGGTGTTCGGGCTCCTCGGTCACACGCCGTCCCGCAACAGCATCGGGCTCGACATCCTGTCCAATTACCACACCTTCTCGGAGAAGCTCTTCCAGGCCGAGTTGCACGAGGCGATGCGGCTGGATTCCGCCGGGAAGAAGGACTCGATCTCGCCCGTCATGAAGGGCGTGCTCGACAAGTTGCGCACCGGAGACCCGGGGTTCCGGCGCGTGCTCACCTCCGCCCTCGTGGGCGCTGCCCGGAAGAACGCGTACCCGGAGTACGGCAAGCTGATCGCCGGCGCGGTCATCGACTCCAGCTTCGAGGACGGCGCGACGATCTACCGGCTGACCCGCGAGATCGCGGTCTCGAGCCTGAGGAAGGCCGGCGTACGCGTGGACTTCGACACGATTCCGGAGAACGGCGTCTGGGAGTTCGTCCGTGACCGGAACGACCCCGCCATCAAGGCGGCGCTCGACACCTTCAACATCGAGCAGGGTCGCGGACTCGGCCGGGTCAATGAGGCGCTCACCGCGTGGTGGAACGCCTACCAGGGCACGCGGCTGATGCACACCGATCGCGCCCGCGTGACGGACTGGATCGTCGCGCGCCTCTGCGTCGGGCGGCTCAATTACCTCGCCTTCGCAGACGCGCGGCGCGAAGACTACATCAGCACGCACGGAGGCCCGGCGCGATAGGAGAAACCGTCGGGGCGCCCGTCCTTCCCGAGTTCGATCGGCTCGGGCTGGCGCGGGCGTTCGAGCAGCAGCTGGCGGGACCGGTGCGGATGATGCTCACCGTCCCGCCGCACCCGCCGGATGAGGCGGCCGTCGCCACCGCGCGGCGCGCCGAGGCCCTGCTCGGCGAGCTGGCGGCGCTGTCGAGCCTCCTCACGCTCGAGACCGCGCCCGCGGCGCCGCTCGCCGACCTCGGGGACGACGCCCCCGTCGTCATCTCGCTCGCCGGAAGGACGCGCGGCGGCGTGCATTTCGCCGGCACGCCCGCCGGCTACGAAGTGCCCATCCTGGTCAACGCGATCATCGACGTTTCCAGGGGCGAGACCGGGCTCTCCGCCGGCACCGTGAAGGTGCTGGAAGAGCTGCGCAATCCGGTCTCCGTGCGGATGCTGGTGAGCGCTTCGTGCTCGAACTGCGCAGCCGACGCGCGGCTGGCGCTCCAGCTGGCCATCGTCAGCCCGCACGTGGATGCGTGGGTCCTCGACGCCGCACAGGTGCCCCGTTTCGCACGGCGGATCGGCGGCACGGCGCTGCCGGCCGCGCTGATCAACGACATCTGCTGGGTGCCGGGCGCGCAGGCCGAGCTGGCGCTGCTGGCGCGGGTACTCTTCGCCGGGACGTGACGCTCCCGCTCGTCATCGACACCGATCCGGGCATCGACGACTCGCTGGCGTTGATCCTCGCCGCGCGGGCTCGCGGCGCACGCCTCCTCGCCGTCTCCGCCTCCTACGGCAACACGACGCTGGATAACGCCTCGCGGAACGCGCGCCTGGTGCTGGGGCGCGCCGGCGCCGCGGTGCCCGTCTTTTCGGGCGCGGACCGCCCGCTGGTCCGTCCACTGGCCACTGCCAAGGAAACCCACGGAACCGACGGCCTCGGCGATCACCGGCTGCCGCCCGCAGCGCCCGTTCGACCCACATCCACCGGCATTCTCGACGCCCTGCGCGCCGCCGGCGGCCCCGTCACGCTGGTCACGCTCGGGCCCCTGACGAACCTCGCGCTGGCGCTGCGCAACGATCCTGCGTTCCTGCGTTCGCGGGTGACGCGGCACGTGGCAATGGGAGGCAACATTGCCGCAGCCGGCAATTCCGGAGGGCTGGCCGAGTTCAACGTCTGGTGCGATCCGGAGGCGGCGGCGGAGGTCTTCGCCGCGCGCTTAGGCACCGAGCTGGTCGGTTTGGACGTCACCCGGCGCCTCGTCATACCGGCAGCGGCGGTGCACAAGCTGGCCAGCCACCGCGACGGCGACGCCCAATGGCTCGGCGCGCTGCTCGGCTTCTACGTGCGGTTCCATCAGGAGCGCGAAGGGCTCCCCGGGGCGGTCATCAACGACCCTCTGGCCGTGGCCCTCGCCCTCGAGCCCTCCTGGGGCTCGGCCGACAGCCTGCCGATCGCCGTGAGCCTCGCCGAGGCCACAGGCCGGGGCGAGACGCGCGTCGGCGGAGCGGGCGAAGCGCCGGTGCGCGTTTACCGCGACGTGATCGTGGGGCCGGTGCATGACCTGCTGCTGGAGTACCTCTTCGGCCGGTGGCTTACGAAGGCGGATTTTCAGCCCTAGTTTCTCCCGGCATGACCGCCCCAGCAGGATCTCCCCCCAAGGTCGCCATCATCGGAGCCGGGGCCATCGGCCGCGGCTGGGCCGCGCTGTGCGCCTCCGCCGGCTGGGAGTGCGCACTCTTCGACACGGACGTGAAGGCAGGCGACCGGGCGGTCTCGGAGATCGCCCGCCGCGCTCGCACCCTCGCCAAGCTGGGCCGCGCCCCCGCACAGACGGTCGAGCAGGGACTCCGCCGCGTGCGGATGGGGCGCTCGCTCCTCCAGGCCTGCGGCAACGCCGACTGGATCATCGAGTCGGCGCCCGAAGACCTGAAGACCAAGCAGCGGATCTTCGAGAACCTCAGCCAGGTAGCCAGCCCCGAGGCGGTCGTCACCTCGTCGTCGAGCGGGCTCCCGATCACCGAGATCGCGGCCAGGAGCCGCGATCAGCAGCGCTGCCTCGTCGCCCATCCGCTCAATCCGCCGGAGTTGATCCCGCTCGTCGAGGTCGTCCCGGGCAAGTTCACCGCAGCCCCCGCGGTGGAGAGCGTGCGCCAGTGGCTTCGCGCGCTCGGACGGATCCCGATCACGCTCAAGCGGGAAGTGCCCGGGAATGCGGTCGGCCGCATCGCCGCGGCGGTTTGGCGCGAGTGCATCGATCTCGTGCTCGCGGGGGTCATCGACGTGGACGACATCGATCGCGCCGTCTCGCTGGGTCCCGGCCTGGGCTGGGCCGCGGCCGGCCCGCACCTCACCTACCACCTCGGCGCGGGCGACGAAGGCGTCAAGGGATTCTTGGACCAGCTCCTCCAGTCATTCGAAATCTGGTGGGCCAGCCTGGCGCAGTGGACGAAGCTCGAGCAGGAGCAGGTGCAGGCACTCACCGGTCAGATCGAGCGCGCCTACGGGGGCAAGCTGGACGTCATCCGCGAGGCGAGAGACCGGCGCCTGGCGGCGATCCTCCAGGCCATCGAGCAGGCGCGGAAGGGTTAGTCGGCGCTGAGCCGGGCCACGCCCAACTCCTCGAGTTGGCTCAACACCCGTTCCGTCAGGCCCCAGATCGTGTAATCGCCGATGACAATCGAAGCGAACTCGCGCGTTTCCCCCGGAAGCGTGAGGCGGAAGGGCCGCCGGAACCGGGCGGAGAAAAGCTGGCTTGTGGGAAGCCAGACCGCGGCCTCGACCTCGGGGCCGGGGACCGGCTCCGGCCGTTCCGGGAGCAGGAAAGCGAACGGCCGCACCACGATCGGCGGGAGGTACGGTGTGCGCGGGCTGACGTCGTCGAGCACCCCAAGCAGCGCCGCGTCCCCGAGATCGATGCCCGTTTCCTCCGCGGTCTCGCGGCGCGCGGTCGCTTCGAGCGAGGAGTCCTCCGTCGATACGAAGCCCCCCGGTAGGGCCATCTGGCCCGACCAGGGGTCTCCCACACGACGTTGACGCTTGATGAAGAGGACTGCAGGGTCGACGCCCCCGGCGGCAACCACCAGGGCCACGGCGGCGCGTCGGGCTTCCGGCCTGTCCACCGGCACCGGCGTGCGGCCGGCCAGCGTGCCGCGCAGGCGCTCGACGAAGGGGCCTAGTTCCGGCAGCTGCACCCGCCGCCGGAGCAGCAGCCGCCGGCGTCGTCGGACGCGCCGCCGCGCCGGCGCGGGGCGGCCACCACGGACAGTTGCTTCCTGATCTTGGAAGAGCCGCACTCCGGACAGGCCACCTGGTCCTCCGGGCGGACCAGCCGCTCGAAATCCAGTCCGCAGCCGCTGCAGTGGTATTCGAAGATCGGCACAAACGCCTCCCTCACGCCTGACTAACGCCACCGAACCATACTTGTGCGCAAGTATCATCGCCGCTGGCTTCGCGGACAAGGTGAGCGCGAAACTTGGGGCTTGCGCGGGCGTATAGATTATATGGACCCGATCAAGGAGGGGGCTATCCGCATCTTCGGTGTCAGTCTGCTGGCCGTTGCGGCGTTGGCCGCGGCGGGGCTGCTGTGGAAGCGTCGTCGCGAAGAGTTGCTGGCTCGGCTCGCCGTTCCTCGGGAGCGGGATCTCGAGGAGTTGAGGCAGGCCGGCTTCTAGACGCGACGGCACGACAGTCGCCGGGCGGCCCGGGCGCGCGAGCGTCCGGGCCGCTCCGTCTTGGCGCCCCGCCGGCTCTCCGATCGAGGGAGCCGGCCCCCCGGCCCCCCCGGCGCCCGCGACGGCACGCCTAGCCCGGTTTGGGCCCCGGGTCTATTCTTCCCCCCCGGTGGCGACTCTTCCCGTACGGACTTCGGCCCCCGCATTGATCGTCCTGGGGCGCGGCATCATGGCCGCCCGGGACGACCTCGTGGCCAAATGGTCGCGATTCCTCGCCGCCCGCCAAGCCGGCGGCCTGGCCCTCGGCGCGCCGGCGACCGACCGCCTCCTCAAGCTGATCGTGGATCTTCTGGCCCACATGGCGGGACCGCTGCGACGGGAAGCCAGCGAGACCTGGTTCGCCGCGACAGAGATCTACGGCCGGCTGGCGGCCGTGCGCGGTCTCTCAGCCGGCGAGGTGGTCGAGGAGCTTCAGTACCTGCGGGAACTCCTGACGCGGGATCTGGCCGACCTGTTCGTCGCGCTGCCGGCCCGCCAGCAGCTGCCCACGGTGCTGCGGATCAATCGGGTCCTGGATCGCGGGGTCGCCAACGCCGTGGTGGGGTACACCGACGCCCTGGTGGCTACGATGTTCTCGAAGGAAGGCGTGCCCGTGCCGACCACGGACCACGTCCAGGAGCTGCTCGCCCAGCTCGACGGCATCGAGGGCGAGCTGAAGCTCCTGGACGAGCGGTCAGCCGGCTGAGATCTCCTCGCCCCCGTCCACGTTGATCACGTTGCCCGTCAGCCACCCCGCGTCGGGGTGGCACAGGGCCACCAGCGCGCCCGCGACGTCCCGCGGCGTCGTCAGCCGCTTGGCCGGGTTCTTCTGGGCGGCCCCGTCGAACAGCTTGTCGCTGCCGGGGATCTTCCGGGCCGCCGGCGTGTCGGTCACGCCCGCGCGCAGGGCGTTGACGGCGATGCCGTGCTCGGCCAGCTCGTAGGCCAGCTGGCGGGTGTGGGACTCGAGGGCGGCCTTCGCCGCCGACACCGCGCCGTACGAGGCGATGGCCCGCGTCGAGCCGGAGGACGTCATCGAGAAGATCCGCGCGCCCCGCTGCAGCAGCCCCCGGCGGTGCGCCTCCTGGGTCCAGTAGACCAGGCTGTGCGCCATCACGCTCAGCGTCATGTCCATCTGCTGCTCGTTGACGGCGTCGTCTCCGACGAACGGCTTGAGCGCGCCGAACGCCAGCGAATGCAGCAGCACGTAAACCTTGGCGTGCTCCGCCTCGAGGCAGCTCAACACCTCGGCCCGCTTTTCGGCGTCGGCCGCGTTGTAGTTGAAGAACAGCGCCCGGCGGCCCAGCTTCTCGATCGCGGCTTTGATCTCGGCGACGCGGGCGAGCCCCGCCTTCCGGTCGAGGTGGACGCCGCAGATCTCGTAGCCCGCGGCCGCGAGCGCGAGGCCGCACTCGGCCCCGAAGCCGCTGGAAACGCCGAGGACCAGCGCCCAGCGCGGCGAGCCGCCCTGCGCATTCGACACCCTGAAGACTCCCGGTTGGAGTGCGGGGAATCTCGCATTCCGAACCGCCCGGGAGCAATCCTCGCGGCGGAAGACGGCTGACGGCCCGGATATCCGGCGACGGGAGGACGCGATGGCGGCGCATACGCATTATCTCTGGTTCCAGACCAAGCAGCGGCAGGAGATCATCGACGTCACCGACCAGGTGGCCGTGCAGGTGGCCGCGAGCGGCATCAAGGAGGGGTTCGTCCTCGTCTCGGCGATGCACATCACGGCGTCAGTCTTCGTCAACGATCACGAGCCGGGGCTCTGGCAGGACATCCTGCACTGGCTCGAGCACACCGTCGCGCCGTGGGACCCCGACCGCTATCACCACAACGAGACCGGCGAGGACAACGCCGCCGCCCATCTCAGGAGCCTGACGATCGGGCACGAGGTGATCGTGCCGGTCACCAAGGGCGCGCTCGACCTCGGCCCCTGGCAGCGGATCTTCTACGGGGAGTGGGACGGCCGGCGGAGGAAGCGGGTCGTGATCAAGGTGATGGGTGATAAGTGAGATTGAATGCCGGTCCTGATGCTACGGTGACGCGGTGATGTCGTAATGGTGCGAGGTCTACTCTTGGAGGCGTGATGAGCGAGGCGACGGCGACGGAGATCGGCTGGTTCCACCCGACGCGGGGAGCCTACCGCTACACGGTGCTGCTGTTCGTAGGGCTGCTGCCCTTCGGCAGCTACTTCGCGTACGACAGCATCGGAGCGCTGGGCCCGACGCTCATGAAGGCCTGGCATACCGACCAGGCAGCGATCGGCGGGATGTACACCATCTACTCCGTCGCCGCGATCATCTGCGTAGCGCTCTCCGGTCTGATGATCGACCGGATCGGGACGCGGCTCGCGAGCCTGATCCTCTCGGCCCTGGTGGTCCTCGGCGCGTGCATCGTGGCCATCGCCCCGAGCTTCACGATCGCAGTGGCCGGGCGGTTCATCTTCGGGGCGGGCTCCGAGTCCCTGATCGTCGCACAGAGCGCGATCCTGGCGCGCTGGTTCCGGGGCAAGGAGCTGGCGCTCTCCTTCGGTATCACGCTCGCGATCATGCGGCTCGGTACCCTGTTCAGCTTCAACAGCGAATCTTCGATCTCGAGCCATTTCGGGTGGCAGGCGGCGCTGTGGGTCGCGGCGGCGCTGTGTGTCCTCAGCCTGCTGAGCAACCTGGTCTACTTTGTGATGGACCGCCACGGGGAGCGGGCGCTGGGCCTCGCGGAGGCAGGGGCGGGCGACAAGATCGTCCTGGCGGACGTGAAGAAGTTCGGCGCCTCGTACTGGTACGTGGTGGCACTGTGCGCGACGTTCTACTCCGCGATCTTCCCGTTCACCGCGCTCTCGACCGACTTCTTCCACGAGAAGTGGGCTCTGCCGCTCACGGTGGACACCGGCGGTACCTTCCTGGCGACCGTGTTCAACGACTTCCTGCACATGTTCTCGACCGCGGGCGGGACGACCTCGATCATCATCTTCGCTTCGATGTGCTTCGCGCCGTTCGCGGGCGGGCTGGTGGACCGGGTCGGGCGCCGAGCCTCGATGATGCTGTTCGGCGCGCTGCTGATGATCCCCTGCTACCTCGTCCTCGGCTTCACGATGGTGCCGCCGTGGCTGCCGATGGTCCTGCTGGGGGCGGCGTTCGTGCTCGTGCCCGCCGCGATGTGGCCAGCGGTGCCGCTGATCGTGGAGAAGAACGTCACCGGGACGGCCTTCGGCCTGATGACGATGATCCAGAACGCGGGACTGGCGCTGTTCCCGTACCTCAACGGCCGGCTGCGGGTCGCCACGCACAGCTACGAGGCCAGCATGGTGATGTTCGCCACGCTGGGGGCGTGTGGCTTCGTGTTCGCCATTCTCCTCAAGCGTGCCGACGCCCGCGCGGGGGGCGGGCTCGAGCTGGGGGCTCACGCTCACCCTAGCTGAGCGGCTCGCAACGTTTAGTACCGCCGTGCAATGACGCGGTAACCGCCACGGCGGCCTCGTTCCACATCCTGTGCGCCGTCCCTGTCGGGAGCGCACGGCCTGGGCATCACCACACAACTGCTGGCGCGGCTTTCCTCGCTCGACGACCTGCTGGAGCTGGCGACGGAGCTGGGCTACGCCGGTGGCGGCGAAGAGCTGAACGCAGACGCGCGGGCCCGCCTCGGTCTGAATGGACCGGCGCTCGGGGCCCGCCGTGCGGCGATCGTCGGGCGGCACACCTCCTTCGTGGTCTACGGCATCGTCGCCGAGCGACCGGTGAGGCAGGAGGTGGCCGCGGCGACGGAGCGGCTGGCGCGCGCCACACCGGGCGAGCGCAGCCTCCTGCTGGCGCTCGACCTTCGCGCGACCACGCTCGCGGTGGCGGCGCTCGCCCCGCACAACGGGGGCCTCAGGCCGCGGCAGCTGCGCGTGGCGCTCAAGCCGCCCAGTCCCGTTTCCGCCGAGATCCTGACGGGCCTGGCGGCCCGCCCACGTGACAGCTCGGTGACGCTCGCGGTCCGCGCCGCCGACGTTCTCGAAGAAGAAGGGCTGACCCGCCGGTTCTTCCGCGATTTTTCGCGCCTCCACGCGCTGGCCGCCGAGCGGCTGGCGGAGATGCCGCGCGCCACCGCTGGCGAGCGGCGCTCACTCGCGCTGGTCATCCTGACCCGCGTGCTCTTCCTCTATTTCGTGCAGGCGCGGGGGTGGCTCGGCGGCCGCGGCGACTTCCTACCGTCGCTCCTCGACACAGCGCTCGGCCACGGCCACCCCTTTCATCGCGCGATCTTCGAGCCGCTGTGCTTTGGCGCCTTGAATTCGCCGCCCGACAGGCGGCCGCGCGCGTCGCGTGCGCTCGGCGACCTGCCGTTCCTCAACGGGGGGCTGTTCGAGCGACAGGCCATCGAGCGCCGGTACCCCGGTGCCACGCTCGACAACGAGACGTGGCGTCTCCTCTTCGACGAGCTGTTCGAGCGGTTTCACTTCACCGTGCGGGAACGCGAAGATGTGGATGCGGTCGATCCCGAGATGCTCGGCCGTGTCTTCGAGGGGCTGATGGCGCGCGACCGGCGCCGCGCGCAGGGCACCTACTTCACGCCGCGCGAGCTGCTGCGGGAGACCGTGGAGCGCTCGCTCACGGCGGCCCTGGCGGGTCGGGACGCGGACGCCGTGCGGCGAATCAGGGTCCTCGATCCCGCAGTCGGATCGGGAGCCTTCCTGCTCGAGGCGCTGATCCAGCTCGAGCGCGCCCGCACGGCGCTCTGTCCGCTCGAGCGGCCGGCGGAGCGTCGCCGCGCGATCGTGCGCGACAACCTGTTCGGCGTCGACCTCGATCCGATGGCGGTACGCCTCGCGGAGCTCAGGCTCTGGCTCGCCTTGGTGGTGCACGAGGACACCCGGCTGGACGAAGTCGCCCCGCTCCCCAACCTCGACCAGAACTTGCGCCAGGGGGACAGTCTCCTGTCGCCGCTGGACCTCGTGCGGGGCCGGCTCGGTTCCGCGGCCGTCAGAATCAAGGCCGTGGCGGACCGCCGGCTCGAGTACTTCGCCTCCACCGGACGCGAGAAGGCGGCGCTCGCCCGCGCGATCCGCGCCGACGAGCGGGCACTCGCCCTCGACGTCGCGGATGCCGGTATCGCCTCGCTCACCACGCGCCTGGCGGACGCCGCGGCCCCCGGCCGCGACCTCTTCGGGCAGCGCGCAGCCCGCGCGCCGTTGGCCGCCCGACGCATCCGGGCGTGGCGACGCGAACGGCACGAGCTGGTGACGGCCCGCCGCCGCATCGCTCTCGAGGGGCAGTTGCCGTTCTTCGCCTGCGACGTGCACTTCGCGCCAGTGATGGCGGAGGGCGGCTTCGATGTGGTCCTCGGCAATCCACCGTGGATCCGCGGCGAACGGCTTCCACTCGCGGTCCGCAGCGCACTGGCTTCACGCTTTGCGGCCTACCGCGCGGCGACCGAGGGGAAGGGGTTCGCGCATCTGCCGGATCTGTCCGTGGCATTCGTGGAGCGGGCCCTGGAGCTGACCCGACCTGGCGGCGTAGTGGGGTTCCTCATGCCCGCCAAACTGCTGCGCGCGGGCTACGCCGGCCCCCTGCGCCTCCTGGTCCGCCGCGCCGCGACCGTGGTGGCGCTGGTCGACCGCGCGCACGACGCACACACCGGATTCGCCGCGACCGTCTTCCCGCTGATGATGGTGCTGCGCAAGGAGACGCCGGTCCCGGAGACGCCGGCCGAGACCACGGTCGTCGGTGCGTCCGGACGCCGGCTGGTCGGTGCCGCCGCCCAGCGCGACCTCGGGCTCGACGAGGTGGCCTCGCGCGCCCCGTGGCTCGCACTCCCGGGCGACATGGTGCGGGCGATCCGGCAGGCGCTGCGCTCCGGTCCGAGACTGGGCGCGGCCTTCCGCCCCGCACTCGGCGTCAAGACCGGCGCCAACGACATCTTCCTGCGCGACGCCGCGCGCGCCGACGAGCTACCGCGCTCCTGCCGCGTGCCGGCGGTGCAGGGACGCGACGTCGCCCCGTTCGCGGTTCGGCCGGGCGCGTGGCTCCTGGCGGCCCTGGCCAGCGACGGCACGCCCCTCCCCCAAGTCCCGCACGATGTGGAAGAGTATCTTGCCCCGTTCGCCGGGCGTCTGGCCCGCCGCGCCGACGCGCGGGGCGAATCTGGTTGGGCGCTGTTCCGCACGGAGATCCTCCGGAGCCCGTACCTGGTGATCTGGCGCGACATCGCTCCACGCCTCGAGGCGGCCGTGCTGTGCCGCGACGCGCGCGACGCTCCCGTCCCGGTCAACACCTGCTACGGCGTAGCCGTCCCCGACCCCTACACGGCGCACTGGCTGGCCGCGTGGCTCAACAGCGCTCCGATCCGCAACGTCGCTGCGGCGCTCGCCGAACGCGCCAGCGGCGGCGCGTTCCGCTTCAGCGCGGGCGTAGTCGGCGCGCTGCCGCTTCCGGCGTGCCGCGCGACCGCCGACGTCCGCAGCCTCGCCGCGATCGCCGAAGCCGCAGGACGCGGCAAGGAATGGGATCCCGATGATCTCGACACGCACGCCGCGCTCGCGCTCGGCCTTGCCCCGGAGACCAGCCAGCTCCTGGCGTACCTGGGCGACGCTCTGCGCCGAGACGCTGGCGGGCATCGCTGACCCGCTCTTCCCGGCGCTGACGCTGGCCAGGGCCGCCACGCCGCAAGACGCGGCGCGCGCCATGCTCTGCGGCCTGCTCGACCCGCTGGACACACCCGCGCCCGACCGGACCTTTCCCGCCTGGCTCCTTCCGCATCAGGCCGACGCCGTGAGCCGCGCCGGTGCGATCCTCGACCGGTTCGGTGGCGTGCTGATCGCGGACGGGGTCGGACTCGGGAAGACCTTCATCGCCCTCGCGCTCGCGGCACTCGAGCGCGAGCGCGGCGGGGACGCGCTGGCCATCGTCCCCGCCGCGCTTCGGCCGGAATGGGTCCTGGCGTGCCGGCAAACAGGCGTCAGCATCGCTCTGCACACGCACACGCAGCTGGCGCGATCGCGGCCGCGGCTCTCGGATCGCGTGCGCCTTCTGATCGTGGATGAGGCTCACGCGTTCCGGAACCCCGCAACCCGCCGGTACGCCGCTCTGGCCGACCTCGCTGCGGGCCGGCGCGTCGCGCTCCTGACCGCCACGCCGCTCAACAACACGCCGGCCGACATCGCGGCGCTGGCTCGGCTCTTCGCCGGCCGCGATCGCTTCCGCGAATTCGGCGTGCCCGACCTCCCCGCGGCGCTGCGCGCAGCCGATCCCGGCAGCGCCATGCTCACGCTGGCGGCGATCTCGGTGTGCCGCAGTCGGCGGCTGGTGCAGGCGCGCTTTCCTGAGCTTGTCTCCGCCTTCCCCGCGCGCCGCCTGGCGCCGCCCGTTGAGTACGACCTCGACGGCACCTACGCCGGCGCGCTGGAGCCGCTCTTGGGGTCGCTGGCTCGGTTCGCCGAAGCGACTTCCTCCGTCGAGCGCGGCGCCGCGCTGCTGCACCTCGCCCTGCTGAGGAGGCTCGAATCGAGCCGCACGGCGCTCCGCCGAAGCCTCAGGCGCCACCGCGTCTTCCTGACGGAGCTGGCCGAGGCGGCCGCCTGCGGGCGCCGGCTCTCCAGACGGGACTTTCACGCGCTCTTCCCCCGTCACGACGTTGACGACGCACAATTGGTCCTCCTGCCCATGCTCCTGGGGAACGGGGACGCCCTGCAGCCCGACGACCTCGCCGAGCGCGTGCGCGCTCTCGAGGCGGCCCTCGCGCTGGTGGACGCGGCGGAGGGCGCGCACGATCCCAAACTCGGCGCCCTCGTCGCCCTCCTCGACGGCGCGCTCGCGGAACGCAAGACGCTCGTGTTCACCGAGTACCGCGACACCGCGCTCTACCTCGCGCGGGCACTGCGGCACCGCTTCCGGCTGCTGGTGGTCACCGGCCGCGCAGCGTGGGCCGGCCCGGAGCGGGTTCCGCGGCGCGTCGCGCTCGATGCGTTCGCCCCGATGTCGCGGCGCGCGGCGGCCGACCCGCTGCTGGACGCCAGACTGCTCGTCGCGACAGACGTCGCCAGCGAAGGGATGAACCTGCAGGACGCCGCCGCCGTGGTGAACTACGATCTGCCGTGGAACCCCGTGCGCGTGATGCAGCGGGTCGGCCGCGTGGATCGGCTCGGAGCGCTGGGTCGCGACGTGGCCGTGGCCCACCTCCTCCCGTCCGGAGGCATGCGCTCGCTCACCGGTGTGCTGCGGACGCTCCGCCGGAAGCTGGATGCCGCGCCGCGCACAATCGGCGTGGAGCCGGACCCTCTCGCCTCGCTCTGGTGGGTCGATCGCGGGCGTCCGCTCCCGGAGACGTTGGAGGCGGAAAGCTGGCGCCGCGTGGAGCCGTTCGAGGCGGCGGAGCGCTGGCGCATGGTCGCGGGTCCGCCGGAGAAGCGCGACCGCCTGCAACCCCTGATCGCCGCCGGCATCGCGTCCGACGGCGAAGGGCCGGCCCTCGGAGTTCTGCTCGCCCTCGAGTGGCCGGGTGGCTCGCGCGTTCCACTACCCTTCGTGACCGACCCCGGCGGGGCCGTCCGGCAGGACGGCTTCGCGCTCGGACAGCTCGCGCTTCGCGCCCTCGCGGCCGGGCCACTCCCGACCACCTCAACGGACTTCACCTGCGCTCTCGCCACGATCCTGCCGCACGCGCGGGCCAGGCTCCTGTCGCTCTCGGCATCCCGCCACGGAACCGACTCGACCGGCCCCGGCCGTCGAGGCGCGATCGACATGCTCGTGCGCGCCGCCCACCGAGCCGAGGCCGCGCGCGACGACGCGGCATCGGAGGTTGTCGGCCAGGCGCTCGCCGCGCTCCGGCACGAGCTCCCCGAGGGCCTAGACCGGATGCTGGCCCGGCTGCTCGACGGCGGACCTCGCGATCCCGCATTCGCGCAGCAGGTACTCGACCGCATTGCCGGCTCCCTGCCGCCGGCTGGCCCGAACCTCGACGGCTCGCCCAGGCTCGTGCTGGTCGCTGCCATCGCGCTGGCCTCGAGGTGCCCCTCCGACCGATGAGAGGGCAGAACTGAGGAAGCGCCACTCGGGGAAGTTGCCAGACGGCAAGGCGAGCAGTGGTTCCCAGACCTGAGCCGTCGGAGGGCAGCCAAGTCGCGACGACCGGCAACTGGTCTGTCCTCCGCGCACTCGCGGCTGGTAACCACTTCAGGACCTGCCGTCTGGCAACTGTTCTGCACACCGCCCATCTCACGACTATCTTCTGTCCGTGCGATTCACGGCGGTGTTGTTCGACCTCGACGGCACCCTGATCGACTCGACCCGCCTCATCATCGAGTCGTACCACCACACGATGCGCGTCCACCGCGGGCAGACCCTGCCCGATTCGGAGTGGATCGCCGGGCTCGGGACGCCGCTGCGCGTGCAGTTCCGCCGCTTCACCGACGACGCGGCCGAAGTGCAGCGCATGATCGGGACGTACCGCGAATGGAACCTCGCCCACCACGACGCGATGGTCCGCGCCTTTCCCGGCGCGGTCGACGCCGTGACGAGCCTCAGAGCGCAAGGCGCTCGGCTCGGCATCGTCACCTCCAAGAACCGCCACGGCGTCGAGCGCGGCCTCAATCTCTGCGGCTTCGATGGCCTGTTTGACGAGATCGTCACCTCCGACGACCTCGAGGCCAGCAAGCCGGACCCGGCGCCCGTTCTCGCCGCGCTCGCCCGGCTCGACACGCCTGCGCCGTCCGCACTCTTCGTGGGCGACTCGCCCCACGACATCGCCGCGGGCCGCGACGCCGGGACCAGAACCGCCGCCTGTCTCTGGGGCCCCTTCGAGCACGACACTCTTGCGGCTGAGCGCCCCGACTACTGGCTCACTTCCTTCGACGAGCTCGTCCCCCTCGTAGCCTGATTCTGCGCGGCCCTTGCCTCGACTGTCGTCGTTCGCCACACTACGTGCCGCAATCTCCTACGGGTGATCTGGCCATGAGTGAAGCGGGACGCATCCTGATCGTGGATGACGACGAGGCGCAGCGTCGCCTGCTGGCGACCGTTCTCACGGCCGACGGGTGGGCGGCCGTCGAGGCCGCGTCCGGCGAGCAGGCGATCGGGCTGCTCGAGCGCGGCACCGAGAGCGACGTCATTCTGTCGGACCTCAAGATGCCGGGGATGGACGGGCGCGGGTTCCTCGCGATCGTCTCGGAGCGCTGGCCGGAAGTGCCGTTCATCGTGATGACGGCGTATGCCACGGTGGATTCGGCGGTCGAGATGCTGCACGCTGGCGCGTTCCACTATCTCCCCAAGCCGATCAAGCTGCCCGAGCTCCGCATCGTCGTCCGGCGCGCCTTGGAGTCCAGCGAAACACGCCGCGAGCTGGCACGCCTCAGGCGGAAGGTGGGCCTGCCCTCCGACGTGGTGGGCGTCTCGCGCCAGATGCAGCAGGTCCTCGAGACCGCGCTCCGGGTCGCGCCCAGCAGCACTCCCGTGCTGATCACGGGCGAGACGGGCGTCGGCAAGGAAGTCGTGGCGCGGGCCATCCACGGGGCGAGCGGCCGCGACAACTTCGTGGCGTTGAACTGCGCGGCGCTGCCGCCGAGCCTGGTCGAATCGGAGCTGTTCGGCTTCAAGCGCGGGGCCTTCACGGACGCCAACCGCGACCACGCCGGGCTGGTCGAGGTGGCCGGTTCCGGCACGCTCTTCCTGGACGAGGTGGCGGAGGTGCCCCTCGCCACCCAGCCGAAGCTCCTGCGGTTCCTGCAGGACGGCGAATTCCGGCGGCTCGGCGACAGCCCTTCACGCAAGAGCAACGCGCGGGTGATCGCGGCGACCAACCGCGACCCGGCGCAGGAGGTCGCTGCCGGCCGGATGCGCGAGGATCTCTTCTACCGCCTCAACATCGTGCACATCCAGATCCCGCCGCTGCGCGAGCGGCCGGTGGACATCCCCGTGCTCGCCGAGCAGCTGGTGCGCCGCCTGGCCGACCGCTACCAGCTAGCGGTCGCAGAACTGACGCCGGAGGTGGTGGCGGCGCTGACCGCGTACCGGTGGCCGGGGAACATCCGGGAGCTGGAGAACGTGCTGGCCCGCGCCCTGGCCTTGAGGACGGGGCAGAGCATCACGCTCCCGGACCTTCCCCCGGAGGTCGGCCACTCGGCACCCACGGCAGCGGCCGCGGCGCTGCTGGAGCAGGTGCCCACGCTGCCGCTCGAGGAGGTGGAGCGCCGCTACATCCTGCGCGTGCTCGAGTCCACGGGCGGCAACAAGCTCAAGGCGGCCGAGGTGCTCGGGATTGATCGTTCTACCCTGCACCGTAAGCTCAAGCAGATGCAGGGCGTAGCCGCCCTCCGGCTATAAACGCCGGTTCCAACCCGGGACGCATACCCTGTGTCCAAGTGAACGAATGGAATGGGCGCTACGCCGTCCGGAGGCGGGTTTGACCCGCTTGCCGACGCCCAAGGGGCCCGGGGCCAGGGCCGAGTCCGAAGCCGCGGACGTCGCCCTCGCCGCGGCGGGCGATCAGCGGGCGTTCGAGCGGCTATACCGCCTGCACGTGGCGCGGATCCACTCCCTGACCCGGCGGATGACCGGCTTCGAAGGGGACCCGGACGAGCTGACGCAGGACGTGTTCGTGCGGGCGTGGGAACGGCTGGGCACCTTTCGCGGAGAGGCCGCGTTCGGCACGTGGCTGCATCGCCTGGCCGTGAATGTCATCCTGAACTGGCGGCGGAGTGCCGCGGCGGAGCGCCGGTGGATTGAAGACGGCGCGGATGTCGACCTGCTCGCGAGCACGCGCTTCGGCAGGGCCGAGAGGATGGACCTGGAGCATGCGATCGCGCAGTTGCCGCCGGGGGCACGACAGGTGTTCGTGCTGCATGACGTGGAAGGCTTCAAGCACGAGGAGATCGCGGGCATGATGGGCGTGACGGCGGGCACAACGAAGGCGCAACTGCACCGGGCGCGGATGCTGCTGCGCTCGTGGCTGGAGCGATAGCGATGAACGAGCATCTGAGTGAGCGGCTTTCCTCCTATCTCGACGGCGAGCTCGTCGGCGAGGAGTTCGCCGCCGCGGAGGCCCACCTGGACGCCTGCGCCGAATGCCGCGCCGCGCTGGAGGATCTGCGGCATCTCATGAGTCGCGCGCGCACGCTCGACGATCGTCCGCCAGAGCGCGACTTGTGGAGCGGCATCGCCGAGCGGCTGCCCGGCGCGACGCCCGGAGTCGTTCCGCTCCGCCGGCGGCGCTTCGCCTTTTCGCTCCCGCAGCTCGCGGCGGCCGGCATCGCGGTCGTGGCGCTCTCCTCCGGCGCGGCGGTCCTGCTGACGCACGGCGCACGGACCCCGGCCTTCCCGGAGTCGCCCTCCTCCGCCATGATGGCCGTGCCGGCCGGCCTCGCATCGGCCAAGGGCATCCAGTCATACGACGTGGCCATCCGGGACCTCGAGGCCGCGATGGCGGCCCGCCGCTCCACTCTGGACACGGCGACGATCCGCGCCGTCGAGCAGAGCCTCGCAATCATCGATCGAGCCATCCGCCAGGCCGAGGCGGCGCTCGCGCAGAATCCGAACAACATGTACCTCAACAACCATCTCGCCCATGCGCTGGATCGGAAGCTCGAAGTACTGCGCCGCGTGACCTCCATGGCCGCGGCGAGCTGAGGAGATCATGAAACGCTTCGCTGCTGCAGTCGCCATCGCCGTCTTCGCCTTCCCTCCGCGCGCCCTGAGCGCGCAGAGCCTCGACTCCACCTTCGCCGTGCGGAGCGGCGCGAGCCTCGAGCTTCAGAGCGTGTCGGGCTCGGTGCGCATCAGGGCGTGGAGCCGGTCGCAGATCCGGGTCCAGGCCGAGACGGACGGCGCGCGCGTGGACCTCGACGCCAGCTCGAGCGGCGTGTCGGTGCGCGCGATTCCGCGCCGCGGCGAGGGGGACGTCGACTTCACCATCTCCGTCCCGGTCGGCACCCCGCTCGAGGTGCACGCCATCTCCGCCGACGTCGACGTCGGGCAGGTCTGCGGCCCGGCTCGGCTCGGCTCGATTTCCGGCGGCGTGACGCTCGTGTGCGCCGCGGGGGACGTGGAAGTTGAGAGCGTCTCCGGTGACGTCTCGGCGACGGACATCCGCGACGGACACACCGAGATCTCCTCGGTCAGCGGCGACGTGCAGGTACGGCAGGTCCGGGGCAGCCTCAGCGCCCACAGCGTCTCGGGCGACGTGACGCTCGATCGGGTGGACGGTGAGGACGTGGGCGTCGAAACGGTCAGCGGGGAGATCGGCTTCTCCGGCCCCGTCCATGACAACGGCCGCTACCGTTTCCACTCCCATTCCGGTGACGTCACGGTGCGCACCGACGGCGACCTCAACGCGACCGTGAGCGTGAGCACCTTCAGCGGCGACCTGGAGTCCGACTGGCCGATCACGCTCTCACCGGGGCCGGGCCGCCGCATGCACGGGCAGGACTGGGAGTTTACGGTGGGCAACGGCGGCGCACGGCTCAACCTCGAGTCGTTCAGCGGCACGATCTACTTGCGGCGCGGCTCCTCGCCGCGGCGGGAGGACTGATGAACCACGCACTCGTCGGGCTCGCGGCCGTGGCGCTCGCGTGCGCCCCCGGCCTCAACCTCAGCGGCGACCCCGCCGCCGCGCCGGCGCCCCGGCAGCAGGGCGACAACTGGAGCTGGCACGGCCGGCTCGCCCCGGGCAAGACGCTGGAGATCCGCGGGGTAAATGGCTCGATCACGGCGGAGCCTGGCACCGGCGACCAGGTCGTCGTCACTGCCGAGAAGCACGGTCGCCGCAGCGATCCCGCCGAGGTGCGGATCGAGGTCGTCCAGGACGCCGATGGCGTGACGATCTGCGCCGTCTATCCGGGCAGCGCAAACCGCTGCGGGTCGGACGACGACTACCACATGAGAACGCACGACAACGACGTCGAGGTCCGGTTCCACGCGCAGGTGCCGCAGGGCGTGCGCCTCGCCGGTGAGACCGTCAACGGCGACGTGGAGGCGAACGCCCTCGCCGGCCCGGTCAAGGCCTCCACCGTCAACGGCGGCGTGCGCATCGAGACCAGCAGCGGCGACGCGTCGGGCAACACGGTCAATGGCAGCGTCACCGCCACGGTGCACGGGCAGGGCCAGGGCCCGCTGCGGTTCGGGACCGTGAACGGCTCGGTGACCGTGTCCCTCCCGAAGCAGCTCGACGCCGATCTCGAGGCGGAAACCGTCAACGGGGCCATCGAGACGGACTACCCGATCACCGTCTCGGGACGGCTCACACCGCGGCACCTCAGCGGGCGCATCGGCCAGGGAGGCCGCAGCCTGCGGCTCAAGACGGTGAACGGCTCGATCCACATCCGGTCGGCCGACTAGCGGCTTGCTCCGCCGAGCCGCCGCCGCTACAATCGCCCCTCCACGCCGGAGGGGCGATGTCGTTCGAGCCGTTCGCGATGGAGCGCTGGCAGAGCACCTGGGAGAACCGGGTGCGCTACAACATCTCGGAGAGCGGCGTGCATCCGCTGTCGGTCGCGGAGCTGCTCGCGCTCTCGGGCGGCGCGCTCGAGGCGATCGGAGCCGTCCGCCTCGGCTACCCGCAGTCGAACGGCACGGAGCCGCTGCGCTCCGCGATCGCGGCGCTCTACCCGGGCTCCACGCCCAGCCACGTCCTCGTGACCAACGGCAGCGCCGAAGCCAACTTCTGCGTTTGCTGGCGCTTCCTCGAGCCGGGCGTCCGGGTCGCGATCGTTCTCCCGACCTACATGCAGACGTGGGGCCTGGCGCGGACGTTCGGGGCCGTCATCGCCCCGATCTGGCTGCACGAAGACGCCGGCTGGCAGCCCGACCCGTCGGAGGTGGACGCCGCGATCGGGCCGGGCACGAAGCTGGTGATCGTCACCAATCCGAACAACCCGACGGGCGCGATCCTCTCCGCCGATGCGATGGACCGCATCGTGCGGCGCGTGGACGCGGTGGGCGCCTGGTTGCTCGCCGACGAGGTCTACCAGGGCGCCGAGCGCGTCGGGAGCACGACGCCGAGCTTCTGGGGACGCGCGGAGCGCGTGATCGTCACCAACGGCCTGTCCAAGGCGTACGGGCTGCCGGGCCTGCGCATCGGCTGGTGCGTGGCGCCGCCGTCGCTCGCCGCCGAGCTCTGGGCGCGGAAGGACTACACCACGATCGGTCCGAGCGTCGCATCCGACCTGCTGGCCACTCACGCCCTGTCGGCCGCGGTGCGCCCACGGATCCTCGAGCGCACGCGCTCCATCCTGAGAGCCAACTGGCCGGTGCTCGAGCGCTGGTTCCAGTCGCTGGGCGGCGAGTTCGCGTACGGCGCGAGCGAGGCGGGAGCCATCTGCTACGCGCGCTACCGTTCGGCGATCAACTCGTCGGCGCTCGCCGAGCGGCTGCGACGGGATCACTCCGTGCTGGTCGTGCCCGGGGACCAGTTCGGAATGGACCACTACATCCGCTTCGGCTTCGGCCCGCCGGCGCCCGACCTCGAGGCGGCGCTGGCGCGGGTCGCTTCTGCGATGCGCACACTCCACGACTGACGGTGCAAGGCCCGCGAGCGTTGACGCGCCCGGCGCGCGGGCCTATGGTAGCACGATGACCATCGGGAACCGGGAGCACGTGGGCGCACGCACGGCCACGATCCGCGCGCCTTACGACGGTGCCGAGGTCGGCATCCATCCGCTGGCCTCGGGGACCGAGATGGACGCGGCGGTCGCCGCCAACGTCGCCGCGGCGGAGGCGTGCCGGAGGATGCCCGCGTACGAGCGCGCGGCGTGCCTGCGTCGCGTCGCCGACGGCCTCGAGGCCCGACGCGACGATTTCGTCCGGCTGCTGGCGCGGGAAGCTGGCAAGCCCATCACCCAGGCGCGCGTAGAGATCGAGCGCGCGGCCTTCGTCTTCCGGGACGCATCCGAGGAAGCCACCCGCATCGGCGGCGAGGTCCTGCCACTCGACGCCCTGCCCTCCGGGCGCGGACGCGTGGGGCTGACGCGCCGCTTCCCGCTCGCGCCGATCGCGGCGGTCACCCCTTTCAACTTTCCGGTGCTGCTGGCCGCGCACAAGCTCGGTCCGGCGATGGCGTGTGGCGCGAGCATCACCCTCAAGCCGCCGCCGCAGGATCCGCTCTCGACGCTGCTGCTCGGAGAACTGATCGCCGCGAGCGGCTATCCGGCGGGTGGCGTCAACATCGTGCCGTGCGAGCTGCCCGTGGCGCAGCGGCTGGTCGGTGACGAGCGGGTGCGGATGATCAGCTTCACTGGCAGCGCCGGCGCCGGGTGGGCGATCCGCGCCCAGGCGGGCGTCAAGCGCGTGGCGCTGGAGCTGGGTGGCAACGCTGCGGCCATCATCGAGCGCGATGCCGACCTCGCGCTCGCCGTCGAGCGCTGCGCCGCCGCGGGCTACAGCTACGCGGGGCAGGCCTGCATCTCGCTGCAGCGCATTCTGGTCCACGAGCAGATCTACGCCGAGTTCCTCGACGCGTTCGCCGCCCGCGTGCGCAAGCTCAAGGTTGGCGATCCGATGGACGCCGAGACGTACGTCGGGCCGATGATCTCCGAGGCGGCGGCCATGCGAACGGAGCAGTGGATCGCGGCCGCTGTGAAGGGCGGCGCGCAGGTCGCCGTGGGCGGCGATCGGCGCGGCTCGGTCCTGGAGCCGACCGTCCTCACCGGCACCACGCCCGACCAGCAGGTCAATTGCGAGGAGATCTTCGCTCCCGTCACCACGGTGACGCCGTACCGGGAGTACGAGGACGCCCTGCAGGCGGTGAACGCGTCTCGGTACGGCCTTCAGGCCGGCGTTTTCACGCGCGACGTCACGCGGCTGATGCGCGCCTGGGACCGGCTCGACGTGGGCGGAGTGATGGGGAACGAAGTGCCGACGTGGCGGGTGGATCGGATGCCCTACGGCGGCACGAAGGCGAGCGGCGTCGGCCGGGAGGGCGTGCGCTTCGCCATTGATGAGATGACGGAACTCCGGCTGCTCACCCTCTCGATCGAGTGATCGCGATGAACGCGCGAAACGTCCCGTGGTACTTGCGCCCGGTGTTCGTCATCGGCTTCCCGCAGATGGCGCACCGGCCGCCGCTGCCGCGGCGCTGGGCGCTCTACTGTGCGCTCGCCTATCTCATCCCGATCGTCATGATCGAGGTCCTGCCGCCCGGCGAGGACGGCTTGTACCGAGAGCTGTCGTGGCTCACCACCCTCGCGCCGGCCTTCATCCTGTCGCTCCACTACGGGATGCGCGGCGCCGTGACGGGCCTGGTCGCCGGCACTGTCCTGTACGTCACCGTCCAGCTCGTGATGCGCCTCAACCTGATCCCGGTCAACGCGTCGGTGGTCCTGCCGAGCTACGTGGCCTACGGCACCCTCGCCTTCGCCGTCGGGTGGCTTTCCCAGCAACTGCACGATTACTACCAGCGGCTCGTCAAGGCGGAGCGCCTCGCCGCCATCGGTGAAGTGGCGGTCACGATCCGACACGAGGTGAACAACGCGCTCGCGGCCATCGTCGGCGAAGCGGGACTCCTCAAGGCCGACGCCGACCAGCTCCCGGCCGAGGACCGGCAGGGGGTCGAGACGATTCTGGAGATGGCGAATCAGATCGGCTTCAACCTGCGGAAGCTGGAAACGCTCGAGAACGCTCCGACGACGACTTACCTCGGCGACACGAAGATGGTGGACCTCGCGGCCGCGAAGCCGGCCGAGGGCGCCGCCTAGCGCGCCGCGACGTCGATCTTCGCCGCCAGATCGAAATCCCTGGCGGTGAGGCCGCCGGCGCTGTGGGTCGAGAGCGTCATCGTGATCGTGGTGTGGCGGATGTCGATGTCGGGGTGGTGACCCATCGCATCGGCCGCCATCGCGACCCGGTCCACGAACCGGATCCCGTCGGCGAACTTCCCGAAGCTGAAACTCCTCCGGATCGCGTTCCCCTCGCGCGCCCACGTCGGCAGAGCCTTCAGACGCTGCGCAATCTCGGTATCGGTCAGCTTGGCCATTCGCGATGCCTCCTTCTCACGCCATCACGGCGTGCAGGACCAGGTAGACGATGGCAGCGATCACCGCCGCGGCCGGGATGGTCAGGATCCACGCCCACACGATCCGTCCAGCTACCCCCCACCGCACCGACGAGATCCGCTGCGTCGCGCCAACGCCGCTGATGGCGCCCGTGATGGTGTGGGTGGTGGACACGGGAATCCCGAAGTGCGACGCAAGGAAGATCGCGGCGGCGCCCCCGGTCTCGGCGCAGAACCCGCCATACGGCTTCAGCTTCGTGATGCGCTGCCCCATCGTCCGCACGATCCGCCACCCGCCGAACAGCGTCCCCAACGCGATCGCCCCGTACGCCCATGCCTCCACCCAGAACGGAATCGTGTCCATCGAGGTGATGTGGAGGAAGTGCCACGGGTGGTTCGCAAACGCCGCCTGCGCAGAGTACAGCAGCCCCACCACGATCCCCATCGTCTTCTGGGAATCGTTGGTCCCGTGGCTCAGGCTGAAGGCCGCGGCCGACATCAGCTGAAATGCCCTGAACAGCGTGTCCACCTTCCGGGGATGGACCCGCCGGAACGCCCATCCTACGGCCACCATCAGCACGAGGCCTGCAGCGAAGCCGATCAGCGGCGACAGCACGATGAACAGAATGGGGGCGATCCAGCCGCTGGGAACCAGCGCGCCGATGCCCGCCTTCGCGATGGCCGCCCCCGCGTAGCCCCCCATGAGCGCGTGCGACGAAGAAGAAGGCAGGCCGGCGTACCAGGTGATCACGTTCCACGCGATCGCCCCGATCAGGCCCGCGAAGATCACCTGCGGGTCCACCAGGTCGACGCGGATCAGCCCCTTGCCCATCGTCTTCGCGACGGCGGTGCCGAACAGGAAGAGCCCGATGAAGTTGAACGCGGCCGCCCAGAAGACGGCCACGGTCGGCGAGAGCACCCGCGTCGAGACGACCGTGGCGATGGAGTTCGCGGAATCGTGGAAGCCGTTGCTGAAATCGAAGACGAACGCGACGACCAGGATCGCGAGGACGAACGCAACGATGCCGTTCACTAGCCGTGCTTGATCGTGATGCTCTCGAGGACGTTCGCCACGTCTTCCGCCTGGTCCACGCAGCGCTCGAGGTTGTCGTAGATCTCCTTCCACTTGACCAACTCGATCGCGTTCTTCTCCGTGTCGAACAACTGGCCGAGCGACGTGTGGTACAGCGAGTCGGCCTCTTCTTCGAGCCGCTTCGCCTCGATGCAGTGCGCCATCACCCCGTCCCGCTTCCGCAGGTCCTCGACCCCCAGCGCGAGCGTCGCGAGCGCCCGCTGGATCACGTCCGTCAGCTTCTTCACCCCCTCCGGCGCCGCGCCCACCCGGTAGATCTGCGCCCGGCGCGCCACCCCGTCGATCACGTCGATGACGTCGTCGAGATCGGAGGCGAGCCGGTAGATATCCTCCCGGTCGATCGGCGTGATGAAGGTGCGGTCGAGCCGGTTCACCACTTCGTGCGTGATCTGGTCGCACTCGTGCTCGAGCCGCTTGATGTGCTCGGCGTGGTAGGGCGCACGGTCGGGCTCGCCAAACAGCCCGACCAGGTGCTCGGCGGCCTCGCGGCTGCGGCGCGCCACCTGGATGAAGAGATCGAAGAACTCCTCTTCGCGTGGCAGCAGGCTGAACGGCACGATGACTCCCTAGGACGAGGAAAAGGCGCCAGAAGATAGCCGGGGCAGCGCAGAGCGGCCAATACGTCGCGGGTGCTGGGAATTCGCGCTACCCCGCAGGCCGAACCTTGCACTTCTCGATCATCGGTTTATATTCGGGTTACGATACCGAACAAACACCGAAATATGTAGGGCGCGTGTCATGGAAGACATTATGGTATCAGAAGTTGCTGCTGCCGAGCAGAATACCGATCCGCCTTCCGGCGAGCGCTGTCCGGACTGCGGGGCCCCCACGGTGCGAGCCTCGGGCTGCCGCCACTGCCCCACCTGCGGCTGGGGGCGCTGCGGATGAGCATCGGAGGCACGGAGGCACAGGAGCACAGGGGCACGGAAGATCGTGGCGTTGTCTCGCGCCTCCGTGCGCCCGTGCCTCCGTGCCCGCGTCCCGCTAGGCGCGCGCAGTTCACCCACCTCCCGATCCGGTCCATCCTGAATTCGCCGCAGCAGACGGGGATGGGGTTCTGGTCGCTGAACCCGTACGTGGGGTGCGAGTTCGGCTGCACCGACTGCTACGCCCGCTTCGCCCACCGCTACGTGGTCGAGCGCGGGGGGAACACGGTGTGGGCCGACGACGAGTTCGAGCGGCAGGTCTTCGTCAAGAGCGAGGCCCTGGATATCCTGGCGCTCACCTTGAAGCCGTCGCGCCTGGGCGACGCCGCCATCGCCATCGGCACTGCGACCGATCCCTACCAACCGGCCGAGCGGCGGTTCCTGCTCGCGCGGCGGATCCTGGAGCGGCTGGCGCAGTTCCACGGGCTCAACGTCAGTCTCGTCACCAAGTCGCCGCTGGTGACGCGGGATCTGGACGTCCTGGCACGCCTCGCCGAACGAGGGCGCCTCACCGTCTACCTCTCGCTCGTCAGCGTGGACGTGCCGCTCATCCGGAAACTCGAGGCGCGCTCGCCGATGCCGCAGGTGCGCCTCAGAGCGCTGGAGAAGTTGGTCAAAGGGGGGATTCACGCGGGAGTGATGCTCGCGCCCATCCTCCCGGGCATCACCGACGGCGTCCCGCAGCTCCTCGCCCTGATGCGGGTGGCCAAGGCGGCGGGGGCGGCGTTCGTCCACGCCTCTCCGCTCCGGCTCTGTCCGGCGGTGCGCTTAACCTTCCTCCCCGCCGTCGCGCGGCACTTCCCGGCGCTGCTCCCCCGCTACGAGCGGGCGTTCGACGGGCGCGGCTGCGTCACGGAGACCTACGCGCGAGCGCTCGAGCGGCGGGTGGAGCAACTCAAGCGCCGGACCGGATTCGGAAGTCCCGAGCGGGAGAGCAGCCCCGCAGAGCCCCTCCAGTGGGCGCTGCCGCTCTAGTGCGATGGCCCTGCCGAACCTGCAACTCGCGTTTCCCGAGCGGCTCCAGCGGCTCATCCCCGCCGCACGCCGCGGCCTCGCGTTCGGCATCCCCGCGCTCGACGCCGCGCTCCCCTCGGGGGTTCCGCGCGGGCAGATCACCGCGCTGAACGCGCCGCTGGGGAGCGGTGGCACCACGCTCCTCCTCGCGCTCGCCGCCACCACGCTCGCCGCCGACGAGGGAGTGGCGATCGTGGACGCCGAGCGCTCGCTTGCGCCGCAGGCCGCCGCCCATCTCGCCGCCCTCGGCCCCTTCTGGGTCATCCGGCCCAGAACCGACGAGAACGCGTGGTGGTGTGCCGACGTCCTGCTCCGGACCGGCGCCTTCGGCTTGGTGATCGTGGATCGGTCGCCGGCCCCGCCGCACCGCATCGCCGTGCGGCTGCAACGGCTGGCGCATGACAAGGACACCGCACTGGTCGTGCGAGTTACGCAGACGGCAAGACGGCAAGTTGGCAGTGGTTCCCAGTTGCCAGCGTTCGGAGCCGCAGTGGCGTTGACGGTCGAGCCGTCGGTGAGTTCTCCCGGCTTCGTGCCCGCGCTGGCCGGCTGGGGCGGCGTATGGCCGGCGCCGCGCACGCTCCGCGTCACCACGCTCAAGGGCGGCGCGCCCCGCGCCGCGGAGGTGGTCGTTGGCTCTCCCCTGCCGGATCGCCTGCGTCCGCATTGGGCGGTTCGCGATCGGCGCGCTCCGCAGCGCGCCGACCGGCGACCCCAGCGCAAGTCGCGGAAGTAACACCGCGACCGATGCGGAGGGCGGCGGGGCCGCCGTCGCCGTCGCCGACATCGGCGGCAAGCCGCGCGTCGCGGCCACGAGCCGCGAGGCCGAACGCCACGGCATCGCGGCCGGCATGGCGCTGGCGGAAGCGAAGGCCCTGGCCGCCGATCTCCTCGTGCTTCCCTGGGACGAGGAGCGCATCGCGCGCGCCGCCCTCGAAGTCGCTACCGCGCTGCTGGCTGCCAGCCCGCGCGTGTCGTGGGAGGGGATGAGTCTGCCCACGGCCGTGTCTGCGCGTCTGCACACCCTCGGTATCTGGTGGGTGGACGCAGCGGGCCTGGGCAGCGAAGCGAAGCTCGCCGACCGGCTTCTCATCATCGCGTCCAGCCTCGGCTTCGGTTCCGCGCGCACCGGGGTCGCGAGCTCCGCCATCGCCGCCTACGCCGCGACGTTCGGCGGCACGGGGGCACGGAGGCGCGGGGGCGCGGCGGTGCGGCCGCGGATCGTCCCGCCCGGCGACGACGCCGCCTACCTCGCGCCCTTTCCCGTCGCGCTCCTCGACCTGGACGACGATCTCGCCGAGATCCTCCGCGGGCTTGGCCTCACGACGCTCGGCCAGCTCGCCGCCCTGGAGGCCGACGAAGTGGACGCGCGCTTCGGCCCCGAGGGGCTCGCGGCGCACCGCCGCGCCCGTGGCGTCGACACGCGCGGTCCCAGCACGCCCCGCGACGACGCGCTCCCGGCGGTGGAGGTCGATCTGGGCGGCAGCGTCGCCACCGCCGAGCCCCTGCTCTTCGTCCTCAGAGGCGCCCTCGCCACGCTGGGAGAGGCGCTCCGCGCCAAGGGGCTCGCCGCGCGTGAGCTCACGATCGCGCTGCGGCTGGACGACGGGAGCACGGCCGAGCGCGCCGTCCGGCCCGCGCGCGCGACCTCGCACGCCGACGCGCTGTTCGACCACTGCCGCACGGCGCTCGAGACCTGGCAGCTCCCGGAGCCCGCCACCGGCCTGGTCCTGCGCGCCGCCATCACCGTCCCGGCCGCTGGCGAGCAGGGTGACCTGCTGGCGCCACGCTGGGCCGATCCCGCCGCCCTCACCGCGGCCTTCGACCGGATCCGCGGCAGCGAGGGCTCGGACGCCGTCGCCATTCCCGAGGCACGGGACGCGCACCTGCCCGAAGACGGAGGAGCGTGGGCGAGCGCGGAAACGCAGAGGCACGGAGGCACGGAGGCACAGCGGCACCGAGCATGGGGACCCAGACTTTCCGTGCCCCTGTGCGCCCGTGCCTCCGTGCCCACCGCCGCGCTCCGCCTCCTCGGCGCGCCCGTGCCCGTCCACGTCCGCCTCGGCCGCGAGGGCCTCGCCGCATTCAGACACGCCGACTGCTGGCACGACGTCACCGGATGGTCCGGCCCCGAGCGCCTGGCCCCGCGCTGGTGGCTCGGCGTCGGCGCGGTCCGCGACTACTACGCGACGCGCACCGCCGACGGCGCGCTCTGGCTGCTCTACCGCGCCACCGGCGGGCAGTGGTTCCTGGAGGGGTGGTGGGACTGAAGGGCAGATCGCACGGAGGCGCGGAGGCACGGAGGCACCGCCGGTCAGCGGCTCAACTTCCGCTGCAAACCGAAGGTCGTGCGGCTGGCTCGCTCCCGCACGGTGAGCAGAGCCCTGTAGCGCGCCTCGTCCAGATAGCCCAGATCGCGCGCCAGCATCAGCAGAGTGTCCACCTCGGCGAGCGACCCCAGCGCGATGCTCAGTGCATGTCGCAGCTCCGCGCGACCAAGGCGGGCATATCCCTCCGCGATGTTCGCGGCCGACGAGACTGCTGCGCGGCGCAGTTGTGCCGTCAGTCCGAATCTCTCGGCGGCCGGGAAAGTGGCGCTCGCCTCGTAGACCGCAAGCGCCACTTCCCGGCAACACTGCCACGCGACCAGCCGATGGTGCGCATCCGCGTGGCCAGGCTACAGCCCCCCGTCCGCCCATGACGGATCACTTCATTGCAGCACGAGGCTCTTTCCGTGCCTCCGTGCCTCGGTGCCTCCGTGCCCGCTGACTACGTCGAACTCCACTGCCACAGCGGCTTCTCGCTCCTGGACGGCGCCTCGAACCCGGAAGCGCTGATCGAGCGCGCGGCCGCCGTCGGCATGGGTGCCGTCGCGCTCACCGACCACGACGATCTCGGCGGCGCCGTGCGCTGGGCGGAGACGGGCAAGGAGCACGGCGTCGGGGCGATCGTCGGTCTCGAGCTGACGGTCGGCGACAGGAATGCGGGCACAGAGGCACAGGGGCACGGCGGCGCAGAAAAGGATCTCCCGTGCCCCCGTGCGCCCGTGCCCCCGTGCCCGCCGGCATCCCATCTCACCCTGCTCGCGATGGACCAGACCGGCTATCGCAACCTCTCCCGCCTGGTCACCGCGGCGCGGAGTGGCGAGCGGGGAGCGCCCGCCGCCGCGTGGGAGGACGTGGAACGCCACGCGGCGGGCCTCTTCTGTCTCACCGGCTGCCCCTTCGGCGAGATTCCCCGGCGGCTGGCCAAGGGCGACGAAACCGGAGCGCGCGACCGGCTCGGCGCTCTCGCGGAGCTGTTCGAGGGGCGCGTCGCCGTCGAGTGCTGGGACCACGCCGTGGCCTCCGAACGCCTCGTGGTGCCGAAGCTCATCGCGCTCGCCGGCTCGCTCGACCTCCCGTGGCTCGTGACCAACGACGTGCACTACGCCACGCCGCACGGGCGGCTCGTGCACGACGTCCTCACCTGCCTGCGCCACCAGACGACGCTCGATGAGGCCGGGACGCTGCTCAGGCCCAACGGCGAGTGGCACCTGAAGCGGCCCGAGAAAATCGCACACCGCTGGCGTCATTATCCCGAGGGCATCCTCGCCACCCGCGCGGTCGCCGAGCGCTGCGCCTTCCGGATGGCGGCGCTCACTCCCACCCTGCCCGTCTTCCCGACGCCCCCCGGCATCACCGCCGACGAGTATCTCACCTCCCTGGTCGCGGCGGGCGCGCGCGAGCGCTACGGCGAGCGGCTGACGGCGCGGCACCGCGAGCAACTCCACCACGAGCTGGACGTCATCCGGCGGCTGGGACTGGCCGGCTACTTCCTCATCGTCTGGGACATCGTCCGCGAGGCGAACCGACTCGGCGTGCTCGCGCAGGGGCGCGGCTCCGCCGCCAATTCCGCCGTCTGCTACTGCCTCGGCATCACCGCGGTGGACCCGGTCGGCATGGAGCTGCTGTTCGAGCGCTTCCTCTCCGAGGATCGGCGCGAGGCGCCCGACATCGACATCGACTTCGCGCACCAGGACCGCGAGGAGATCCTCCAGTACGTCTACCGCCGTTACGGACGCGACCACGCGGCGATGGTCTGCGAGGCGATCACCTACCGCGGCCGGGCGGCGGTGCGCGACGCCGCGCGCGTCCTCGGCTTCTCGGTGCAGCAGGCCGAGAAGCTGGCCGACGAGGCGGATCGCGACGGCGCGCGCGAGACCGGAGAGAAGCTGCGCGAGGGGGGCGCCGCGGCGGCCGACCTCGACCCATCGGATCACCGCGTGCGGATGCTGACGGAGGTGGTGCACGGACTCCACCAGCTGCCGCGGCACCGCTCGATCCACGTCGGCGGCTTCGTTCTCACGGGCGAGCCGCTCGCCGACGTCGTCCCCATCGAGCCGGCGGCCATGCCGGAGCGCACCGTGATCCAGTGGGACAAGGACGATCTCGAGCCGGTGCGCCTCATCAAGATCGACCTCCTGGGTCTCGGCATGCTCACGATGATCCAGGAGGCGATCCGGCTGGTGCGAGTGCACCGCGGCGTGACGATCGACCTCGCGCGCCTCCCGATGAACGACCCGGCGGTCTACGACATGCTCTGCCGCGCCGACACCATCGGCGTCTTCCAGGTCGAGTCGCGCGCCCAGATGAACACGCTCCCCCGCCTGGCGCCGCGTGCCTTCTACGACCTGGTCGTCGAAGTGGCCCTGATCCGCCCCGGGCCCATCCAGGGCGAGATGGTGCACCCGTACCTCAGGCGGCGCGCCGGGCTCGAGCCGGTGACCTACCCGCATCCCTCCCTCGAGCCGATCCTCGAGCGCACGCTCGGCGTGCCGCTCTTCCAGGAGCAGGGAATGCAGGTCGCCATCGCGGCCGCAGGCTTCACGCCGGGCGAGGCGGACGAACTGCGCCGCGCGATGGGGCACAAGCGTTCGCACGAGCGGATGGCGAAGATCTGCTCCAAGCTGGTCGAGGGCATGGCGCGGAACGGGATCGAGCCCGACATCGCGCGCCGCATCTTCAACCAGATCGCCGCCTTCGCCGACTACGGCTTCCCCGAGAGCCACGCCGCCAGTTTCGCGCTCCTGGTCTACGCTTCGGCGTACCTCAAGCTCTACTATCCCGCCGAGTTCGCCTGCGCGCTCCTCAACGCCCAGCCGATGGGCTTCTACGCGCCGGGCACCATCGTCGAGGACGCCAAGCGGCATGGGGTGGAGGTCCGCGGCGTGGATGTGATGCGCAGCGGCTGGGACTGCACAATCGAAGCCAGCGGGCACAGAGGCACAGAGGCACAGGCGCACGGAGAATCACCTCCTTCTCCCGTGCCCCCGTGCCCCCGTGCGCCCGTGCCCGCTGTGCGGATCGGGTTTCGCTACGTGGCCGGCCTCGGGGCGAAGGCGAAGGAGAGCCTCGAGCCGCTGCTCGGCGACGCCCGGCCGGCTTCGCTCGAGGCGTGGGTCCAGGGCAGCGGCCTCACCGTCGCCCAGCTGCGCGCACTGGCCGAGGCCGGAGCGTTCGACGGGCTCTGGCCCAACCGCCGGTCAGCGCTCTGGGAGGTCCTGAAGCACGCGCGCGGCGCCGCGGGCCCCCTGGCGCCGGTGGCCCTGGACCGCAGGAGCGCACCGGTGCCGCCGTTGACGCCCGTCGAGTTGACCGAGGCCGACTACCGCGTGACCGGACTCTCCCCGGCCGGACACCCGATGCGCCACCTCCGCGCCGCCGTCGCCGCCATGGGCGCGATCCCCGCGGCCGAGCTCGCGCGCCGCCGGGACGGCGATTGGGTCTCGGTGGCCGGCCTCGCCATCTGTCGCCAGCGACCCGCCACCGCGAAGGGCTTCTGCTTCGTGACCCTGGAAGACGAGACCGGCCTGGCCAATGTGGTGATCACGCCCAAGCTCTTCGAGGCGAACAAGCGGCTGGTCAGACGGTCGCCGCTGCTCGTGGTGAGCGGCGTGCTGCAGGAGGAGCAGGGCGTGCTCAACATCCGGGCGAAGCGCTTCGCCGCGCCGCACCCCGAGGCGGGGGCGGCGTTCGTCACGTCACACGATTTTCACTGAGGCACGTCGGACGTCTAGGCGAGCACCGACGCGACCGAGACCCCACGTGTCGCGAACACCCGCTCGACGGCTTCGCCGACCTTGTTGTTGGGCGTGGAGGCGCCGGCCGTTACGCCGATCACGACCTTGCCGGGCGGCAGCCAGTTGCGCGCGACCACTTCCTCATGCGAGCCCACCGGCTTGTGACGAATCGTGCCTGCCGCCGGGTCGATGCACGCCGCGTCCTGGACATGGTACGTGGTCAACCGCTCCGCGCAGAGCGCCGCGAGGTGGTTCGTGTTGCTCGAGTTGTACCCGCCGATCACCACCACGACGTCCACCGAGTCCCTGAGCAGCTTCAGCACCGCGTCCTGCCGGTCCTGCGTCGCTGAGCAGATGGTATCGAAGCTGCGGAAGTGAGCCGCCAGCGCCGCCTGCCCGTAGCGGGCCACCATCGCGCGGCGCAGCTCCGCCGCGATCGCCAGCGACTCCATCGAGAGCATCGTGGTCTGGTTCGCGATCCCCACGCGTACGAGGTCCCGCGCCGGATCGAATCCCGGGGACGACGCCGCGCCAAACCGCGCGCGCAGCTCCACATCTCCCGTTCCGCGCTCGATGAAGTCGCAGACCAGCCGCGCCTCCGCCATGTCCCGCACCACGAGGTAGCGGCCGCCCGGATACTGCGTCACCTGCGATGCGGTTGCCTTCGTCTCCTCGTGGTGGTGTTTGCCGTGGATGATCGCGGTGAACCCGTCCTTCGCGTAGCTCTCCACCCGCTTCCACACGTTGAGGACGGACCCGCAGGTGGTGTCCACCAGGACGCAGCCGATGCCGCGCAGGCGCTCGAAGTCCTCGCGCGTCACTCCGAAGGCGGGCAGGATGACGACGTCGTCCGCGCCGACGCCGCCAAAGTCGAACTCCCCCGCCGCGCTGCGCGCGATGATTACGATCCCCATCGTCGCGAGCTTCTGGTTCACGTGCGGGTTGTGGATGATCTCGCCGACGAGGAAGATGCGCCGGTCGGGGAACTTGGTCCGGGTCTCGTAGGCGTACTCCACCGCGCGGTCTACGCCGTAGCAGAAGCCGAACTCCTGCGCCAGCCGCACCGTAAGGTCACCCACCGTGATCTGGTAGCCGCGCGCGCGCAGCTCGTCCACCACGGCGCTGTGGTAGTCGTCGGTCAGGGCGCCCTGGATCTCGCCCTTGAGGCCGAATCCTTTGCGGAAATAAGTCTGTTCCACGGGAGTGCGGATAATCTAGCCGCCACGCGGGTTGTTCGGCACCCCGGTCAGCGCCGTCGCGCCGCGAGCAACGCACGGGCCGCGTCGAGCACCGTCTCCACCGGCACGTCCGCGACCTGCGCGGCGGGGATGCAGCGGTGGCGCTCGCCGAGCACTCCCCACACTTCCACCTGCTCCCCCGTGCCGAAGCTCACGGTGGGCACGCCCAGCGCGTCGGCGAGGTGCAGCGTCCCCGTGAACTGTGACACGAACAGGTCGAACCGGCTCTGGACCGCCGCGAACTCAGCCAGCGATACGCCGGCCGGCGCGAGCAGTGCCCCGGGGACCTGCTCACGGACGTAATCGGCCTCCACGCGCTCGCTGCCGGTCCCGCACAGCACCACGCGGCACCCGTCGCTCGTGAGCGCTCGCACCAACGCCACGACCTTCTCCACCGGCCACGCCCGCACCGTGTAACGCTTTGTGCTGCGGTGCGGGATCTGCAGCCCCACGAGCGCCGCGCCGTCGGGGGGCCGAATCGCAGGCAGCAGTTCCTCCGCCCGGCGCTCGGCCTCCGGCGGCACCACGAACACCGGCCGCATCTCCGCGGGAGGGAACCCGAGGATGGCGGCGGCATGGCAGTACCGCGTCGTCTGATGGGCGTCGTCCGCACCGAGGAAGAGGTTGAAGGCGGCGGCGGCCTTGGTCGCGTGCGTCACAATCCGAACGGGGGCACCGCTCCAGGCCGCGATCCACACCCCGGCCATCGACTCCGCCCTCAGGCTCACGCAGATCTCGAAGCGCTGGCGCCTCAGCCACCATGCGAGTTGCGTCCAGTTGACGGGGTCGCGCCGGAATACCGGCCCTGCCTCCACGAACGGGAGTCCACGCAGGACCGAGCGGTTCTTCGGGCCCGCGATCACCACCAGGCGCGCTTGCGGCCACCGCTGATGCAGCGCGACCAGAACGGGGGAGCCGCACAGCAGGTCGCCGATCCGGTCTGTGCGCGACACCACGATCCGGCGCGGCTCCAAGCCGTCCAGGTCGCGCAGCGTGCGCGGCCGACGGTCGAGCGGCAGAACCGCGGCCTGCGCGAACGCCATCTGGATCGGCAGCTTGATGCCCTGCCGGACGCGCTTCAGCAGTGAACGGGCCATTTCATCTCACCGCGGACTCGCGTCCGTCCAACGCGGCAGGACGCCCCACTTGCGGAGCCACATCGCGTAGAAGCGCGGTCTGAGAAGCGGCGAGTCCAGCGGCCCCCGCCGCGACACGCGCCCCAGCCCGCCCAGGGCGATGCGAGTCTGCATCACGGCCGGGTGTCTCCCGGACCAGCGAAACGCAAGATCCGCACTGCCAAAGCGCGCCGCCGGCAGAGCGCCCCAGCGGCGTGCGACCGACTTCTCGTCGTGATACAAGCGTGCCAATGCCAGCGTCTTCGCCTTCAGCACATCGGGTCGTCGCGCCCAGCCGTAGTGGAAGATCCGCGCTCCGCTGCTCCTCGTGCGCAGCCGCCGCCCGTCGGCGCGCCCGAACCCCGCGGCATCGCGCACTGACTCGAACCGCCCGTCGTTCCGCACGAGCCGGCACTGGCGGCGATAGCGCAGGGGATTGACGTAGCCGTACGAACCCTCGAAATGCAGGAAGCGGAACGAGAGCGCATCCACAGCGCCCGCGCCGTCGTATCGCTCCAGCGCACGGCGGATCCGGTCGTAGTCCGCTTCGTGGATCACCTCGTCCGCCTGCAGGTACAGCGCCCACGGGTGGCGGCATCGCGCCAGCGCGAGGTTGGTCAGCCATGCCAGCGTCCGCCCTGCGCCCCGGGGGCCCTCGTCCCAGTCGACCGGCACGACCAGCAACCGCTCGTCTCCGAGGCTCCTGAGCATCTCCAGCGTCTCTTCGTCGCCGCAGTGCGCGACGACCACGACTTCCTCTGCCAGCGGCAGAAGCGAGCGCAGCGACTCGAGCGCGGGATAGTCCAGCTCACGGGCGCCCCGTACGATCGAGAAGCCGGAGACGCGCGGCTCATGCGCCAAGGAACATGCTCCAGATCCAGTCCACCGCGCCGTGCGTCACCGCGGCTGCGGCGAGCTTCCCCGTCCGCTGGTACACCCATCCGTAGGCCAGGCCTGCGGCGGTAGCGAGTAGCCCGTAGCCCCAGCTCGGGTGCGTCGGGTGCTTGAGCAGGTGCAGCAGGCCGAATACCACCGAGCCAAGCGCGAGTCCGATGCGCGGGTTCCAGATGCGCGAGAACGCTTCCTGGATTACGCCACGGAACAGCATCTCCTCCGGCAGGCCGACGAACAGCATCAGCCCGAACAGCCGCAGCGCGCCGTGCGTGATCCCCAGCCACCTAGACTGGAAGGAGAGGAAGTGGATGAGGAAGCCGAGCGGGATCGCAACGGCCGCAAGCACGGCGACCGCCGCCAGCGCGAGAAGCAGCTCCCGCCTCCTGAGCCCGAGCCCGACGTCGAACGTGCGCAGCGGATGCACAACGACGAGCAGGAACAGCGCGAGTACCACCGCCACGAGCGGCCCGAGGCTCAGGTGCATTCCGCCGGGCACAGCGATGGTGATCCCGCGCTCCCAGATGCCCCAGATCGCACTCAGCGCGACGGCCGCCACGAGCAGCCGCGGAGGCGACGGCTCCTCCTCCCTGCCCACCCCCAGCGCCACGGTGGCCAGCCCCGCTCCAATCGGCCACAGCAGGAAGTTCAGCCAGTTGTGACTGCCGGCGAGCAGCGCCGCGACCATCCCGTACAGCGCCAGCCCGAGCGGAACGTGCACCGACAGGCTCGGGTGCCTCGCCACGAGGGTGCGGGCCCACGCCTGACACTCAGGTACCAGGAGCAACAGGTAGGCAGCGGACGCCGCCAGGTTGAAGGCCAGCCACGGCCACCGCGCATCTCCCTCCGCGCCGAACAGGACCAGCAGCACCACCGTGACGGCGGCGGCCGTCCAGCCGACCACGTTGCCGCGGTTCCGCAGATCGAGCCCGCTCATCCGGCCGGCTTCCACGTCTTGGCGTACTTGAGCCAGGCGCTATACGCGGACATCGTCGCGAAGATGACCCCCGCCGTCCCGTCGAGGAGGCCCAGCCGGAGCACGCACCGCGCGAACACCTCCCACGGCAACCGCACCCACATCCAGTTCCAATAGCGGATGCCGCGCCCCGACTTCATCTGGGCCTGAATGTCCGTGTAGCGGTTCATCTTCTCGACGTGCTCCGCCAGGGTCCGGTACGCATGGTGCTCCAGGGTCGCGCCGAGCCTCGCCGGACGGCCCGAGATTTCGACGTGCTCGTGCACCGGCGACCCCGAGAAGCGGGCGCCCGCGCGCCGAAACAGCCGCAGCACCCAATCGTTGCCCATTCCCCCGAACCGCAGGCGCCTGCCGAGAAAGAACACGTCGCGACGCACCAGAAAGCCGTTCGCGGACGGCTCGGAGGCCACCACGCGGCGGATCTCCTCCGCGAGCGCCGGGGTGACCCGCTCGTCCGCGTCCACCGAGAACACCCAGGTTCCCTGCGCCAACTCGAGCGCCCGCTGTTTGGCAGCTCCGAATCCCTCGAACCGGTGCCGCACGACGCGCGCGCCCGCCGCCTGGCCGACTTCCACGGTGCGGTCCGTGGATTCGCTGTCGAGGATCACGACCTCGTCGGCGAGACCGGCAAGGCTCGCCAGGCACGCGGGGAGGTTCGCCTCCTCGTTACGCGTGATGAGCACCGCGCTGAGGCGCACCGCCCGTGCTGCCGGCACGCCGCCGCTCATCGCGCCGACTCAGCGCGAGCGCTGCTGCCACTCGTCGCCATCCGGTACTGCCTCAGGGTCGCCTCCACGGTCCGCTCGATCGAGAACGCCTGCACCCGTTCCCTGCCGGACTCGGCCAGCGCGTCGCCGAGCTCGGGGTCCGACAGCACGCGCGCGATGGCGGCGCCGAGCGCCACGCCGTCACCCACCGGAACCAGCAGCCCGTCCAGCCCGTCGCGCACCACCTCCCGCACGCCCCCCGCGGCCGTGGCCACGATCGGAACACCCGCCTGCATCGCGTCCAGCAGCGTCGTCCCGAGTCCTTCATCCCGCGAGCTCAACACGGCGACATCGGCCGCCGCCAGCAGCTCGAGGGCGTCGCCCCGGAAACCGGTGAGCCGCAGAACTCCGTCCAGACCAGCACGGCGACAGGCGCGCTCGGCCGCACCCAGAAGCGGCCCCGCTCCGACCAGCAACGCCTGGCAGTCGCATCCCGCGGCGCGGGCGGCCGCGATCGCGGCGACGAACGTCTCGGGGTCCTTGTGGGGTGGGACCAGGGCCGAGACCATCACCACGAGCAGTCGCCGCGGATCCACCCCGAGCGACGCCAGCGTCGCCTCGCGGGCAGGAGCCTGGGGCTGTGCGAGGTCCACGCCGCTCCGCACCACGCCGATCCGGCTGTCGGCGATGCCGCCCGCGAGGAGAATCTCCCGCACGTGCTCGCTCACGGCGATGATGCGAGTTGCCCGTGCGTACTTCCACCGCGTGACGGGATTCCGGCGCAGCGGCAGTGCGACGCGGCGCGTCACCACGAGACGTGTCCGCGTCCCGACGCTCGCCAGCGCGGCGAGCGCGACGGCATGCCCCGAATGGGCGTGAATTACGTCGGCGCCGACCTCCGTGAGCAGTGCTCTGAGACGGTGCACGGCCGTCGGGTCCCATTCGATCACCGGGGCGAGTGGAACGACCGGCACTCCCGCGCGGGCCACCTCCCCCGCCAACTGCGTATCCGGGCGCACCACGGCCCAGCACCGATGGCCTCGCCGCTTCAGGCCCGCGGCCAGTAGGCGGAGTTGCCGCTGGCCGCCGCCCCACGTCCGCTCCGTGTCCACGTGCACGATGCGGAGCGTTGCCCCGCCCGACCTGGCGCCCGCTTCGGACGAATCCACGGCTTCGGTCCGAACGGCGGTCAGGGTGGCGTGCACGTGGCCGCCGACAGCGTGGTGAACGGAATCCGGGAGAGGGTCCCGCGGATCGAGACGCGCTGCCCTCCGGAGTCTGGGAGGGCGATGTCGAACCGGCCGTCGACCGCGGTGGTCGCCGCCACCTGGACGGTCCCCCCCACGCCTACCCGCGCAACGCCTGCAACGGGAGCGCGGAACGCGGCCGCCGCGGTGCCGACGTCGCCCAGCGCCATTTGGACCTGGAAGTCACGCTGTACGCTGAGCGGCGGGACCGCGCGCACGGCGATCCCGGCATTCCAGGCGCGACCGAGGGCGACGATCACGAGCAGGCTCTCGGAGGGACAATAGGTCGCCCACGCGGGGCCGCTGACGAGCGTGGTGGTCCGTCGCGCGACGCGCTCCGCCGTGAAGCGGCCCCCGGCCGGAAACGGACTGTTGCCGGGCCCGCGGCCAGCGCTGCAGGCGGCGCCGGCGAGCGCCGGCAGTGCCGCGGCCAGGAGTAGCCGTCGCATCGCGGATGGAAGCTACGGGCGCGACCGACGCTTGCCTAGCGGCGCGCCCCCAACGTGAGATTGAGCCGCCACCTCGCGTTCGGCGCCACCGGGCGCGCAACGTCCAGACGCGCGATTCCGCCGAGCAGCGAGAGCCCGGCGCCGAACGAGAAGACCGGCTGCCCGGAGAACCGCGCGAGCCGTGGCGCGACCTGCCCGGCATCCACGAACACCACCGGGCTCACGGTGCCGGCAGACCAGCCCAGATCCAGGCTCCCGGTCCAGGCAGAAGCGCCACGGAGCGCCCCCGCCGGATAGCCGCGAAGCGTCGTGAGCCCGCCCAAACGGAACTGGCGTTGTGGGATGCTGTCACCCGCTCCCATGCCGGCCCACCCCGACGCGGTGACGCGGAGGCGGGCTTCGGGGGAGGTCCTGGCCGTGCCTCCGATCCATCCCCGTCCTTCCGCGCGGTCTCCCGCCGTCCCTTCGAGCCCCGCTCTCCACTCCAACTGCATCCCGCCACCCGTCAACTCGGCGCTCGCGGTGACGTACCGGCCCGCAATCACCGGCCCGTTGGCGGCGAAGGTCCCTTTCCCTCCGAGTAGTTCGTTGAATCCATCGTGCGCCAGGGAGCGGGAAGCGGACTCGTCGGCCAGCCTGGCCTGAAGCGTCACATCGACCGCCGGACCGAGCAGCCGCTGGTAGCTCACCTCGCCGCCCTGCATGAAGACGTAATCGCCGTCGTCGCGCGCCATGGAGAGCGCGGTGACCGAGTTCGCGAAGGTGAGCCCCGGCGCCATTCGATCCGCATCGCGCATCTCCCGGAAGAGCGCCGCCTCCCACCGCGATGACGGCCCGTCGCGGCGGAGCGCGAGCGACGCCTGCAGCCGGCGATCGGTGAACGCATAGCGCGCCTTGGCAAGCACTGAGACGAACGGCACTCCCGGTCGCCACTCGTAGCCGAGGCCGAGCGACGCCCCTTCCGCGCGGTTGTACCGCAGGATGTCCGTCAGCCGGTCGAAGGCGAAGCCGAGCCGTCGCTGGCCGGTCAGACTGTCCGGCAGCCGCGCGAGCGTGTTGAGCACGTCCCGCCGGAACTCGTCGAGCCGCTCGGCGTCGGCGCCCGACAGATCGAAGCTCAGAGAATCCGTCCAGCCGTCGTACGCCAGCAGCACGGAGTCCTTCGGCACGTCCACCTCGAAGCGCCCTCCGGGCCAGGAGCCCACCGTGACGCAGTCACCCCGGGCCCGATTCGCCGCTCGCTCCCCCTCGGCACCGACGCTGAGGCTGTCGCCGCACCGCGTCGTGGCGCTGCCGCGCCGTCGCCTTGCCCCGTGTTTGGTGGTATCCGGCGGCAGGACCGCGAAGTGGATCGGCTGGCGCTGGTTGATCCGCACGTCGCTGAACGTCGTGATGAAGTGCACCGGAAGCACCAGGTTCTTGAACCACGGCAGTTGCACCTCGAGCGTGACGGCCTGGCGGTACGGCAGCCAGTAGCGCCGGTCGTACAGCCCGTACTCGAGATCCGCCGAGACCCGCAGGATGCTCTCCGCCAGTGCGTCCTCGCGGTCCGCCCGCGTGGTGTCGCGCCGTGCCGGGCCGATACTGTCGACCCAGAGCCGCTTGCCCACGAACACGAACGACAGGCGGACCGTTTCCGCCGTCTGCGCGTCCAGCCACAGCTCCCCCGCGACGAGCGAGGCGTCCGCGCGCAGGGGTGTCACCCGCACGCCGATGGCGCGGACGGTCCGGCCGGGAACGGCCAGCGTCATCGAGTCGTTGATCGCGTAGGCGTAGAAGTCCTCCGCTCCAGGCGAGAGCGGATGTACCGCCGCGCGCTCGGGGAAGTCCTCCCCCGACAGCAGGCGGATGCTGTCGCCGAGAAACCGGGGAACGAACCATGGGTGCGTCCAGCTCGAGCCGACCTCGACGCCCCGGAAGGCGGTCCTGTATCGCCGGCCGATCGTCACGACCTTGACGTCGTTCGGCGCCTGCCAGGAGAGTTCAGACTTCTGTTCATCCACGGCGATTGGAAACAGCCTGGCGAACGCGCCCCGGCCGACGCTCGCGTCGAGGCGGGTCACGAGGGTGGCCTGATAGTCGTGGACGGCGGCGTCCTGCTGCTGGTGGCGTTCGCGTGCCCGGGCGATCAGCTGGGCGGTCGCGGAATCCGCGTAGTGCGGGGGCGGACCCTGGAGCCACAGGAACAGCGCCAACCGAGCGATCACCGCGGGATTCCCTTGGACGATGCCCACTTCACTACGCCCCACCCGCCCGCGGGGTTTCCGGGCTACACCCCCTCGGCGGGAGGCCGGAAGGCGGAGCCCAGCGCGCGCCCGGACCGCTGCTCTCCCCAGGTGGCCAGGCCTAGGCCGGAGAAGATCACGGCGGCGGCGAGCAGCGCCCTCGCCGTGATGCGTTCGCCGAGCACGAGCGGTGCCCCGGCCACGGTCATCACCGGCTGCAGGTAGACGTACATGGCCACCAGGCTCGAGGCCGTCCGCTGCAGGGCCCAGATGGACAGGTAGTAGGCGAGCAGGGACGAGAACAGGACGATGTACGCCAGTCCGAAGAGGGCGCGCGCCGGCAACTGCCAGAGCGTCACGTCGTGCAGCGCCACCAGCCCGAACGGCAGGATCAGCACCGCCCCGAAGACGAACACGTGCGTCACGACCGTGAGCGGGTGGTAGCGCTCGAGCAGTCGCTTCGAGAGCACCAGGTATCCCGCATACGAACAGGTGTTGCACGCGATGAGCGCGTTCCCGAACGCCGTGGAGGGATCGAGGCGGATGCGATCGGGGCCGATCAGGTATATGGCGCCGGCGGCCGCCAGAGCGATCCCGCCGAGCTTCGGCCACGTCGCGCGCTCGCGCCGCAGGATGAGCGCGATGGCCAGGGTGAAGACCGGGATCGTCGTCACCATGATGTTCGTGTTGATCGCGGTCGTTCGCTTCACGCCCTCGAGAAAGAGGAGCTGATTCAGCACGACCCCGATCAGGGCGAGCCCGGCGAGCGCCGCGAGATCGCGCCGGTCCGTCACCCGCTCGCGCACCAGCGTCCGCTGGAGCACGAAGAAGGCGACCGCCGAGCCCGAGATCCTGAAGAAGACGATCCCGGTAGGCGAGATGCTGGGCAACACGAACTTCGCGACGACCGTGAGCGAGGCGAAGAGGAACTGCACGGTGGCCATCGCGAGATGAACCACGGCGCGACGCTCCCTACCTTGACAAGCGGACCTGCCACGATAGACTGACTGATGCATCAGTCAAATGGCAGGTCTTTGTGGACAAGCGAGATGCGATAATTGATGCAGCCGTGAGGCAGCTCATTTCGACTGGGCTCTCATCCTTCACCGTGGCTCACGTGGCCCAAGCGGCGCGGGCCTCCAGCGCGCTGGTTCACTATCACTTCGCCACAAAGCGACGGCTGCTCCTGGCGGCCGCCGAGCGTCTGGCCTCGCGCCGCACCACGCTCCGGCTCCGACGGCTCGAGGGCGCGCGCGGGCTCCCCGCGCTCGATGCGCTGTGGGACGCCCTGGTCGCCGGCGCCGCGCACGATGCGGAGCGCGCTTGGCACGACCTCCTGCTCCTGGCGCGCGAGGACGCCGACGTCGCCGCGGTCCTTCGGCGCGAACGTGATCGAGAGAGCCGCGTGCTGGCGGCCGAGTTGCCGCGACTGCTCGCGGAGTTGGACTCGCGGCCGCGGATTCCGGCGGAAGCCCTCTCCGGCCTGTTCGTGACCTTCCTGGACGGCATAGCCTGCTCGCTCGCGATCGGAGCGGATGCCGGCGAACTCAGAGGTGCCTACGATGCTTTCTGCCTCGCGCTCGTCGCCCTGGGGCAGACTCCGTCGGTGCCCTGAGCGCGCGCCGCAACTCCTCGAGGGAGCCGGCACGGATCGCGCCGTTCCGGCCGCGCATGACCGAAAAGACGAGCGGCCGATCCAACTTCGGAAGCTCGTGCTCGAGGAGCGTGCGCACGATCCGTTCTTTGAGCCGCGCGCGCACCCTGGCCACGCCGTCTTCGACTTCATAGTCGAGCTGGCATTTCTCGCCGGCGAGTGTGATCGACGACGGAAGGGCCTCGAGCGCGCGGCGCCGCTCCGGCGGCACGAAATCCCCGACGTCCAGGGCCAGGTCCGCGCGGAAGAAGTCGTCGAACCTCCTGAGATCCTGCAGTCGCCGGCCGAGCGCCGACCTGATCACCGACCCGTCGACCCCGGCCAGGGTGCCGCCCGAGCGCCGCCACAGCTCGCCGACGTGCTCCAGCGTCGCCCGCAGGTGGCGCGCGTCCTTGTGCCGGGCTGCTCCGGTCATCAGCGCCTCGACCAAGGCTGCCCGCGCAGGACCCGTCAGCTCCGGCGGGATCTTCTCCAGCGGCTCGACATCCCGTTCCAGCTCGAACTCGTGGTAGGTCCGGCGCCGCACCGCCACGAGCGGAAGATGCCGGTGGCGTGGCTCGTACGAGACCTCCGGTGGGCCCGGCCGGGCGTAGCTTCGCATCAGATCGTACGGAAGCTGCGTCCCCTCGATCGCCGCACGCGGCACGCCGAAGCGGTCCGCGAAGTAGCGGATCGCGCCCGCGACGCCGCCCCAGGCTCCGCAGACCGACCCGCGCGACACCCGCACCGGCTCGTGTCGCGGCGTCTCTTCGTCGATCACGAGGTCGAACGGCATCACACGGGCGATCAGATCCTGGAAGCGCCGCAGCATCCGGTCGTCCGCGTAGGGAAGCGTAGCGGGCAGCGTGACCTCGAGCGAGCGGTACACGGAGGCGAGCCCCAGCGCCGCGTCCTCGATCGCCTTCATCAGCACGCCCCGGCGTTCTGCCCACTCCTCGAGCGACTCCGCGAACAGGTGACGCGCCAGCCCGTAGACCTCGCCCACTTTCCCGTGCTGGTTCACGGCCTCGGCGAAGACGTTGTAGGCGGTCAGGTGGTCGGAGCCTGGCACGATCAGCCCCCGCAGCACCCGCTCTTCCCGCGTCATGCGATGCAGTGATTCGACGCCGGAGCACACGGCGACCGCGGGAACCAGATCGGCGTCGGCGTGCAGCAACAGCTCGGCCCACGGGCGCTCGACCGGAAGCGCCTCGACCTCTGCGCCGTATACCGTCAGCCGTCCATCGGCCACGATGCCGCGGTCCTCGAGTCGCCGCAGCGCCGCCGCATACGCGGTACGGTCGAGCGGCACCGGCAACTCGAGGTACAGCGCGTTCACACCCAGCGCCGCACACGTCATCGCGACGCGTTCCACGTCACCGGCCAGCTGGAACTCCGGCGGGCCCGGGCGCAGCGCGTCGAAGGCGAGGTCGCGGTCGCTCAGGATCCACACCTCGCCGTTCTCCACGCGGCCGTGCACGCGGCCCGCCATCTGGAGGATCTCGTTCGCCCCGAGCGGCAGCCGCGTGAGGACGTTGCGGCCGCGGTCGACGACGTTCTGGTAGCGCGCATCGAGGATGACGACGGTGTCCAGGCCCGCGATGTTGAGCGCCGACTGCCCGGCGGCCGTCATCGCGAGCAGATAGGGTTTCGGGGCCGTGCCCTCGAGAAACGGCCTGATCACGCGGATAGGCTCGCCGCCGTGATAGAAGGCGGTCGCCAGCGCCGGCCACTGCGTGCCGACCTCCTGCGCCACGGCCTCCACCTCCGCCCGCGTCGGAACGAACACTGCGACCCCGCGGCGCTCCCGGACGACCCGCCGCAGGAACCGCGCGTCGAGAAACTCCCGGGCGTCGGCCGGAACCACGCGCACGCGCGCGGCCCGCGCTGGGTCGAAGGCCGCCGTTTCGAGCACCTGCCTGGAGCCGAGGTATCGCGCATAGAACGAGGGATCCACGGTCGCCGAAAGCCAGATGAACCGGCACCGGGCGCGCTTGCCGAGGGCGAGACACAGCTCCAGCTCCGCGGACGTCTGGTGGATCTCGTCCACCACCAGGGTGTCGTCGCCCGTGATAAGTCCCGCCTGGAACCACCGTCGAGCGATGCCGGTGGTCACGATGACCACGTTCCAGCTTGGTGTCTCCGGCGTCGCCTCCCGCTCCCGGTTCACCACGCCGACCTTGAGCGGCACGCGGAGGATCGTCGCCGCGATCGGCCGGATCCCGAGCGTCTTGCCGGTCCCGGTGCCCGCCACGACGCCAAACCCGAATCCGCCCCGCGCGAGGGCGCGGATCTCGTCGCCGTGCTCGGCCTCGAGCACGGTTCGGAGCTCGAGCCCGAGCGCCATCTCGATGGTCTCGCACGCGGCTCGCGTCGGCGCGATCACCACCACGCGGCCCGTCGTGGGCCGCGCGGCTTGGAAGGCTTGTCGATCTGGTGGGAGGTAGTGGTCGCGGCTGGGGTGCACGGGCCTCAGTCGCCGAGACAGACGCCGAGATCGCGCGCCGTGGCGATCGTGTCGCAGTCGAGCGGCACGAGCTTCGGCTTCGCGAGCGCCTCCTTGAGCGGAACGTATCCCACGGTCGGCGGCTGCAGCGCCACCATCACGCCGAAGATCTTGCTGGCGATGCAGCGGACCGCGGCCGCGCCGAAGCGCAACGCCAACAGCCGGTCGAACGTGGTGGGTGTCCCGCCGCGCTGCAGATGGCCGAGCGTGAGCGACCGCGTCTCCTTGCCCGTTCGGTGCTCGATCTCGCGAGCCACTAGGTCGGCGATTCCACCCAGGCGCTCCATCGCGCCGCCGGCCGCAGCCGGCCCCTTCAGCACGTGCGCGCCCCCCTTCGGTGCCGCGCCTTCGGCCACCACCACCACGCTGAAGTGCCGGCCCCGCGCATCCCGCTCCCGAATCTTGCGGCAGACGCTCTCGAGGTCGAAGGGGATCTCCGGAAGCAGGATCACGTCGGCGCTCCCCGAGACTCCCGAGTTGAGCGCGATCCAGCCGGCGTACCTGCCCATCACCTCGACCACGATCACGCGATCGTGGCTTTCCGCCGTCGAGTGGACCTTGTCCAGCGCGTCCGTCGCCGTGGAAACGGCGGTATCGAACCCGAAGGTCGCCAGCGTGCCGCCGACGTCGTTGTCGATCGTCTTCGGCACGCCTACCACCGGAAGACCCTTCTCGTACAGCCGCTGCGCGATGTTGAGGCTGCCGTCTCCGCCGATCATGATCAGCGCGTCGAATCCGTGCGCGTTGAACGCAGCGATCAGCTCGTCGGAACGATCCACTTCCTTGACGGAGCCGTCGCCCTGCGGCACCGGCCACTTGAACGGGCTGCTCCGATTGGTGGTGCCGAGGATGGTGCCGCCGACGTGCGTGATGCCGCGGACCTCATCAGGCCCCAGCGCCACGACGCGATCCTGCCCCAGTAGTCCGCCGAAGCCGCGTTGGATGCCGTAGACCGCCCAGCCACGGTGCACGGCCGACAACACGGCGCCTCGGATCACGGCATTGAGACCCGGGGCGTCGCCGCCGCCGGTGGACAGCGCTATGCGCACTGCCGGATCAACTCCAAGACCTCACCGGGCTCCGCATGTCGTCCCAGCGCCTTTTTGGAGAACACCAGCCGGTCGTCCACCGCTACCTCGAAGACACCCCCGGACGAGGGAATCATCTTGAGATCCACTTTCGGGAAGTTCTTCCTGACCTCGGCCGCCAGACCGGCGGCCCGCGCTTCGTAGTTTCAGACGACGCAGTATTCGATCGTGACCTTCACAGGCTCGCCTCTCGTTCGAGTCGGCGACACACTCTAGCACGCCGCGTGCCGCGGCGATAGTCTGCGGCTTGACGCGCACTGCCGCGCGACGTACCGTGGGCTCGCCCGCGCCGCTGCGCAGGCAGCCCCCGCCGCGGCCCGCTTTGGCTCCCCTCGGTGCAAAGGCCACTTACTGATTCATCAGTCAGTATTGTTGACCGATTGGGAGGCAATGACTTGACAGACCATTCGACGTCCCGTCGAGGCGCAGGTGAAGACCGCTTCCTCCGGGTCGGCATCGACCTGGCGGCACTGGCGACGCTGGTCTTCGTCGTGCTCACTGGTGAATTCCCCCATCCCGTCCCGGTCCGGGAACTCGCTCTGCTCGTTGTGGCGGCGGCGGCCACCCGGAGGTTCGGACTCCCGCTACCGGGGAAGGGCTTCGCGTCCTTCGTCCTGGGCGCCGTGCTGTTCGCGGTGCTGCATCGCGGCTGGGGCTTCGGCGTCCTGATGGCGCCGCTCGGCATGCTCGTGGGCGACATACCGCTCCGGGGGCTGCGGCTGCGCACGGCACTCGCCAACGCGGGCCATCTCACGTTCGGAACGGCCGCGGTGGGCTTCGCGTACGATCGCGTGGGCGGATACTACGGCGCCGCCGCGCTGACGCCCCACAATCTCCTCCCGTTCCTGCTGCTCGGCCTCGGGCTTCCGCTCGTGGTGAACGCGACGTTCTACGCCGAGCTGGCGCTGTCGGAGTCCAAGGCGTGGGTGGACTTCGGGCTGACGCTGCGCTGGGAATCAATCGTCTATCTGCTCAGCGCCGCTCTTGCGCTCGCCGCATTGGACACCGTCACCGGCGCACTTCCGGCGATGCTGGTCGTGGGGTTCGGCGCCGGCCTGCTGGCCCTCACCGTGCTAGCGCACTGGATCGCCCGAAGGGGCATTCGCGCCGACGAGTTGACGCTGGTGGAGCAGCTTTCCCGCGCGATCGCTGCTGACGTCAACCTCGAGCGCAACTTCGCCGCCATCCAGCAGCTCACGCAGCGCTTGATGCCCTGGGACCAGATGGGGTTCGCCCGCTATGACGCCCAGCGGCACCTGTTTGAGCATCTGCTCGAGACGGCACCGGATCGGCCGCGCGGCTCGAGCTTCTCGGCCGATCTGGACCTTCCGGCTGAGGCGCTGCGGCGCAGGAAGGCAGTGGTCACGGCGCGCGCGAAGCTCTCGCGGCGAGGGCCAGCGGCGGCGAAGGGCTCCGAGATCTTCGTCCCGCTCTTCCAGGGGAACGCACTCGTGGGCGCGTGGAGTGTCCGCCACGCGGACACGGCGATCTACCGAGAGGCCGACGCCGAGATTCTCGGCCTCATCGCACCGCAGCTCGCTTTGGTCCTGGCGATCCACGGCGTGCTGGAGCCCCTGCTCGAATCTTCCGAACAGACGTCCGGCTACGTGGAACAGCTCACGGCCACGAGCGAGGAGATCCACGCATCGTCGGAAGAGGTCGCGGCGGCCGCCCAGGGCGCGGAGACCGGCGCTGCGAACGCCGCCGATCGTGTGGCCCAAGCCGAGGAAGCGATGGTGGAGCTCCGGGCGACGTCGCACGACGCCGCGCTGGCCGCCGAGGAAACGACGCGCGCGACCCAGGAGATGGGCCGATCCGCCCAAGGGGTGCGGGCCGCAACCGCCGAAACCGCGGCCAATCTCAAGCGCATCGGTGCGACCGTCGAGGAGAGCGCCGCCGCAGTCGCCCGCCTGCGGGACGCGTCGGAGCAGGTCGTGCAGTTCGCCGAGACGATCGGCGCCATCGCCAGTCAGACCAACATGTTGGCCCTCAACGCAACGATCGAGGCGGTCCGCGCCGGCCAGCACGGGGCGGGATTCGCAGTGGTCGCCGACGAGGTGCGACGCCTGGCCGAAGAAAGTGCGAAGGAGGCCCAGCAGGCCGGAAAGGCGACTACAGACACCCGCCGGGTGCTCGACCACGCCGCACAGCTCCTGGAGAAGATGCGCCACGAGATCGAGGACGTGGCCCAAGCGGCCACCCACTGGATCACCGAGTTGGAGGGGATCGTGCGGGCGGCCGAAACGACGGCCAACCTCTCCAATCGGATGGTCGAGTTCCCTCGCCGAAACGCCGAGCGGACGGCCGAAATGCAAGCGATGTTGTCGGAGGTCAAGGCGGCGGCGCAGGCCTCAGCGGGGGAGGCCAAAGTCGTGGCCGCCGCGGCGGCGGAGCAGCTCAAAGCCATCGAGGACCTGGCCAACAGCGCCGTCGAGTTGTCAGCCAGCGCCGAGCGGTTGGCCGCGGCCACCAAGTTTCTGAAGGGGTAGGGAACTTCGCTCGGGGTTGCGGAGTCGCAGGCAACGCGCCAAGATTGTCAGGGCTTGCAGGCAGCCGGGAAACCGCGGCCGGGAGGCCGGCGGCGCCTCGGCAAGCGTGCTTGCGCTTCCCCTGGGCGCCGAGCATACTCATCCTCCGCGCGGTGTCGGATTGCGACGTTCCCGCAGAGTGCCGTCGGCGCGCAGTCGGTCAAGATCGGTTGGGGCTCCCGGGGCCGCGGGCTTCGCGTGAGCCGGACTAACTTCCGCTAGGAGATTCATCATGCGTAACCGAGTAATGTTGGCCGCAGGCACTTTGGCGATTGTGCCGACGTTACTGTTTGCCCAGCAGCGTCCGGCACAGCAACCCGCGCAAAGACCCGCACAGCGCCCGCCAGCGGCGCAGCCCGCGCAGCCTCCGGCTCCCGCGCCAGTACATCCCGTGATGGCCGGCGCACGCGATGGAACTTGGGAGCTTAGCGCAGGTGTGGGCGTGATGGGCGTGGGCGCCGCGCTCAATGACGGCTCAAGCACGGCATTCATGCCGGGCGGCACGCTGCGCGTTGGATACAATCTGAGCGAGATGTGGAACATCAGCGTCGGGACGGGCCTCGGCTACGGCGGCAAGAACTCGACCGCCTACCTAACCCCTGGCGCAGCGGTCACCTGGACGCCGGACATCAACAAGCCCACGAGCCCGTTTGTCATGCTCGGCGTGGGAATGATGTATGTCAACGCCATCTGGCCCACCGGCTCTAGCGTCAGCAAGGCCGGCGTGGAACTCGGCGTTGGCGTCCGCCACATGGTCGGCGACAACCTTGCGCTTCGCGTCGAAGGCGGCGCGACCGTGACCAGCAATTACAGTCAGACCACGGGCGCGGGCCTGGTGACGGTCGGCCTCTCCTACTTCGTGGGCGGCAAGCACATCCTCACCCACATCGCGGTGAACCCCGGCACTGCTACGCTGGCGTCGCTCCGGCAGACGGCGCAGTTCTCCGCCGTGGCGCACGACCAGAAGGGCCGGCCGATGGCGGACAAGGTGTTCAGCTGGAGGAGCAGCAATCCGGCGGTCGCCACCGTGTCCAATACGGGTCTCGTGACCGCGGTCGGCGACGGCTCCGCGACGATCAGCGCGATGAGCGAGGGCGTCACCGGAAGCGCGAACGTGATGGTGTCGCGGACCGCGGCCGGCGTTGCGGTCGCCCCGACCTCCGTCAGCCTGACCGCGCTCGGTGCGACGCAGCAACTGGCGGCTACCGCGCGTGACGCAGGCAACAGCCCCCTCACGGGCGTGACCTACACCTGGACCAGCAGCAACCCGGCCGTCGCGACCGTGAGTCCGGCCGGCCTGGTCACCGCAGTCGGCAACGGCACGGCCACCATCACGGGGGCTTCGTCGGGCAAGACTGCGACCGCGACCGTCACGGTGGCGCAGATGATCGCGTCGATCAACCTGACGCCGACGACCTCTTCGCTGACGGCGGCGGGCGCGACCTCGCAGCTGGCCGCGCAGGCGCTGGATGCGAACGGCCGGCCGATCAACGGCAAGACCTACACCTGGACCTCTGACGCTGCGGGTGTGGCGACGGTGAGTAGCTCCGGCTTGGCCACCGCGGTCGCGAACGGCGTCGCGCACGTCACCGCGGCGACGGACGGCAAGACCGCCTCGGCGATCGTGACCGTGTTGATCGCCACCAAGGCTGCGCCGGCGATCGAACTGCCGGCGGTGAATGCCTCGATGGTGCTGCGCAACGTGACGTTCCGCCTCAACTCGGCGGTGCTCCTGCCCGCGGCCAAGACGGATCTGGACAAGGTCGCGATCACCATGCAGGGCCTGCCAAACTCGCGGTGGCAGATCTCCGGCTACACCAGCAACGTCGGCGCGGCCGCGCGCAATCTGCGGCTGTCTCAGCAGCGGGCCGATGCGGTCAAGACGTACCTGGTGAGCAAGGGCGTGCCGGCGGCCAGTCTCACGACCGCGGGCTTCGGCGCGCAGCATCCGATTGCCAACAACCGGACGGCCGCGGGTCGGCGCCAGAACATGCGCGTAGAGATCAAGCGGCTGCAGTAGTCCTCGCAGCTGAGGTCGCTTAACTTCGAGCCCCATCCCGGGAAACCGGGGTGGGGCTCGTCGCTGTCAACGCTCTCGCGATTTGGAGGTGGCCGTCCGCCCTCTTGTCTTGGCCCTGATTGCGGCCGTGGTGCAGCCCACGGCGCTCGCGTCCCAGCGCCCGCCGACGCGCCCGGCGCCCCGCGCCCCAGTGCACCGGCGTGCCGCGGTGCCGACACCCGCCTCAGTTCTCGGCTTCGAGCCCGGCGCCGAGCGCCGCCTGGCCGAGTGGGATCTGATCGTCCGCTACTTCCGGCTCCTCGGCTCCGCCAGTGATCGCGTCCGCGTGCGCGAACTGGGACGCACGACCAACGGTGCCGCCTTCATCGCCGCGTTCATCTCCAGCCCCGCCAACCTCGCGCGACTGAACGCGCTGCGCGACGACCAGCGTCTGCTGGCTGATCCGCGACTGGTCCAAGACTCCGCGACGGGCAGAATGCTCTTCCGGCGCGGCAAGGTGTTCGTTCTCGTCACGTCGAGCATCCACTCGACCGAGGTCGGTGGCTTCTTCTCGCCGCTCGACATCGCTTACCGGCTCGCCTCGGACACCTCCGCCGAGACCCGCAGCGTCCTCGCTAACACCGTCGTGATCCTCGTGCCGTCGCTCAACCCGGACGGCGTAACCATCGTGTCGCGGTGGTACAACCAGACGCTCGGTAGCAACGCCGAAGGCACCAGCCCCCCGGAGCTGTACCACCACTACGCGGGGCACGACAACAACCGGGACTGGTACGCGTTCACGCAGGCGGAGACGAGGCTCGTGGTGGACAGCCTCTATGGCGTCTGGCACCCGCAGGTGACGCTCGACCTGCACCAGCAGGGACGCTACGGCTCGCGGATCTTCGTCCCGCCGTACATGAACCCTGCCGAGCCCAACGTGGATCCGCTCCTGCTCCAGGGCGACAACGCCCTCGGGCTCGCGATCGCGTGGCGCATGACGGCGGACGGCTTCACCGGCGTCGCGGTGAATTCCCTCTACGACGCGTGGACGCCGGCGCGTGCGTTCCAGCACTACCACGGCGCAGTCCGGATCCTCACCGAAACGGCCAGCGCCAGCCTCGCCACGTCAGTCACCGTGCCCGCCGAGAGTCTGGAGGCGGGGCTCGGCGTGGATCCGCGGACCGGATCGTGGAACTTCGTGGAACCCTGGCCCGGCGGCCTCTGGACACTGGCCGACATCGTCCGCTACCAGACGGCCAGCGCGATGGCGCTCCTGGATCAGGTGGCGCGCAACCGCGAGCAGTGGCTCCGCACCTCGTGGCAGGTGCTCGCGCGCGCCTCGCACGGGTGGCCGGGCTGGCCGTGGGCCTTCGTGATTCCGACGGCGGGCCAGAATGAGATGGCCCTCGGCACGCTGCTGGAGATCCTCCGCCACGCCCAGGTCGAGGTCCGCGCGGCGCTCGGGTCGTTCACGCTCGGGTTCGAGCGCTTCTACCCGGGCACCTACGTCGTCGTGCTCCGCCAGCCGTATGCCGCGTTCGCCAAGGCGCTGCTCGAGCGCGAGCTCTACCCCGACCTGCGCGAGTACCCCGGCGGCCCTCCGCAGCGCCCCTACGACGTCACCGCCCACGATCTGGCGCTGCTGCTCGGCGTGCGCGTCCTTGCCGCCGCGGACTCGCTCCCGGTCGGCCTCTCTGCGCCGGTGGCGCCGCGGCCTCCACAGTATCGCGTGCCGGGGCTCTCCGGAGGCGGGCCGGGTGTCGTACGCGTCGGCGTGTACCGCTCGTACGCGGCGACCATGGACGAGGGATGGACGCGCTGGACCTTCGACAGCTTCGGCGTGCCGTACGAGTCGCTGGTGGATTCGACTATCCGCGCGGGGAATCTCGCGTCGCGGTTCGACGCGATCGTTCTTCCAAGCCAGAACGCCCGCGCCTTGCTCGACGGCCTGTCGGCGCGACGCTACCCTGCGCGGTACGCCGGCGGGATGGGAGCCGCGGGGGTGCAGGCACTTCGGGACTTCGTGGACGCTGGGGGTACGCTCATCGCGCTCAACGAAGCGTGCAACTTCGCCATCGGGGCGCTGGACCTGCCCGTTTCAGACGCGCTCTCAGACCTGCAACCCGCAGACTTCTACGCCCCCGGCAGCATCCTGCGGCTTCAGCTCGACACCGCTCTGGCTCTGGCGGACGGAATGCCAGCGCAGTCCATCGCCTGGTTCGAGTCGGGCCCGGCGTTCGACGTACGCGATCCCACGCGGGTCAAGGTCGTCGGGCGCTTCCCGGCCGACCCCGGCGACGTGCTGCTGTCCGGATGGCTTCTCGGAGCGACCCACCTCGCGGGGAAAGCCGCGCTGGTCGAAGTGCGGCGGGGACGGGGACGGGCGATCCTGTTCGGCTTCCGCCCCCAATACCGCGGCCAGAGCTTCGCGACCTACCCGCTCCTGTTCAACGCGATCAAGACGTCAGGGCACTGATCGGGTAGGCTGTCACAACGTCGCGACGGCCCGCTTCAACTCCTCGAGGGCATGCCGGTTGAGACAGTAGCAGACTCGAGGCGGATCCACCTCTCCCACGATGAGCCCCGCGTCCTTCAACACTTTCAGGTGCTGGGAAACGGTGGACTGCGCCAGCGGTAGCTGGTCGACGATGTCCCCGCAGGTGCAGGTGTTGCGTCCGGCGAGGTAGCGCAGGATCGCGAGGCGGGCCGGGTGCCCCACCGCCTTGCAGAGCTTCGCGAGCCGGAGTCCGGGGTCGAGGTCGTGCTGAGCCACATCGTAACAATGCGATGATCGGTCACGCCGCGCCACCGCCCGCGGCGCCCCCGAGCGTCAGGGGCGCTCGTCAGCCCCGCCCGACGCTCACGCCACCGCTGTCGCCGACCGCTCCGGCTCCCAGGCCGTGATGTAGCCGCTCAGCGCGGAGGCGGCGACCGTGTAGGGCGAGGCGAGGTAGAGCTGGCCGGGGCCCGAGCGCCCGGGGAAGTTGCGGTTGATCGCCGAGATTGTGACCTCGCCCTTCGTCCGCGACACGCCCGGTCCCGCGTTGATGCAGGCCCCGCACGAAGGCTCGATGAAGGTTGCGCCGACCGCCGAGAAGACCCTGTCGTACCCCTGCGCCTGGCAGTACCGGAACACCTCCTGCGAGCCGCACTGGATGTAGCAGCGCACCCACGGGGCGATGCGCAGCCCGTGCTCGACGCCTTCCCGAAAGACGCGCGCGTACATGTCCATGTCCTCGCGCTTTCCCGCGGTGCACGAGCCGGCGTACGCAATGTCGATCTTGACGCGCTCACCAAGCTCTTCGATCGCCTTCCCGTTCCCGGGATCCCCCGGCAGCGCGATCATCGGCTTGAGGCTCGCCGCATCGATCTCGATCTCCGCGACGTACTCGGCGCCGGGGTCGGAAGAGAGGCCCTCGCACAGCCACTCAGCCTCCGCCCGCGCTATGCCGCGCTGCTCGACCAGGTACTGCACCGTACGGGCGTCGGGCGCGATGATCCCGGCAAACGCGCCGATCTCCGCGGCCATGTTGGTCATCGTGGCCCGCTCGTCGACGCTCAAGTCCTCGACCGTCTCCCCGCAGTACTCCACCACCTGCCCGATAGCGTCCCCGTTCCTGACATACGGGTGCCGCAACAGTTGGAGCATGATGTCCTTCGCGGTCACGTGCCGCGGCTTCCGCCCCCGCACCACCACGCGGAACGACTTCGGCACCTGCACCCGCACGTCCCGAGTGATCCAGCTGTTGAAAACGGCGGTGGTCCCCACGCCGAAGGCGATGCAGCCCACGGCGCCGGCGTGCGGCGTGTGCGAATCGCTACCGATGATCACCTGCCCCGGCAACGCGTGCGCCTCGAGGATCTTGGAGTGGCAGATCGCCTCCGAGCCGAGGCGCCCGAGCCCCAGCTCTCCGTACAGCTTCACGCCCTTCGCGGCGGCGAACTCCCGCTGCTTGACCTCGAGCTGGTTGGCCACGTCCAGCAGGCCCTCGGCGATGCGCTCCGGCGTCATCGCATCCCGCAGGAACGTGAGGTGATCGCGGAAGAAGAAGATGGAGGACGGATCGTTGAGCGGCTCGTCCTTCCCGACGTATTGCTCGAAGAAGATCGCCGCCATCGGGGTGACGTATTCGTGGCTGAACCGGATGTCGGTGACCACGAATCCCTCGTCGCCAGGCACCACGGCGCGTACGCCCGTCCGGCCGGCGGCCGCATCCACGACCCAGTGTCGGGCCAGGATCTTCTCGGCGATCGTCATCGGGCGCGGCCTAGTCTCGACGGGCGGCACCGCCACCTTTCCCTGCAGTCGCGCCACGTTGTAGTTGAAAAGCCCGCCGTACTCGATGATGTCGCGGGTGATCTGCCCCTCGCCGGCCGTGAAGACGGCGAGGGGAATGAGCTCCCTGCGCTTCACCCGCTCGAGGACCGAGAAGTCCGTGGTGGTGAGGATCCCGAGGTTCTGGCAGTTCTCGTGGTAAATGCGCTCGATGCTTTCCCCGGCCACCAGCCGGATCCCCGCCATCAGCTCGGCGTACGGCGACTGCTCGCGCGAGGAGCCCTTGCCGCGCCGCTTTCCCGCGGCGGAGGCCACGAACCCGCCCCGCTTGACGCTTCCCCTCGTGATCGGGAACTGCTCACCGGCTTTGAGCCCCAGGTAGGGGAACTCGCCGAGCGTCTCGTCGAAGTAGTAGCACATGTAGGCTGGCGTGATCTCGTCGGTCGAGATGTTGTCGCGCAGTTTGATCGAGCCGTTCCACGCGAGATCTTCGCCTTCGAGCTGGCGCCGGATCAGCTCCGGGTCCTCGGTCAGGAACAGCACGCGCCCCGACAGGCGCACCATGTCCTGCCGGCGCGCCACCGGCCGTGCGAGCAGCGATGTGGGCATGAGCGTAAGATCGGTCTCAAGCGCGAGCCAGGCAAGCATTGCCCGTCGTACGCTTCCGCGCTAACCTCTGGCCCGTGCGCAGGCCTGCCGCCGTCCTTTCGCTCACCGTCCTCATCTCCGCGCCAGCCGTGGCGCAGCGCGCGCCTCGCCTCGAGCTGCTCGATACAGCCGTCCTGCGGGCACCGCGCCTGATCGAAAGCTCGGGCGCAGCCGCCAGCCACAGGGTCCGAGGCGTCATCTGGACCCACAACGACAGCGGCGACGAACCCAGACTCTACGCCACGGACTCAAGCGGCGACGATCTCGGCTCGGTCTTCGTGGCTGGTGCGCGCAACATCGACTGGGAGGACCTCGGGTCAGGGGCCTGCCCGGGCCACTCGGGGTGGTGTCTGTACCCCGCGGACATTGGAGACAACGGACACAACCGCAACCACATCGTCATCTACTGCCTGGCCGAGCCGGAACCGCCGCGCGGCAGCGCCGACACGCTGCGCCGGGTCCAGCTCGAATCGGCCACGGCGCTGCGCTACCCCGATCATCCGCACGACGCGGAAGCGATTGCCGTCGATCCGCGAGGACGCGTCTTCATCATCACCAAGGAGTTGTCGAAGCCGCCGTTCGTCTTCCTGGTGCCGCGGCGTGCCACAGAGCAAGGCGCGGGTGAGGTGGACACGCTCCAGTTCGTGGGCTCCCTCGCCCTGGTCCCGAGCATCCCGAGGCTCCGAATGGTGACCGGGGCCGACGTGTCACCCGACGGGGCTGTGCTCGTCGTCCGGACATACTCCACCCTGCATTTCTTCCGACTCCGAGGGGACTCCCTCCCGTCCCCGATCACTCCCCCCACGGGCCTGACGATCCCGGTCGTGGAGCCACAGGGCGAGGGAGTGGCGTTCCTCGGGCCGGACCTTCTTGCGCTCACCACCGAGCGGGGCGATGCCGACCACGCCATCGTGTCGCGCGTACGAATCGTCGGCCTCCCCCAAGCCCTGAAGCGAAGCTTCTCCCCCTAGCCTGGCAGGCCCGGTCCACGTAATATTGCCGGCCGTTCGAGGCGTCCCAGACCCACTTGTCGGGAGGCTGGTTCTGACTCTTCCCACGTCGCACCGCGTCCCAGTCTCCTGGCTCCTCGAATACGGCTGCCCCGCCATCCGGTATCGCACGCTCACCGAGATCGTCCCCGGTGCGGCCGACCCCGCCCGGCTCGAGGCGCTGCAAGTCGAAATGGACGCCTACCCGCCGGCTCGCCAAGTCGCGAAGAGGCAAAAGGACACGGGCGTCTGGGGGGCCAATCTGCTGGGCGTTGCACCGAACAAGGCGGCGGGCATCAAGGACGTCGGGACCCTTCACCAGTACCGCCGGCTCGTCGAGTTGGGCTGGACCCAGGAGTCGCGGCCGCTGAAGCTGGGCAGCCGGCTCCTGTTCCGGCTCGTGTCGCGAGACGAGGATCCGAAACTCCTCTTCGAGTTCCACAAGTACGGAGCGGCCGAGGTTGGTGTCGAGCCGTGGATCAGAGAGGTCATCCGGGAGGCCACGGCGGCGGCGCTGGCCCACGGAGGCTACGGCGAGGATCCGCGCGTGCGCGGCGCGGCTCACCGCATCGCGAACGACATCTCGCAGTTCCTGCGCAGCGAGTTGGTCGAGAACCCGCTGGTGAAATCGTCGGGGAGCTGGGTCCTGCATCCGCAGGCATACCCGCCCACGATCTTCTCCGTGGCGCTCCTCGCCTTGCTGCCCGCCGTCCAGCGGGAGCGCGCCGCACTGGTCGAGCGGCTCGGCGGCTACCTCGCCCAGCCGGGTCTCAAGAGGACGTTCGGCGTCGTCTGCGGGAAGAAGATCTTCAAGCCGAACTTCGTGCTGTTCGGCGACCCGCTGAAGGTGACGAGCTCCGGGCAAACCGACGACCTGCCCTTCGCCCTCTACTGGATGGAGCTGCTGGCCCGCCTCGGCGTGCTGCAGCACTCGACCACGGTCCCCCGCCTCTGGGCGCGACTGCTCAAAGAGTGCGACGAGCGCGGCGTCTGGAGCCCGAAGAACCTCCGCACGCTGCCGCGGCGCAAGTCGCCGTGGTCGTACCACGCCTTCCCCCTGCAGGAGGGGAAGAATGTCGAGAGCCGCCAGGCCGACGTGACGTTCCGCATGGCGCTCGTTGCGCGCCTGGCCGGCTGGGAAATCACCCCGAGCTGACCGCTTCGAACTCCAACGTTGACGTAATTTGACGTAGTAGCTAATGCTACTACTATGGATCTCGATCGCTTCGGCTTCACGCCTACCGAGGCCAAGGTCTACCTCGCCCTGCTTCCGCTCTCGCCCGCCACGGGGTATGCGGTAGCCCAGTCTGCAAAGCTGGCACGCGCCAACACCTACGATGCGCTGGAAGGACTGGCCGGACGCGGGGCCGTCACCCGACTGCCCGGAAGGCCCGTGCGGTACGCTGCCATGAACCCCGACGCGCTCGTGGGGCGGCTGCGTCGCGAGTACTCGAGCGGCCTCGACTCACTGGCGGATGCTCTGAGCCAGGTGCGACGGGTGGAGTCCGCTGTGGGCCTCGCCGCCGTGGAATCCCTCGCCGACCGGGGGTCGCTGTTGGAGCGCGCGATTGACTGCGCCCGCAGCGCGCGCTCCGAGCTACTGGCGGTGGTGGGTCCCTGGGCCGCGGAGACCTTCGCAGATCTCGAAGCGGTTCGTGACCGAGTGAGTGCCCGCGTACTCTCGCTCGGAACGCCGGCCCCCGCTGGCGCCGCGGTGCGGGAAGTCCCGGCGCGGGAGATCGAAGCCTACTGGGGCGGCCTCCCGGTCGCGCTCGTCGCCGACAGACGGCGTGCCGTCTGCGGTATCATGCGGAGCGCGGGTGACGCGGCAGGGATCGCGACCGAGCATCCCGGGGTGATTCCCTTCGTGCGCCACCTGCTCCGGCGCGAACTCGCGTCCGCGTCGCCGCAGCGCGTATCTTGAGTCCGGCCAGGGCAGGGAGCCCCCGTGTCAACCGAATCAGACGACGCATTGGCAGAGCAGCTCCGCCAACTACGGCGCGAGTATCTGGCCGACTCCGCGCTGCGGGTCGAAGAGTTGCGCCGTCTGTACGCGCGCTTCGCGGATGGCGAGCCGGCCGTGCTGCCTGAGCTGCGGCAGGCTTTTCACCGCTTGGCCGGGTCCGGAGGCTCGTACGGCTTCCCCCTCGTGAGCACGCGGAGCCGGGAGGGTGAGCGGCTGGCCGTCCGGCTGGCTGCAGCGGACGTGACCGCCGCCCCGGCCGATCTCGTGTCCCTCCGGGCCTGCGTGGAGGCCGTCGCGCACGCCTTTGCCGAGGCAGTCGACGCCCTCAACACGGAGAATCTCGGCTAGAGCCCCGCTGCGCTTGCGAGTCGCCTGACCGCACACCACATTCGCTCGCCCGTCGTTCCCCTCGCCTCCACAGAGGACTCGCCATGCGAATCGCCACGACGCTCGCGGCCTGCGCGACTGGCGCCCTGTTCGCCGCGTCCGGCCTCCCGGCCCAGCAACCTGATGACACCGCGTACAGCCGACAGATCCGGGCGTACACTTCGGAGCCGCGGTTCAACACCGAGCTGACGGATCACCTCCCCGCCGACCCCTCCGTGCCGACGCCGCTCCAGGTGCTCGGCTACGTGCCCGGAACCATCGGGCGGCTGAGCCACGTGGCGGACATCAACCGGTACTTCCGTGCGCTGGCGGCGGCGACCCCGCGCGTGAAGGTCTTCGACATCGGGCTCTCGGACGACGGCCGCGAGATGATCCTGGCCGCCATCGCCGACTCGGCCACGATCGCCAGCCTGGACTCGTACCGCGAAGTCACGCGGCGTCTGGCCGACCCCCGGGGCCTGCCGGAGGCCGACGCCCGGGCCCTCCTGGCCAGCGGCAAGCCGATCTACCACCTCACCGGGTCCATCCACTCGCCGGAGACGGGCTCGCCGGAGATGCTGATGGAACTCGCGTACCGCCTGGCGGTCGAGGACACACCGCTGTTCCGGTCCATCCGCGACCGCGTCATCACGCTGATCACGCCGGTCACGGAGGTGGACGGGCGGGACCGGATGGTCGACGTGTACCAGTTTGGGCGCGCGCATCACGGAGTGCGGCCGCCCCTGGTCTACTGGGGACGCTATACGGCGCATGACAACAACCGCGACGGCATGGTGCTGTCTCAGTCGATCACACGCAACATGCTCGCCGCATTCTTCTACTGGCATCCGACGGTCGTCCACGACCTGCACGAATCGGTGCCGTTCCTGTACACCTCGACGGGAACCGGGCCCTACAACCGCGCAATCGACGCGATCACCGTGGACGAGTGGCACTCGCTCGCCTACTACGAGATCAACGAGTTGACCAAGCGCGGCCTTCCAGGGGTCTGGACGCACGGCTTCTATGACGGCTGGGCGCCGAACTACATGATGTTCATCGCCAACATGCGGAACTCGATCGGCCGGTTCTACGAGACCTACACGTCGTTCGGGGCCGAGTGCGACACGGCACGGCTGGGCGAGACGGAGCGGTCGGTCGAGTGGTACCGGCCGAACCCGCCCCTGGACGGCGTCCGCTGGTGCATCCGCAACAACATCAACTATCAGGAATCGGGCACCATCGTCGCGTTGAGCTACGTGGCGGAGCACGCCGGTCAGTTCCTGGAGAACTTCTGGCTCAAGTCCCGCCGCGCCGTCGAGCGCGGCCGCACCGGCACGCCGAACGTCTGGCACATCCCGGCGGATCAGCCGCGCCGCGTGGAGGCGGCCGAGTTGGTCAATCTCCTGAGACTCGAGGGAATCGAGGTGCACCGCGCGTCTACCGGCTTCACGGCGGGAGGCGTCACGGTCGCGGCCGGCGACTACCTGGTGCGGATGGACCAGCCGTACGGGCCGCTGGCCGGCGATCTGCTGGGCGTGCAGACCTACCGGGCCAGCGACCCGATGCCGTACGACGATACGGGCTGGACGTTCGGCTGGCTGCGCAACGTGGCCGTGCACCCGATCGCCGACACCGCTGCGCTCTCGAAGCCGATGACGCCGATCACGGAGGACCTCGCGATCCGCGGAAGCGTCACCGGCCCGCCTGCGGCCGCGCGGAGCGCCCTGCTCGTACCGGCCACGACCGAGAGCAATCTGATTGTGTTCCGCTTCCGGCTGAGGACCGTGCGGATGTACGCCGCCGAGGATTCGTTCTCCGCCGACGGACGCAGCTATCCTGCCGGCACGCTCATCGTTCCCGTCGCCGAGGCCGGCAGGGAGGGGGAGCGCGCAGTCCGCGACGCCGTCGAGGCGCTCGGACTGACGGCGGTGACGGTCCGCGACGTTCCGTCCGTCGAACGGCACGAGCTCAAGCCGCCTCGCATCGGCCTGGTGCACTCGTGGCTCAACACGCAGAACGAGGGATGGGTGCGCTACGTGCTCGATCACTTCGCCATCCCTTACACTTACTTCTCGACGCAGCAGTTGCAAAACAGCGCGTTCCTCGCGCAATTCGACGTGCTCCTGCTTCCGTACGTCGGCGGGAACTCACGCGCGATCGTAACCGGGCAGCCGATGGTGGGCCCGCCCATCCCCTGGAAGAAGTCGGCCGAAACGCCGAACCTGGGCGCCTACGACTCCACTGACGACGTGCGCCCCGGCATCGGACTCGTCGGCATGGCGCGCCTCCAGGAGTGGATCCGCGCCGGCGGCGTGCTGGTGACCGAGGGTGCCACCGCGGCGGTGCCCGTGGACTTCGGCCTGGCTCCCGGCGTCAACATCGTGGATTCTCGCCAGCTGCGGGTGCGCGGCAGCGTCGTGCGCGCGGTCGTGCGGGACAAGCGGAGTCCGATCGTTTACGGCTACGCCGACACGCTCGCAGTTTACTTCGACCAGTCCCCGCTGTTCCGGGTGGACAGTGCGGATACGCGCGGAACGGAGCGCGAACGCGACTCCGCGGTCGTGCGCGAGACGCGCCGCCTGCAGCCGCGTGTCGTTCTCCGCTTCGCGCCCCGCCCCGACTCGCTCCTCCTCTCGGGACTGCTGGACGGAGGGTCGGAGCTCGCCGGCCGGCCGGCCGTAGTCGATGTCGCCTCGGGCCAGGGCCATATCGTACTCTTCGCCAACCGCCCGATGTGGCGCTACGAGACCCAGGGCTCCTTTGCGCTCGTCTTCAACACGCTGCTTAACTGGGACCACCTCGGCGTCGGCTGGCCTCCGCCCGAGCGACCCGCCGCGACGGATAGGGCTGGGGCCGCTCCGCGCCCACGGGGGGAGTAATCCATCGCGACTGCTTGACCGGGAGAGACTAGGTCCTTAAGATCGCCACTCAACCACACGGTTGAGGGCGGAATGACTGCTGCTGATTCGGCCCCGCGGCGCGAGCGCATCCTCTCCGCAGCCGCCTCGGAATTTGCTCGTCACGGTTTTGCAGGTGCGCGCGTAGACCGGATCGCCGCGGCCGCTGGCGTCAATAAGCAGCTGTTGTTCCACTACTTCGGCTCCAAGGGCGGACTTCACCGCGCTGCCTTGAAGTCGCTCCTGGAGCGTCCGGCACCTCCTGCTCAGGCCTCCAAGGCCCCCGTCGAGCGGCTGAGGGACCTCGCCAGCCAGCTCGCCACGACGGCGGAATCTCACCCTGCTCTCCTGGCGCTTCTGGCATCTCCGCCGAACGACCAGGACGCTGTCGCCGTGGCTGACGAGTGGCTGGCGCGGGCGAAGCGCCAGGCGCGCCAGATACTGCAGGACGGGCAGCGTGCCGGCTACGTGCGCGATGACGCCGAGATAGACGCAATCTCAGAAGTCGTTGTCGGGGCTATGCTTGGATGGAGCGCGGCCGGCGATCCGATGACCGCCGGCCGCACTGAGACGTATCGGGAAACGCTGCTCAAGATGACGATGGACTACTGCGCCTGGCGTTAGCCTCCGCCCCATCAACCGATTGGTTGCCTAGCGCCCAGCCGACGTAGACAGGAGCTCGTCCACGGCCTTGGCGTCGTGGCTCCGCAACGCAAGCACGAGGACCTCCTCCAGCGTTTCCACCGGATGGAAGGTCAGGGACTTCCGCACTTCCTCCGGAAGGTCGTCGAGTTCGGGCTCGTTCTCCTTGGGCAGAATGATCTCGGTGATGCCAGCACGCGCCGCGCCGAGCACCTTCTCCTTCAGACCTCCGATCGGCAGGACGCGGCCGCTCAGGGTGACCTCACCGGTCATGGCGACATCATGCCGCGCGGCACGCTGGGTCATCGCGCTCATGAGGGCCGTCGCCATCGTCACGCCGGCCGACGGGCCATCCTTGGGGATGGCTCCCGCCGGGACATGCACGTGGATCTCACGGTCCTTGAGCGCCTCTTCCGGCACACCGAGTGCGGCGGCGTGGGTCTTCGCGTACGTGAGCGCAGCGCGGGCCGACTCCTTCATCACGTCCCCGAGGTGCCCGGTCAGCACCAGCTCACCCTTCCCCGGCATCAGCGACGCCTCGACGAACATGATGTCGCCGCCCGTGGGAGTGTAGTACATCCCGGTGGCGGTGCCCACGGCGTCGCTCAGCGCCGCCCGCTCCGGCCGGACCTTCGGCCGCCCCAGCTTCGCGCGCACGTCGGCGTCGGTGACGTCGATCTTCTCGCCGCCGTCCACCGCCACTCGACGCGCCACCTTGCGGGCCAGCCGCCCCAGCTCGCGCTCGAGCTGCCGGACGCCGGCCTCCCGCGTGTAGCTCCCGGTGATCTCGCGGATCGCGCTGTCCTCGATCACGAGCCGCTCCGTGCTCAGCCCGTTCTCCTTGAGCTGCCGCGGAACCAGGTACTGCCGCGCGATCGCGAGCTTCTCCAGTTCCGTGTAGCCGGTGAAGTCCACCGTCTCCAGACGGTCGAGCAGCGGCCCCGGGATGTTCTCCAGGAAGTTGGCGGTCGCGATGAAGAGCACTTCCGACAGATCGAACGGCACGCCGAGGTAGTGGTCCGTGAACGAGTCGTTCTGCGCCGGATCCAGCACCTCCAGCAGGGCCGCCGCCGGATCGCCCTGGAACGACACGCCTAGCTTGTCCACCTCGTCGAGCAGGAAGACTGGGTTCTTCGTCCCCGCCTGCTTCATCCCCTGAATGATGCGCCCGGGCATCGCACCCACGTAGGTGCGCCGGTGGCCGCGAATGTCGGCTTCATCGCGCGCCCCGCCGAGCGAGATCCGGACGTACTTCCGGCCCATCGCCCGGGCGATGGACTTCGCGATGGAGGTCTTCCCGGTTCCGGGCGGCCCCACGAAGAGCAGGATGGGTCCCTTGGACAACACGCGATCGTCCGCCTGACCAGGGGTGTCCGCCGCCCCGCCCGCGGACTCGCCCTTGCCCTCCTTCTCCCTCAGCTGCCGCACGGCGAGGAACTCCAGGACCCGCTCCTTCACGTCGCGCAGGCCGTAGTGATCCTCTTCCAGCACCTGCTCGGCGCGCGTCAGGTCAAGGGAATCCTCCGACCGTGTGCCCCACGGCAGCTCCGCAATCCACTCCAGATACGTCCGGATGACCTGGGCTTCCATCGAGTCCTTCGACGTGCGCTCGAGACGGCCCAGCTCCCGCTCGACCTCCTTCTTCGCGGCCTCCGGCAACGAGAGCTTTCCGAGCGCATCGCGGAGCACCGCAAAGTCGCGATCGTCCTCGCTCTCTCCCAGCTCGCGACGAATCGCCTTAAGCTGCTCGCGCAGATACATCTCGCGCTGGCGCTCGCCGAGCTCCTCCTGCACCTGCGACTTGATGTCCTCCTGAGCGTTGATGACGCCGATCTGACGCTGCACGTGGATCAACACCCGGCGCAGTCGCTCTTCCACCGCCAGCGTTTCGAGCAGCGCCTGCCGTTCCAGGGTCTTGATGTCGAGGTAGCCGGCGACCAGATCCGCGAAGCGCCCGGCGTCGGTGACCGACGCGAGCACCTGCTGCACCATCTCCTCGGGGAGTCCGCTCTTCTGGCCCAGCTCGCCGGCGCGCTCCCGGGCCTCCTTGTAAAGCGCCAAGAACGCGGCATCCACCGGTTCGGTAGGCGGCTGGTCCTCGAGCTCCCTGACCACCGCCTCGAGGTACCCGTCCCGCTCCGCGATGTGCACCGCGCTCGCCCGCCCCTCGCCCTGCAGCAACAGCTGCACGCCGGCCAGGCCGCGCTGCATCTGCCCGATCCGCGCCACGGTGCCGATCGAATACAGGTTCTCTGCGGAGACCTGCTCCGTGTTCTCGCGCTGGGAGACCGCAAAGATCAGTCGCCGCTCCGTCTTCAGCGCCGCCTCGATCGCCCGCAGGGTGCCCGGGCGCCCCGCGCTGATTGGCGCGGTCACGCCGGGGAACAGCACCATCTCCCGCAGCGGGAGGACCGGCAGACTCATCCGCTCACTCATTGACACCTCATGAAGAGAATCGTGCTGCCGCCTTCACACCATACCCCCTTCCGATTGGCACCGATCGTGCCACGACGAAGTCCCCATTTCGTGCCAATCTGGCAGGCAGCCGTGGGGATCGGTCGGCTGTCGGGACTCGTCAATGCCCCGGAGCGGCGACGCAAGCGTCGATTCGTCCGATGCGCCGCGAAGTTACGTGGTTGCCCTGCCTCTGCGGCGGCGCTAATCTATGCGCGGCAATGGCTCACCAGAGTCGATGAACCCGACCGACAGCGACCGCGCCCTACAGGAGCGGCTCGTCCAGGCCTTCGCGGGCGCCTTCACGATCGAGGCCGAGATCGGGCGGGGCGGAATGGGCGTCGTCTTCCGGGCGCACGACGAGAAGCTCAAGCGCACGGTCGCGGTGAAGGTGCTGCCTCCCGAACTGGCCTATCGGCGTGACATCCGGGCCCGGTTCATTCGCGAAGCCGAGACCGCGGCCCGCCTCTCCCATCCGAACATCGTTCCGATCCACGCGGTCGGCGAGGCCAATGATCTCGTCTATTTCGTGATGGGGTACGTGGACGGCGAGTCGCTGGGCGTGCGGCTCAAGCGACGGGGCCGCCTCTCGCTCGAGGAGGCGCGCCGGATCATGCGTGAGACATCCGACGCGCTGGCCGCCGCCCACCAGCAAGGCGTCATCCACCGCGACGTGAAGCCGGACAACATCCTGCTGGAGGGCACCCGCGGGCGGGTGATGGTCACTGACTTCGGGATCGCCAAGGCGCTCAGCGCGGAAGGCGGAACGCTGACGGACACCGGCATCGCCATCGGCACGCCGGCGTTCATGAGTCCCGAGCAGGCTGCGGGTGAACGGGTGATTGACGGCCGCTCCGACCTCTACTCGCTGGGCGTCGTGGCGTACCAGATGCTCACGGGCGAGTTGCCGTTCCAGGCGCCGACGGTCCCGGGGTTGCTGATGAAGCAAATCGGCACGCCGGCCACGCCGGTCGATCGGCTGCGGCCCGAGACGCCTCGCGAGTTGGCCCAGACGGTCATGCGCTGCCTCGAGAAGGACCCGGACGACCGCTGGCCCAGTGCGGACGCGCTCCGCCGCGCTCTGGAGACCAACACCTACTCGGCGCCGCCGCCCAAGTCCGCCGTCCGGGTGCCCCAGCCGACGGGCGGCGCGCGCAGCAATGTCGGTGCGCGGATCGGCGAGGAGGTGCGGCGGAGGGCCTTGGAGCGCGTGGACCGGACCTCCTCGCGAGCGGCCAGGCGCGCCGATCGGCTCGAGAGCAGGCTCGACCGCAGGGAGCGCGAAGAGGAGGAGGTCGTGCGCCGTGCGGAGGCGGCCGGAGAGCCCACGATGGTCGCGCGCTTCCGGCACCGGCTCGCGCGCTACGCGTCCATCATCGGCCCGCTGATGCTCGTCAACGTCCTGTTCGCCGGGGGCGTCGGACACCCCTGGTTCCTGGTTCCCGCCGTGTTCATGGGGTGGGGCCTGGCGCGGGACTACTCGCGACTCTGGACTGCGGGCTACTCGTGGAAGGACGTGACGCACCGGCCGCCGGCGCCCGACGCCCTGGAGGCCAAGGAATCGAGGGCCTCGCTCACGGCCCCGGCGCCCGAGGAAATGGGCCCGCATGCCGCCGCGATCGAGCAGGCGCGGAGCGATCGGGCGGCCATCCTGGCGATGCTGGAGCGGATGCCGAAGTCGGAGCGCAAGATGCTTCCGGACGTCGCGCCGACCGTGGACCAGCTCCTCGAGCGCGCCACCGACCTCGCTCGCACCCTCCACGCCCTGGAGCGGGACATCGACACGACGGCGCTGGAGAAGCTCGAGATGCGCATCGCGGCGCTGGGGCAGGAGCCCGCGTCGGCGGACCGGGATCGGCGGATGGGGCTCCTCGTGCGCCAGCGCCAGACGATGACCGATCTGCTCGGGCGCCGCACCACCCTTTCTTCACAGCTGGAGTCGTGCCTGCTCGCGATGCAGAACGTCAGGTTCGACCTGCTGCGGTTGAGGTCCGCCGGCGTCGCGGAGGCGCTGGGCGATCTGACGCAAGCCACCCAGCAGGCGCGCGCCCTGTCGCGCGACGTGGATGCAGCGGTGTCCGCAGCGGGGGAGATCCGACGTCTGACCGGCCAGGAGACCAACCCGCCCCAGGGTTGATCTCGCCGGCCACCGTGCTCATTTCGCCCCGGCGCAGCGCCTCACGACGGCTGCAATCTCCTTCACCGTCCATCCGAATCGAGCGAGCTCCGCGCCGAGGCTGAGTGACTTCTCGCACGCACTGCCCCCGACCCGCGAGTTCAACACCGCGCCGGCCCAGTACGTCAGCTGCCAGGCCGGCCGCGCCGCTGCTGCGCGTTCAAACAGCGGATCGGCGACAGACGACGGTGCCTGGTTCGCGAGCGTCGTGAACACACCATCGAGGGCATCGGGAAACGGGCGCGCCAGCGTCGGGCGCACCGCTTCGACCGCCCGGAGGGCCTCGGAGGCGGCGGCCGCGTAGTCCCCGGCGTTCGCCGCAATCTCGGCCAGCACGGCGGACGCCGTGACGGAGTCGCCGCCGGCCGCACGCACCCTTCCCAGCAGCAGCTTGGCCTTCGCCGTGTCACGCAGACCCAGGTACGTCAGACCCGACGTCAACAGCAGATCCGGATCGTCGCGCCGGCTGGCGAGGGCCCGGTCCAGCAGCACGCGCGCATCGGCGTAGGCGCGCCGTTCGAACAAGACCTGCCCCAGGCCGGCCTCGAACTCCGCATCGCGCGGCGCGAGCTCGAGTGCCGCCCGCGCGGCCGCCAGCGCCGCGGCGTCCGTCGCCGGCAGCGCCTGCGCGAACGCCGCCTGCCATGCTCCGGGCGCCGGTGCCCAGTTGACGAGATGCGGCAACGAGTCTCCGACGACACGTTTCAGACCGATCAGCGAATCGAAGATGGGGCGCGCAGGGGACCCGCCGAGCAGCGAGCGAGCGGCCTGGAACTCCAGGGCCGGGGTGTCGTCGGTATGCTCAAACGGCGCGCCGCCGGCATACATGGCGCTGCCCCGCTCACCCAGGAGGTAGTGACCGAGCAGATCATCCGCGGTCGCGAGCCGCAGCCAGCTCCTCGCCGCCTCGCCCGTGCGCGTCCCGGGGGCCAGCAGGGCCGAGACCCGGCCCCGGTCCCACCGAATCGGCGCGTTCGACGCGAGCACCATCAGATCGCTCGCGTTGGAGAACCAGATCTCGACGTGCGGGAAGACAGCCCGCAGGTTGGCGACCACCACCGCGGCCGCGCCCGGCGTCACGCGGTACATCTGCAGCCACTGGCAGAAGACGCCGTCCGCCGCGAGGCGCCGCGCGACGACGCGGTAGTAGTCCCGCGTGAACAACGACGCCACGCCCGCAATCCACGGATTCGAGGGCTCCGAGACGATCAAGTCGTAGGGTGTCTCGGCGAGCATCAGCGCGCTGCGCGCATCGTCCTCGATCACGTGGACGCGCGGGTCGTCGAGCACGTCGTGATTGGCTTCCCGGAACAGCCGGCTCGCGCGCAGCACCGCCCGCTCGATCTCCGCCACATCGATCCGGGACACGCCGGGCACGTCGGCCAGCGTGCGCGTGGTGGTGCCCGAGCCGAATCCGACCACGAAGACCCGCCGCGGCTGGGGATGCGCCAGCGCCGGGAGGAGGCCGAGCATGACCTGCGTGTCCATGTCCGCGACGCTCGAGGCATCCACCTTCCCGTTCACCTTGAGCCACGTCTGGTTGCCGTCGCGCCACACCGACACTGCGGAATTCCACCCCTCCTTGAAGTAGAGCTGTTCCGATCCGTAACCTCGCAGGTAGCGATCGAGATCCTCCGCGTCCATCTGAGTGCGGCCGTAGATCGACGGGCCGCGGTCCAGCAACCGGCTTGACCAGCTGGGTGTGCCCGCGGTCACGAGGAGCGCGAGCAGCGCGAGCGCGACGGGCACGCGCTCCGCCGCCCGCAGCCTCCCCGTGCCTCCACGTTCCCGGTAAGTCCACCAGGCCAGGACCACGGCCGCCAGCGCGTTGACCACGACGCCGACGACCAGCGTGCGCTCGCTACCGATCAGGTGAATCAGGAGAAAGCCAGTCACGGCCGCGCCGGCGATGCTCCCAAGTGTGTTCGCGAAGTAGGCGCGCCCGACTTCGCGGCCAGTTGCGCCCGTGCGCTCCGACGCCAGCTCCGCGAGCAGCGGGAAGCTCAGACCCATGCCGAGCGCGGGCGGTATGACGACGATGGCGACGGCCACACCGTGCAGCGCCAACAGCTCCACCGCTGAAAGGAATGGCACCTGGAGCGTGGCGACGACGTAGACGGGGAGCACGCGGAAGAAGGGAAAGAGGAAGGACGCCAGCACCGCGATGGCGCCCTGGATCAGTGCCGCTCGCACCAGCAGCTCGCGAGGAGGCCTGCCGCGGCCCACCGCGATCAGGCTTCCCAGGCCGATGCCGAGCAGAAAGCAGGCCAGGATCGTCGTAAACGCGTACGTCGAGCTGCCGACGACGAGGATCAGTGTGCGCGTCCAGGCGATCTCGTACAGGAGCGAGGCAAACGCGGTGATCCCGATGAGCCAGGTGGCGAGCCGCCGCGCGGCGGCACCGGGATCGGGAGTGAACACCGGCTCGGCCGCGGCAACGGGGGCGCCACTCCCCGACACGGGCATCCGGGAGAGCGCGAGGGCCGCGACGCCCAGCGCCAGGTTCACGGCGCCCGTCGCCAGGAGCGACGTGCGCAGGCCCCAGAATTCGATCAACAGATAGCCCGCGCCCAGGCACCCCAGCACGCCGCCCACCGTGTTCAGCCCGTAGAACAACGCGAGTTCCCTTCGCAGCTCGTCGCTGCGGTCACGCGCGAAGGCTCGGGTCAGGACGGGAAGGGTGCCCCCCATCAGGAAGGTGGGCACGAGCAGGACGACGAAGGCGAAGACGAACTTGATCGCCGTGCCCGCCCACAGCCCCGGCGCGAGGCCGCGCGCCAGGACGAGGTAGCCCGCGCCGATCCCGCGCATCACCCAGGGCGACAGGAGTCCGAAGACGCCGATCGACAGCTCCAACACCCCATACAGCGCGGTGGGATTCGCATGGCGGTCCACGCGGCGCCCGAGCACGTACGCCCCGAGTCCGAGGCCGCCCATGTAGGCGGCCACGACCGTGGTCACCGAGTGGATGGTGGAGCCGAAGAACTCGTAGAGCTGTCGGACCCAGATGAGCTCGTAGACGAGCCCGGCCGCGCCCGAGAGAATGAAGATGAGCCCGAACAGCGCATGCCGCGCACGCCGGGCGCCGTCCATCAGAACTTGGCCAACTCTCGGATCGCCGCCGCGACGTCCGCGACCTGGGGCAGGATCCGGTCCTCCAGCTGCGGCGCGTACCCGACGAAGGTGTCCATAGAGGCCACCCGCCGCACCGGGGCGTCGAGCCAAGCGAACAGCTCATCTCCGATGCGCGCCGCCAGCTCGGCTCCGTATCCCCAGGACATCGGGTCCTCGTAAGCGACGACCACCCGGTTGGTCTTCCGCACCGAGCGTGCGATCGCCTCCCAGTCCACGGGCGAAAGCGAGCGGAGATCCACGACCTCGACACTGGCGCCCGTCGTCTCCGCGACTTCCTTCGCCGCGACCAGCGAGCGCTGCACCAGCGCCCCGTACGCGACCACCGTGACGTCCGTTCCCTCTTTCACGACCTTCGCCTTGCCGAAGGGAATCATGAAGTTCGGACCCGGATACGGCGCCTTGTTGTACGTCTGACGGTACAGGTGCTTGTGCTCGAGGAAGATCACGGGATCGTCGCACCGGATCGCCGTGCGGAGCAGCCCATTCGCGTCCAGCGCCGTCGCCGGACACACGACCCGGAGCCCGGGAATGTGCGTGAACAGCGAGGCCCCGGTCTGCGAGTGATAGACCGCCCCGCCCTTCAGGTACCCGCCGTAGGTCACCCGCACCACGACGGGCGCGCTGAAGGCGCCGGACGAGCGCCACCGCAGCGCCGCCAGCTCGTTGCGGAGCTGCATGTACGCGGGCCAGATGTAGTCGAAGAACTGGATCTCGACCACCGGCTTCAGTCCGCGCGTCGCCATCCCGACGGCGCGGCCGACGATGTTCGCCTCCGCCAGGGGCGAGTTGAACACTCGGTCGGCGCCGAACCTCTTCTGCAGGCCCCACGTGACCTTGAAGACCCCGCCCTTGCCCTTGACCTTGTTCAGGTGCTCGGCGCGGGACACGTCCGCCACGTCCTGCCCGAACAGCACGATTCTCGGGTCCCGGGCCATCTCGTCCTTGAGACACGCGTTGAGCAGGTCCACCATGGTCGTCGCGTCGCCGGCGAACTGCGGATCGTCCTCGGTGTCGAAGCCCTCCGCGGTCGGATCGACCTCTGGCGAGTACACGTATAGCGTCGCCGTCTCCGGCGCGGGCTGCGGGGAGACCAGCGCTGCGTCCGCAGCCGCCTCGACTGCGGCCTCCACTTCAGCCTTGATGGCCTCGATCTCCTCCGCCGTAGCCGTTCCCTCCGCCATGAGGCGCTCGGGGAAACGCGCCACGGGATCGCGCGCCGCATCGGCGGCACGTTCCTCCGGCGGCCGGTACATCACCTCGTCGTCGGACAGTGAATGCGAGTACGGGCGGATGACGTGCGCGTGCACCAGGGCGGGACCCTTGCGACCGCGACAGTGCGCGGCCGCGCGTGCCAGCACCTCGTACGAGGCGATCGGATCGCACCCGTCCACCTCCTCGACGAGCAGCCCGGGGAATGTGGACACGAGCTTGGAGATGGAGCCGCCGGCCGTCTGCACCTCGACGGGCACCGAGATGGCGTAGCCGTTGTCCTCGACGAGGAAGAGCACCGGGAGCTTGAGGTTCGAGGCCGAGTTGAGCGCTTCCCAGAACTCACCCTCGCTGGTCGTGCCGTCGCCGATCGAGCAGTAGACGATTTCGTCGCGCCGCATCCGCTCGTTCCGGTCGGGGATCGCGTCGATCCGGCCGTACCGGAATCCGGCCTCGGCGCAGCCCACCGCCTGCAGGCATTGCGTGCCCGTCGGGCTCGACTGGCTGACGATGTTGAGCCGCTTGTGGCCCCAGTGGGAGGGCATCTGCCGGCCGCCAGAATTCGGGTCGGCGGCGGCGCCCACGGCTGAGAGAAGCATCTCGGTGGGCGTCATGCCGAGGGTGAGGCACAGCGCCCGGTCGCGGTAGTAGGGATAGAACCAGTCGCGCCCCGCCTTCAGCACCATCCCGGCGGCAACCAGCACGGCCTCGTGGCCGGCCCCCGAAATCTGGAAGAAGATGCGGTTCTGCCGCTTCAGCTGGATCTCCTTGTCGTCCAGCCTGCGCGACAGCAGCATCAGTCGGTAGACATCCAGCAGATCCGCCTTGGCGAACCGCCGGGCGCCGATCTCCGCTTTCGTACGGGTGGCCATGAACGACCCAAGATAGCGGGGCGGGGTATCCTGCTCAACGACGCGGGGCGGCCGGCCCCGCGGCGGGTGGGATGAGCGGCCGCGCCGCTCTCTCGCGTCATGGCGGCGGCCCGGCTACCTTCTTCTCGACTCCCCACCACGCGAAGGCGACGGTGAACGAAAGCGCGAAAAAGACGGTCCTGCGCCAGTTTCCCTACGGCCTGTACGTCATCACGGTCATGAGCGAGGGCGAGGACCACGGGATGACGGCCAACTGGGTGATGCAGACGGCCTTCAGCCCGCCGATGGTGGTCGTCGCGATCGAGAACGAATCCAAGAGCCTGCCGATGATGCGCGATGCCCGCGCGTTCGCGATCAACGTGCTGGCCGCCGGCCAGCGCGACGTCGCGGCAAAGCTCGGCAAGTCGTCGCGCAACGTGCCGCACAAGCTCCGGGGAGTCCCCACGCGCCCGGCGCCGGTCACGGGTGCCCCCGTCCTGTCCGAAGGTCTGGGATGGGTGGAGTGCCGTTTCGTCGCCACCATGCCGTCCGGCGACCACACGCTGGTGCTCGGCGAAGTGGTCGAGGCCGGCGTGGAGCGCGAGGGCAAGCCGTTGACCCTGGCGGAATCGGGGATGAAGTACGCCGGCTGACGCAGGCCAGCGGCGCGTGCCGCACGTCGGCCCGCTGCCCCGTGGTGTGTGGCCGGCAGCCGTCGCCGGCGCGGTCCTGTTATGCGCCAGCCCTGCGGCGGCTCGGACTCTCCGAGACACCTTGACGGAAGGCCCCGAGTAACCACCCCAAAGGCTAGGATCGTCGCCATGAAGCTGAGCGGAAAATCGGTGTTGTTCTTCGTCGGCCCGCAGTACGAGGACCTCGAGCTGTGGTACCCGAAGATCCGACTGGAGGAAGAGGGGGCGAAGACAGTGGTGGCCGGGTTGGGCGAGAAGGTCTACTACGGGAAGAAGGGCTATCCGGTCACCGTGGATGGCACGGTGGACGACCTCTACGCCGAGGTCTACGACGGGCTGGTGATCCCCGGCGGGTACGCTCCCGACCACATGCGCCGGTCGGAAAAGCTGCTCGGCATCACGCGCGCCATCGCAGAGGCAGGCAAGCCCGTCGCCTTCATCTGCCACGCCGCATGGGTGCCGATCTCGGCCGGGCTGTTGAAGGGGAGGAAGGCGACCTGTGTGCGCGCGATCCGCGACGACGTCGTCAACGCGGGGGCAACCTACCTCGATGAGCCCGTCGTGGTGGACGGCAACCTCATCTCCTCGCGCACGCCGGCCGACCTGCCGGCCTTCTGCCGCGCCATCATCGCGGCGCTCGCCGGCACGCCCCGCGACTAGACCGGCGCGTCGAGCGGCCGGAGCACGACTCCGGTGGGCACCTTCGGCGCGAAGAAGGTGGATTTCGGGGGCATGATCTGGCCCGCGTCCGCCACCCGCTTCACCTCCTCGAGGCGCGTCGGCGGCAGGAGGAGCGCGAAGGCGCATCGCCCTACCCCCGCCGCGGCGCGCGCTTCCGCCGCATCCGGGGTGTAGCGCAGCTCGGGGACCCGTCCCAGCAGCGACGCTCCCACCACCCCTACCGCCACCGCATCGGCGACCGCGACCGCGAGGCTGCGCACCGCCGGGTGCGCGGGCAGATCAGGCACCGCCGAGAGATCCGCTTCGGGACGCGCCACCAGCGCGATCTCCACCCCGCCGGCGACCACTGCCGTCAGCACCGGCGTTTCACCCGGCTCGGCCTGCCGGAAGTACGGCGCGGCGGCAGTCCGGAAGGTCTCCGCCGCCACCGGCGCACCCAGGACGAGCCGATGCGTCGGCAGGATCTCGAGACCCGGATCGCGGAACGACACCACATGGCTGAGCGTCCGCGCCGCACCATCGCGCCACTGCGTCGGCGCTTCGGCACGGAACAGCACGGCCGTCTCGAAGCGATGGTGCCCGTCGGCGACGTAGACCGGCTCCCGGCTCGCCGCACCGGCGATGCACTGGGCCTCGCGGCCAGTCGCGATCCAGACCTCGTGCTGGGATCCAAGCGCAGTGCAGCACACCCACGACTCGCGTGCTGTCGTCTCCGCCAGCGCCTCGACCAACGCGCCGGAGCTGTCGGGCGCCAGAAGGAAGACCGGGCTCAGATTGCAGCCGGTCGCATGGGTCAAGCGTCGACGGTCCTCCTTGGGCCCCGCGTGCGTGCGCTCGTGGGGCAGAATGCGCCCGCGCCCGAAGGGCTCGGCCGCCACGGCCAGGAAGACCCCGGTGCGCTGCCGCACGGAACCGTCAGGGAATGTGCCCGATGTGCGCAGCACGTACGCCGTCGGCTGCGCGTCGCGGATCAGCGTGCCGTCAGCGCGCCACTGCTCGAGGAGGCGTGCCGCCTCCCGATATGGGTCGGCGCCCTCTGCCGCTTCCGGTAGGTCCACATGGACGATGTTGCGCGCGTCCTGCGCGGCGAGCTCCGCGCGCCGCGCGGGCGAGATCACGTCGTACGGCGGGGCCAGCCGGCGAGCAAGTGATCCGGGATCCGCGTAGTGCTCGCCTCGAAAGGCCGTGAACAGTTCGGGCTCCATCACGTAGCTCCGGTTCGCGATGCGGCGGCGATGAGGTCATCGAGGATCCGCTTCACCTCCGACAGCGGGAGACGCCCGGCCTCCGCTTCCGCCGCCGCCGGGTCGTCGCTGAACGCGAGGTAATCGCTCTCCAGGTGCCCCTCCGGAGCGTTCGAAGGGGACCAGCGGATGAAGATCAGCGCGGCACCGTATCGGCCGTCGGGCCCGGGGTCGTCGTCGGAGAAGACCGCCACCGAGTACGGCCGCCGGTCACTACCCTCGAATCCCGGGGGGCGGCCGTGCACGGACACGTATCCGGCCAGCGTGTCATCCGCAGGGGTGACTATGGCAACGATTCCTTGACGACGTTGCCCACGATGAACGCGATGTTGGCCGGCCGCTCCGCCAGGCGCCGCATGAAATACGGATACCAGTGCGTGCCAAACGGGACGTAGACCCGCACCCGGTATCCGGCCCGCTGCAACTCCTCCTGCAGGTCGCGCCGGACACCGTATAACATCTGGAATTCGAAGCGCTCCGGGGCGATCCCTTTGGCCGCAGCGACCTGCCGCGCGCGCGCGATGAGCGTCGGGTCGTGCGTCGCCACTGCGGGGTGGTTGCCGTGCTCCAGAAGCCGCTCCATCAGCTCCGCGTAGTTCCGATCCACGTCGGTCTTGGCCGGAAACGCCACCGCGGCGGGCTCGTCGTACGCTCCCTTGCAGAGCCGCACCCGCGCCCGCACGCCGATCAGGCGGTCCACATCGGCCGCGGTGCGCCGCAGGTACGACTGGAGCACGACGCCCACCCGGTCGCCGTGCAGGGGGAGGAACTCGCGCTCGAACAGATCCAGCGTGCGCTGCGTGTGCGCGCTGCTCTCCATGTCGATCCGAACGAACATCCCGAGATCCCGCCCGCGCTCCAGGATCCGCCGCATGTTCTCGGAGCAGAGGCCCGCATCCAAGTCCAGGCCCATCTGCGTGAGCTTGACGGAGACGTTGCAGTCCAGCCGCTCCGCCGCGATCCGCTCCTGCGTCTCGACGACCATCGCGGCGGAGGCGCGTGCCTCCTCGACGGCCGTCACGCTCTCGCCCAGGACGTCCAAGCTCGCGCTGATGCCACGGCCGTTGAGCTCGCGCACGGCGGCCACCGCCGCGTCGAGCGTCTCGCCGGCCACGAAGCGCGAGGCGAAGCGGCGCGCGAGCGGGTTCTTGACCGCGAATTCGCGGAGCGTCTTCTGCTCGCTCAGATAAAGAAAGGTCTTGCGAAGCATGCGCTCTGTCGTTGCTAGGTGTAGAAACGGCCCCCGCGGCTCGCTTGTTCGACGAGAGCGCCCGCGGGGCGGAAACGGTCACCGTGAGCGGTGGCGAGACGCTCCAGAGTCTCCACCGCCGCTCGCGCACCCATCGCATCCAGCGCACGGAACGGGCCACCACGGAAGGGCGGGAACCCGATGCCGAAGATCGCCCCGATGTCCCCGTCGCGCGGCGAGCGGACGACTCCCTCTTCCAGGGCGTGCACCGCCTCGTTCAGCATGGCGAACGCGAGCCGCTCAGCGAGGGACTCCGGCGACGGGGCCGGCGCCGCGCCGGAGGTGATGCCGAGCAAGGCGCCGGCCGTCGGGTCCACGCCCCCCTTCTTGCCCCGCCGGTAGAGGAAGAACCCGCGCCCGTTCTTCCGGCCCAGCCGCCGATCCGCCACCAGCGCTGCCAGATCCAGACGCGGCTTCAGCCGCTCGCCGAACGCCTCCTGCATCACCGCCGCCGCCTTGGCGACGACGTCGAGTCCGACCTCGTCGAGCAGCGTCACCGGGCCGACCGGGAACCCCCAGCGTCTCATCGCGTCATCCACCGCCTCCACCGGCACGCCTTCGACGAGCAGGTGGCCGGCTTCGTTGACGTACGGGGCGAGGATGCGATTGACGAAGAAGCCCGGGTGGTCCTGCACTACGATGACCGTCTTGCCGAGCCGGCGGCCGAACGCGACCGCGGTGACGGTGGTCTCCGGCGCCGTGCGCGCCCCGACGACGACTTCAAGCAGCGGCATCCGGTGCACCGGCGAGAAGAAGTGCATCCCGATCACGTTCGAGGGGCGGCTGGACGCCGCGGCGATCCGCGAGATCGGGATGGTCGAAGTGTTCGACGCCAAGACGCAGTCCGGCTGAACGACCGACTCGATCTCGCGCAGCACGGCCTGCTTCACCGCGAGGTCCTCGAACACGGCTTCGATGACGAGGTCCGCCGTGCGAAACCCGGAGTAGTCGGCCGTGCCCGAGATGAGCGCGGTCTGGCGCGCGCCGTCGCGTCGGGTGATGCGACGGCGGCGCACCCGCTCGCCGATGATGTCCGCGGCGGCCTTGAGTCCGGCGCCGACGCGGAGGAGCTCCGCGTCCTTGAGTCGCACCGGCACGAGCGCCTGGCCGGCGGCGACGGCAGCGATGCCCGAGCCCATGAACCCGGCGCCCACGATCCCGAGCCGATCCACGCGCCGTGGCTCGGGCGCCGGGGCGCTCACGCCAGGGTCCTTCTTGAGCGTGGTCGTCGCGAAGAAGATCTCGACCAGCCGCCGCGAGACGTCCGTCACCGCCATCTGGCCGAACAGCTCGGCCTCGTACTCCAGGCCCTGCTCCATTCCGTTGGCGAGGCTGTAGCGGACGGCATCCAAGGCGGCCAACGGGGCGGGATAGTGCCCGCCCGTCTGCCTGAGCGTCATCGCCCGCGCGCGCTTCAGAACCAGCGCCTGGCCTGGCGCGCTGCGATCCATCAGCCACGCCGTCACGCCCCGCGGTCCGCGCCGCCGCCTCACCGGGTGCTCGGCGAGCCGCTGCGCTGCCGCCAAGGCGACCTCCCTCAGGATCGCGGGCGGCACCAGCTCCTCCACCAGCCCCATCTTGAACGCTTTCGCCGCCGGAATGCTCTTGCCCGTCAGGATCATCTGCAGCGCGGCCCGCAAGCCCACGGCGCGCGGCAGCCGGTTGCAGCCGCCCGCTCCCGGCAGCAGGCCCAGCTGCACTTCCGGGGAGCCGAGCACCGTCCTGGGATGATCGGAGGCGACCCGGTAGTGACAGGCGAGAATCAGCTCGAGGCCGCCGCCGAGACAGGTGCCGTGGATCGCCGCGACCACCGGCTTCTTCCACTGTGCGACCCGGTCCAGGAGCCTCTGGCCGTCCCGGGAGAGCCGCGTCGCCTCCTCCGCCGTCTTGACCGCGACGAATTCGTTGATGTCCGCTCCTGCGACGAACATCTCGGGCTTGCCGGAGATGATCACCATCGCGCGGACGGACGCGTCGCCCTCCAGCTCCGTGAGGATCGCCGCGAATTCGCCGCGCACCGCGCGGGAGAACTTGTTGATGGACTCGCCCGGCAGATCCAGCGTGACGACGGCGACGCCGTCCTCGATGGCCGTCGTCAGGGCGCGCGTCCGCTCCTCGCTGCTCATGTCGGCCGCCTCACCTTCGCTCGAGGACCATGGCGAAGCCCATGCCTCCCTGCGCGCAGATCGAAATCAGGCCGAACTGCGCGTCGCGGCGCACCATCTCGTTGGCGAGCGTCGTCGTGAGACGGCCGCCCGTCGCGCCGAACGGATGGCCGATCGCGATCGACCCGCCCATCACGTTCAACGTGTCCCGGTTCACCTCGCCGATCCGGCCGGATCGGCCCAGCCTCTCCCGGGCCCAGCGGTCTGACTCGAAGGCCTGGATGTTGGAGAGGACCTGCGACGCGAACGCCTCGTGCATCTCCACCAGATCCAGATCCTTCCATTCGATCTTCGCGCGCTCGAGCGCCTTCGGCACCGCGAACGCGGGGCCCATCAGCAGCTGCTCGCCCGGATCCACCGCGGCGACGGCGTAGGACCGCACGTAGGCGAGCGGCGCATAGCCGAGGACCCGCGCCGCCTCGTCGCTCATCACGAGCACGGCGGACGCGCCGTCGGTGAGGGGCGAGGCGTTGGCCGCCGTCACCGACCCGTAGTCCCGGTCGAATGCGGGCTTGAGCTGCGCCATCTGTTCCAGCGACGTATCCGCGCGGATCCCGTTGTCGCTGGTGACGACGACGGCGTACGACGGCGGCACGAAGAGCGGCGCGATCTCCGCGGTCAGGCGACCGTCGCCGGTGCCCGCGGCCGCCAGCTGGTGAGAGCGGAGCGCGAACCGGTCCTGGGCGTCGCGCGAGATGTGGTTTTCCTTCGCCATCTTCTCGGCCGACTGGCCCATGGTCTCGCCCGTCGACGGCTCCGCGATGGCCGGGGCCACCGGCACCAGGTCGCGCGGCCGGACCCGCGCGAAGGTCGCGAGGCGCGCGCCGAGGCTCTTTGCCCGGCTCGCCTGCACCAGCACCTCGGAGAAGCGCTTCGAATGCAGGATCGGGACGTCCGACAGCGACTCGGTGCCCCCCGCGATGACGACATCGGCGTGGCCCAGAACGATTTGGTCGTACGCTGCCGCAACCGCCTGGCCGGAGGAGGAGCAGGCGCGATTGAGGGAGTACGCCGGAATGGTCTTCGGGAAGTGCGGCAACAGGCTCACTTCGCGGGCGACGTTCGGCGCCAGAGCGGACGGGACGACCTGCCCGAACACGACCTCGTCCACCTCCGCCGGCACGATCTCGCTGCGCTGGAGCAGCTCGCGCGTGGCGAGCCGCGCCAGCTCGACGGCGCCGAGATCCTTCAACACCGTCCCCGATTTTGCGAAAGGCGTGCGGCAGCCGGCGACGATGGCGACGCGGCGACCGTTCGGTGCGGCCATGGAGCCTCTCCATTTCCCGAGGGCGAACGCCCGCCCCGGGGTGCAGCCAAAGCTAGCCGCGGCGCGGAGGCGAGGCCAGCGTTTCCACGACGTGCGCGCGCGGGATTTCAGTGGCAGATTCCCGGCGCACGCTAGCCGACCCCTTCACTCCAGGAGCGGACGCTGCCCCCGACCGATCCCCACTTCTCGCTCGCCACGCGCCGCGCCGATCTCGCCGCCGCCGCCGCGGGCCCGGTGGACCTGCTGGTGATCGGCGGCGGCATCACCGGCGCCGGGATCGCCAGGGACGCCGCGATGCGGGGCATCCGCACCTGCCTCGTGGACGCCGCTGACTTCGGGCACGGCACCTCGAGCCGGTCGTCGCGGCTGATCCACGGAGGGCTGCGCTATCTCGAGCACGGGTGGCTGAGACTGGTGTTCGAAGCCAGCCGCGAGCGGAGGATCCTGCTTCGCATCGCGCCCCACCTGGTGCGCCCGTTGCCGTTCATCTTCCCCGTGCACGCCGGCAGCCGCGTGGGGCGCGCTCGGCTCGCCGCCGGCCTGTGGCTGTACGACATGCTGTCGTTGTTCCGCAACGTGCGCGGGCACCGGATGCTGTCGCGGCGGACCGTGCAACGCATCGAACCGCGCCTTCGCGACCGCGACCTGCTCGGCGGCGCGGTCTACTACGACGGCTGGTGCGACGACGCCAGGCTGGTGCTCGCCAACGTCAGGTCCGCCCACCGGCACGGTGCGCTGACCGCGAGCTACGCGCGGGTGACAGCGCTGGAGAAGGCGGGCGGCCGACTGCGCGGCGCCGTGGTACACGACGCCATCGACGGACGCAGCGTCACGGTGCACGCGCACGTCACGGTCAACGCTGCGGGCCCGTGGACCGACGCCCTGCGCCGGCTGGACGACGCGGCCGCCCCGCCGCTCCTGCGGCCGACCAAGGGCGTGCACGTGGTGGTTCCACGCGCGCGTGTCGGAAACACGGGGGCCCTGACGTTGACGTCGCCCCTGGACGGGCGCGTGATGTTCGTGCTGCCGTGGGGCGACGTGACCATCGTGGGCACGACGGACACGGACTACGCCGGCACTGCGGACGACGTCTCTCCTTCGGATGAGGACGTGACCTACCTGCTCCGCTCGACCAACGCCTTCTTCCCCGACGCGCGGCTCGGCGGCGACGACGTTCTCGCGGCATGGGCCGGACTGCGGCCGCTCCTCAACGCCGGAGACGCCGCCTCGACCGCCGAGGTGCCGCGCGAGCACCGGATCGTGGAGAGCGCGAGTGGCCTGCTGACCATCGCGGGCGGGAAGCTGACGACCTACCGCTCGATGGCGGCCGAGTTGGTGGACGCCGTGGCGGCGGAGCTCCGCGCCCTCGACGGCCGCCGAATCCCCGCGGCACGGACGGACCTCGAGCCGCTGCCGGGCGGCGAGGTCGCGGACCTGGAGCAGTTGGTCCAGGAACTCGGCAAGGAGCGGGTTGCCGAGCCGGTGGCGCGGCACCTGGTGGACACCTACGGGTCCGAATCGGCCGCGGTCGCGAACCTCGCGGCGCGCGAGCCGGCGCTCGCCAAGCCTCTGCTGGACGGATGGCCCGCGCTGCAAGCTGAGGTGGTGTACCAGGCGCGACGCGAAATGGCCCTGACCGTCGCGGACGTGCTGATCCGCCGCACCCGACTATTCCACCGCGACCCCGGCCAGGGGACCGCGGCGGCACCGTCAGTGGCAGGCCTGCTGGCGCGGGAGCTGGGATGGGACGCCGGCCGTGAGGCCGAGTCGCTGGCCGCCTACCTCGACGAAGTGAAACGGATGCGTCTGGCCGTCACGTCCCCGCCGGTGCCTTGACCCGCTCCATGTCGCGGGCGACGGTGGGTACCGCGAGCAGCAGGAGCGCGCCTCCGAGCAGTCCCACCGCAGGCAGAGTCATCAGGGCGACCCGCAGCCCGTAGCGGTCCGAGAGGAACCCCACGACCGGCAGCGCGATGGCGTCGCCTGCGATGTGGATGAAGAACACGTACGCCCCCATCACCGTTCCGGCGATGCCGCGCGGCACGACGTCGAACAGGACGGCGGCGATGGGGCCGTTGTACCAGGTGAAGAAGAAGACCACGACGAAGAAGAGTATCGCGAAGATGTTCACATCGTTCATCAGTAGCAGCACCACGCAGATCGGCGCGCCAACGAGAAAGCCGACCGCGCTGGCGATCACGCGCCCGGACGCCAGGTGCTGCATCAGGCGGTCGGCGAACCGCCCCCCGATCCACGAACCGAGCACGCCGGCCACCAACCCCACCAGCCCGATCTGCTTGGCCGCCTCCAGCAGCGAGAGGTGCAGCACGCGCTGCAGGTAGCTCGCCGACCACGCCACAAGCGAGTTCATCGCCGCCGCCGTGAGCGCGCCCCCGACGAACATCCAGATGAGAGTGGGCGTGCGCAGCACCACAGCCGCCGCATCGAGCATCTCGTCCACCGCGTCGGCCGGGGTTCCGGGAAGCAGTCTATGGCGAAACCGCATGACGATCCGCACCCACTTGAGAACCGTCCAGATCAGGCCCGTCCCGACGATGATGCCGAAGGCCGCGGTGTCGGCAGCGGCCGGCAGATTGCGAAACAGCGCCAGGAACCCGACCGCCGCGGCAGCCACGAGCAACGAAACCAGGAGCGGCAGGCCGGCCCGGAGCGCGATGCGCGGCGTGATGATGAACTTGCGCGCTCCCGAGGGCGCCCCACGCGGGCGACGCACCGGCCGCGGATCCTTGAGGCGTGCCATCAGGACCGCGAACAGGAAGCCGGGCAGGCCCACCAGGACGAGGGTGGCGCGCCAGCCGAATGCGGTCGCGAGATGGCCGCCGACCCAGACGGCCATCACGCCACCCACGGCCAGGCCGATCCAGAAGATCCCCATCGCCTGCGCGCGGCCGCGATCCGGGAAGTAGTCGGCGAGCAGGGCCTGCGCGGACGGCAGGTACGCCGATTCGGCCACGCCCACCACGCCGCGCGTCGTGAACAACTGCCAATACGATCCTGCGAGGCCACCCAGCGCCGTGAATCCGCTCCACAGCGCCAGCCCACCCGCCATGACCGCGCGGCGCGATCGGAGGTCCGAGAGCACGCCGGCGCCGAGGGCGCCAAGTGCGAAGGCGATCGCAAACGACGAGCCCAGCCACCCAAGCTGCGTGTCGGTGATGTGAAGGTCGTTCTTGATCGGCTCGAACAGCACCAGGATGATGTTGCGATCGAGGTAGTTGAGGAGGTTGCCGAAGGCGAGCAGCCCCAGCGCGTACCGGAGATACCGATCGCTCGGCGCCGAAGCGGCGGGCGCGCTCACGGCGACCCGGTTCCGCGCCAGGCCCGCAGGCTAGAGGAGCTCACGGTTTGACGCGGTCTCCAGCGGCTCCTGCTGCAGCGCCAGGAGCTTCTCGCGTGCCCGGGTCACCTCCGCCGCAGCGTCCTGCGGATCGTCCGTCACGTGGAAGATGTCCAGATCGCTGGCGTTGATCTTCCGCTCCGCCGCGACGGTCTGGCGCAGCCACTCCGTCAGCCCACGCCAGTACGCGCTCCCGAACAGCACCACGGGAAAGTGCTTGATCTTCCCCGTCTGGATCAGCGTCAGCGCTTCGAACAACTCGTCCAAGGTGCCTAAGCCGCCGGGGTAGACGACGAAACCGATGGAGTACTTCACGAACATCAGCTTGCGGACGAAGAAGTAATGGAAATGCATCGCCGTATCCACGAACTCGTTCGTCCCCTGCTCGAAGGGCAGCTCGATGTTGAGCCCTATGGATGGCCCCCCGCCGAGGGACGCGCCCCTGTTGGCCGCTTCCATGATCCCCGGCCCGCCGCCGGTGATGATCGAGAACCCGGCCGCCGAGAGCAGGCGCGCCGTCTCGGTCGCCGCCTTGTAGTAGGGATCGTCGGGCAGAGTGCGCGCCGAGCCGAAGAACGTGACCCCCGAGCTGACGCCCGCCAGGGTGTCGAATCCCTCCACGAACTCGCCCATGATCCTGAGCACGCGCCACGGATCGGACGAGGTGAACCGCCGCTCGCGCTCGCGTGGAAGTGGAACGCTGAAGAGCCGCTCGTCCTCGGTCGGGCCCAGCCGCCGCGGACCGCTGCGCCGCTCGCCGTCTGACGACATTGGAAGCCCTCTTGCCAGCGTGGGAGGGTCAGAATATACACGAAATGTGCGGTCGTGGACTTCACTCAGCGTCGCCCTGTGCGCCCGGGCCATCGTCAATCCGCGGACCGCCGTGGATCTCGTCGCCCTCGCCTGGTCCATGCGCCGCCGCCGCTGGTACCGCGAGCCGCCCTTCCTGCCGCTTCCGCCGCCTGAGTACGTGCGATGGCGGATGCTCACCGCCTACGGCGACGAGGACGCCGTGCCCCCTGCGGATGACGTGATCCGGCTGGCGCGCTGGCGCCGGGAGCTCCTCCGCACATGAACCCGGTCGCCCTTGCCGGTGCCGCGAAGGCGGCCGCCGAAGAGCTCGGCTTCGAGGCGTGCGGGATCAGCGACCTGTCCGCGTCCGAAGCCGCCGCCGCACTCGATCGCTGGCTGGATCTGGGGTTCAACGGCGAGATGCGATACATGGAGCGGCAGGCGCCGGTGCGACGGGAGCCGGCACGCGCCTGGCCGGAGGCCCGGTCCGCCATCGTCATCCTGCACAACTACTACCAAGCGCACGCGGAGCCGGCGCCCGCACGCGGGCGCATCGCGCGGTACGCCCTCGGCGACGACTATCACTCCGTGATGAGCGACAAGCTCGAGAACCTCGCAGCACGGCTCCTCGCCGCCGCGGGCGCCGGACGGTTCCGCGCGTACGTGGATGCGGGGCCTCTCCCCGAGCGGGAGTTGGCGCGCCGCGCCGGCCTCGGATGGATCGGCAAGAACACGATGCTGATTCGCCCCGGGCTTGGATCGTTCACATTCATCGGCGTCCTGCTGACCGACCTCGCGCTCGCGCCGGACCAGCCGTTCGAGGCTGATCGCTGCGGCACCTGCCGGCGCTGCCTCGACGCCTGCCCCACCACCGCCTTTCCCGAGCCCCGCGTGCTCGATGCGACGCGCTGCATCTCCTACCTGACCATCGAGGCGCGCGGCGCAATGCCCGAGCCGCTCGCGCCCCTGCTGGGCGACTGGCTCTTCGGCTGCGATGTCTGCCAGGACGTGTGCCCCTGGAACGCGCGCTTCGCCGCGGAGACCCGTGAGAGTCGCTATCGCTCCCGCCCGGCGTCCGACTGGCCGACCCTGGTCGAGGTCGCGGCCATGACGGAGCGCGCCTTCGACGAGGCGTTCGGCGAATCGGCGCTGGAGCGTGCGGGCCGCGCGGGGTTGGCGCGCAACGCGGCCGTCGCGCTGGAGAACACCCGGGCGCGAGGCGCGGCCGAATGCCCGGCAGCATGAAGGACCGCGCCACCCAGGAGCGTCTCACGGCGATCAAGGAGAGCCTCGCCGCGGGACTGGAGAAGGTGGATCCGTTCCGCCGGCTGCGCGACCGGCCCGTGTGCTACCAGCTCACCGCGGGTCAGACGCTGGAAATCACGTTCCGTGACGTGCCGAGCATCGGCGAGGCCGAGGTGCTCGGCGTCAAGAAGCTGCTGAGAGGGAAGTCGTTCTGCATGGTGAGCCCGCAGTCGCGCGAGCGGCTGACCGTGCGGTTCGTCGTGCCGCTCGAATAGCTAGATCTCCGTCGTCCATCGCCGTCCGGCCACCAGCGCCAGGGCGAGCGCCGCAGCCGCCCACAACACGCCCGCGAGGAGAAGCCGCGGCCCCGCCCGGGGGCCGCCGGGCGGTACCTCGGCGTACCAGTGACTGAACGCCGCGCGGGCAAGCTCGCCGGCCGGCCGGCCGTACGCTGCCTCGAGCGACTGGGCAGGCAGAGCAGGCGACCGCCAGAAGGCGGCGAACTGCGCCGGGGTCCCGGTGGTCAGGAGACGCGCGACGACTTGGGTCCGCTGGAAGGGCTGTGAGTAGTAGAAGTAGTAGAGCGGAGGCCATCCGGGTCCTGCCAGTCCCACACTGCGAGCACACAGCGCCGACGCGCCACGCAGGCAACCGATCTGAAGCCATGATGCCTCACCGGCCCACGACGATCTGGGATCCCCGGACCCTACTTCCTCACGATGGATCGTGCGCTGGGCTTCCCGCATCCGCCTGGCGAGTTGAGGGCCGCCATACCACCAATACGATCGGCGCAGCGCACCTGTCCACGCCCCAGCGGGCCCGGGCCGACCGAACCTCGCGAACAGTGCGCACAGGTCCAGGAACCGACCGCTCGGACCGCCTGATGCATCGTGGCCCACCAATTCCGAGGGGCGTGAGTACTTCGGGTAGACCAGATCGAGTGTTACGACGCACGCTCCGCGGGACGGCGCAACGTCGAGCAGTTCCTGGGATGACCAGTACCAGAGATTGGGGTCACCGTGTCCGCGGAGGCGCGCCGGACTGGACATAAGGGCGACAACGACGGGGAGCCCGAGACTGCCGGTGGTCGGATAGAGCGAGAGTTCACTGATCGCGGCACGCAGCCATATGCGCGCCGAATCGGCTTTCAGGGGCGATTCGTACACGACGGTGACCACGCCGTCGGGCGACCGAAGCGCTCGCGCGCCGCGCGCAGCTGCGATGACGGAATCAGCCAGCCGTCCATCGCGCACGCGCTCCCTCTGGCGACTGACCGCATCGCGAACATCAAACTCGAACTGCGAGCCCCGCCGGCCGATCCATTCCGGCTCCACCAGCCCGAGTGCCTGCATCAGGCCGTGGGCCGCGGGCTGGCGCGGCGGGAGCAGCACCGCGGTCACAACACCCGCCGCAAGGACGGGTCCCCACAGCCAGCCCCAGCGCCTCAGCGCCACCGGCCGCTCCGCGCTGCGGCGAGGAGCAACAGCCCCGCGAAGATCAATGCCGGCATGGCGTCCCGGGCGCCCGCCGCGACTCTCGCGTTTCCACCCCCGGTCAGAACCCAAGAGCGCCACTCGTAGATCAGGGAGTCCTCACTGATGCCGACAGCGCGCGCCAGGCGCGCGCCCACCGAGCCGGACGAATCCGTCAGTGCCCTCCTGAGCGTCGCCGCTCCGTGGAGGGCCCGCACCTCGCGAACGAGAGCAGCGCGGGCCCTCGGGCTCGCGGGGACGGGGGACAACCACTCGCCTCGGTCCACGACTTGGAGACACGCACGGTCGGATCCCGCCGCGCATTCCGCGGGAAGGCCGCCCACGCGTCCCCACCCGTAGAACTGCTTCATCAGGAGGCGGCGAATCTCGGCCGGCCGATAGCGCGTTGCGTACGGTGTGGGATCACGATCCACTCCGAGCCAGAGCCGGCAGCGCGCGACGTCTCCCGCGAGGCACCTGGCGCCGGCGTCGGTCTCGCCCGCCATCAGCTCCTGCGCTGCTGCCGCGCCGTCCCGCTTCATCGTCCACACCAATGCCACGTCCTCTGGCAGCCAGGCCTTCCAGTCCGCGTCGAGGGACTCCCGATATGCCCGCCCGATCACCACTGCCACGATCGCGCCGTCGGCCAGCGTATCCGGCGACGACAGAGCGTCCGCCATGATGCGCGCGCGGCGGATCAACCCCTCGGCACGCAGTACGGAGTCCTTTCCCGTCGCCGAGTAGGCCACCACCACGCAGGATGAGATGAAGCTCGGCGGGATCGCGCCCAACTCCGACAGGAAGGCCGAGGCACCGGCGACGACTCGATGGCCGGTCGCGTCGCCCACCGAATTGGCCAGAATCGCCGTCACGTCACCGGCATCGAACCGGCGTGCCAAACGCTCTTGGTATCGCTGTTTCCGGCCGAGCGAATCGCGGCGCTCGAGACGAGCCTGGAGCGATTCCGCACGGGACAACAACCTGACTGCCTCGCGGTCCGTGGCGACCTGCGCCGCAGCCGGGCCGGCGACCGCGCCCAAGACCAGTGCAAGCGCGAGCGTTCTAGACATCGAAGAGCGCCCAGCGCCCCATCAGGATGCTGAGCGGACCGGGCCAGTTGGTCAGTAGGTAGAACGCAGTAGTCGTGACCGACGCGGAGCCGCTGACAGAGAGCACGGCCAACACCAGATCGGCCAGGAAGGCTCCGCAGATGAGAGCGAGCACGACCAGGGCGGCCCGCTTCGTGGCGATCGAGATGGAGAAGAAGATCGCATAGCAGACCAGTGCGGCCAGCGCGAACCGGATGGTGAGTTGGAGAGGATACGCATGGACGCCCACCGGAAGCTTGATCGCCTCGACGGCGAGGAGGCTCCCCAGTCCCAGGGCCACGACTGGCGCTGCGAGCAGCGTTCCGCCGGCCGCAAACCGGAGCAGCACATACATCGAACGCGGCACCGGCAGCGAGAGCGCGTAGACGTGCTTCCCGGCATGGTCCGGCGCCCAGGCACCGATCCCCAGGAGCAGCCCGACCAGCAGCGCGAGCCCCGGGATGAGCGTGCCGATCTTCTCGGCGGCGTATAGCCACTGCGCCACCCGGTCGCTGGGGGCGTTTTCGAGGCTCCCTCCGTAGGTCACGATCAGCAGCGGCAGCGCGAACCCCAACAACGCCAGCAGCACCACCGGCAGCCGCGCCGCCAGCCACTGCGCCTTGAGGACCTGTCTGTACATTGGACTCCTCCCCGCCTCAGGACACCGGGGCCCGCGACGAGCGCAGCAGCTCCACGAACCCTTCCTCGAGATCCAGGTCCATGACCTCCTTCACCGCCGCGCCCACCCCCTCGAACCACTGCGCCATCGGCGGCTGCCACCCGCGCACCACCCAGACCTGCTCGGTGCCCGTCGTCTCGCGCTGCAGCACGACGAACGGCGTATCTCCGACCAGGCTCGGTGCGCCGGACAGGCGGATCCGCTTGATGCCGTTCTTGAAGCTCTGCATCGGCAGCTCGACCACAAGCTTCCCGTTGTCGAGCACGCCCACCCAGTCGCAGATCCGCTCCAGCTCGTGCACCAGGTGACTCGAGATGAAGACGGTCGCCGAGCCCTGCGAGCAGAAGTCGAGCAGCGCGGAGAGGACGTCGCGGCGGACCACCGGGTCCAGCCCGTCGGTGGGCTCGTCCAGGACGAGCAGCTTCGGCCGCTGCGCGAGCACCAGCAGCATGTGCAGCTTTCCCATCTCGCCCTTGGAGAGGTGCGACAGCTTCTGGTCCAGCGGGAGGCCGAAGGTCCGGCGCATCTCGCCGGCGTATGCCATGTCGAATCCCTCGTAGAACGCGGCGTGATAGCGCACCGCCTGCTCGAGGGTGAGATACGGATACAGGTGCGGCCGCTCCGGCACGTAGCCCGTCTGCGCCATGATCCGGGCCATCTCCTCCGGCACTTTCCGCCCCAGCACCGTGATCGTGCCCCGCACGGGCTTCAGCATCCCGAGAAGCAGGCGGATGGTCGTCGTCTTCCCCGACCCGTTCGGGCCGAGGAAGCCGTAGATCGAACCTTCGCGCACCTTCAGGCCGAGGTCGCGAATCTCGAAGTGCTTCCCCGCCCGGTAGCACAGATCGAATGTCTCGATCGCGTTGCTCATGCGAGTTTCACCTTCATCTCGACGCGGAGCGCCTGCTCCAAGTCCTCCCGCGTCACGCCCAGCGCCGCCGCCTCCTGCAACAGCTGGCGCACCAGGCGCCGAGCCAGCCGCTGCCGCTCGGCCTCGCGCTTGGGCTGCCCCAGCTCTCGGACGAACGTCCCCGCACCCTGCCGGCTCTCGACCACTCCCACCTCCTCCAACTCGCGGTAGGCTTGCACGACCGTGGCCGGATTCACCCGGAGTTCGGACGCCAGGTGCCGCACCGAGGGCAGTGCTCCGCCGGGTGGCATCTCCCCCGTCGCCACCGCAATTCGGATGCGATCGGCGATCTGGACGTACAAGGGAATGGAACTGCGTGGATCAATCTGCCGGAACACGTCCCCGTCTCTGTATCGCTGTACCGATACAGTGGTACTTTAGCCCGGTTCTGTCAAGAGGGGGGATGCAGCACGAGCAGGGTGAGTTCCGGCGGACAGCGCCACCGGATCGGGACCGTGATCGCACCAACGCCGCGGGAAATATAGAGTTGGCGGCCGCCGTCGCGCAGGTGACCGGCCAGATAGCGGAATCCGAACTGCGACGGCACGTACGGCGGACCCAGCAGAGGGACGTGTGCCTGGCCGCCGTGGGTATGGCCGGAAAGCATCAGGTCGAGGCGAATCTCCGGGGGCCAGTAGGCAAAGACGTCGGGGTCGTGCGAGACCACGATCCGCGGCACGTCATCCGCAAGGCCCGCCGTCGCCGCGCGGAAGTCGATGGCGTCGAAGCGCAGATCCCCGACTCCGCCGACGGCCAGCTCGGCGTTGCCGCGGCGGAGCACGACCGAGGCATTCCATAGCTCGCGCACGCCGGCCGCCGCCAGGGCCGCGCGCACCAGCTCGGCACTCACGTAGTGATCGTGATTGCCCAGCACCGCAAAGACCCCGTCCGGCGCAGCGAGCGGCTTCAGCAGGTCTGCCAACTCCTCGGCGTACCGTGCGCCGTGGGAGACGAAATCGCCGCCCAGCAGAATCAGGTCCGGCGCCAGCTCCAACGCCGTGGCGACCGCGCGGGCCAGATACCACCGCGGCACGACCGCCGAGTAGTGCATGTCGGTGAGGAAGGCGATGCGATAGTCGTCGAACGAGGGCCGGAGATCCGTCAGGGCGACGTCGGCTCGTTCCACGACCAGGCGCTTGCGTCGCCAGAAGCCGAACGGCGCCGTGAGCCGCTCGACCCAGTCGGTCGCCAGGTTCTCGAGCCGCCGGGCGAGCCCGGGCCGCTGCGCAGCGCTCCGGGGCCGGTGCCGCGCCGAGCGGAACAGCGGTCCTATCAGGCGCCCCGCACCCTACAGCCCGGTGGGATGATCAACGAAGGACCACGGGAGTTGGAAGCGTTCCGCGATGTGCTCGGCCAGCGCTCTCACGCCGAGCGTCTCGGTCGCGTAGTGCCCGCCATAGAACACGTTCACGCCGAGCTCTTCCGCATCGAAGTAGGACGAGTGCTTCCCCTCGCCGGTGATGAACGAGTCCAGCCCGGCGTCCCGCGCCTGCGCGATCATCGAGCCCCCGCTGCCGGTGATGATCCCGACCCGCCGCACGCGTTCCGGGCCGCCCGCGATCAGCCGCGGCGGCGAACCGAGGATCTCGCCGAGCCGGGCCGCCAGCGCTTCCCTCGGAACGTCCATCTCCCCCCACGTGCCAAGCGGGGACCCGCGGTGCTCTCCGAACCAGCCGCGGACTTCCATCCCCAGGCGACGGGCCAGCACCACGTTGTTGCCGACTTCCGGATGCCGATCCAGCGGGATGTGAGCGGAATAGAGCGCGATCCCGTGCCGGATGAGCGCGGCCACGCGCCGGTAGTGGCGCCCAACGACCGGCTCCAGACCGCTCCAGAACAGCCCGTGATGGACCAGGAGCAGATCGGCGCCGCGCTCGGCCGCCTGGTCGATCACCGCTTGGCACGCGTCCACGGCGACGGCGACGTTCTGCACTTCCCCGCCGTTCTCCACCTGCAGCCCGTTCAGCGCCTGCGGCTCGTCGCCGACTTCGCTCGTCCGCAGGTAGTTGTCGAGGTAGCGAACCAGATCATCGAGCCGCACGGCTCTTGCCCCGCATAGATATGGTCACTGACTACTCACTGACTTGCTTGTGTATTGACAGTGTGTTGAAATGTTCGAAACGGTATGCACATTGTAAGCTGCATTCCGACAAGATGTTGCGGCGAAATTGCCGCCGATTGGGGATTCGGCGTTGATTGCCGTGTCAATCATCTAGGATGGCTGGGTCGGAGCGCGCGGTGGAACCGCGATGCGCGCCACCGGGATGGAGGGCCTCTGGGCCCCTGGTGGCAACGACGGGCGAGGACGCGGTTCCCCCTTCGATTCAGTGGCCCGCTCGTCCCTAGCCACCGCGGCCTCGTCCATCCGTATCAGGCCGTTGAGCGTTCCGCCTTCGGCGACCGCGATCCGCCGAGTGGTGATGTCGCCGTGCACGGATGCGCCCGACTGAACCTCGACCCGTTCGCGGGCGCGGATTGCCCCGCTCACGGTTCCGCCGACCACCGCCTCCGTCGTGTCCACGTCCCCCTGGACGCTGCCGCCTTTGGCGACGAGCACCTGGGCGGCGGCCCGGACGTTACCATCCACCGCGCCCTCGATCTTCACGACGCCGTTCGCGTCGAGGTCGCCATGCACGGTCATCCCGGCGCCGATGATGGACAGCGCTCCGGTCGGCGCCGACGCACCGCGCGGCTGGGCTGCCTTGGTGTCAGCCGCTGACTTCTTCTTCCCGAAGATCCCCATCGCTAGGTCCCCCCTTCACGCACCATCGTCGTCGGATCGATGGAGCGCCCGTTGTGTCGAATCTCGAAGTGCAGATGTGGCGCCGTGGAGCGTCCGGTGTTGCCGGACAGCGCGATCACCTGCCCCGCCCTCACGTCATCGCCACGCGAGACGAGCACCCGCGACAGATGTCCGTACATCGTCTCATACCCGGCGGGATGCCGAAGAAGCACGAACAGCCCGTACGACGAGTCGTTTCCGGCCGCCTCCACCGTCCCTCCCCCGGCGGCCCGCACGTCGGATCCTTCTGGCACCGCCAGGTCGATGCCGGGGTGGAGCTCCTCGCTCGGCGACCCGGAGACCATCCCGCGCGTCCGGAACGATGGCATCGACAGCGGCCAGCGGTGGGGCACCGACGGTCCCTCTTCCTGCGCCGAATCGGCGGAGTGAGCTGGGGCGCGCGCGAGGATCGCCGGCGCGACGTAGAGCCGCTCTTCGCCCGCCCCGAACTCGCCGGTGTCCCTCGAGGCCGCCGGCACCCGCGCCCCGAGCATCCCGCGCAGGTGGACGTAGCGCGCCTCGGCTTCGGCGAGCGCGGCGGCGAGCTCGTCGACGCGCTGGTTCTCGCGAGTCAGTTGCGCCACCCGCTGTTGGAGGAACGGCTCCTTGGCGGCCGCCGTGAGGATCGGACCGTACGCTGCGACGATCGTCGTGATCACCACGACCAGTACGATCGCGGTGATCAGCAGCGTGCGCGCCAGCCACCCGGGGATCCGAAGCTGCCGCGAGGCGAGCGCGCCGTTCTTGTGCACGATGATCGTGTAGCCGTCGGCGCGCATCAGCCATCCCACCGCCGGCCGAGGATCAGCTCGAGCAGCCGCGCGAGGTCGTCCTCGGAGTAGAAGCGCAGCTGGAGGTGCCCCTTCCCTTTCCCCGTCACGACGACCGCGGCGTCGGTGCCGAGTCGCTTGCGCAGCGCCTCCTCGATGCGGCGCACTTCCGGAGGTGGGGCGCGCTTCGGCCCCCGGCCGTCCTTCCGGGGACGCGGGGCGCCGCGGGCCTGCCGTTCCATCTCGCGCACCGACCACCCCTCCGCTACGCACGAGCGGGCCAGGCGCTCGATATGCTTCCCGTCGCCGAGCGAGAGGAGCGCGCGGGCGTGTCCAGCCGATAGCGCCTCGTCCGCCACCAACTGCTGGACGCTCTTCGGCAGCTTGAGGAGTCGGACCGCGTTCGCCACCGTCGAACGGTCCCGGCCGACCGCCTCGGCGATCGCTCCGTGGGAGAGCGCGAAGTCGTGCGCCAGCCGCTCGTACCCCTGCGCTTCGTCGATCGGCGAGAGGGACGCGCGCTGGAGGTTCTCGACCAGGGCCAGCGTCAAGAGGGTCCGGTCGTCCACGTCCCGTACGACCGCCGGGACCTTCTTCCACCCGAGCGCGCGGACCGCCCGCCATCGCCGCTCGCCCGCGACCAGCTCGTACCCGGACTCGAGCTGCCGGACCACAATCGGCTGCAGCAAGCCGTTGGCGCCGATCGAGTTCTTCAACTCCGCGAGGGAGGCCGGATCGAGGGCGCGGCGCGGTTGGAACCGGTTCGGCTTGATGCCGTCCACCGGCAGCTCGCGCACCAGCCCCTCGCGCTCGGCGTCCTCGACCGTGCCAACGCCCAGCAGCGCCTCGAGGCCGCGGCCCAGCCGGCGGCGGCTGGCAGCAGGGCCGCTCACGAGGCGGCCTCAGCGGGACGGTGCGCCGGCTCGCGGTGGTCCGCCCCCACCTTGGTGGCCGTCCGGTGGATCAACTCCTCCGCGACGCTCAGATAGCTCTGCGCGCCCACCGAGCCGATGTCGTAGAGGAGAATCGGCTTGCCGAAGCTCGGCGCCTCAGCCAGGCGCACGTTGCGGGGGATGACGGTCTTGAACATCCGCGCGCCGAAGTACTCCTGCGCCTCCGCAGCGACCTGGCGCGACAGGTTCAGCCGCGCGTCATACATCGTCAGGAGGACGCCGTCCACGGCGAGGCGCGGATTGAAGTTGCGCTGCACCAGCCGGATGGTGTTGAGCAGCTGGGAGAGCCCCTCCAGCGCGTAGTACTCGCACTGGATCGGGATCAGGACGGCGTCGGCCGCCGTCAGCATGTTGAGGGTCAGCAGGCCGAGGGACGGAGGGCAATCAATCAGCACGTAGTCGTACGAGCGCCGGAGCGCTTCGAGGGCCCGCCGCATGAGGGTCTCACGGTGCGCGCGCCCCACCAACTCGACTTCGGCGCCGACCAGGTCCCGCGACGCCGGCGCGACGTCGAGAAGAGGGAAGTGGATCCCCCGCCGGATCGCGTCCGCCAGCGGCCGGTTGTCGAGCAGCACCTCGTACACGGTGAGCTGCAGCGCGTCGCGCTCCAGCCCCACGCCCGAAGTCGCGTTGGCCTGGGGATCCGCGTCCACCAGCAGCGTGCGCTTCTCCGCCGCCGCCAGGGAGGCGGCGAGGTTCACGGCGGAAGTCGTCTTGCCGACGCCGCCCTTCTGGTTCGCGATGGCGATGACGCGGGCCATAGTGAGGCCCCAATCTACCCCCTAAATGCCCGTGGCTACAAGAGATGTTCCACGTGCAACACGGCCAGGACAGTTGCGAGACGGGAGAAGCGAGGGGGTGAGCCAGCAGCGCCCGGGGAAGGGGGCCGGGCGCTGCGGGGGGCCACGCCGGGGCGGCCCTGTTGCACGTGCAACACGCGTCAGGCGCCTAGCTCTGCCTCGCCCAGCGGACCAGCTCCGCGATCCCGGGCCGCTTGCCGTACATCAGGATCCCGACTCGGTAGATGCGGGCCGCGACCCAGACCACCGCGACCACCGTCACGGCGAGAATCGCCAGCGACGCCGCCAGCTCCGCCGCGGGCACGTCGGACGCCGCCGCCCGGATCGGCATGATGATCGGCGACCAGAACGGCACGAGCCCCATCACGTGCGAGAGACTACCCGCCGGATCGTTCAGGACCGCGGGGAAGACCAGGATACCTGGAATCAGCAACATGACAACCGGCATCTGGGCCTGTTGCGCCTCGCTGTCGGTAGACACGCTCGCGCCGACGACCGCGAACATCGCCGAATACAGGAGATAACCCAGGAGGAAGTAGGCAAGCACCATTACGATCATGCCGCCGGGAATGGCGGGGAGTTGGATCGCCGCAGCCGCCTCCGCCGGCACCTTGAATGCCGCGAACACCACTCGCCGGTAGCGGATCAGGGCGGCGGCCGCCACCCCCCAGATGCCCATCTGCAGCAACCCCACGCTGCCCACCCCCACCACCTTGCCGAGCAGGAGCTGGAAGGGGCGGAGGCTGGAAACCAGCACCTCGATGATCCGCGTCTGCTTCTCCTCCAGCACGCTGCGCATCACGTTCACGCTGTAGAGGAAGATCGCCATGTACATGACGAAGCCGATGATATAGGCGAGGAAGAAGGTGGTTTCCGTCGTCTCCCCGGTCGTGCCCCGCTTGCTGATCCGCAACGTGCTGACCGAGATGTGCGCCTGGGCCTCCTGCACGACCCCGGGGTCCACCCCCCGCCGGGTGAGGCGCTCCATCATCACGGCCTGCCGCGCCGCCAGCTGCAGCAGGGCCATGTCCCGGATGGAGGAGACGTTCTGGCCCCGGTACTCCAGCTTCCCCGATTCCAGCGTCGCTCCCGTCACCACGAGGAAGCCCTCGATGGTCTTCGCCTGCACCCGCTCGGTGAGCTCCGTCATCTCCGCGGCGGCCCCGCTCTCCGACGTGGTGACGCGATCCACCCGGAACTGGTTGCCCGTCTCGAGCTGCGTGACCAGCCGGTCCGCCAGCGTCCCGCTCCCTTCGTCCAGCAGGCCGATATGACGCCCGCCGCCGCCGGTTCCCGCGAGCACCGCCGGTAGCACCGTCACCACGATCATGAAGATCGGGCCGAGGATGGTCGAGATGAGAAACCACTTGCTGCGCACCCGCTCGACGAACTCCCGGCGGATCACCGCCCAGACCTTATTCACGCGACGCCTCCGGGATCCTGGGCCTGGCGCCCGCGGCGCCGACCTTGTCGAGGAAGATGCGATTGAGCGAAGGCTCGATGTGCTCGAAGCGCTGCAGGCGCGCGGCGGCGGCCACCAGGCGTTCCAGCAGCATCTGCGGCTGCACGCCGTCGGCCAGCGCCAGTTCGGCATAGCCGCCGTAGTCGTCTGCTTTGGCCACCAGCGCCCGGTCCGCGATGATCGGCGCGGCGAACTCACGGCCGCCCTCGAACGCCACAGCGACGTGCGTCCCCCCGTGCACCCGCTTCACCTCCGCCAACGGACCATCGAGCACCTTGCGCCCGGCCGCGATGATGCAGACGTGGTCGCAGATCCGCTCCGCCACGTCCATCTGGTGCGTGGAGAAGACGATCGTCGTGCCGGCCCGGGAGAGGTGGACGATGACATCCTTGAGGGCCTGGGTGTTGATCGGATCGAGCCCGGCAAAGGGCTCGTCGAGGATCAGGAGCGCGGGCTCGTGTAGCATCGTCGCGATGAACTGCACCTTCTGCTGCATACCCTTCGAGAGATCCTGCACCTTCTTCGCGCTCCACGCGCTCAGATCGAGGCGCTCGAGCCACTCGTCGGCCTTCCGCTGCGCGACGTCGCGCTTCACACCCTTCGTCAAGGCGAGGAAGACCAGGACTTCCTTCACCCGCATCTTCGGGTACAGGCCTCGCTCCTCGGGGAGGTACCCGATCTCGGCGCTGTGCTCCCGGCCCCCGCGCTCGTCGCCGAACAGCCGGACCGTGCCCTCGTCCGGGAGGATGATGTCCATCAGCATCCGGATCGTGGTGGTTTTGCCGGCGCCGTTCGGGCCCAGCAGGCCGTAGACGGCGCCGCGCGGCACCGCCAGCGACAGGTCGGACACGGCGAGGAAGTCCCCGAATCGCTTCGTGATTCCGTCGATCTGGATGATCGGATCGCTGGTCATGTTCCCACGAGGTGAGTGATGAGGGCCGCGCCGAAGGCGGCTGCGGCTTCGGGTCCGCTGGCCGTGACGACCGAACCGTCCACGACCACCGGTTCCCCTACGTATGTCGCGCCCGCTCTCTTCAGCTCGAGGATGGCGCGCGGCACCGGGTACACCGTTGCGCGCCGACCTTGGAGCACGCCGGCGCGGGCCAGCACCGTGCCCGAGAGGCAGATCGCGGCTACCGGCTTGCCGGCGCGATGGAACGCCTGCACCAGCGCCAAGAGCGGCCCGTCGTCCCAGAGATGCGCCGGCGACCCGGCTCCCCCGGCGATCGCCAGTGCGTCGTATTGAGCCGCGTCCACCTGCCGGACGGTGCAGTCGATCGCGACCTTCGCGCCGAGCATCCCCGCGGCAACGCCCGGCCGCGTCGAAGCCACCGTCACGGCGACGCCATGCTGCTCGAGCGCACGCCGCGGCTCCAGCAATTCTTCATCGCGGAAGCGCTCGGGAGCAATGACGAACAGGACCTTCGGCGTGGGCCGCCTCCGGGACCGGAGACGGAGAATAACAGTGCCCGCGCCGGCGGGCGAGCGCCGGCGCGCAGGTCAGAGGCTGCTCTTGGTGCCTTCTTCGAGGGCGTTCCACCCCAGGAGCGCGCACTTGACGCGGACCGGGAACCTGGCCACGCCCACGAGCGAGCGCGCCTCGCCGAGCGCCTTGTCGCGTGCGGCATCGGCCGAGCCGTGCATCATCTCGTTGAACCGGGCGGCCAATGCACGCGCTTCGCGCACCGTCTTTCCCTTGATGAGCTGGGTCATCATCGACGCGGACGCCTGGCTGATCGAGCAGCCGCGCCCGGAGAAGCGCGCGTCGGCGATGGTGTCTCCCGCGACGAACAGATCGACCTCGAGTTCGTCGCCGCACGACGGGTTCGTCAGCTCGATATGGTGGGTGTGCGGCTCCAGTGTGCCCTTGTTCCGCGGGCGACGGTAGTGATCGAGGATGAGTTCCTGATACAGCTCCTCGAGCGCGCGGTCCGGTTGATCAGCCATGGGTCAGCCCGAAGAGTCTGCGCGCCTTCTGGAGAGCGACGACGAGCACGTCCACGTCTTCCTCCGTGTTGTACACGTAGAACGATGCACGCGCAGTCGCGCTGACGTTGAGCCGGCGCATCAACGGCTGGGTGCAGTGGTGTCCGGCGCGGATCGCAACCCCATCCTGGTCGACGATGGTGGCGAGATCATGCGGGTGGATGTCCGCGAGCGTGAACGAGATTACGCCCGCGCGCTCGTCCATGGGGCCGTAGATCGTCATCCCCTCGATGGCCGACAGCTGTGCGAGGGCGTACCCCACCAGTTGGCGCTCGTGCGCCGCGATTGCGTCCATCCCGAGCCCGCGCAGGTACTCGATCGCGGCCCCCAGCGCGATGGCCCCCTCCACGTTCGGCGTGCCCGCCTCGAACTTCTGCGGGAGCGGGGCATAGGTCGCCGTCGTGTCGCGGACGACGTGGATCATCTCCCCGCCACCGTGGTACGGCGGCATGGCGTCGAGCAATTCGGGCTTCCCGATCACGGCGCCGATGCCCATCGGCCCGAGCATCTTATGGCCCGACAGGACGAAGAAGTCGCAGTCGAGGGCGTGCACGTCCACCGCCAGATGCGGCGCGCTCTGCGCGCCGTCCACCACGGCGACCGCGCCCGCGTCGTGCGTCAACCGCACCAGCTCCGCAACCGGGTTGATCGTCCCGAGGGCGTTCGAGACGTGCGTGAACGCGACGATCCGCGGCTCCTGCTCCAGCGCGCGGCGGAAATCCTCGAGGTCGATGCGCCCGTCCGGAGTCAACTCCACCATCACGAGCTGAGCCCCGCGGGCCTGCGCGAGCAGTTGCCACGGGATGAGGTTCGAGTGGTGCTCCATCGCCGTCACGACGATGCTGTCGCCGCTCTTTACCTTGAGCTGGCCCAGCGACGAGGCGATGAGGTTGATCCCCTCGGTGGTCCCACGGACGAAGATCACACCGCGCGGATCGGGCGCCCCCACGAACGCGGCCAGGCGCGCGCGTGCCTCCTCGTAGGCATCGGTCGCACGCAAAGCCAGGTCGTAGCCGCCGCGGTGCACGTTCGCGTTCAGGCCGCCGTAGTAGGAAGCGATGGCGTCGATCACCACCTGCGGCTTCTGTGACGTCGCTGCCGAGTCGAGATAGACCAGGCGATGGCCGTTCGACGGCTGCCGCAGGATCGGGAAGTCGTCACGCACGTCCCGCCGGAGGGACGCCGGTGCGGTGCGCGGAGACATCACAAAGTTGCTCCTCGGTGCATGGGGGTCTCCAGGGCGCCGTGCACCAGGCGATCGAGGGCGTCGCGTACGCCGGGGTGCCGGAGCCGGCCGAGAATCTCCGCGCCGAAGCCGTAGGTCAGGAGCGTGCGCGCCTGCTGGGACGAGAGGCCGCGGCTCTGGAGATAGAACAACTCCTTCGCATCGAGCGGCCCCAGCGTCGCGCCGTGGGTGCACTTCACGTCGTCGGCGTAGATCTCAAGCTGCGGCTGGCTGTCGGCCCGCGCCTGCTCGGAGAGCACCAGGTTGTGGTTGGTCTGCTTCGAGTCGGTGCGCTGCGCACCGGGCCGGACGATGATGCGCCCGTTGAACACCCCGCGGCCGGCGTCGGCGAGGACGCCGTTGAAGTACTCGTGGCTCTGGCAGTCGGGCTTGGCGTGGTCGATCACGGTGTGATGGTCGACGTGCCGCGTCCCGTCTAGGAGATAGAGCCCGTTCAGGACCAGCTCTGCGCCGGGGCCGTCCAGCACCGAGACGATGTCGTGGCGCGTCAGCGCCGCGCCGAGGACGATCGGATGGAAGCGCAGCACGCTGTTCCGGCCCTGCAGCGTATGCGTCGTCGCGACGTGGTACGCGCCCGAGGCCTCGCGCTGGGGACGCACCAGCTCAAGGCGGGCCTCGTCCGCGACGACCAATTCCGTCACCGCATTGGTCCAGTAGATCCCGTGGCGGAGCGCGGCGTAGCTCTCGATGACCGAGGCCTGCGCGCCGCGCTCCACCACGACCAGACTGCGCGGATGCGTGACCGTTGGCTTGGCACCCGGCGCGGAGAGGAAGAGGAGCTGCAGCGGCGCGTCGATCTCCACCCCCGCCGCCACGTGCACGAACGCGCCGTCGCCGAGGAACGCGGTGTTGAGCGCGCCGAATGGGTTCGCGGCGTACGCCGCGTGTCGCGCAAGGTGCTGCTCGAGCAGCTGCGGCTCGCTCTCGAGCGCCGCCGCAAGGCTGCCGGCGCGCACGCCCCGCGGTAGGCCGTCCGCCGACGAGAGCTCCTCCGAGTAGCGCCCGTTCACGAACACGAGGCGGCAGGCGCTCTCCACCGGGAGGAACAGCGGCGCGACCCGCCTGGTCGCCGGGACCGCCCGCCGCGCGGGGAGCGCGAACGGGGTTTCGGCGATCGGCGCGACGCTGGTAAACCGCCAGTCCTCCTGGTGCGTCGTCGGGAACCCGAGCTCGGCGAACCGCGCCAGGGCCGTCGCCCGGATCTCCTTGAGCCACGGCGGCGCGCCGCGCGCGCCGTTGGCCGCGAACGCTTCGTACTGCTCGAGGTACCGCTCCGCCGCGCCGGCAGGCCGCTTCATCCGGCTCGATGCCATGGCGTCAGACCGCGGCCTCCGCGCGCACCCAGTCGTAGCCCTTGGACTCCAGCTCCAGGGCCAGCTCCTTGCCGCCCGAGAGGACGATCTTCCCCTCGCTCAGCACGTGCACGTGGTCCGGCGTGATGTAGTTCAGGATGCGCTGGTAGTGGGTGACGATCACCGTCGCGTTGTCCGGCCGCCGTAGCCGGTCCACCGCTCCCGCCACCGTCCGCAACGCGTCGATGTCCAGCCCCGAGTCGGTTTCGTCCAGGATCGCGAGCCGCGGCTCCAGCACCGCCATCTGGACGATCTCGTTGCGCTTCTTCTCGCCGCCGGAGAACCCATCGTTCACCGGCCTGTTCATCAAGCTGTCGTCTGAATCGACGGCCCGGAGCTTCTCGGCCAGCAGATCCAGGAATTCCAGGGGATCCAGCTCCGGCTGCCCGCGGTGCTTGCGCGCCGCGTTGAGCGCCGCGCGCAGGAAGTACGCGTTCGTGATGCCGCGGATTGCCACCGGATACTGGAAGGCGAGGAACACCCCCTCGCGGGCACGCTCCTCAGGGTCCATCTCGAGCAGGTCCCGGCCCTGATACAGGACCGAGCCGCTGGTGACGGTGTAGGCCGGATGGCCGGCCAGCACCTGCGCCAGAGTGCTCTTGCCGGAACCGTTCGGTCCCATGATCGCGTGCACCTCGCCGGCGCGCACCACGAGATCGACGCCGCGCAGGATCTCTTTGCCCTCGACCGAGGCATGCAGGTTCGTGATCTCGAGCATACGCGCTACCCGACGCTGCCTTCGAGACTGATGCCGAGGAGGCGCTGTGCCTCCACGGCGAACTCCATCGGCAGCTCGCGGAAGACCTCCTTGCAGAATCCGTTCACGATCATGGACGTCGCATCCTCCGCCGACAGTCCCCGCTGTCGGCAGTAGAAGATCTGATCCTCCCCGATCTTCGACGTGGAGGCCTCGTGCTCCATGGTCGCCGTGCTGTTGCGCACGTCGATGTAGGGGAAGGTGTGCGCCCCGCACTGGTCACCGATCAGCATCGAGTCGCACTGTGAATAGTTCCGCGCCCCCGTCGCCCCCTTCAGGATCTTCACCAGCCCGCGGTACGTGTTCTGCCCGTGGCCGGCGGAGATGCCCTTCGAGACGATGGTGCTACGGGTGTTCTTCCCGATGTGGATCATCTTGGTGCCGGTGTCCGCCTGCTGGCGGTTGTTCGTCACCGCGACCGAGTAGAACTCCCCAATCGAGTTGTCCCCCTGCAGAATGCAGCCCGGATACTTCCAAGTGATCGCGGAGCCCGTCTCCACCTGTGTCCACGAGATCTTCGAGTTCTTGCCGGCGCACTTCCCGCGCTTGGTCACGAAGTTGTAGATGCCGCCGCGCCCCTGCTCGTCCCCGGGATACCAGTTCTGCACCGTCGAGTACTTGATCTGCGCGTTGTCGTGCGCCACCAGCTCGACCACCGCCGCGTGCAGCTGGTTCGCGTCCCGCATCGGCGCCGAGCAGCCCTCGAGGTAGCTGACGTAAGCCCCCTCCTCCGCCACGATCAGCGTCCGCTCGAACTGGCCCGACGCTGCCGCGTTGATCCGGAAGTAGGTGGACAGCTCCAGCGGGCAGCGCACCCCCTTGGGGATATATGCGAACGAGCCGTCGCTGAAGACCGCCGAGTTCAGCGCCGCGAAGAAGTTGTCGTTGGTGGGCACCACCGAGCCGAGGTAGCGCCGGACCAGCTCCGGGTGCTCGCGCACCGCCTCCGAGAAGGGACAGAAGATGATGCCATGCTGGGCCAGGGTCTCCTTGAACGTGGTCGCCACCGACACACTGTCGAACACGGCGTCCACTGCAACGCCCGCCAGCCGCTTCTGCTCGGAAAGGGGGATCCCCAGCTTCTCGAAGGTCTCCAGCAGCTTCGGATCCACCTGCTCCAGGCTGTCCAGCGACTTCGCCTGCCTCGGGGCCGCGTAGTAGACGATGGACTGGTAGTCGATCGGCGGATGCTTCACGTTCGCCCAGGTCGGCTCCCGCATCGTCACCCAGTGCCGGTACGCCTTGAGCCGCCACTCCAGCATGAACTCGGGCTCGCCCTTCTTCGCCGAGATCAGCCGGATGACGTCCTCGCTCAATCCGGCCGGCACGTCATCCGACTCGATGTCGGTGACGAACCCGTACTTGTAGGGCTGCAGGACCTGCGTCTCGATTGATGTCATGCCTGCTCCTGCCGCGTCGGGGTCCTGTCGTCGTCCGGCACGGCGGGCGTGATGGCGTACTCGCACGCGTTCGAGCCCTCGGTGATGTGCGTCCGGCGCTCCACCTGCGACGCCAGCACCTCAGTGAGGAACCGCCGCTCGGCGGCGCACACCTCAGGATACCGCTCGGCCACCGCGCGAATCGCGCAGTTGTGCTCCGCCAGCCGGATCGCGCCGCCCCGGCTGTCCCACTCAGCCATGTACCCTTCCTCCGACAGGATCTGCACCAGCCGCCGGAGCCGAACCTCGACCGGCTGGTCGGCCAGCTCCGTCTTCAGGTGGTCGGCGCGCGAACGAAACTGGTCTGCGAACATCCGGCTGATCTCGCCGCGCCCCGCCTTCTCCTCGATGTGCTGGAGCAACTCCTTGAGGGCCCCTTCGTAGCGATTGGGGAACAGCGCTTCGCCCCTCGGAGTCAGCCGATACACGTACACCGGCGCCCCCATGCCCCGCTGCTCCCGCACATAGACCACGGAGCCGTCCAGCTCCAGCTCCTTCAGGTGGCGCCGGATGGCGTTGGCTGAGACCCCGAAAATCACGCTAAGACCTTTTACGGTAACTGGTTGCGATCTCTTGATCTCAAGCAGGATCTGGGCCCTCGGGCCGCGGAGACCAGTCGGTGCGCTGCGGATGTCCGTCATAGGCAGCTAAATCCTAGTGGAATAGTCATATATACCAACTTCACCAATACTTATGTTTGCGAAGTGAATCTTACCCTAATACAGGTAGGTGCGCAACACTGTCCGCGCATCGGGGCCGAAGGCGTCGAGAATGGCCTCGAGTGTGAGCCAGCCGTTGCGGTGTTCGAGCGCGAGCGAGAGCATCGCCTCCCGGAACGCGGTCTCGCCGGCAGCGCGGCGCGTGGCCTCGAGGGCGGCAGCGCCCTTTGAGCGCAGGAGCTCCGCACCGGGCGCGTCGGGAGCGAGGGAAGAGAGCGGGGCGTCGCCGTCCCGCAGGACCGTCGCATGCCAGCGCCGCTCCGCTTCCCGCACGAGACGCTGGCGGACCGTGTCGCCTTCCAGTGCTCCGCGCGCGGCGATGCTCGTCCAGGCAGGGAAGCCCTCGCGGACCCACCAGGAGCCCGGCCCCGCCGCATCCACCGAGTTGCCCCACCAGCTGCGCGCTACCTCGCGGTACAGGAGATCGCGTGACGAATCCAGCCCGCCGTCGAGGACGAGGCCCAGGAAGCCGCGCATCTCGGGCAGACGGGTGGAAACGACGCTGATGTCCGCGAGGGGGAGGCGACCGAAAGCCCGGGAGCAGAAGATCCAGGCAGCGCGCACCGAGCGAACCAGCGCGTCCAGGGTCGGCGTGGAAGCCGAATCGTCGGGGGCCAGCCAGATGGCGACGCCGAGCCCGCCCGAGCGTCGCGTGACGATCCGGTATGGGCCGAGCGCGAAAGCAGGGGTGGTGGCCGCGACGTCCTCGGTCACCCACGTCATTCGCCTCCGCCCCAACGACGCGACCTCCGCCGTCAGCCGTCCGGGCGCGATGGCTCGCCAGGTGTCGGGAACGTCGAAGCCCAGCGTGTACCGCGCTCGTGCCGTTCGCGCGACCTGCGCCGAGGTGTCCGCCGCGGACTGCGCGCGCGGCAGCCAGTCGAAGGCGAGGTAGGCCGCGTCGGGCGCGAAGCCGCCCCGCTCCGGGGGGAGCGCGACCGCCTCGGCCCCGAGGTGATAGAAGAAGGTGACCGCCGTGCCGGCCTGCGGCTGCACCGCGTCCCGAAGCGCCAGCAGCGAGACCCCATTCGCGCCGTTCGGCCGCAGCGTCGCTGCGGCAGCACGCACGCTGTCCAGTGCGAAGCCGGGCCAGAGCCAAACGGCCGCCGAGTCGGCGGGCACGGGGCCGTCATTGACGAGATCCATGCGCACAGCGAAGTCGGCGCGCACCCGCGCGCTGTCGTACCGCACCACCGCGGAATATGACCGGGCCTGCCATGGTGACCACGGCAGGGCGCGCGGCGGCGCAGGGTTCTCCGTGGCCGCAGGCGGCAGGGGCGCGGCGGCCGCCGGTGCGCCGTCGATCCGGAGGCCGTCGAGGACCCGTCGGTAGCCGGCGGCGATCGAGTCGTACGGCACGGCTCGCGGGTACCGGAACTGCAGGACGACGAGTTCGCGGCGCCGGGCGATGACGTACTCCTCCGCCCGGATCTCCACGTGGCCGATGGTGCCGGACAGGGCGAAGTGCATGGCCGGATAGCCGGCGAGCCGCAGCGAGTCCCGCGCGAGCATCACGAGGCTGCCACCGAGCTGCGATCTCCAGGCCACCTGCAGGCGCTGCTCGGCCACCTGGGCCAGCGTCGCACGACCCGGGTAGGACGTGAGGATGAGCGCCCCCCACAACTGGTCCGAGAGCGAGGCTCGTTTCGGGTGGAAGATCACCGTCGCCGTCCGGCGACCGGCGCCCGGCTCGAAGACCCAGTCCGCGAAGGGGCGGGGGACCGAAACACCGAACGTCGCATTCTCGTACACGGGGGCGTCGACGGTGCCGGTGTCTTGGGGGGGCGGCGCGGGCAGAGCGGCCAGGCTGGCGACCAGCACAATGCCGAGCATGGCCCATCCTACAAGTCGGAGCGAAACAGCGCTACATTGGCCGTCCCTATGTTCCCGTTCCTGCCCTTCCTTCTCGGTGTGGCCGTCGGCGCGGCGTACTGCGCGCCGGTTGGGCCGGTCACCCTGGAGATGGTCCGGCGGGGCCTCTCGGTCGGGTTCCTCGCCGGTTTCTTGGTCGGACTCGGCTCGGTCATCGGCGACGCGTTCTGGGCTGCGGTCGGGATCCTGGGTTCGAGCCTGCTGACCGGATCGATCCCGCTGAGAACGGGGATCGGTGCACTTGGCGTGGTGATCCTGCTGATCGTGGCCTGGCACGCCTTCCTCGAATCCCGCAAGGACCCGGACTACCATCTGACCGATCCTCCGCGCAAGCGAACCGGCTTCGCCTTGGGCGTGGCCCTCTCGATGGCGAATCCGTTCGCGGTGCTCTTCTGGCTCACGGTGACGGCGTCCGGCGCCATGGCGAGCCTTGGCGTGGACCGCGACCACCACGTGGCCCGCGTCTGGTTCTTCATCGGGCTGGTGGCGGGGGCGATCATGTACTCCCTCGCGCTGTCCGGGGTCGTCGCGTGGAGCCGGCGCTTCGTGTCGCGCCACGTGATGCGCAAGATCAACTTCGGCGCGGCGCTGGTCCTCGTCGCGCTGGCGATCTTCCTGGCGTTCCGGGTCGTCAGACTCCTCCGCACGATGTAGCACCCGCGTACATGCCGGATTCCAGCGCTTCCGCGACGCCGCTGCTCGCCGTGGCCGGGATCACGAAACGTTTCCCGGGCGTCCTCGCGCTGGATTCCGTGGACTTCACCGCCCGCGCAGGCCGGGTCCACGCCCTCGTCGGCGAGAACGGGGCAGGCAAGTCCACGCTCCTCAAGATCGTCGCGGGGGCGGAGCGGCCGGATGCCGGGACGCTCGCAGTGGACGGGAAGCCGGTGAGCTTCGCCGCGCCACGCGACGCGCTGCGCCTCGGACTCACGGTGATCTATCAGGAGCTCTCGCTCGTCCCAGCCCTCGGCGCCGACGCCAACATCTTCCTGGGCATGGAGCCGGCCCGGCACGGGCTGCTCGACCGCCGCACCGCCACCGCGCGCGCCGCCGACGCGCTCCGCGCTCTCGGCGCCGACTTCGACCCCGCGACACCCGCGCGCGACCTGTCGGTGGCCGAGCAGCAACTGGTGGAGCTGGCGCGGGCCCTGGCCCGCGACGCGCGGCTGATCGCGCTCGATGAGCCCACGGCCGCGCTGTCCCACCTGGAGACCGAGCGCCTCTTCACCCAGATCCACCGGCTGTGCGATCGCGGGATCGGCGTGGTGTTCGTCTCCCACCGCCTCGAGGAGGTGCGCCGCATCGCCGACGAGATCACGGTCCTCAGGGACGGCCGGCGCGTCTTTCACGGCCCGGCCGCAGCGGTGGACGACGCGGCGTTGATCCGGCACATGGTCGGCCGCGACATCGAATACGCCCGGGTTCCGCCGACCATTCCCGCCCCTGGTCCCGCGCTGCTCGAGGCGCGCGGCCTCACACGGCGTCGCGCGTTCACCGACGTCTCGCTGGTGCTGCGGCGCGGGGAGATCGTCGGGCTGGCCGGTCTCGTCGGCGCCGGCCGGACCGAAGTGGCACGCTGCATCGCCGGGGCGGACCCGCTCGACGCAGGCTCAATGACGCTCTCGGGGGCACCGTACCGGCCGGCCTCGCCGCGCGAGGCGATCGGCCGGCGCGTCGTCTATCTCCCCGAGGACCGCAAGAACCTGGGACTGGTCCTCGGGCTGAGCGTACGCGAGAACGTCACGCTCCCGACGCTCCAGCGGTTCGCGAGCTGGGGCGTGGTCCATGGCGAGCGCGAGCGGACGGCCGCTGCCCGCGAGGTCGCGGCCGTGGAGCTGCGGCCGCCCGAGATCGAACGCGAGACGGGCACGCTCTCCGGCGGCAACCAGCAGAAGGTCGTGCTGGCCAAGTGGCTCCTCGCCGACGCCGACGTGCTCCTGTTCGACGAGCCGACCCGCGGCGTGGACATCGCCACGAAGACAGAGCTGCACCGCGTCATCCGGTCGCTGGCCGACGCCGGCAAGGCGGTTCTCGTGATCTCTTCGGAGCTGCCGGAGATCCTCGCCCTGGCGGACCGCATCGTGGTGATGCGCGAGGGCACGATCTCCGGCGAGCTCACGGCGGCCGAGGCGACCGCCGAGCGCGTGCTCGCCCTGGCGCTGCCGGCCTCCCACGCCGCATGAAGACCCGCGCCGCTGCCCGCCTCGGCGTTCCGCTCGCCCTCGCGGGCATCGTGGCGGTGGCCGGGGTGTTCATTCCCGGCTTCATGAGCCGCGCCAACCTCACGACGATCCTGCTCCACGTCTCGATCAACGGGATTCTGGCCCTGGGCTCGATCTTCGTGATCATCACGGCGGGCATCGATCTCTCGGTCGGGTCCGTCGTCGGGTTGGCGGGCGTGCTCGCAGCGGGGGCGCTTACCAGCGGCACCGTGCTGCGGGTCTTCGGACCCGCCGGCGCGGCGGTCGTGGCCGCCCTGGTGGGGATCGGCGCTGGGGCGCTGGTCGGGCTCGTGAACGGCGGCATCGTCGCCCGGCTGGGCGTGGCGCCGTTCATCGTCACGCTCGCGATGATGACCGCGGCGCGCGGTGCCGCCCGGCTCGTGACCGGCGGCGTGCCTATCGGCTTTCCCGACCCCGGCGACCCGTTGTACGACCGGAAGATCGCGGCGCTCGACGCGCTGCACGCGGTGGGCGGCGGGCGCATTCCGGTGCCGGGGCTGCCGACGGGCTTCCCGGTGCCGGCGCTGGTGATGCTCGCCCTCGTGGCGCTCGGCGGATTCGTGCTCACCCGCACCCGCTTCGGCCGGCACGTCTACGCCGTGGGCGGCAACGCGGAGGCGTCGCGGCTCTCCGGGGTCTCCGTGGGCTGGGTCAAGCTCGGCGTGTACGCGATCGCGGGCGCGAGCGCGGGGCTCGCTGCGGTCCTGCTGGTCGGCCAGCTCCGCAGCGGGGGGCCCGACGCCGGAATGCTGTACGAGCTGAACGCGATCGCGGCGGCGGTCATCGGCGGCACCTCGCTGTTCGGCGGGATCGGCACCGCGTGGGGTGCGCTCACCGGCGCGCTCCTCATCGGGGTGCTGAACAACGGGCTCGACCTCCTCGGCGTGCAGGCCTTCTGGCAGGAAATCGCCAAGGGAATCATCATCCTGCTTGCCGTCCTGTTCGACGTGTGGATGAAGCGAATGGACGCCAGGCGCTGGAGAGAGAGTGGGGCAGGAGACGGAGGCGCCGCAGGAGAGAGCGGCGGCGCGGGCGCGTCCTGACGAAGGGAGACGGCGATGATGTCCTGGCTGACACGGGCGGCGCGCCTCGCGTGCGCCGGAGCGCTGATCGGGGCGACGGCACGGGCGCAGGACCTGCCCATCACGCGCTGGCTCGTCCGCGGTCCCTTCCCAACCGACACCGGTGCAACGCGGCTCACCCACGACTACCTCGGCGGGGAAACGACGGTTCTCCCCGATTCCGGGGACGTGATCGCGGGCGGCTCCTTCGTCCCCGTCGACGCCGACTCCCTCGGGGGCGTGGACCTGCTCAAGGTCTTCTCCAAGGGCACGGACAACGCCGCCGCCTACGCGCACGCCTACGTCTACGCGCCGGAGGACCGCACCGTCCTGCTGGTGCTGGACAGCGACGACGACCTCGTCGCGTGGCTGAACGGGCAGCGTGTGTGGTTCAACGACGTCGCCCGGGGGCTGCGCTCGGGCAGCGACACGGTGCCGGTACGTCTGGCCGCCGGATGGAACAGCCTGCTGCTGAAGCCCGTCAACCGCACGGGCGGCTTCGGCGTGCTCGGGCGCCTCGCGCACGCTCCTGGTGAGCCGCCGCTGGACGGGATCCGGACCGCGTACCGGCGGCCGAGCGGACTTGCCGCCGCGCATGTCTACCCTGCGAGCACGATTACCGCGTCCGCCCTGCGGCTGGCGGGAGCGGCGACCTGGAATCGCGATCACCTCGAGCTTCCGGCCAGTCTCGCGCTCACGGCCTGGGGCCGCGACGCGATGGCGGGGGTGGTCGCGCGCGTGACGCAGGCGGGCGCGAGCTGGGCCTCCGACACCGTCGCCTCGTTCGCGCCGGCGAATCCGCAGGTGCTGCGCTTCCAGGCGACCTTCGACGAACTGCGGCGGGCGGCGCTCGACGTCGCTCCGCTCACCGTGACTATCACGTGGCCGGGCGGGACCCGCGACGCCGCGCTCGCCGTGGACGCCGACTGGTTGCTCCGGGTCTGGGGAAGCCGCCTCGCGGTCGGCTCCTGGCTGCGCGATTCCTCCGCGTCCGGCACCCGCCATTTCCAGACGACGCTGATCGTGCCGTCGGCCTTCGACGGGCGCGCCGTGGATCTGCTGGCCGCCCAGTTCGGTCCGGGAACGGAGTACCGCGTGAACGGGCGCACCGGCGCCTGGCGCGAGGGCGCGGTCGAGCTGTGCGCTCCGTGCCGCACCGGCGACACGCTCGGCGTGGCGATCCGCCTCGAGCCGGGCCGGCCGTGGTGGACGCCGCCCGAAGTCCGGGTGCGCGACCTCGGCTACAAGGAGTTCGCCGACGGCTACGGCTACGCGCTCCGGCTCGCCAGCCGGGCGCCCGCGATCGACCGGCCCGACCCGCGGGAGTGGCTCGCGGCCATCGGCGGAGGCACCGCCTACGGCCGCCTGCTCGACCGCTACGTGACCGCGTATGCGCCCCTCGCCGCCGAGCTCAGACGCGACACGCTGCATCTGATCGGCAACTCGCACATCGACGCGGCGTGGCTCTGGCCGTGGAGCGAGACCGAGGGCGAGGTCATCCCGAACACCTGGCGCACGTCGCTCAAGCTGGCCTCGATGTTCCCGGGCTACGTCTTCGCCGCGAGCGCCGCGGCGTACTACGACGCCATGGACCGGCTGCAACCGACCCTCACCGATTCGCTCCGCGCGGCGGAGCGGGCAGGGCAGTGGGCCATCGTCAGCGGGTGGTGGGTCGAGCCCGACCAGAACATTCCGTCGGGCGAGGACCTGGCCCGGCAGGGGCTGTACGGCCAGCGCTACTTCCAGCGCCACTACGGCCACCGCGCAAAGGTCGGCTGGACACCCGACTCGTTCGGGTACCCGTGGACGCTGCCGCAGATCTACAAGCTCGCCGGCCTGGATTACTTCGTGACCCAGAAGATCCGCTGGAACGATTCGACGCAGCTGCCCTACGACGCGTTCTGGTGGGAGGGCCGCGACGGCACGCGGCTGTTCACCTACAACCCGTTCGGCTACGACCACGACCTGGAGCCGAGCCGGCTCATCAGCGACCGGCTCGACGACGAGCGGCGCAACAACGGGATCCGCCATCAGATCGTGCTCTACGGCGTCGGGGACCACGGCGGCGGGCCGACGATCGAGATGCTGCAGCGCGCCGAGGAACTGCGGCGCGTGCCGACCTTTTCGACGATGATGTACGACAACCCGGACCACGCGCTCGCCGCGGTGCGCGGCTCGATGCCGGACAGCGTCTTCCCGGTCTGGCACGACGAGCTCTACCTCGAGAAGCACCGGGGCACGTTCACCACGCAGGCCCGCCAGAAGTGGTCGGCGCGCCACAGCGACGTCCTGCTCCGGACGGCGGAGGCGCTGGCGGCCGTGGACACCGCAGCCTATCCCCGCGCCCGCTTCGAAGCAGTCTGGCACCGGGTGCTGTTCAACGAGTTCCACGACATTCTGCCGGGCTCGGGGATCCACCAGGTCTACCTCGACGCCAATGCCAACTACGACAGCGCGTGGGCCACGCTGGACACGATGACGACGCGGGCGTTCGCGGACCTCCGCGCGCGTCTCGACACGCGCGGCGGAGCCGCTCGCACCGTGCCGGTGGTCGTCTTCAATCCGCTCACCTGGCCGCGCAGCGGCGTCGCGCGGGTCGCGCTCCCGCGGGGCGACACGGCGACGTTCCTCGCCCGCGACGTACCGGCGCTCGGCGCACGGGTCTACCCTGTCCGTGCCGGCGTGGCGCTCGCCAGCCGGCTGCCGGCCCCGACCGTCGGCACGACCTGGCTCGAGAACGCGTTCCTGCGCGTCGAAGTGGATACGACGACCGGGACCATCACGCGCCTGTACGACAAGCGCAGCCGGCGGGAGGCGCTGGCCCCTGGCGCCCGCGCCAACGTGTTCCAGATCTTCGGCGACATCCCGCGCGAGTGGGACGCCTGGGACATCGGCTACACGGGCGAGGAGTGGGACGTCACGCAGATGTCGGGGGTGGAGCGCTCGTCCGGCCCGGACGCGGCCCGGCTCGGCTTCACACGCCGGTGGGGGAGCTCGACCTTCCACCAAACGCTGGTCCTGGGGCGCGAGACGCCGTACGTGGACGTCGTCAACGACGTGGACTGGCACGAGACACACAAGCTCCTGAAGGTCGCCTTCACGCTCGGCGTGAGCCCCGACTCCGCTACCTACGAGATCCCCTACGGGACGATCGGCCGTTCGTGCCGGCCGCGCACGCAGGCGGAGCGGGCCAAGTACGAGGTCGCCGGACAGCGCTGGGCCGATCTCTCCGATTCGGCCTACGGCGTGAGCATCATCAACGACGGCAAGTACGGCTGGGACTGTCACGGCAACGTGCTCCGGCTCTCGCTGCTGCGCTCGCCGCTCTGGCCCGACTCGCTGGCCGACCGCGGACGGCACCATTTCCGGTTCGCGCTGTACCCCCACGCCGGCGACTCGCGTGCGGCCGGCACCGAACGGCTGGCGGCGGAGTACAACACGCCGCTGGTCGCGGCCGCCGAGGCCCCGCATGGCGGCGCGCTGGGGCACACCGTGAGCTTCGCGTCCGTGGACGCGCCGGGCGTCGAGTTGACCTGGGTCAAGCGCGCCGAGGACTCCGACGCCTGGATCCTGCGGCTGGTGGAGTGGTACGGGCGGCCCGCCACCGCGACCGTGACGCTCCGGCCCGAGATCCGGTCGGCGCACAAGAGCAATTTCCTCGAGGACCCCGGTGAGGCCGTGCCCGCGACCGCGCACACCCTGAGCGTGCAACTGAGGCCCTACGAGATCGCCACCGTCGTCGTGGAGGTTCGATGAGAAAACTGGTCCCCTGCCTCGCCGCGGCGGCGCTCCTCGCCGGCTGCGCCCGGAAGCCCACGCCCACTCGGCCGCAGGTCGGCGTCACGCTCCTCACCGAGGCACACGTCTTTTATCAGGACCTGAAGCGCGGGCTCCAGCAGGCAGCGGACAGCCTGGGAATGGACCTCCACGTGGTGGCCGGCGAGTGGGACCTCGCGCGGCAGACGTCGCAGGTCGAGAATTTCATCACGCAGAAGATGGACGCGATCGTCATCGCGCCCGTGGATACGCGCGGGATCGTGTCCGCAGTCGAGGAGGCGAATCGCGCCGGCATCCCCGTCTTCACCGCCGACATCTCGTCCGCGGGCGGACACGTCACCTCGCACATCGCGTCCGACAACGCACAGGGCGGGCGACTGGTCGGCGAGTACCTGGCCATGCTGCTCAAGGGACACGGGGACATCGCCATCCTGGACCAGCCGACCTTGGCGAGCGTGATCGATCGGGTGCGTGGGTTCCGCGAAGCGATCGCGAAGTACCCGAACATCCACATCGTGGCCGCGCCTGCGGTGGAGCGCGGGCTCCGCGACGTGGCGAAGAACAAGATGGACAACCTCCTGCAGTCGCATCCCAACCTGACGGCCGTCTTCGGCAGCAACGACGATTGCGCGCTCGGCGCGCTCGCGTCAGTGCGCGCGGCCGGCCGCAACGACGTGCTTATCGTCGGTTTCGACGCGACGCCCGAGGCGCGCTCGGCGATCGAGCAAGGCGGTCCGCTCAAGGCCGACGCCATCCAGTACGCCGAGGTCATCGGACGGCGGACGATCGAGACCATCTACCGCACGCTGCACGGCGAGCAGGTGCCTCCTCTCGTGGCCGTTCCGGTCGGTATCGTGGATAGGGATTCGCTGAGCCGACAGGCACAGAGACACTGAGGCACAGAGGCACGGTAGGCCCGGGTGCTACGGGCGAAGCTCCTCCGTGCGCCCGTGCCGCTGTGCCCGCTTGTCCGCGTATTCCGATAGGTCTAGATTCGATTGTTGACAGGGGTGCCCGCTCCAGCGGGCTGAGATCAGACCCTTCGAACCTGACCCGGTTAAGACCGGCGTAGGGAGTCACCTCCAGGTTTGACGCTTCCCGTGCGAACCCCCTGAGCGCGCGGGAGGCGTTTTGCTTGGGCCACCGGGAGCGCGCCATGCCTCCAGTCACCCAGATGCACTTCGCCCGGCGGGGCGAGATCACCGCTGCGATGCGCCGCGTCGCCGAGCGCGAGGGCTTGGAGAGCGGGTTGGTCAGGAGCGAGGTGGCCCGCGGCCGCCTGATCATCCCCGCGAACGTCCACCACCTCGCGGGCCGGCTCGACCCGATGGGGATCGGCACCGTCGCCGGCGTCAAGATCAACGCCAACATCGGGAACTCGTCCGTGACGTCGGATGTGGACGGCGAGCTGGAGAAGCTGCATTTCGCCGTGCACTTCGGCTCCGACACCGTGATGGACCTCTCGACGGGCGGCGGCATCGACGAGATCCGCGAGGCGATCATCGCCGCCAGCCCCGTGCCCATCGGCACGGTCCCGATCTACCAGGTCATTCAGAGCGTCGAGGACGTGGCGGAGATCACGCCGCAGATGCTTCTCGACAACATCGAGCATCAGGCGCGCCAGGGCGTGGACTACATCACCGTGCACTGCGGCATCCTGCGGGAGCACATCAACCTGGCGATGGGGCGCGTCGCCGGCATCGTGAGCCGCGGAGGCTCTCTGCTCGCGGCGTGGATGGTGCAGCGGCGGGAGCAGAACCCGCTCTATACCCACTTCGACGAGCTGCTGGAGATCGCCCGCGCGCATGACGTCTCGCTGTCGCTCGGCGACGGGCTCCGCCCGGGCTCGCTGGCCGACGCGTCGGACAAGGCCCAGTTCGCCGAGCTCCGGGTCCTGGGCGAGCTGACCGAGCGGGCGTGGCAGCGCGAGGTGCAGGTGATGATCGAGGGGCCCGGGCACATTCCCTTGCACGAGATCGAGATGAACGTCCGCCTCGAGCAGGAGCTCTGCCACGAAGCGCCGTTCTACACCCTCGGCCCGCTGGTCACGGACATCGCGCCCGGCTACGACCACATCACCAGCGCCATCGGCGCGGCGATGATCGGCTGGTACGGCGCTTCGATGCTCTGCTACGTCACCCCGAAAGAGCATCTAGGCCTGCCCAACGCCAACGACGTGCGCGAGGGCGTGATCGCCTACAAGATCGCGGCCCATGCGGCGGACATCGCGCGCGGCCGGAAGGGGGCGCGCGACCGGGACGACGCGCTGAGCCGGGCGCGGTTCACGTTCGACTGGAACGAGCAGTTCCGCCTCGCCCTGGACCCGCAGCGGGCCCGCGAGTACCACGACGAGACGCTCCCGGCCGAGTATTTCAAGTCCGCGGAGTTCTGCTCGATGTGCGGGCCGAAGTTCTGCTCGATGCACATCACTCGGACCATCCAGGGGGATCCCGAGGCCGCGCCACCCGCGGCGGTGGAGACAGCCCCGACGTTGGTGACGCCCCGGTGACGGCGCCGGCGCAACTTGGCGGCACGGGCGGGCGGCGCCGGTGGCCCGCCGGGAAGTGAAGCGAACGAGAGCCCTCTCCGAAGCCGGGGAGGGCTTTCGACGCCCAGCGCGTCTCGCCGCCTGCCCGGATGACAGGAGCCGGCAGCGCACTTGACGGGCGATTCTGGCGCCAGCAATTTCCGCGGCGCTACTCCCCATTTGAAGCGCCGTCGTCCCTGCGGAGGACTGTTACATGCCGTATGTGATTGCCGAGCCGTGCATCGGGGTGAAGGACCGCGCCTGCGTCGAGGTGTGCCCGGTTGATTGCATCTACGAGGATGACCTGATGCTGTACATCCATCCCGACGAGTGCATCGACTGCGGTGCCTGCGAGCCGGAGTGCCCGGTGACGGCGATCTTCCCCGAGGAGGACGTGCCGCCGCAGTGGAAGGAGTACATCGCCAAGAACAAGGATGTCTTCAACGGTCCCAACCCGCCTGGCAAGCCACAGAAGAAGGGCGCGTAGCGGCACGACGAAGGTCCGAAACGACGAGCCCCGGGGCCAGCGCCCCGGGGCTTCTTCTTCGTCCAGCGGTCATTACGGCCTGGGAACGGCTTCCAGGAACTCCGCCATCACCCGGCTTACCGCGGACGGTGCTTCCAGCGGGGAGAGGTGCCCCGCGGCGGCGATCGTCGTCATCGCGGCCGAGGCAATGGCGGACGTCATGGCCCGGGCGAGAGCCGGCGGCGTCAGTTCGTCCTCCTCGCCCACCACGACGAGCGTCGGCACATCTATCGTCTGAAGCAGTGCCGTCGAATCGGGCCGATCGCGCATCGCGCCGAGCGCGCCGACGATCCCGGGTACACTCCAGCGCTCGGCCATCTTCTTCACCTGGGGAACGAGATGCGGCTGCGTGCGCTGCGTCGTGCCCCCGAGCAGGCGGGGGAGCATCCGCTCCCCGACCGCGCCCGGCCCCGCGTTGTGTGCCACCTCGATCAGCGTCTCGCGTGATGCGCGTCCCTCCGCCGTGTCGGCTTCCGCGCGTGTGTCCAATAGGATCAGGCCCACGATTCGATCGCGGTAACGGCGCAGCAACTCGAACGCGATGTAACCGCCCATCGACAGTCCGGCGACGACCGCCTTCTTCACCTGCATCTGGTCGAGGAGACGCACCAAGTCGTCCGCGTACGTCGCCATCGAATAGCCGTCGCCGGGCGCGTCCGACAGGCCGCACCCGCGCAGGTCCGGCGCGATGCGGCGCCAGCCCTTCAGCGTCGCGATCTGGTGCGCCCACAGCGAGTGATCCAGAGGGAAACCGTGGATCAGCAGGAGCGCAGGGCCGTCGCCCCGCACGTCGGCCGCGAGCGATACGTCCCCCACACTGTGGCGCACCACTTCGCCGGGCCTCGACTGGCGGGGCGTGAAGATGGATGCGATCTCGGCGGGGATCGGCTTGGGCCTCCCCTCCTTGTCAATCGTCACGAACACGATGTGCAGCTCGGCGAGCAGCTTGCCGTCCCTGGCCCGCACGGCTCGCTGGCGCATCTCCAGCGACGTCTCGCCGACCTTCTCCACGTCTGCGTCCACCTTCAAGACATCCCCCGGGAACGCCGGGAGCAGATAGTCCACCGTCGCCCGCCGCACGGCCGGCCAGACCTTGTTGCGGTCGAACAGGTCCGCGCCCGGGCCGCGGGCGAGGATCTCCCAGCGCGCACGTTCGAACACCTGCAGATACGCCGCCTGATTCAGGTGGCCGAAGGCGTCGCACTCGTACGAGTAGACGGTGATCTCAACCGGGGGGAATTGGCTCACGGGAACCGTGCGCAAAGGTAGTCCACGGCTGAACTCCAGGGAAGCTCTTACGTGAGTGTGATGTGACGGTCGCGATAGTGTCACGATAGTCTATCAACATATGTTGCGGCACTCCACACATGTGCAGCTATCTAAGATAGTATCACTGAATACTTTGCTCGTCTTTGTGTGGGAAGGTGCACAACGCCCACGAGGGCCAGTTGCGCCACTCTCCCCCCCCGACAATCGTTCAAGTCTCATGGTGCGGAACCCCACGCGGCTCACGCCGCACCGGTACGTGCGCAGCAGCGCCGAGCTGGCGAACCTGATGCGGCGAGTGGCGCGCGAGCCGCTGGTGGCGGTGGACACGGAGGCAGCCAGCTTCCACCGCTTCGTCGACCGCATCTACCTCATTCAGCTGTCCATCCGCCGTGAGACGGCGATCATCGATCCGCTGACGGTGGACGACGTATCGAGCCTGGGTGCCGTGCTCGCCGATCCGGCGGTCGAGGTCGTGTTCCACGACGGCGACTACGATCTCCGGATCCTCGACCGCGACTACGGTTTTCACGCGCGACACCTCTTCGACACCCGTATCGCCGCGCACCTGCTCGGCGAGCCCGCCGTGGGGCTGGCGGCACTCCTGGAGAAGCACGTCGGCGTAACGCTGGACAAGAAGTACCAGCGCGCGGACTGGTCGCGTCGGCCGCTGCCGCCCGAGATGCTGGAGTACGCAGCGACCGACACGCGGTACCTCCTGGAACTACGGGAGAAGCTGCGAGCCCTGCTCGAGGCGCGCGGCCGCCTGTCCTGGGCCGAGGAGGAGTTCCAGCGGCTGGAGGGCGTGCGCTGGACGCCGCCGGAAGCGAACGGGAACGACGCCTACCTGCGGATGAAGGGGGCGCGAAAGCTGGGGCGGCGCGGTTTGGCGGTCCTGCGCGAGCTGGTGCCCTGGCGGGAGCAGATCGCCGCGGAGCTCGACCGCGCGACGTTCCGCGTGATCTCGAACGAGGCACTGCTGGCCCTCAGCGCGACGCCGCCCCGATCGCAGGCCGACCTGGAGAAGATCGGCGGCATCTCGTCGCGGCTGGTCGCGGAGCGCAGCGATTCCTTGCTGGCAGTGGTGGAGCGCGGTCTCGCGGTGCCCGAGAAGGAGCTGCCGCGGTTTCCGCACGCCGAGCGGCACGCGGCGGATCCCGCCTTCGACCAGGCGGTCGAGCGGCTGAAGGGCGTCCGGAACGCGGCGGCGGAGCGGCTCGGACTGGATCCGGGGGTCCTCTGCCCCAAGGGCACGCTCGAGGCCGTGGCGCGCGCGCGGCCGAAGTCCACCGCGGCCCTAGGCGAGATTCCGGAAGTGCGTCGCTGGCAGGTCGAAGTGCTGGGGGCGGATTTCCTCAAGGCCCTCGGCAACTAGCCCCACAGCAGGGACCGGACCCGGGGATCCATCTTCTCCGGCGTCCAGTAGGGTTCCCACACGAGCTCGACGTCGACCTTCGTGACTCCCTCGAGCTTCTCGAGCACGGCCTGGGCCTCCGACAGCATCTCCGGGCCCACCGGGCATCCGGGAGATGTGAGCGTCATCTCCACGTGCACCTCGCCGCCCTCGGCCACCTCGATCTCGTAGACCAGGCCAAGATCTATGACGTTCAGGTTCAGCTCGGGGTCCTTGACCGCGCGCAACGCGTCGCGCACCTGCTCGACGGTCGGCATACACCTGCTCCTGTGACGAATATCGCAACCTAGCGGAGGCGGCTCCCTACGACCAGATGCCTGCGATGCGGGTCCCGCACGATGGACAGAGCCCTGCCGGCGTCACGCGCTGGCGGAGGATCTGGTAGCCGAACCGCTCGACGAGGAGCTCATCGCAATCCGGGCACCACGTGTGCTCCCAGCGACCCGCGCGCCCCGGCAGGTTGCCCGCATACACGTACCGGAGCCCGGCGTCACGGCCGATTTCGCAGACCCTGACCAGGTCCTCGGCCGTCGTGTTCCGGGGATCGGTCATCTTGTAGTCCTGGTGGAACGCGGTGACGTGCCAGGGGACGTCGGGAGAGATGGTCGCGACGGTATCGGCCATGCGCTTGAGGTCGTCGGGGGCGTCGTTGAAACCGGGCACCACCAGCGTCACGATCTCCATCCAGAAGCCGCGTTCGTGCACCATCCGCATCGCGTCGAGCACGCGCTGCAGCACGCCCCCCAGCGACCGGTACGCCCGGTCCTGCATCGCCTTGAAATCGATCTTGTAGCAGTCGGTCCACGGACGGATGTAGTCGAGCACCTGCGGCGTGGCGTTGCCGTTCGAGACGAAGGCGGTCTTGAACCCGGCCGGCCGGGCAAGGCGGAAGATCTCCATCGCCCATTCCGAGGTGATCAGCGGCTCGTTGTAAGACGAGGCCACGACGCGCGCGCCGTGCTGGCGGCCGAGGCGGATCAGCATCTCCGGTGAGACGTCCGTCGTGGGCGAGATCGCTTCCGGGTCGCGCAACGCCTGGGACGTCAGCCAGTTCTGGCAATAGGCGCAGTGGAAGTCGCACCCCAGCATCCCGAAGGTGAGACAGTCCGAGCCCGGCAGCACGTGGTAGAAGGGCTTCTTCTCGGTCGGATCCACCTGGACACCAGCGGCGTACCCGCGCGGCACGTACAGCGTGCCGCCGCGGTTGAAGCGGACCTTGCAGATGCCCCGGCGATCAGGCCGGACCAGGCAGAGGTGGCCGCAGGCGGTGCAGCGCACCGAGCCGTCGTCGCCTTCCGGATGCCACAGCTCCCCCGGCTGGGCGCGCCGATCCAGAAGCTCCTGAAGGGTGCTGGCGCGCGCGTCCCTCTTCTTGAAGAGCGGAATGGGATCGCGATGCGGAGAGCCCATGATGGCGAAAGCTGGTCACCTGCTTGCGAGCGCGCCAGGGGGCGCGATAGCATCTACACATGACATCCAAACTCGTTGCGGCTCTTGCGCTTGCCGTCGCGGCGCCGTGACGGCCGCGGGCGCTACTTGAGGCTTCCCGGGGGAACGGAGTAGAGCAACAGCGCGGTGCGCCGGTCGCGGGCCGTGAGGTCCACGGCCGACGTCTCGGGGTGCAGGGCGTCCGCGGCCACCGGCGAGTGGCCGAGCCCGAGCGCGTGCCCCAACTCGTGCAGCGCCAGGGCGACCATCTGGGAGGGAAGCACTTGGCGGCCGTCGGGGGTGTGGGTGGCGAGCGTCACATGAACATGGGCGAGCCGTCCGCCGCCCTCCCAGCTCACGTCGGCGCGGCCGGCGCGGTTGCTGTCCAGGCGGTCCGCCCACGTCACCACGATGTCGGCGCCCGCCGTGTCGACCACCTGCTCCAGGTAGATCGGAAGGCCGATGGCGTTCCATCGGGTGATCGCCCACCCGACGTTGGCGAAGAACACTTCGCGGAAACCCGGCGCCGTTTCGCGGAAGACGGCGACCCGCACCGGCCGCGCCGCCCGGTCGTCCCCCCAGCGGTGGAGCACGGAGTCCCCGGAGACGAGCATCGCGGGGAGATAGGTGTCGGCCCCCTCGCGCTCGATGCGGAGCAGCACGGCGGCGCGGGTCGTCGCGTCCAGTGGCTCGGTGGCCGCCACCGTGGCCGCCATCGTGCGGCCCCCTCCACCCGCGGACCCGCCGCCCGACGCGCCGCTGTCAGAGCGCGCCGGCCGCGTACGGATTGGGGCTGCGGCGGCACGCGGCGGAGCCGGCCGGACCAGGGCGCGACGTGCCAAGTCGCCGGCCACGAGTCCGACCAAGAGCAGCGCCACGAGCGGGATGGCCAGGCTCCGGGATCCTCGGTCCACCATGGCGTGGCAATCTGGGGCTGGACGCATCCGACGGCAAACCCGGTGATTGCAAATCGGCGCGCGACGCCGCAATATGCGCGCCTCCGCGCGCGCCGCGCGCTCGAACCCGTTTCACCCGGGACCCCTTCGTGATCCGACTGCCCGCCAAGAGCATCGTCCGGTGGCGCTGGCCCATCGTGGCCGCGTGGCTGGCGGTGACGGCGGCGATGGTACCGGTGGGGCGCGAGCTGCAGCAGCGGCTGCACGTGGGCGGCAAGAACCTGCAAAGCTCCGAGTCCACCCGGGCCGAGGACATGATCAGCGGCCGGTTCGGGTCGCCGTACGCCACCTTCGTCGCCGTGGTGATCCAGCACTCGTCGCTCACGCTCTCGACGCGGCGCTACGCCGCGTACGTGGACTCCATCAGCACCGCGCTGGCACGACTGCCCTTCGTCCTCAAGACACTCGACTGGCGCACCGCCGACGATCCCAGTTTCCTGAGCCGCAACAGGCGCATCACGTTCGTGCTGGCGGGCCTGAACAAGAACGACTCCGCCACGAGCTACGTGCCGCGGCTGCGTGAGGCGGTGAGCGCGGTCCAGCAGCGCTTCGGCAGCGACTTCGAGACCGTGGTGACGGGCGACCCCGCGTTCGACTACGACGTCCGCACGATCGCGGCCGACGACTCGCGCCTCATGGAGCAGCGCCTGATCCCCCTGACGCTGGTGTTCCTCCTGATCGCGTTCAGCACCCTGGTGGCAGCGATGGTCCCGATCGTCGTGGGCTTCATCACCATCACGGTGACGCTCGGGCTGGTCGCGATCGCGGCCACGGTCCTGCCGATGTCCATCTTCGTCCTCAACCTCAGCACGATGATCGGCCTCGGTGTCGGCATCGACTACTCGCTCCTGGTGGTGACCCGGTTCCGCGAGGAGTTGGACTACGCGCCGAGCCGGCTCGAGGCGGCGGAGGAGACGATCCGGACCGCGTCGCGCACGGTGATCACGTCGGGCGCGACGGTGATGATCGGTTTCGTCGCGCTGATGATCGTGCCGCTGCAGGAAACCCGGTCGGTCGGCCTGGGCGGGGTGTTCGTCGTGGCGACGGCTATGGCGCTGGCGACGACCTTCCTCCCGGCGCTCCTCGCGATCCTCGGCCGGCGGATCGACCAGCCGAGCTGGCTCGCCCGGCGGCTGCGGCGCGTGCGGTCCGGCCGGGGATGGAGGCGTTACGCCCGGGTGATCCAGCGCAATCCGCTGCACGCCGTGTGGATCTCCGGGGCGATCATCATCGTACTCGCGGCGCCGGCGCTGTGGCTCCGGATCGGCCTCCCGGCGGCGAACTGGTTCCCGTCGGACACCGACTCCGGGCGGGGGCTCAGCCTGCTCGAGGACATGGGACACGGCGGCACGCTCCGGCCGCTCCGCCTCGTGCTCGAGATGACCGACAGCAGCCAGGTGCTCGATCCCGACCGGCTGCGCGGGTTGAAGACGCTCTCCGATTCACTGCGCGCCATTCCGCGCGTGGCCGACGTGCGGGGGATCGTGGACCTGCGGGCGGGGATGCCGCTGTGGCAGTACGACCTGCTCTACGCCGATCCGGCGAAGGCCCGCCAGCGGATGCCCGACATCTTCCACAGCTACGTCAGCCGCGACGGCATGGCGACCGCGATGGACGTCATCTTGCGGGACACGGTCACGCTCGACGGCTCGCTCGATGCCGTACGAGACGTGCGCCGCCTCAACGTGCAGGCCCTGCCGACGCTGCAGCACGCCCGGCTCATGGTCGGGGGGTTCTCCGCTTCCAACCTCGACTTCCGCAACCGCGTCCTCAGCCTGTTCCCGTTGCTGGCGTTTCTGGTGCTCGGCGTGACCGGCGCGATGCTCGCGATCGTCTTCAAGTCGCTGCTGGTGCCCATCAAGGCGGTCGTGATGAACTCGCTTTCGGTGGCGGCCACGTTCGGGCTTACGGTGATCGTGTTCCAGTGGGGCATTGGCGGGTCCCTGATCGGACTCGCCGGTCCGACCAAGGCGATCTTTGTGATCGGGCCGGTGCTGGTCTTCGCCGTGGTCTTCGGGCTCTCGATGGACTACGAAGTGTTCCTCCTGTCGCGCATCAAGGAGGAGTTCGACGAGACCCACGACAACGACGAGGCGACCGTCACCGGCCTGTCGGCGACGGGCGGGACGATCACCAGCGCGGCGGCGATCATGATCCTGGTGTTCGGTGCCTTCGCCTTCGCGCGGGTCATGGCGGTGCAGATGATCGGGTTCGGGCTCGCGGCCGCGGTGCTGCTCGACGCCACGCTGATCCGCGTGGCGATGGTCCCGGCCGTGATGCACCTGGCCGGGCGGTTCAACTGGTGGCCGGGATACCGCCGGCCCGGCGGCGGCGACTATCGCCGTGGCAGCGGAGGGGTCCGCCAGAGCAGCGTCAGCCGCGGCCCTTGACGTAGCGGTCGAGGAATTCCACGGCGCGGCGCATCGCGTCGAGTTGATCCTCCAGCTTGTGAAAGCCGTGTCCCTCGCCCCGATAGATCTCCATCTCCACCACGCCGCGATGGCGCCGGACGGCGTCCGCGATCTGCCGGCTCTCGGCCAACGGCACGCGCGGGTCGTCGTCGCCCTGGAGGATCAGGAGCGGAGCGCGGATCCGCTCGGCCTGGAGCAGCGGCGAGCGCTCGCGTAGCAGCGCCTCGTGAGTGGCCGGGTCGCCCATCTCGCGCGTCAGGTAGGGCATCAGGCGGGGGTCGGTCGTGCGGGCGAGTGTCACGAGCGAGCTGATCCCGAACAGGTCGACACCGGCCGCCCAGCGCTCAGGCGTGAACGCCAGCGCCGCCAGCGTGAGGTAGCCGCCGTAGCTCCCGCCCAGCACCGCAATCTTGCTTCGCGCGACGTAGCCTGACGCCACCAGGTAGTCCGCCGCCGCGACCAAGTCCCGCAGATCGCCGCCGCCCCAGTCCAGGTTGTTCAGGTCCTCGAATGCCTTCCCGTAACCGGTGGAGCCCCGGACGTTGGGGCGGATCACCACGTAGCCGTGGTCGGCGAAATACGCGGCCTCGCGCGAGAACCCGTCGGTCCACTGCCCCGACGGGCCGCCGTGTGCCATCACGATCGCCGGGTTCGAGCCGTCCCGGCGCAGGTTGAACGGAACGTGCACGTACGCGGAGATCGTCCGGCCGTCGAAGGTCGGGTAGTGCACCAGAACCGCCGGCGGCAGGCCCTCCGACTCCACCCCTCCGGTCATGGCGAACGTCACCTGCCAGGTCGTGTCGCGGCGGACGTCGTGCACCCACACGTCGTTGGCGCGCGCCGCATCGGCGTGCGTCAGCAGCACGTACCGGCCGTCGGCCGACCACTCGGCGAACACCGTCACGCCGCGCTCCGGACCGATGCGGCGACGGTGCGACGCGTCGGGCCGGCTCAAGTACGTGGTGACGCGACCGTCGGCGTTCTCCGAGTACGCAAGGCTCCCGCCAGCCGACCAGCCGGCGGCCTCGATCGGCCACTGCCCCGTGTCCACCCACCGCAGGGAGTCGCGCCCCAGCTCGACGATGGCGAGGCGCGGCACGCCATCCTTCGCGTCGGAGATCAGCAGCAGCTGCCGATCGTCGGGTGAGAAGGCGACGGGCGTGTAGCTCTTGGATCCGGTGTGCGGTGTCAGCACGCGCGTGTTGCCCGAGCCCACGTCGAGCAGGACGGCGTCCACGTCCGCGAAGTCATTGGAGCGCGCCAGCGCGAGGGAACGGCTGTCGTGCGACCAGACGCCGCCTTGGATGCCGACCGAGTCGCTGGTGAGACGCCGCGTCCGGCCGGTCGTGAGGTCCTGGACCCAGAGCTCGAAGTGGCCCGGCCGGCCGGAATCCGACACGTAGGCGAGGAAACGCTGATCCTCCGAGAAGCCGACGATGTTCTCGCGCACCGCCGGCGTCGCCGTGAGGTTGTCGGGCGCCCCGCCGTGCGCGGGCACGGAGTACAGGTCGTACCGCTCGTTCCCGCTCGAGTCCCGTTCGAAGACCAGGCTCGCGCCGTCCCGCGCCCACGCGGCACCGGCGACCGGTTCGTCGCCGAACGTCACCTCGACCGGCCAACCGCCCTGCGTCGGCACCGTCCAGATCTGGCGGCGCCCCGTCACGTCGGACGCGAAGGCGATCGTGCGCCCGTCGGGGGCGAAGCCGACCGGGGCGTGGTTGCGGACGTGGACGAACTGGTCCACGCCGTACACCGGAGCTCCGCTCCGAACGGCGCTCGCCAGCGTGTCGTCCGGGGCGGCCGCAGCACCGCTGCCGCCTCGCGCCGAGCACGCGCTCACCGCGGCCAGCGCGAGCAGGAAGGAAACGCGTTGTCTCATGGGACGTACTCCGATCCACCGGTCATCAGCGCGGCGGCAGCAGCTCTCCCCACAGATCCCAGTGCCAGGCCGCGACCCGCACGCCCGTCCGCGGATCGCGCAGCGGCTTGTACTGCAGCCAGCGGGGATCGAGGCCCACCGAGCGGCCCCACTCCTCCAGCTTCCTGCGGTCGCTGCTCACCAGGTGGGCCATCGGACGTTGGTCGAGGATGAAACGGTGCAGCCACAGCCCGCCGTCCAGCGCGTGGGCGAGGCCGTCACGCCGGCGCGGAAACTCCCGCCAGCCCATCTAGTTGCAGGCCACCTGCCCCTCTTGCGTGGCCACGCCGACGGGCGCCGTGCTGCCGACGAAGAGGTAGCACTGCCGGACCGTCCCGTTGCTGGCCGCCGTCGCGGACCAGCCGCCCACCGTCGCCTCGTTCACCGTGATGGTCACGCCGGCCGACGGCTGAAACATCGGCATCATTCCGAGACTCGTGGTGTAGCTCGAGTAGTCGTAGTAGTAGGACTCCTCGGCGCTGGCGAGGTTCCGGAGGTCCGACTTCATCGTGGTGACGAGCGCCTTTTCCTTCGTATTGGCGAACCGGGGGATCATCACCGTGACCAGGATGCCGATGATCACGACCACCATCAGCATCTCGATCAGCGTGAAGCCGCGTGAACGTGCCACCGCCAAGCTCGGCCTCGGGTGTTGGGGGAACTCCACCGCAGCGGGTTTCGGACCGGTCCGCGCTATAGTACCGCCCGCGCCGGGCCCGAGCAAGCAGGTCAGCCGGGTTTCGCGTCGAGCCAGTCGTCCCCGGCGCCGACCGCCGCCACGAGCGGGACGCGCAGCTGGGCCGCCCCTTCCATACACTCCTTCACCAGGCGCGACACGCCCTCGACTTCGGCCGCCGGAGCCTCGAGCACCAGCTCGTCGTGCACCTGCAGCAGCAGCTTCGCACGATAGCCGGCCCGCAACGCCGCGCCGACCCTGATCATGGCGACCTTGATGAGGTCGGCGGCGGAACCCTGCAGCGGCGAGTTCGTCGCGGTCCGCTCGCCGAACTTGCGGACGTTGAAGTTCTGGTCCTTCAGCTCCGGGATGTAGCGGCGGCGCCCGAAGATGGTCTCGACGTACCCCTTCTCGCGCGCCGAGGCGATGGTCTGGTCCAGGAAAGCGCGCACGCCGGCAAAGCGCACGAAGTAATCGCTGATGAAGTGATCCGCCTCTTCGAATGAGATGCCGAGCTGCTGCGACAGGGCGCGCGGGCCCTGCCCGTAGATCGTCGCGAAGTTGATCGTCTTGGCGCGCGAGCGCTCCTCGGACGTGACTGCCTCCGGCGCCACACCGAAGATGACCGCCGCGGTCTGACGGTGGATGTCGCCGCCGGCGAGAAACGCCTCGACGAACGCCGGGTCCCCGGACAGGTGGGCGAGGAGGCGCAGCTCGATCTGCGAGTAGTCGGCCACGATGAATCGGTGCCCCGGCCGCGGCACGAAGCCCCGGCGGATCGCCTCCCCGCGCGCCGACCGCACCGGGATGTTCTGCAGGTTCGGGTCGGTCGAGCTCAGGCGGCCGGTCGCGGCGCCGATCTGGTTGAACGACGTGTGAATCCGTCCCGTCTCCGGATTCACCTGCTGCGGCAGTGTCTCCAGATAGGTCGTGAGCAGCTTCGACACCTCGCGGTACTCGAGCAGCAGCCGCGGCACGGCGTGCCCCATGGCCGCGAGCTCCTCGAGCACGTCGGCATCCGTCGAAGGCCCGGTCTTGCCCTTCTTGAGCACCGGCAGCTGCAGCTTCTCGAACAGCACGTGCCGCAGCTGGGGCGTGGAGTTGAGGTTGAAATCGAGGCCTGCCTCGCGGTGGATGGCGCGCTCGAGTTGCGCGAGCTCGCCGCGCATCTCTGTGGTGACGCGCGCAAAGTGCGCCGCGTCGATCCCGATGCCCTCCCACTCCATGTCCACGAGCACGCCGATCAGCGGGATCTCCACGTCGCGGAACAGCGCCTCCAGGCGGTGATCGGCGAGCGTGGGCTCGAACCGCGCCCGGAGCCGGAGGCTGTAGTCGCTGTCCGCACAGCAGTAGTCGGCCGCGTCCTGCACTACCACCTCCGCGAAGCTCCGCTCAGCGCGGCCTTTCCCCACCACCTCCTGGTACGAGCGCAGGTGCACGTTGAAGTGCTCGAGGGCCAGGGCGTCGAGCGCGTGGGAGCGCTTCCCGGGATCGATCATGAAGCTCGCGATCATCGTGTCGAACCGGACGCCCGCCAGCTCGACGCCGGCCCGGCGCAGCACCAGCCAGTCGTACTTGAGGTTGTGGCCGGTCTTCGACACCGCGCCGTCGGAGAGCAGCGACGCCAACGGCGCCAGGGCCGGATCGGCGAGCGGCGGGAGGTTCCGCACGTCGGCGCGCTCGAGCATGTCGCCCGACGGGCGATGGCCGAACGGCAGGTACCACGCCTCGCCCGGGGCCACGGCGATGGACAACCCCACCAACGTGGCACGCATCGGGTCCAGCGCCGTGGATTCGACGTCGAGCGCGAAGGCGCCCGCGGCACGGGCGCGGCGCACCACTTCGGCGACGGCGTCGAGCGTATCCGCGACGCGGTAAGCCGCCGGCTCTTCCGCGGGAGCGGGGCCCGTCTGCGCCCGATCTGCGAGCGAGCGCACGAGCGAGTGAAACTCGAGCTCCGAGAGCAAGGGGAGGAGCTGTGACCACTCCGGAGATTGCGCGGCGAGCGCGGCGAGGTCCACCTCCACCGGAACATCCCGGTGCAGGGTGACCAGCTCGCGCGAGAGCCGGGCGCGATCGGCGTCTGCCTCGAGCGCTTCGCGGACGCGCTTGGCCTCGATCTCGCCGGCGTGCGCGAGGATCGCGTCGAGCGAGCCATACTGGCCCAGCAGCTTCTGCGCCGTCTTCTCGCCGACGCCCCGGACGCCGGGCACGTTGTCCGCGCTGTCTCCCACCAGGGCCAGGTAGTCCACCGTTTGCTCGGGTGCGACGCCCAGCCGCTCGTGCGCGTTGGCCGCAGTCACCAGCTGTTCATCCACTGCGGCCGGCCCCCCGCGGCCCGGGTTGATCAGGCTCACCCTCGGGCCGATGAGCTGGTAGAAGTCCTTGTCGCCGGAAACGATGACGACGTCGACGCCCCCGGCGACCGCACGCGACGCGAGGGTCGCGATGACGTCGTCCGCCTCGTACCCGTCCACGGCGATGAGTGGGACACGAAACGCCTTGAGCAGCGCCTCGATGCGTGTCACCGAGCGGTCGAAGTCCTGCTGCAGCTCCTCGTCCAGCTTCTCCCGCGTCGCCTTGTACTCGGGATAGCGCTCGTGCCGGAAGCTCGTTCCGGCGTCGTGCACCCAGCCGACGAACTCGGGGCGGTGCTTCTCGACCAGGCGCAGCAGGAAGTTCACGACCCCCCAGGCGGCCGAGGTGTTCTCGCCCCGGCTGGTCGTGAGCGGCCGCGAGAGCATGGCGAAGAACGCGCGGTAGATGAGGGCGTAGCCGTCGATCAGGAAGAGGCGCGCCGGTACGTCGGCCATCACTCGCTCGCGTGGCGGGCGTTCACTGCAGCCAGCGGAGCAGGGCCCCGACGACGAGCGGCACCGCGAGATTGTCCGTCCCGCGCCACGGAGCTCGCTCCGCCACGGCGGCACCCACGGCGGCGACCGCGAGGCCCGCGGGACCGACGCGAAAGGCCGCCAGCACCAGGGCCGCGGCGCAGGCACAGGCCAGCGATCCGGGAAGACTCTTGGCGGCACCGCGCCCGAACCGCGAGCCAACCAGCGCGGCGGCCGGATCGGCGAGCGCCGTCACGACGATCGCCGCCTCGGCCACGGCGGGAGGAAAGATCCACCAGGCGAGCGCGTAGCCCAGCGCCAGCGTCCCCGCGCCGCTCGGCCAGCGCGCCTCCGCCGGCCGGAACGCCCCGCCCGCGAGCCGGGCCAGAACGGCTTCCGCCCGCGGCGAGGCGAGGCGCGCGGTCTCGGCCACCGCGGCGATCGCCACCAGGATCGCAAAGGCCGGGGTCGCGACGGAGGCACCTGCCGCGACGGCCAACGGGCCGAGCGCGCCAGACGCGACGTGAAGCGCTCGGCGCCACGTTTCGCGCCGAGCCGGCTCCGACTCGGTGACAGGAGGGGCGAGACTCGTGCGGCGAAGCTACGAACAGCGCGCAGAGCGAGTCAAGGCGGCTCCACGCTTCGACTTGCCGCCCCGATACACCGCGGGTACATTGGCCCGAACTCCATGCAGTCCGAAGATCTGACCGGTTCGGTCGTCGCTGGCTACCACCTGCTGGAACGGGTGGGCGAAGGGGGCACGGCGACGGTCTACCGAGCCCAGCACCCGGTGCGCGGTGTCTGCGCCGTGAAGGTCCTGCGGTCGAAGCTCCGCGGCGATCGCACCGCCGTGCAGCGCTTCCTCCGCGAGGCGGAATACGGCTCGCGCGTCAGGCACGCCGGCGTCGTGCAGACCTACGAATTCGGCGAGGATCCGGCCGGCATCCACTATCTGGCCCTCGAATGGGCCGACGGCGAAATCCTGGCGAAGTTCGTCCATCGCTCCGGACCGCTGGCGCTGCCGTTGGCGGCCACCGTCGTGCGGCAGATCGCGGAAAGCCTCGCCGCAGCCCATGCCGCGGGCATCATCCACCGCGACCTCAAGCCCGAGAACGTCATTTACGATCCGCGCACCCAGCGGGCGCGGCTGCTCGACTTCGGCATCGCGCGCGACGCCGACCTGGCCCCGGCCGATCGGCTGACGCGGACCGGTTTCTTCGTCGGCACCCTGCAGTACGTCGCACCGGAAGCGCTCTCCGGCGAGCTGGTGGACGAAGCCGCGGACATCTACTCGCTGGCGACGATCGCGTACTTCCTGCTCACCACCCAGCTCCCCTACGTGGCGCGCTCGCCGCGCGAGCTGTTCCACCAGCTGCTGACCCAGCCGCCCGTTCCGCTCGGCCAGGCGCGGCGCGATCTGATATTCCCGCGCGCGGTCGAGGAAGCCGTGATGAGGGGGCTCCACCGCGACCCCAAGCGCCGGCAGCCCACCGTGCTCGCGCTCGCCGAAGAGCTGACGGCCGCAACGACCCAGCCGCTCGAAGCGCCCCGGCAGGGACTCCTCGGATCACTCAAGGGGCTGTTCGGCGCGCGGTGACGCCGTGACCGCGAGCCCCGGCGCCTCGCGGGCGCGGCTGGTCGCGCTCCTCAAATCCCGCTCGGTTCTGCACGGCGATTTCCTGCTCGCGTCGGAGCGCCGGTCCCCGCACTACGTAGACTGCCGCCGCACCACCATGCACGCCGACGGACTCGCCCTCATCGGCGAGCTGGGCCTCGCGGCGATCCGGGACGCCGGGTGGAGCGCCGCGGCGGTCGGCGGGCTCACGCTTGGCGCCGACCCGGTCGCGTACGCGATCGCCCGCGCATCCGCCGGGACGAGCGAGCCCATCCACGCGTTCACCGTGCGCAAGGCCGCGAAGACCCACGGCGCCGGCCGCCGCATCGAGGGATGCTTCGAGGCCGGGATGCGCGTGGTGGTCGTCGAGGACGTCGTGACCACCGGCGCCTCGGCGCTGGAGGCGGCGGCGGCGGTCCGCGAAGCGGGCGGAACGGTGTGCGGCGTGCTCGCGGTGGTGGACCGCGAGGAGGGTGGCCGCGAGGCGATCGAGCGGTACGGCTACGCCGTGCGCGCCCTCGTCACGCTCGGCGAGCTGCTGGGAGGCGGTTAGCTCGCCCTCCACAGGCCGGCTCGGGTGGCCGGCTGCCCTCGCCTAGGGCCGCGGTCGGGCCGGCATCGAATCTCCTTCCGGTCGGGCAAGGTCGTCGAGACGCAGCCCCACCGGCGGGCCCTGCGGGAAACGGGCAAAGCGGGCGATCGAATCCGCAGCGACGGGCTCGATTCGCCAGCGCTCCGAGTACGCGAACGAGATGGCGCTGAGACCACCCCAGAGCAGGCCGCTGAGAACGCTGCCGACCATGACTCCCCCGCAACCGGAACTGACCTGGCTGCATGCCGCCGTGAGACCCGCCCCGGACAGCACGCCTACCGCGACACCCCACAGCAGGCCTTTCCCGGCCGTGAGACCGTGACGCCGCACGGTCGCTACGCTGACCGCCGACATCGGGACGGCGACCACGCGTCGCGGGTGCAGGGCCAGGACCCATGCGCTGTCGGCTCCGGCCGCGAGGAGCTCGCCACCGAGCGCGCCCGGTGCGCCGCCGGTCAACTGCAGAGTGACGTTTCGGCCCAGCACCTCAGGCGCAGGCTGCGCCTGGGACTCTAGTTCCGCCGGAAGGGCTATCGCCGCGCACAGCACCACCAACATGGCGCGCATCTGTCTACCTCCTGCCGAAGCGGCTCGCCCAGAACAGCCGCTCGAATCCTGGCTCCAGACGGGCGTAGCCCGGGGCCATGAGGCGGAGTGCGACCGCGGGAGCCGTTGCGACCAACGTCAGCATCGCCGGACTTTCCTCACGCAGCCACTCCGTGCGCATCCACTCGTAGTAGTATCCCGTAGTTTCCAGGAAGAACTCCAACTCCCGGCCATCATGCGGCAGGCTGAAGACGATCCGGTACCATTCGCCAGGGTACGTGACCAGATACCTCGCGGGGTCGAGTAGCCGTGCCAGCGCCAAGGTGTCTGGCCGCCCATCCCGTTCGACGCGCGCCGGCTCCAGCGCGGCCGGCTTCACCGCCGCTCCGAGCGACACGAGGGCCAGGCGGTCGAAGCGCCACGCGCCGCGTGCGAAGCGCAGTCGCACCTGTACGGGTCCGCCGCCGGAATCGGGGAGCGGCAGTACCTGTTCATCGGCCGCGATCGGCCCCGGCTCTTCATATGCACCAACCGGAACCCAGGCCCCGTCGGCGCCCCGGATGAACACCTCCACCCGGGCGAGCCGGCGCATCATCTGCCACGGCCCGGGCAGTGCCGAGGTGCCCGCTGTTTCCACCGCCGCCAGCAAGTCGCCAGCGCGAGAGCCGGCGTAGGCCAGCGACTGGTAGAAGACGTAGGTGCTCAGCAGGGACTGCCTAGCCGTCACGAGCAACGCGGCGGGGCCCGGCGTGGCCGGGAAGAGCAGATCGAGGCTGTCTTCGGCACCAAGGTCCGAGGAATCCGCTCGCGTCCACCATTCACGCCCATCTCGTCTCGCCACGGCGTCGCGACAATCCCCCGCGCTCGATGTGCAACGTAGCGGGGCGAGCGGCACGCCCGCGTCGTAGAACCGGCCATCACCGGTGCCGACTACGCTGCCAAGCGCGGGGCGAGGAGCCACGAGCAGGCGCACCGACCGCACGGCGTGCGTCTCAAGCGCCTCGTTGCGCATGGTGAGGGCAAACGTCTTGCCCGCAGGATGGATATCGCCGAGGTAGTCCACGTCTGTCGCCTCGAGAGCGCGGGCCACGCTCGCGCTGAAGCCTTCGGCAACCGGACGGTCCTGGTCGGCGTCCACATAGAAGGTGGGGCAGGAGCCGAAGCAACTCTTGGGATCCGAGAGGCAGATTGCGGTGACGGCGCCCGCCAGCACGGTGTACGTGCCGAGCAAGATTGACCCGACGGGGTGCGCCGTGGAGACGGTGGTGGCTTCGAGAAGGGCGATGGAATCGCGCGCGATGCGGCCAGCGAACGGGCCGATCACCTGCCGCCGCGCATCATAGCGCGTGCCCTTTCCCTGGAGAACAGAGTCGCCCGGGAGATCCGACCAGGTGTCGAGCACGAGCAAGTGACCCGACCGAAGGTGCACCTTCAGCGGCTCGCTGGTCCTCGCCGGCGCAGGTGAACCCGGGGCGTACAGCTCCGGTACTCGGACACTCGGGCACGCTGCCAGCCCCAAGACAACCACCATGGCGGCGGCATGCCACCTGCGCGAGCGTGCGGCCATAGTCTGCTCCCGCAATCGGTTGCTGCAAGCTAGGCGCGAAGCGTCAGGCAGGCGTCAACTGCTAGGCGTGCCGAGGCTTACGGGGACGTCCGCACTCACCCCGCCCGGACCGACGGCTCAGGCCGCGGTCTGTCCGTGCTCCCCGGGCAACGTTCCCAATGGATGGAACGTGAGCAGCCGGTCCCGGTACGGGGTGATGAAGCGCGCCCGGAAGCGCACCAGCGCCGCATCGAAGGGCAGGCGCCGCCGGAATTCCCCGGCGGTGAGGTCCAGCAGCGTGCGCAGATGGCGCCCGAAACTCTGCGGCGACGAGTACTCCAGCCGGTTGGACACGTCGGCGATCGACAGCCCGCCGTTGCGGCACAGCCAGGCCGCGTGCAGCAGGCGCGCATGCGCCAGGTACGTCTTGGGGGACGGCAGGTTGGTGCGATAGAACCGGGACATCAGGGTGCTCGGCACCACCTTGAGCGCACGGGAGAGCCGGCGCACCGTGCGCAGCTCCGGCGCGCGCCGCACCACCACCTCGAAGAACAGCCGGCAGTCGGTCGGCACACCACCCAGGTCCGGTGCGAGCGCTCCCATCACGCGCGCGGCGACCGGAGAGCTGGGCTCCCGGAGCAGCTCCCGCAGCCGATCCCATCCGGCCGGCACGGACACGTCCACGACGGCGCGGACACCCGACGCTCCCAGCCCCAGCACCCTCCGCGGGGCCTCGAAGTCCATGCGCGAGATGAGGGCGACGGCCGGCACCTGCGGGAACTCCTTCACGAACTGCGCGACCCGCGGGATCGCCGCGTCGTCGCACCGATGCACCGAGAGGAACACGGCGTCCACGGGCCGGCGCCGCACCTGCCGGATCGCGTCGTCAAGCGAATCGCCGTGCAGGGCGACGAAGCAGTCCTGGCCGGCGGCCTCGACCCGGGCGCGCTCGTCCGGCGTCAGCACGGTGGCAACGGTTGCGGCGCTCATCAGTCTCTCCGGCAGCGTTCGCAGCCAATGGTAGTCGTGGCCGTCACCGGCCCGTCATTCCGAAGGAGACAGGGCGGGCCGTTTGTCTCCATCCCGGCGCCCCGGTATCTTGCAGAGGCGGAGCGCGACGGTCGCGGGCCCGCGAGGGCCTGAGGAAAGTCCGAGCTCCCAGGGCAGGCTGCCAGGTAACGCCTGGGCGCCGTGAGGCGACGGATAGGGCCACAGAAAACAAACCGCCTCGTCTTCGGGCGAGGTAAGGGTGAAACGGTGGGGTAAGAGCCCACCGCGCGCCTGGCAACAGACGCGGCACGGCAACCCCCAGCCGGAGCAAGGCCAAATAGGCGGCGAGGTCCGGCCCGGACCGACAACGCCGGAAACGGCGAGCCGCGGGTAGGCCGCGCGAGGTGGCGGGCGACCGCCATCCCAGAGAGATGACCGTCCGGCCTTCGGGCCGAACAGAACTCGGCTTACGGCTCCGCCGGCGGCGCCGCGAGCGCCCCTCCGGGGGTCTTGCGGCGCCGTCGCACGTTCTGGCCTGCCCACGCCGTGTCCAGGTGTTGGCACCACTTCCAGGAGGTTTCCTCGTGAAGCGTCTGCCGCTCGTTATCGTCGCCGCGTTGGCTTCCGGCTGTGCCGGCCGTTCCACTCCTCCGGCGACCCCCGCGCCGGCACCCGCCGCACCGGCCGCGCCCGCGGAGCCGGCGACGCTCCGCTATACGCCCGGGACCGGCCACTACCGGCTCGAGTCGCAAACTCACGTCGTGCAGGAGATGATGGGCGCGTCCAATGCGACGGACATCACCACCGCGGCCGTCTTCACCGCCGACGTCGCCCCCGCCGAAGGCAACCTCGGCATCGCGATCACCATCGACTCGCTGGGTGTCACCGCGCCGATGGGCGCGGCGGATCCCGCCGAGCTGAGCGCCGCCAAGGGCAAGGTGGTGCGACTCGTCGTTTCGCCCACCGGAGCACCCGTCTCGCTCACCCCGCCCGAAGGCGTCGGCGCGGTCGTGCTGCAGATGGCACAGGGGCTGCGTGAGTTCCTGCCGCTGCTGCCGCCGGGCTCAACGGCCGCCGGCGCGACCTGGTCGGACACGACCACGACGACGACGCCCAATATGGGCATCACGGTGACGGTGAAGATGACGCGCCAGCACCGGATCGCCGGTTGGGAGGATCGAGCGGGGACGCACGCCCTCCACATCGCCACGGCGGCGAGCTACACGGTCTCCGGCGCCGGGGATGTCCAGGGCCAGTCGATCGAGTTGAGCGGCGGCGGCCAGGCCACCTCCGATGCGTACGTGTCGGCGGCCGGCGTGTACCTGGGCAGCGCCGCCAGCGACAGCGCGCTGGTCAACGCCAACGTGGTGAGCGCCGGCATGGTCGTGCCGGTGCGGCGCACCACCCGCAGCACCTTCACGCGGCTGCCGTGACCTGGCGGCGGGCGCTCGCGCTCGCTGCCGGCCTCGCCGGCGCGGCGGCCTCGCCGGCGCGGCTGACCGCTCAGGTCGTCCTGCCCGCGCCTCCGGCCCGCTATCTGCTCACGACCGATGTCGACGACGCGCGAGCCCTGTGGGTCAATCCCGCAGGGCTCGCCCGGCGCCTGGAGGCGAGCATCGGCGCGGATCTCAGCGCCGATCGGTTCGCCAATGGAACCGTGCAACTGAGCCAGTACGGCGCCACCATCGCCAGCCGGGGGCTGGCGGTCTCCTGGATCCACGACCGCTACCCCGGGGGCGGGGCCGTCAACGCGTACGCCGTCGGTGCGGGCCTCGGCGACGAGCAGTTCTCCGGTGGCGTCACGCGGCGCTGGTACCGCGGTCTCGTCAGCTTTTCGGCGTGGGACATCGCCCTGCGCGGCATGCCGGCGAGCGGCGTGCAGTTCTCGCTCGTCGGTCGCGGGCTGGGCTCCCCGCTCCCCGACTCGACCTACCGCCCCACGGTGGTGCCCGGCGCTTCAGTCGCGCTGCTCGATGGCGCCGTTCATGTCGGGGCCGAGTGGGAAGTCGCCGCGCACCGCTGGCGCTCCCAGGAGATCCGGGCCGGGGGAACTGCCGCACTCGGCGGCGCCTTCGCTCTCACGCTGCGGGCGGACCTCGCTCCCGATCTCAAGCGCCGGAGGATCGTTGTCGCGCTGACGTGGAACCCGTCCCGGGCCCGGGTGAGCGGCTTCGCGGGGCTCTCCGGCGGCCTCAACGAGGTGGATGAGCTCGGCGCGTCGGGAGCCCTCGTGGCGCTGAGCCCTCCGACCAGGCGCTAACGGCCGCGCTCGTGCGTCCGCTGCGCCGCCTGCTCGCCGCCGCGGCCGCTCTGCTGGCGGTCTTCCTGCTCTGGCTGGGGTTCGTCTGGCCACCGCCGTCCTGGTGGAGAACGCATTGGCCCGCGCGCACTGCCTTCATGGCGATGCGCGAGCGCCAGCTCGAGGCCGCGGGTCACGCCGGCGCGCAGGTCTACGACCCGGCGCCGGTGGACTCGATGTCTCCCTGGCTGGCGCGCGCCGTCATCGCCGGGGAGGACCAGGCCTTCTTCTCGCATCACGGCATCGACTACCACGCCCTGCGTGAAGCGATCGGATACCGGCGCGGCTCCTTCTCGTGGGGCAACGCGCGGGACCGCTCAGAGCTGGCGAGGGCGCTCGGGCTCGCCTGGGAGCGCCGCGACCGATTGCGCGGGGCGAGCACCCTCACGCAGCAGCTGGCGAAGAATCTCTACCTGTCCCCGTCACGGAATCCGTTGCGCAAGCTGAAGGAGGCGGTCATCTCCTACAGGCTGGAGGCCGCGCTCGACAAGTCGAGGATCCTTGAGCTCTATCTCAACGTCGCCGAGCTCGGCCCGGGCCTCTGGGGCGCCGCCGCCGCGAGCCGGCACTACTTCGGCGTGCCGCCCTCGCGGCTGTCGATCGCACAGGCAGCGCTCCTGGCCGCCACCCTGCCGCGCCCGCTGACGTCCAACCCGTCGTTCCGGCCGGGCTACGCGCTGGCGCGACAACAGCTCATCCTGCTCAAACTGGGCGGTCAGCCCGTGGTGATCCCGCCGGCCGACATCGAGGACACGCTCCCCCTGCCGCCGGTCCCCCTGGACGGCGCGATCCTTCGCTCCCTCAACGCCCCGTACGACAGCGCGCCGCCGTCGAGGCCCGACGCCGCTCCACAAAAGGACTCGGCCGCCGTGTCCCCGAAGCCGGACACGGCGGCCGCGCCGCCAGCCAGGAAGCCTGCGCCGGCCTAGTCGATCAGACGCAACGGCATCACCAGGCAGGTGTACGAAGCCGGATCGTCCCACCCCACCGGCTCCGCCGTCGCGGCACGCTCCGGCGCCTTCATGGTGAAGCGCACCTCGTCGGTCGGCATGTACTTCAGCACCTCGAGCAGGTAGGCGGCGTTGAAGCCGATCTCCAGCGCGTCGCCCTCGTACGTTACCGCCATCTCGTCCTGCGCTTCGCCCAGGTCGGGCGTCTGCACGCTGAACTTCAGCGAGCCGCCTCCGAACGCCAGCCGGATGCGGTGCGTCTGGTCGCTCGCGACGATGCTCATCCGGCGCAGCGCCGCCGCCATGGCAACCTTGTCCACCGTGGCGAACTTGTCGTTCTCGCGCGGAATGACCTGCTCGTAAGGCGGATACGGCCCTTCGATGAGGCGCGTGAACACCTGGGTCCCGCCGCACCGGAAGCCGAGGTGATTCTCGCTCTTGCCGATCTCGACCTCGACGTCCGCCGCGAACAGCCGCCGGATCTGCTCGAGCGCCTTGGGGGGCACGATCAGGTCCGCCTGGGACGCCGCGCCTCCGCTCAGCGGCACCTCCATCCGGGCGAGCCGGTGTCCGTTGGTCGCCACCATCCGCATGCGGTCCTTCCGCAGCTCCCACAGCACTCCGTTGAGGATCGGCCGGCTCTCCTCGGTCGAAACCGCGAAGGCCACGTGCCCGATGAGCTTGTGCAGCTCCTTGGCGGGCGCCTTCCATGCGCCCTCGAACTTCACGCTCGGGAAGGAGGGGAACTCGTCGCGCGGGAGGCCGAGGAGCCGGAATTTGCTCTTCCCGCACTCCACCTGGGCCCGCTGTTCCCCTGCGGACGTGATGCGCACCGGCGAGCTCGGCAGCTCGCGGGCGATGTCCGACAGCTTCTTGGCGGGAAGCGTAAGGGCCCCTTCCTCGTCGACCTCCGCCGGCACCGACGTGGAGACCGCGATGTCGAGGTCGGTTCCCGAGAGACGGATCCCTTCCTTCCCCGCCTCGATCAGGATGTTCGAGAGCACCGGCAGGGTCGTCTTCGTCGGAATGCTCGAGACGACCGCCAGCAACCCTTCCTGAAGCTTCTCCCTCGTGATCGTGAACTTCATCCAATCCTCATTGGATGTGAGTTCCAAGGCCTGCTATCAAACTACAGTAATTAAATACTAGTCGTCGTCGTAGTATCTGTGGAACTGTGCGCTTCGGCGCCAAGCCCGAAGCGGGACAGCGGGTTGCGAGGCCGCCGTCGCGCACGCCACTGTGGAAGACCGCCGCGAGATCACATGCCGGCCGGCTTCGTCCACACCTGCCCACATCATTCCACGCAGTTGCTCACGTCCGCTATGCGGACAACTCGCTCCGCGCCTGCGTGACCCGCTCGCGGAAGCCGTGATCGCGCGCGAGCTGCCGGGACACCTTGTCGAGACTGTGAATCACCGTCGAGTGGTCGCGTCCGCCGAATGCCTGCCCGATCTCCACCAATTGCATGCCGAGCAGGTCGCGGGCCAGGTACATCGCCACCTGCCGCGGCACCGTCAGCCGCTTGGTGCGGGCCTTGGACCTCAGCCCCTCCGGCGTCACGCCCCAGCGGCGCGCCACGACCTCCTGGACCCGATCAATCGACGGTCCCGCGTGGCGGCCCGCGGCGCCACCGTCGTCCTCGTGGGCCGGCTTGATCTTGTCCGACAGGGCCTCGCGCGCGAGATCAATCGTAATCTCGCGGTGCTTGAGTGACGCGAACAGCAGCAGCTTGATGATGCATCCCTCCAGCTCGCGCACGGAGCTCCTGACGTGCTCAGCGATGAACTGGAGAACGTCGTCCGGGATGGTCAGCTCGAGGTGGTCCTGCTCCGCCTTCTTGCGCAGGATGGCGGTGCGGTGCTCGAGGTCCGGCTGGCCGATATCGGCCACCATCCCCCAGTCGAACCGGGAGACGAGCCGGCCTTCCAACCCGGGCAGCTCCTTGGGCGACCGGTCGCTGGTCAGAACGATCTGCTTGCCCGCCTCGTACAGTGCGTTGAAGGTGTGGAAGAACTCCTCCTGCGTGGACTCCTTCCGCTCGAGGAAATGCACGTCGTCGAGGAGCAGCAGGTCGAGGTCGTTCCGGTAGCGTCGCCGGAACTCCTGCATCTTCTGGCCGTGGATGTGCTCGATGACCTCGTTGGTGAACTGCTCGCCGCTCATGTAGACGGCGCGGGTCTGGGGCGAGCGCTCGAGCACGGCGTGGGCGATGGCCTGCATCAGGTGCGTCTTGCCCAGCCCCGTCGCGCCGTAGATGAAAAGCGGGTTGTACGCCTTGCCCGGGGACTCGGCCACGGCATGGGCCGCCGCCGCCGCCAGTTCGTTCGACTTGCCGATCACGAAGGTGCCGAAGCTGTACCGCTCGTTGAGCGGCATGGACCAGGCGGGGGCGCGCGCAGGGGCCGCGGCCGCCGCCGGGGCGGGCGTGGCGACGAAGAAATCCATCTGGGGGCGGCGCGAGCGCTCTTCCATCACCCTGAAAGACATCTCCAGCCGTCGGCCCACGACCTGGGTCGAGAGATCCGACAGCAGGGCGGCATAGTTGGACTTGTTCCAGTCGGCCGCGAACTCGTCAGGCGCTGCGAGCACGAGCGTCCCATCTTCGAGACTGATCGGCTCGACCGGCTCCAGCCAGGAGCGGATCGTCGGCTCTGGGAGACGACCGCGCGCCTGGTCGAGAAGGCGGTTCCAGGTTTCCTTTACCGAAGGCTCCATCAACGCAGGTCGGAGTTAAGCGGAAGGTCTCAAGGGCGCCCGAACCTATGACCGCAATGTGGAAAAGTCAACCTTGACCCGCAGCGCCGAATACGTGTACAATTCGCGGCTTTCCGGAGGCCTGACACGTGGGACCGACATACCGTCCGCGCAACAAGAAGCGGGTGAACAAGCATGGGTTCCGGCACCGCATGAAGACGCGGTGGGGCCGTGCCGTGTTGTCGAGCCGCCGCAAGAAGGGGCGCAAGCGTCTCACTGTCCAGATACCGTCCAAGCATCGGGGCGGTTGACGGCCGAGCGGCTGCCGCGGGCGTCCCGGATTACTCGCGCAGCGGAACTCCGCGCGCTAATGACAGAGGGGAAGCGCCGTCGAACGGATCATCTGGATCTGTTCACTCGGCCTTCCCCTCTTGGGCATTCACGGGTGGCGGTGATCGTGCCGCGCTTCGCGCATACCGCCCCGCAGCGCAATCGGTTGCGGAGGCGGGTCAGGGAGATCTGCCGGCGGGCCGTGCTGCCGGTGCTACCGGCGCCGCTGGACATCGCCGTGCGTGCCCGGTCCGCGGCGTACGACCTGGGCTTTGAACTTCTGCGCGCGGAAATCGTAGGGATCTTGTGTCCATCATCGCCCGGCTCGCCGTCCTGATGGTCCGCGGTTATCAGGTGACACTGTCGCCGCTCCTGCCGTCGGCATGCCGGTATCAGCCGAGTTGTTCCGCATACATGATCGAAGCCGTCGAGCGCCACGGGGCGCTGCAGGGCGTCTGGCTGGGCGCCAGGCGCATTCTGCGGTGCCACCCCTTCGCGCGCGGCGGTTACGACCCGGTGCCGTGAACATGGAACGCCGGCTGATCGTCGCCATTCTCCTGATGATCGTCGTGGCGGTGTTGCCGTCGCTGTTCATCAAGTCGCCGCGGCGCCCGACGGCGCCCGTCGATTCCACGCAGGCGCGGGCGGCGGCGCCTGATACGGCGCCCGCGGCAGCCCCGCCGAAGGCGGAGGAGAGAAAGGCGGTCCGGCCAGCGCCCACACGGAAGCTGGCAGCGCCCACGGAGACGGTCACCGTCGCGACGCCGTTGGCGCGCTACACACTGAGCAGCGCGGGCGCGACGCTCGAGGGTGCCGAGCTCTCGGCGTACCGGATGTTCGGCGCGAAGCGCGGTGCGGCGGTCGAGCTGATGCGGCCGGGCGACCGCTTGCTGGCACACCAGATCGTGCTAGGGCGGGATACGATCCGGCTCGACAGCGCCGAGTTCTCGGCGGAGCGCACTGCGGACGGCGTGACGTTCCGCGGGCGCGCGGGCGGGGTGGACCTGGCCCTCTCGTACAGCTACCGCGGCGGGAGCGACTACGTGCTCGACGTCGCCGGCGAGCTGGGCGGGCTGGGAGGTCAGGGTGCGCTGGTCCTGGTTGGCCTCGGGAGCGGATTCGCGAACACCGAGGCGGACAGCATCGGCAACTATCGCAGCTATGGCGCCGTCGGCCGGCGCACCGAGCCGCAGGGCCTGGCGTTCTCCAAGGTCGCGCCGGGCGAGACCGCCACGCTGGACGGCCCGTTCGACTGGGTCGCGCTGAAGTCCAAGTACTTCATCGGCGCGCTGCTCTCGCCGGACAGCACGAAGCCGAGCTTCGGCGGGCTCTTGCTGCTGGGCGGACCGCGTCCCGGTCGGTACGCCACACAGGCGCAGACGTGGGCGACGCTGCCCGTCGGCCCGGACGGGAAGTTCCGCTACAGCCTGTACTTGGGGCCGCAGGAATACCGGCATCTGCGGAAGGTGGGCCGCGAGCTCGAGAAGGCGTCGCCGTACGGGTGGATCTTCAAGCCGATCGTGATGCCGATTGCGGTCTGGATCACCGAGCTACTGCTGTGGATGCACCAGACGCTGTCGCTGGCCTACGGCTGGGTGCTGGTACTGTTCGGCGTCGCCGTCCGGTTGCTGCTCTGGCCGCTCAACCAGAAGGCGATGAAGAGCTCGGTCGCGATGCAGGCCGTCCAGCCGCTGATGAAGGACATCCAGACACGCCACAAAGACGACCCGCAGCGGCTACAGCAGGAGATGCTGAAGCTGTACAAGGAGCACAAAGTGAACCCGCTGGGCGGGTGCCTGCCGATGCTGCTGCCGATGCCCATCCTGTTCGCGCTGTTCTTCGTGTTCGCCAACACGATCGCGTTCCGAGGGGTCTCGTTCCTCTGGCTGCCGGACCTGTCCCTCAGGGATCCGACCTACGTGATCCCGGTGGTGATGGGCGCGTCCATGTGGGCGCTGTCGAAGCTGGGGCAGATGGGGATGCCGCCCAATCCGCAGGCCAAGATGATGACGACGATCATGCCGATCATGATGACCGTGCTGTTCCTGAACTTCGCGTCGGGGCTGAACCTGTACTACGCGGTGTCGAACCTGGTGAGCCTGCCACAGCAGTACATGATCAACAAGGCCCGCGCCGCGGAGATGGCGCGGCGCAAGGGGACGACAGCCTAGCCGCGGGGCTTGTCCGCGTCGGTGGCCGCCCGCCAGACTTCGTCGGCCAGCCACTCCAGCCGCTCTTCGGCGTACTCCAGATCCTGCTTGCTCATCGTCTGCACGTTGCGGGCGATGTAGCGCACGTGCTCGACCAGCTCGTCGAGCACCTCCCGCAGCTCGCGGTTGACGCGCCGTTCGTCGCTCATGCCCCCACCGCCCGGCCTGCGACGGCCCGCGCGGCCGCCGCCTCGAACTCCGCCGCGGACGCCCGGGCGGCCGCCGCCACGCCGCGCTCGGCGACCAGCGGCTCCGCCATGCGGGTGCCGATGTAGTAGCCCGCGCGCTCGGGCAGGACGCGTCCCTGCGCGAGCCGCGCTGCCGGACTCATCCCGCCGCTCAGGAACCGGAGCCGCAGCCCAAGGCCCGTGTGCTCCAGGTCGGGCTCGACGGCGCGGAACAGGAACGACTCCAGCTCCCGCATCCGGCGGTACTGGCGCCGGGTGAAACCCAGATACTCCTCGTCACCCAGGCCCGGCGCCGTGGCCCGCGCCGCGTGCACCGCCACGCCTTCGTTGAGGAGCAACTCACGCAGCGTCGCCCGGCTCCCGGTGTCCCAGTAGTCGTACTCGCCTCCTGCCTCGGCGACCAGTCGCTTGAGCTCGGACCGGCTGGTGGGCGACGTGTAACGGACGGTGTGCGCGATCTCGTGCGCGATCCAGAGCGGCAGGAGCGTGGGAGAGAGGCCGAGGCCGTAGGTGTCGGGGTTGGGCTGGCCGGTGAAGTGCTCGAGACAGACGATGACCACGCCGCGTCCGCCGACGACCAACTCGGCCGCGTTGGCGGCGCCCACGCCCACCGTGAGGTAGACGTCCACTTCCTGGTCCATCTCCAGCACGCCCGCGGCGCGGCTCACGACGTCCGCAGCCAACGCCTCCAGATCCACCTCCGCCACCAGCCGCAGCAGATCCCGCCGGTCGGCGGCGAGAGCGCGCGACACGACCTCAGCGGCGTGCGGCGAATCGAGGTCGAGCACGTAGTTGTGCCAGTATGCGCCAAGGACCTGGTGCCGCTCCAGGTAGTCGCGATACGCCGCCTCGCGATCGGCGGCGGCGCGAGCCGCGAGGAATTCCGGTATGAGGTTGATGATCATGTGGCGGCCGCCCCAATCTGTGGAGCGCGACCGTTCGGGACAAGAGTGCGCGGGCGGCGGACTGCGTTCCGCGGGGAGAGCGCTAGCTGGAGCGCAAGAGGACCGCTTCGATGACGGCGACGTCTGCGGCGGTGAAACCGAACAGCACGACGTCCATGCGAGCCGCCGCGGCCGGCGCTGCGCGGATCGCGTCGACCATGATCTCGACCGCGCGGCGGAACGGGAAAGCACCGATCCCCGAGCCGAGGATCGGGAACGCGATGTCGGTGAGGTGCAATTCGGCGGCGCGGGCGAGGCTGGCCGATGTGGCGTCGCGGATGCTGCGCTCGCTCACCGGTTCGTCGCCCATCGCTGCGGCGTGAATGACGTAGCGGCACGCGAGGCTGCCCGCGCCGGTGACGGCGGCCTCGCCCACGCGGATCGCGCCGTGGCGGTCGCACTCCTGCTGGATGGACGGGCCGCCGCGCCGCGCGATGGCCCCAGCCACGCCGGCGCCGAGCCAAAGATGGTTGTTGGCGGCGTTGACGATGGCGCTGCCGGCGTATGTCGTGATGTCGCCCAGCGCCGCGCGGATCATCTCAGTGGTCCTGCTTGAACCTCTTGCTCATCTCGTCGAGGAAGCGGCGCTCTTCCGGCGTGAGGCTGGAGAGCCCGCCGGCCGAGATCTTGTCGAGCACCCGGTCCACTTCCTCCAGCACCTTTGCGTCAGCGCCGCGCCGCCGCGGACCGAACGGCCGGAGCCCGCGGGCGGTTTCCGTCGAGAACGGATGGACGAGCACCGCCGTGGGCCGCTCGGTCGGCGGGCGGGTCCCGCGCCGAAGCAGCGCTGGGCCCCGCAGGTAGAGCAGCGCAGCGGCGAATCCGCCCAGGTGCGCGAGGTGCGCGACGCCGTCCCGCACGCCCGAGAGACCGGCCACGAGCGAGAGGCCGGCGAGGAAGACGACGACCCATTTCGCCTTCACGGGGAAGGGCAACGGGAAGATCAGCACCGGCGCGTCCGGCCATTCGAGCACGAAGGCGAGCATCACGCCGAACACTGCGGCCGAGGCGCCGATGATCACCCCGCCGCCGGCCAGCGGCAGGAAGGCGAAGCTGAGCGCGGCACCGCCGAGGAGCGCGATGAAGTAGAGCCGGACGAACCGCGCGCTCCCCAGCCGGGCCTCGACCGGCGGTCCGAACATGAACAGCGCGATCATGTTGAAGAGCAGGTGCAGGAACGAGCCGTGGAGGAAGGCGTACGTCACCGCGCCCCACGGGTGAGCCAACGCCTCAGCGGGCGCGAAGCCGAAGGTCTCGACGAGCCACGGGCTCGTGAAGACCGTCAGCTGCAGCAGGTACACGGCGCCCGTGGCCACCAGCAGGCGCCGCACCCAGGGGGTCAGGGAAAAAGGCGAACCGTCGTAGCTCATGCGACCACCGAAGGGTATCCCCGGGCCTAGCGCTTTGTTCCGCGGCGCTCGAGAGCGAGGCGACAGACGGCCTCGGCAAAGGCGGGGAAGCTCAGCCCCGCAGCGCGGGCAGCCTTGGGGATGAGGCTTGCGGCCGTCACGCCCGGCAGGGTGTTGGCCTCGAGGAACAGCACGTCGCCGTCCGCGCCGACGCGGAAGTCCACCCGGCTGTAGCCCGACAGCTTGAGGCAGCGGTGGGCGCGCTGCGCGGCGTCCTGGGTCCGCGCGGCCAACTCAACAGGGATCGGCGCGGGGCAGATCTCCTCGGACATCCCGGGCTGGTACTTGCACTCGTAGTCGAACATCTCGTGCTTCGGGACGATCTCGATGACCGGCAGCGCCACCTCGCCCAGGATCCCCACGGTCAGCTCGCGCCCCGGGACGAACTGCTCCACCATCACCTCATCGTCGTACTGCACGGCCAACCTGACGGCCGCCCCCAGGTCCTTCGGGCGCTTGACCAGCGTCAGCCCCACCGAGGACCCCTGCTTGGACGGCTTCACGACGCACGGGAAGGCGACGGTCCGCTTCACGTACTCCGCGGTGACGGGGGCCATCACCCAGGCGGGCACCGCCAGGCCGTTGTCTCGCACGACGCGCTTGGACAGGTCCTTGTCCATCGCCAACGCCGAGGCCAGGTGTCCGCTGCCGGTGTACGGCACGCCGATGACGTCGAGCACCGCCTGGACGGTGCCGTCCTCGCCCTGGCCGCCGTGCAGCGCGACGAAGACCACGTCCGCCTCGCGGATGGCCGGCAGCTCCCCGAGCCCGGCCGAGAGCATGCCGCGCTCCAGTTCCTTGAGCCGTTCGCGCGGAGGCGGCTCCCGTCCGATCCCGCCGGGCAGCAGCGCCGCCTCGTGCTCGGGCGGCACGTAGCCGGTCGCGAGATCCACGACGTGCACGGTGTGATGCAGCGAGCGCAGCGCGGCGGCGACTTGGAGTCCCGACGCGAGGGCGACGTCCCGCTCGGCCGAGGTCCCGCCCGTCAGGAGCGCGACCTTCACCGGATCCCCGCGACGTGGCGGAGCACGTCGTACCGGGTGATGATCCCGGCGAGCCGCCCGTCCTTGCGGACCAGCGCTGCCTGCGTCTCGTGCGAGAGCAGCGTGTTGAGGCGCTCGATCGGGAGCGCGGCATCCACGACGGGGAAGGGCGGCTGCATCACGTCGGAGACTGCGCGTTCGAGCAGCTTCGCGTCGTCGAGGGCGCGCGAGATGACCGGCCCCTCGGTCACGGAGCCGACGCAGTCGTTCCCCGCGATCACGGGCACCTGCGAGATCCCGTACGTGCTCATCAAGTTCAGCGCCTGCCGCACGCTCGCAGACGGCGCGACCGACACGAGCGGCGGGATGCCTGCGGGGCGCTGCGCCATCAGCGCTTCCACGGTCACCGGGACCGCGTCGAGCATCTGGTTCTCGCGCATCCACTCGTCGTCGTACACCTTCGAGACGTACCGCTCGCCCGTGTCGCACAGGATCGTGACGACCAAGGCCGCGGGATCGTCGAGCCGCCGGGCGACGTCGAGCGCGACGTGGACGTTCATCCCCGTCGAACCGCCGACGAACAGCCCCTCCTCCCGCGTGAGGCGGCGGGCCATCCGGAAGGCCTCTTTGTCGCCCACCTGCACGAACTCGTCCACCACGCCGAAGTCGAGCGAGGTCGGGATCTTGTCGCCGCCGATCCCCTCGACTTTGTAGGGGAACCCCTCGCCCTTGGTGTGTGTGTTGGCGTACTCGGTGTAGATCGAGCCGACCGGATCGGGCGCGATCACGCGGATCTTCGGGTTCTTCTCCTTGAGGTAGCGCCCCACCCCCGTGACCGTGCCGCCGGTGCCCGGCGAGCAGACAAAGTGCGTGACCTTGCCCTCGGTCTGCTCCCAGATCTCCGGGCCCGTGGTGCGGTAGTGCGCGTCCGGATTGACGGGGTTGGAGTGCTGGTCCGCGAGGATCGCGCCGGGCGTGGCCGCCACGATGGCCTTCGCCTTCTGGATGTAGTACTCCGGATGGTCGGGGGGCACCGCGGTGGGCACCACCACCACCTCGGCGCCGAAGGCGCGCAGCAGCTTGATCTTCTCGCTCGACATCTTGTCGGGAATCGTGAAGACACACCGATAGCCCTTGATCGCCGCGGCGATCGCGAGGCCGACGCCGGTGTTTCCGCTCGTTCCCTCGACGATCGTGCCGCCGGGCTTGAGCGCGCCGCTCTTCTCCGCGGCCTCGATGATGGCGAGGCCGATGCGGTCCTTGACGGAGCCGCCCGGGTTCATCTGCTCGGCCTTCACCAGGACCGGTGTCCGGATGCCGCGCGTGATGTGGTTCAGCCGGATCAAGGGCGTCTGGCCGATGGCCTCGAGGATGCTGTTCAGGGGCCGGGAACGCGCGGTCACGGCGCCGGTGCGGCGGCCCGCTCGCCGCTCCTCCGGAAGATCACGGGCTGGTAGAACGCGGTGCTGATCGACTGGCCGTCCTTGTGGGCCGGCGCGAACCGGAGCAGCGCCGCCCCGCGGACCGCGGCCGAATCCAGCTCCGGCGTGCCGGAGGAGGACGCCACCTTGGTACTCTCTGGATGGACGCGGCCCATGTCGTCCACGTAGAGGCGCAGCCGCACCTCCCCCTCGACGCCCTGGTCGTAAAGGTCGGCGGGATACTGGAAGGGCGACTCGCTGTTGATCGCCACCGGCACGTCGTTCTCCTTGGCCGCCGCCGTCTCGGGGGTGGGCGCGCTGCGGCAGGACGATATCAGGAAGGCACAGAGGCACAGCGGCACGGCGGCACGGAGAAACGTGTCTCCCCGTGCCTCCGTGCGCCCGTGCGTCCGTGCGTCTCTCATTTGTCCTTCCTGGCGCGCCGCTGCAGGTCCGCCAACCGCTCCAACGCCTGGCGCGGGGTCAGGCCGTCCACGTCGAGCGCCTTGAGGTCGGCGAGCACGGGATCCTCCTGGGGGGCGAACAGCGCCAGTTGATCTACTTGCGAGGGAGCCGCCGTGACCCGGTGGCCGGCCTCGAGCGTGCGGAGCACCTCCCGCGCGCGCCCGACCACTTCGGCCGGGAGCCCCGCCAGGCGGCCCACGTGGATGCCGTACGAGCGGTCGGCGCCGCCCGGCCGCAGCCGGTGCAGGAAGATGACCTCGTCTCCCGACTCGTGCACCGCCACGTTGAAGTTCACGATCCGCGCGAAGCGGTCGGCCAGCTGGGTCAGCTCGTGGTAGTGCGTGGCGAAGACCGTCTTGCACCCCAGCCGCTCGTGGAGGTATTCGGCCACAGCCCAGGCGATGGCAACCCCGTCGTAGGTGGAGGTGCCGCGCCCGATCTCGTCGAGCAGGACGAGGCTCCGGCGTGTGGCGTTGTGCAGGATCGCCGCGGTCTCACTCATCTCCACCATGAAGGTGCTCTGCCCGCGCGCCAGGTCGTCGCTCGCCCCGACGCGCGTGAAGAGCCGGTCCACGACGCCTAGCCGCGCCGCCCGCGCGGGGACGAAGGACCCCGCCTGGGCCAACACCACGGCGAGCCCGACCTGGCGGAGCACGGTGCTCTTGCCCGCCATGTTGGGGCCCGTGACGATCATGATCTGATGCTCGGCGTCGAGCCGCACGTCGTTGGGGATGAACGCCTCGCGTGGCATCACGCGCTCGACCACCGGGTGCCGGCCCGCCTCGATCTCGAGCGCGAAGCCGTCGTGCACCTCGGGCCGCGCGTACTGGTTCCGCGCCGCGGCGTGGCCGAGCGAGGCCAGCACGTCCGCCGTCGCCACGCGGGCCGCGGTGTCCTGAATGCGCCGGATCGCCGCTCCCGCCACGTCGCGCAGCTCGGCGAACAGGCGCTCCTCGAGCCGCGCGATTTCCTCTTCCGCGCCGAGCACCTTCGCCTCGTAGTCCTTCAGCTCCGGCGTGACGTAGCGTTCCGCGCCCGTCAGCGTCTGGCGGCGCTCGTAGTCCGCGGGGACCGCGTCCTTGTTCGCCTTGGTGATCTCGATGTAGTAGCCGAAGACCTTGTTGTAGCCGACCTTCAGCGAGGCGATCCCGGTGTGCGCGCGCTCCCGCGTCTGCAGCGACGCGATGTACGACCGGCCGCCGTCCCGGAGAGCGCGCAACTCGTCCAGTGCGGCGGAGTGGCCGGGGCGGATCGCGTCGCCGTCGCCGAGCGCCGGCGGCGGACGGTCGACCAGCGCCGCGGCGAGGCGCGCCGCCAGATCGGAAAGGACGTCGAACCCGCGGTCGAGGCCGTACAGGTCCCGCAGCTCCGCCGCGACGCGCGGCAGCCGCTCGAACGACACGCGCAGGGCGCCGAGGTCGCGCGGGGTCGCGCGGCGCGCGGCGGCCTTGGCGCCGAGCCGTTCCAGGTCGCGGACGCCGTCCAGCGCTTCGCGCAGCGCGGTGCGCCGCCCCTCGTCGGCGACGAGGGCGCCGACGGCGTCGTGGCGCGCCGCGATGGCGGTCACGTCGGTCAGGGGCGCCAGGAGCCACTGCCGCAGCAACCGCGCCCCCATCGGGGTGACGGTGTGGTCCACGACCGCCAGCAGCGTGGCCTCGGCGCCCTCCGGCCGCAGCGACTCCACCAGCTCGAGGTTGCGGCGCGTCATCGCATCGAGGAAGAGCCGGCCTTCGGCGCGCCGCACCGCCGGGCGGCGGATCTGCGGCAGGCCGCCGGGCTGAAGGTCGCCGAGGTAGCGCAGCAGGGCGCCGGCGGCGCCGATCGCGAGGGCGTCGGAGGCGCCGAGCCCGAGGCCGTCGAGCGACGCCAGCTCGAAGCGGCGGGCCAGGTCCTCCGCGGCGAGCGCGGGGTCGAACTCCCATGCCTCGCGCCGCGTGACCAGCGCGGCCGACGGCGCGAGCGCCGCGGCGCCCTCCGCGACGACGACCTCCGAGGGGCGGTAGCGCTCCAGCGCCGCGACGAGGTCTGCGGCGGCGGCCGTTTCGAGCACCAACTCGCCGGTCGAGAGATCTGCCGCCGCCAGGCCGGCCTGCGCGCCGTCGCTCGCGACCGCCACGAGGAAGGTGTTGGTGCGCTCCTCGAGGAGGTCGTCCGCCATCACCGCGCCCGGCGTGACGACCTCGATCACCTCGCGCCGCACGAGGCCCTTGGCGAGCTTCGGATCCTCCACCTGCTCGCAGATGGCGACGCGGAAGCCGCGCTCGACGAGGCGCTTGATGTACGTGGCAGCGGCCTTCACCGGGACACCGGCCAGCGGGATCTCGGCCGCGGCCCCGTTGTTTCGCGACGTGAGAGTGAGCCCGAGCGCGCGTGAGGCGACCTCCGCGTCGCCCTCGAACGTCTCGTAGAAGTCACCCATTCGGAAGAACAGGATCGCGTCCTTATGCCGCGCCTTGATCTCGCGGTACTGCTGCATCAGGGGCGTGGAGACGTCGAGGCCGGGCAGGGTCACGGCGCGCTCACCACGATGGGGTGGCCGTGCAGCAACCGCCGGAGCCGCGCCACGGCGGCGTCGGCCTCCCTGCGCGAGACGTACGGACCGGCGCGCACCCGGAGGTAGCCGTCCGCGCCGGTCACGATGCGGGTCCGCTCGCCCGAGCGCTCCGCCTGGTGCGCGATGCTCTGCGCCCGGCTCTTCGAGCGGGTCGCCGCCACTTGCACTTCGAACTGCTGGGGGCGCGCGGGCGTTGCGGCGCGCGTCGCGGCAGTGTCGGCCTTGACCGGCGCCGGTGCGGGCGCCGCGGCGCGGCGGGTGGTGTCGGCGGCGGGAGGCGAGGCGGTGTCGGTGGCCGCGGGTGGCTGCAGCAGCGCTGCGGTGCAGCGGCTTCGATAGAACGCGACCCGATTCTCGAATTCGACGTCGTCCGTGCCCTCGGTCCGGGCCGAATCCAGCAGGGCGCACGCGGCCACCGGATCGCCGAGGTCGAACGCCGCGCGGCCGCCCCACAGCGCCGCAGGGGCCCGGAGAGCGCTGCCCGGGTAATCACCGCGCAGCCGCTGGGCGAGCTGCACAGCGCTGGTCGGGTTGCCGGCCGCCATGGCCAGCTCGGCCAGCTGGAGCAGCGCGTCGTCGGCCCACTTCGAGTTGGAGTAGTCCAGCGCGACGTGGCGCAGGTCGTTCTCGGCGCTGTCGCCCGAGGTGGCGAGCCGGCCGCGCCAGAACAGCGCTTCGACGTACGCGGGAGTGCCGGGGCGCGCCTTCGTCAGCTCCGCGGCCACGATCTTCCGGGCGGAGTCGCCGCGTCCCTCGGCCGCGACCTGCACCGCCGCGCGAATGGCCGGATTGTCCTGCGCTTGCGCTGCGGGCACGGAGGCACAGAGGCACAGGGACACGGCGAGCCCGAGGGCAAGCCGGTGCGAGCCCCGTGCCTCCGTGCCCCTGTGCCTCCGCGTGTCAATCTTCACGCCGCCTCCTGCCCCGGACGGCCGAGCGACAGGACAACCTCGATCACGACCTCCGCCTCCCCCGCGAGCCGCGTGCCCTTCAGGCGGGCGTCGGCGCGGACCAGCGCGGCGAGCCCCGCGTCCAGCTCGGCGGCTGTCCACTTGGCCGCATCGCAGACCCACCGCGACGCTTCTTCCTTCCAGGGGCGCAGTCCCATCGGCCGCGCGGCGAACATCGCGTTGAGCACGCGTGCGGTCGCCGGGCCTGGTGCGTCCCGCTCGTCGAGGCGGGCGCGCGCCAGAGCGAGCCCGACCAGCACCGTGCCCAGGGCCCCGAGCAGACGCACCCCGCTGCTGCCGGGGGCCGCGATCAGTCGAGGGGCCATGCCCGCCGCGGCGGCGAAGCGCCGGCCGCTCACCGCGTCCACGAAATCGTAGACGGTCTCCCCCGTCCGCACGCCCACGAGGTCCGCGACGTCCGCGATCGTCGCCGGCTTCCCGGCCGTCGCCACCGCGAGCTTCGCCAGCTCGGCGGAGAGTTGCTGGAGGTCCTCGCCCACCGCGGCTTGCAGATGGCGCGCGGCATCCGCCTCGATCACGAGGCCCAGCTCCTTCGCGTGATGCTGGATCCAGCGGCCGACGCGCTCGGGCGAGAGCGGGGCGACGTCCACGCTGCAGGCGGCCGTTTCCAGCGCGGCGTCCGGCTTCTCGCCGGCCGATTGCACGAGCACCAGGACGGTATCAGGCGACGGGCGCTTCAGGTATCCGGCGACCGCCGCCTTGAGCGCCTGCTGGCGGGGGCGGCGCTGCAGCAGGCATTCCACCTCGGTCAGGACGACCCCGCGCCGCGCCGCCATCATCGGGGGCGTCTCGACCAGGGTCTGGAAGTCCTCGGCGGCGAGCTCGGGGGCGCGACGGCGGTCGAGGTTGAAGTCCCGCGTGCCTTCGTCCACGGCGAGGGCGACGATCTGGCGCACCGCCTCGTCCTTCAGGAATTCGTCGTCGCCGTGGAGGTAGTAGACGGGCTCAACGTCGCCCTTGGCGAGGGAGCGCCGAAGCTCATCGAATGTCCGCCCGGGCATTGGGCGCAACTTAGCCCGAAACGGGGTGCTGCAAAAGGCGGGGTGGCGCTACCGCCCGCCCCAGACTGCGGGGACGTCGAACCGCGGCGGATTGGTGTCTTGCGTGGGATTGGTGTCGGCGACGAGCAGGACCGGATCGAAGGGGTGGAAGCCACTATGGAAGTTCTCGACGGTGTCGAGGCGGATCTGCGCCGGCGCCGGAATCCAGACCGCCGCTGGCACGCTCACGGCGGCCGCCGCAGCCGCGCGCCTGGCGGCGCGCAGCTCCACGAGATCCCACGTGACGAGCCCGATCGTGACCATCACCAGCATCGCCGCGACGGCGCCCGAGAACGGGTCCACCGCCAGCGCCCGAACCACCAACTCATGGCCAAGGCGGCCGCGAAGTCGGTCGCCGAAGCTCCGCGATAGCTCGACTGAAGGGAGGTCCCGCAGGGCACTGACCCCCGTCCGGAACGCTGCGTCGAAGCGCCGGCACGGCGCGCACAACTTGAGGTGCCGCCGCGCGCGCAGCTCCGCCTCTTCGTCGAGCAGGCGGTCAGCAAAGTCGGAGTATTGTTCCCGGAACTCGCAGCAATCCATGAGTGTCCACAGAAGAACACTACTACTACAGCCGGGCGGCCGGGGGGTTCCGGGGCGTCCTCCGGAGAGGGCGGCCCCGGCTAGTCGAGGTGCGGTGCGATGATCGTGGCGAAGCTGTTCCGGGCCCGGTTCAGGCGGCTCTTCACCGTCCCCAGGTTGCACCCGGTGATCTCGGCGATCTCCTCGTAGGTCTTCCCCTCCAGCTCCCGCAGGACGAAGACGACCCGGTGGTGCTCGGGGAGCTGCTCGACTGACTGCTCGACGAGGGCGCGCAGGTGCCGCTTCCGGAACATGTCGTCCGGCCGGGAGCTGGAGTCCTCGAACTGCAGCGGCCGGTGATCCGCCTCCCAGTGCTTCTTGATCGCCTGGAACAGCACCAGTGGGTTCCGGCTCCGGTTCCGCAGCTCGTTCTTGGCCAGGTTCGACGCGATCGTGTACGCCCAGGTCGAGAACTTCTTCGTCTGGTCGAAGCGGTGCAGGTGGCGGTAGATGCGGATGAAAACCTCCTGCACGAGGTCCTCGGCGCGCTCCCGGTCACCGATGGTGCGGTAGATGAAGTTCAGCAGGCGAGCCTGATAGCGGGCGACCAGTTCGTCGAAGGCACGCGACTGCCCGTCCAAGAAGGCCTGGACGACGTGCGAATCGTCGAGCTCGGCGAAAGCGGATGCCGGGCCGGGCCGTGTCGCGCGGAGGGATGCGTGGGCCGCCAATGTCACGTCGCGCTCGCTTATGCTGTGAGTGGTTCTACTCCTATTAGATTCGCAGAAACCGTACCTCGTTACATGTCCCCGTGGGGTCTTGGCGTAACCTCTTTGTCGTGATTGACTTACGTCAAAAGGCGGCGTCTGCTTCGGCGCCGCCTTCCACTGTCTACCGTCCCCTAATTGCTACAATCCTATTTGGAAACCAGCAAAAAAGAGAACAGCCACGATCGTCTTTCCATCCACCACTTCGCCGCCCCGGATCATCTCGATGGCCGCCCTGACGCTCACTGGCTTCACCTCCATGAATTCATCAGGCTCGCGTCGGGTTTCCTGCGGCCGTACGACGAGGTCGCGAGCGGCGAAGATGTGGATCCGCTCGTCGGTGAAGCCCGGGGTCGTGTAGATGGTGGTGAGCCGGTCCCAGCGACCGGCAGTCGCGCCGGTCTCCTCCAGCAGCTCACGGCGGGCACACGCCTCGGGGCTCTCACCCTCCTCCAGCCTGCCGGCGGGGATTTCCCAGACGGGCCCGCCGGCGGCGTAGCGGTACTGCCGGATGAGCAGGATCTGCGGGTCATCGCTCCCATCGGCGGTCAGCACGGGGATCACGGCCGCAGCGCCAGGATGGCGGATCATCTCCAGCTCGCCGCTGCTGCCGTCCGGGAACCGCACAGTGTCCACGTCGAGGTTGAGGACGCGGCCGGTGTAGATGCGCCGCGACGCGAGGCGGTCCCGAGGGGCGTCGTTCACGGCACCGCCTGACCCCAGAGATCCCGCAGGACGATCGGTCCTTCGTGCAGGGCCTCGAGGCCGGAGGCGATCTGGCTGCGATCGCCCACCACGACAATCGCGAAGTGGTCGGGGTCGAGATACTGACGGGCGACCCGCTGCACGTCGGCCGCGGTCACCGCGTTGAGCTGCGGGATGTAGCTGGCGTAGTAGTCGAGGGGCAGCCCGTAAAGGAACAGCTCGCGGAACTGGGCTGCCGCACCCGCCGTCGTCTCGAACTGGCCGGGGAGGCGGAGGGTGATGTACGCCTTCGCCTTGTCCAGCTCCGCAGCCGGCACCGTTTCGTCGCGGATGCGCCGCAGCTCACGCATGAACTCGATCAGCGAGCTGTCGGTTTTGGCGGTGACCACGGACGACGCGGCGAGGAACGGCCCGGGCATCTTCCGCATGGCGAACTGGGAATTCGCGCCGTAGGTGTAGCCGTGAGTCTCCCGCAGGTTCTGGTTGAGGCGGGACGTGAAGGGCCCGCCGAGGATGGTGTTCAGCACCGTGAGCGCGAAGTAATCGGGCGTCGCGCGGCTCACGCCCACCTCCCCGATCCGGAACACCGATTGGGCGGCGCCGGGCTTGTCCACCAGGTAGATGGTGCGCGGCGCGGCGGCGGGCGCGGCCATCTCCTCCACGGCCGGCACGTCGCCTGCGGCCCAACCGCCGAAGCGCCGGGCAAGGAGCGCCCGCGCCTCGGGCAGCGTCACGTCGCCGACCACGAGGACGCGGGCATTGTTCGGCCGGTAGTAGGCCTGGTAGAACTGCGCCACGCGATCGCGGTTGAGCGCCGCGGTGGAGACTTCGGTGCCGTTCAGCGGGCGGCCGTACGGGTGCGTGGCGCCGTAGACGATGGCCGAGAAGGCGATGCTGGCCATCGCCACCGGCTGGTCGCGCTGCTGGAGGATCTGGGAGCGCCGGAGGTCGCGCTGCCGCGCGATCTCGCTGTCGGGGAAGGTCGGCCGCAGAACCACGTCGGCCAGCAGGTCGAGGGCCGGCCCGATCTGACGCTTGGGGACGTGCAGCGAAACAGTCGCCGCGTCGTAACTGGCGCTGGAGAAGAGCCGCGCGCCGAGGTAGCCGATCTCGTCGGCGATCTCGAGCGAGTTGCGCCGGCCGGCGCCTTCCTGCAGGACGGCGGCCGTGAAGGTGGCGAGTCCCGGGAGGTTCGCCGGGTCGCGCACGCTGCCGGCCCCGATCAGGAGCGACACGTCCACGACCGGGACCTCGTGCTTCTCGACTACCGCGATTTCCAGTCCGTTGGGCAACCGGGCGGTCTGCACGGGCGGCAGGTGCAGGGCGGGAGACGGCGGGAGCCGGGGCGGGTGCGTGCGGTCGACGCCCTGCGCGAGGAGGAGCGCCGGCGTCGAGGCCAGGAGCAGGACGGTGCGCATGGGGTTCACTGTGCCGTCTCCTTCGCTTCCAGATCGGTGTGGCCTCGGGGCACCACGCTGAGCACGACGCGGTGTGCCATGAGCAGGTATGCACGGGCCACGCGCTCGACGTCGGCCGGGGTCACGCGGCGATAGCGGTCGAGATCCCGCTGGAGATAGTCGGGCGTGCCGACGTAGTACTCGTAGAAGTTGAGCTGGTTGGCTTTGCCGCCGAACCCGCCGACGCGCTCCATCCGGTCGAGGAACGACGCCTCGACGCCGTTCTGTACCCGTTCGACCTCCCGCTGTGTCGGGCCCGACTCGGCGAGGGTGTGCACCTCCTCGTCGATCACGCGCTGCAGCTCCTTCAGGTCGTGGCCCGGCCGCGCCGTGGCCTGGATCTCGAACCTCCCGTCGATGCGGCCCCCGTCCTGAAAGGCGCGCACCTGCGTCGCGATCTGGAGCTCGTAGACCAGGCGCCTATAGAGCCGGGAGGTCCTGCCGTCCGCCAGGATCGAGGCCAGAACGTCGAGCGCGGCGTCGTCGGGGGCGAACGCCTTGATCGTGTGCCAAGTGTCGTAGACGCGCGGGAGCTGCACCCGGTCCTCCAGCGTGCCGTACACGTCGGCCGCGAGACTCACGGCCGGAGGCGGCGTGCGGGTCACCGCCGGGCCGCGCGGGATGTCGCCGAACCACCGCTCGACCTCGGGCCGCACCTCCGCGGGGTTGACGTCGCCGCCAATCGCGATGGTCGCGTTGTTGGGCGTGTAGTAGGTGCGGAAGAACTGCTGCACGTCCTCGAGGCTGGCGGAGGCGAGGTCCGCCATCGAGCCGATCACCGGCCAGCTGTACGGGTGCGACGGCGGATAAAGACGCTTGAGGATGTTCTCCTCGGCGAGGCCGTACGGCTGGTTCTCGTAGCTCTGGCGCCGCTCGTTCTGCACCACGCCGCGCTGGAGATCCAACTTGGGCGGCGTGAGCTCCGGCAGGAGGAAGCCCATCCGGTCGGAGTCCAGATAGAGCATCAACTCGAGGGCGTTGGACGGGCCGTCCTCGTAGTAGTTGGTCCGGTCCTCGGCTGTCGAGGCGTTGTTGTCTCCGCCGGTGGCCTCCAGCAGCTTGTCGAAGTCCCCCGTCGGCACGTGCTGGGAGCCCATGAACATCAGGTGCTCGAAGAGATGCGCGAAGCCGGTGCGGCCGGCTCGCTCGTCCGCCGAGCCCACGTGATACCAGGTGTTCACCGTCACGATCGGAACGGAGTGGTCTTCGGAGACGAAGACCGTGAGCCCGTTCGGGAGGGTGAAGGTCTGGTAGGGGATGCGCAGCGCCTGGGCGGCGGCGCGCACCGGCGGAAGGGCCGCCAGCGCTGCGAGCACCAGGGCTACTAGGACGAGCCGGTTCGCCCCGTGCACCCGTGCGTCCGTGCCTCTGTGCCCACTTCTCATGGTCACCTCGTCAGGAGGAATGCGATCGGAGCCTTGACCGACTCCGCGAGCAGGTATGTGATCTCGAGCCGCCGGTTGGACGCGATGGGGCTGGCGCGTGCCGGCGAGGAGAGCGGCTGGAGGCCGAGCCGGCGCGCGATGAGGCAGAGGCGCAGCATGTGGAACCCGTCGCTCACCAGGATGACACGGTGTCCGCCGTGCGCGCGGATCCACTCCGCGGCGGCCCGGAGCGACGGCTCCGTCGAGCGCCCGGTGCCGATCGCCACCACCGCCGCCGTGTCCCCGCTGCCGGCGAGGAGGTAGCGGCGCCCGACATCGGCCTCGCTCACCGTATCGGCGGAGCCGACGCCCCCGGCGACGACCAGCCGCGGGGCGAGGCGCCGCCGGAACAAGGCGGCCGCATGGTCCAGCCGGGCCTTGAAGACCGGCGACGGCCGGCCGTTGTATTGCGCGGCGCCCATCACGACGATGGCGTCGGCCGGCGCCGCGTCATCGCGCCGCGCGGCGGCAACCACCTCGACCAGCGAGAAGACCCAGGCCGCCGCCAGCAGCGCGGCCGCCGCCCAGAGGATGCGGCGCATGCCGCTAACCTAGCGGCCGCGCGGGGGCCGAGCCAGCAGGCGGAGACTAGATGTCGAAGGTCTGGCCGAGGGCGGGTACGTCCACCTGCTTCACGCCGAGGTCACGCAGCAGGCCGGCCATCGCCTGGAGTTGCTCGGTCTCGCCGTGCACGGTGAAGGCGCGCTTGGGGATCTGCTCCAGCCCCTGCACCCACTGTCGCAGCTCGTTCCGGTCGGCGTGTCCCGAGTATCCGCCGATCGTGGCCACTTCCGCGCGGCACGGCACCATCTCGCCGTAGATCCGCACCTCCTTCGCTCCTTCCTGGAGACGATGGCCGAGGGTGTAGCTGGCCTGGAAGCCGACGATCAGCACGAGGTTCCGGCTGTCGCCGATGCCGTTGCGCAGGTGATGCAGGATCCGCCCGGACTCCGCCATCCCCGATGCCGCGATGATGATGAGGGGGCCGCGCAGCGTGTTCAGCCCCTTGGACTGGTCCACCGACCGCACGTATTTCACCAGCGGGAAGCGGAACAGGTCGTCGGTCTCGCGTACCAGCCGTTCGCTCACGTCGAACGCCTCGGGATGGAGCCGGAAGACGTCGGTGGCGTTCACGGCGAGCGGTGAGTCCACGTAGATCGGGATCTTGGGGATCGCGTTGTCGCGCGCCAGGCTGTGCAGCTCGTAGATCAGCTCCTGCGCCCGCTCGATGGCGAAAGCCGGAATGAAGATCTTTCCACCGCGTTTGGCCACCTTGTTGACGTAGTTGGCGAGCATCCCCTGGGCCTCGACCACGGACTCGTGCACCCTGTTGGCGTAGGTGCTCTCGACGATCAGGACGTCGGCTAGGCCCTTCGGCGGCTTGGGGTCGCGGATGATCGGGAGCCCCCAGCGGCCGACGTCGCCAGAGAAGACCAGACGGCGCTTCGCGCCAGCCGCGTCGATGTCGAGCACCACGGACGCGGAGCCGAGCATGTGTCCGGCGTCGGTGTAGGTCAGGCGGACGCCGGGCGCGACGTCGAGCGGGCGATCGTAGGGCAGGCTCATCATCGAGTCCACGACCCGGGTCGCGTCGGCCGCGGTGTAGAGCGGCTCGGCGAGGTGGTCGTGGCCGCGCTTCCGCAGGAACTCGAAGTCCTTCTCCTGGATGAAGCCGGAATCCGGCAGCATCACGCTGCACAGGTCGCGCGTCGCGGAGGTGCAGAAGATCGGCCCCGCATACCCCTTCTTGATCAAAAGGGGGAGCCGGCCGGTGTGATCGATGTGGGCATGGCTCAGGATGACGGCGTCGATGGCGCCGACGTCGAGCGGGAAGTTCTCGTTCTTCTTCCGGGCCTCTTCGCGGCGTCCCTGGAAGAGCCCACAGTCGAGGAGGATGCGCTTCGGGCCGATCTCGAGCAGGTGCATCGAGCCCGTGACTTCGCCGGCCGCACCCCAGCAGGTGAGCCGCACTATTTCGTCCCGAAGAGTCGGTCCCCGGCGTCGCCGAGGCCGGGGAGGATGTAGCCGTGCTGGTTGAGCTCGCGGTCGAGCGCGGCGGAGTACACCGGGATGTCGGGGTGGACGTCGAGCATCTTCTGCACGCCCTCCGGCGCCGCCACGATGCACAGGAGGCGGATCGAGCGTGCCTCCATCTTCTTCAGCGTCGTGCACGCCGCCGCGGCCGAACCGCCGGTGGCGAGCATCGGGTCGAGGAGGAAGAAATCCCGCTGCTCCCGCGCGCTCGGCACCTTGAAGTAGTAGTCCACCGGCCGGAGCGTCTCGTGGTCGCGATACATGCCGATGTGGCCGACCCGGGCGGAGGGGATCAGGTGCAGGATCCCGTCCACCATCCCGAGCCCGGCGCGGAGGACCGGGACGAGGGCGAGCTTCTTCCCCGCGACGCGCGCCGCGGTCATGTGCTCCAGCGGCGTGTCGACCTCGATCGGCTCGGTGGGCAGGTCCTTTGTGACCTCGTAGGCCATCAGCATCGCGATCTCGCCGACCAGGTCGCGGAAGTCCTTGACCGGGGTGCGCTTGTCGCGCAGGAGCGCGAGCTTGTGCTGGATGAGCGGATGGCCGAGGATCGTGAGATTCGGGAAGGTGCGCATGGGGCGGTAAACTGCGCGCCCGATCGGGAAACGGGAAGATGCGCCGCGCGGCGGGGGCGGCTATTTTTCCGCGCCCGGCCAGGTAGCTCAGATGGTAGAGCAGCGGACTGAAAATCCGCGTGTCGGCAGTTCGATTCTGCCCCTGGCCATTTCCCCATGATGACAATGCCCTGGCACCGCCGGTTGGCAGCCCTCGCGGCGCTGTGCCTGCCGGCCATTGGCGCCGCGCAGCAGCCCGCCGCGCGGCCGGCGGACGTGGTCCGCACGTTCTACCGGTTCCACTTCGCGCACGACATGGCGTTTACCCGCTCGGCGGTGCGACGGCGTGAGGGATGGCTCTCGTCGGATCTGCTCGCGCTGTGCCGCGCCTATTTCGCGGCGTCGAGCCCCACCGACGAGGTGCCGGAGATCGACGGGGACCCGTTCACCGACTCGCAGGAATACCCGGCGTCGTTCCGCGTCGGCGCGGCGAGGGTCGCGGGCGACACGGCACAGGTGCCGGTCACGTTCTCCTGGAAAGCCGGCGATCGGCGCGTCGTGACGGTGGTGCTCGTGGCCCGCAGAGACTGGAAGATCGCGGACGTGCGCTACGAGCGCGGGGAAACGCTGCGGGGGGAACTCACGACCAAGCAGTGATCCCCCGCCGCGCGTGGCGTTCGCCCGCCGGCTCCGCGCGCCATAGATTCGCGCGGTCGTGCCCCCCACCCCCCTCACGGGAGCCGTATCAATGTCTCCGCACCGCAGCAGGTTCGCGCTCGTTCCGATCGTCGCCGCCCTGAGCCTCGCCTCGATCGTCGTTCCCGCCGCGCAGTCGCAGGCCCCCGGGCCGCGTTTCGCCATCAGTGTTCCGAGAGAGAGGAGCGGGCCGCCGCTCGACGGCCGCCTCCTGCTCCTGGTCTCCGACGACTCCACCGCCGAGCCGCGATTCCAGATCAGCGACGGTCCGAACACCCAACTCGTCTTCGGGGTGGATGTGGACGGGCTGGCGCCCGGCCGCGAAGTGATCGTGGACGGCGGCGCCCTCGGCTACCCGCTCGCGAGTCTCGCCGACCTGCCGCCCGGCCGCTACCGCGTGCAGGCACTCCTCAACCGGTACGAGACCTTCCACCGCAGCGACGGCCACGTGGTGAAGCTCCCGCCCGACATGGGGGAGGGCCAGCAGTGGTACGCCAAGCCCGGCAACCTGTACAGCACGCCGCGGTGGATCACCCTGGCGCGAGGGCGCAGCGCCACGATTCACCTGTCGCTCGATCAGGAGATCGCGCCCATCGCGCCGCCGCAGGACACCAAGTACGTGCGCCACGAGCGGATCCAGAGCAAGCTGCTCACCGCCTTCTGGGGCCGGCCGATGTACATCGGTGCGCACGTGCTCCTGCCGGCCGGCTTCGACGAGCACCCGGACGCGCACTACCCGCTGGTCGTCTACCACAACCACTTTCAGGCGGACCTGAGCGGCTGGCGGGAGAGCCCGCCGGACACGACCCTCGCGCCGGACTACAGCGAGCGGTTCCGCCTCCACGGCTACAACCGCATCCAGCAGGAAGCCGCGTGGCAGCTCTATCGCGACTGGACCGGCCCGGGCTTCCCGCGGGTCATCGCGATCGAGATCCAGCATCCGACGCCGTACTACGACGACTCCTACGCCGTGAACTCCGCGAACAACGGTCCCTACGGCGACGCGATCATGACCGAGCTGATCCCGTACATCGAGCGGAAGTACCGGGGCATCGGCGCGGGGTGGGCGCGGTTCACCTACGGCGGCTCCACGGGCGGATGGGAGGCGATGGCCGCCCAGGTCTTCTACCCCGACGAGTTCAACGGGGCGTGGATCGCCTGCCCCGACCCGATTGATTTCCGCGCCTACACGGTGGTCAACATCTACGAGGACACGAACGCCTACTACGGCAACGCGCGCTGGAAGCGGACGCCGCGCCCGGGCATGCGCGACTGGCTGGGCCGCACGACCGTCACGCTTGAGCAGGTCAATCGCCGCGAGTCGGTTCTCGGCTCTCACGGCCGCTCGGGCGACCAGTGGGACATCTGGCAGGCGGTCTTCTCGCCGGCCGGCCCCGACGGCTACCCGGCGCCGATCTGGGACGAGCAGACGGGGACGATCCATCCCGAGGTGGCGGCGTACTGGCGCGACCACTACGACCTCGGCCACATCCTGCGCCGCGACTGGATCACGCTGGGTCCGAAGCTGCACGGGAAGCTGCACATCTACGTCGGCGAGGCGGACAACTACTACCTCAACAATGCCGTGATGCTGGTTGAGGACTACCTGAAGTCGGTATCCAATCCACGGGCCGACGCCGAGGTGGACTACGAGCCGCGCGCCGAGCATTGCTGGAACGGCGATCACACTCGTCCGAACGCGCTGTCGCGGCTCAGGTACTACCAGATGTTCATTCCGCGGATCATGGATCAGATGCGCCGCGGCACGCTGCCGGCGGGCGCGGACACGGTGAGCTGGAGATACTGAGACTGGCCGCGGGTCCGCGGACGTGACCGGCGCGATTCGCCGGCGCCCCTCCGTCCTCACGCTCGGCCCGCTGGTGGCGGTGATGTTCTTCACCGTCTCCGGCGGGCCGTTCGGCTTGGAAGGGCTCATCGGCGACGTGGGTCCGGGCGTCGCGGTCCTCCTGCTCGTCCTCACCCCGCTCCTCTACAGCGTCCCCGAGACGCTGATCATCGGGGAGCTGGCCTCGATGCTTCCCGTGGAGGGCGGCTACTACCAGTGGGTCAAGCGTGCCTTCGGGAGGTTCGCGGGGTTCACCAACGGGTGGCTGAGCTGGATGTACTCGCTGATCGACATGGCGATCTACCCCGTGCTCTTCCTCCAGTATCTCCAGTTCTTCACGGGCCCGCTGGGGCGGCTGCCGTCGTGGCTCCTGGCGCTCGCGCTGATCTGGGGCGCGACCTGGCTCAACCTGCGAGGGACCAGGACCGTGGGCCTCGCGTCCGGGTGGTTCGCCGCCCTGGTGCTGGCCCCGTTCGCCGTGCTGGCCGGCGTAGCGCTGGTGCGGTGGGCCTCGCATCCGGCGGCCGCGTTCGCCGCCGCGCCGTTCCGGGCGGGCGGCACCACGTTCCTCGGAGCCCTCGGCCTCGGCATCTCGCAGAGTGTCTGGAACTACAGCGGGTGGGACAACGCCTCGACGGTGGGCGGCGAGATCGAGGACTCGGGCGCCACCTATCCACGCGCGCTGCTGTGGGCGCTGCCGCTCGTCACCGCGGTCTACCTGCTCGGCGTCGTGCCGGCGCTGGCGGTCAGCGACTGGAGGCTCTGGACGGACGGCGCGTGGCCGGTGATCGCCCGCACGGTGAGCGGGAGGTGGCTCGCGGCATGGATCGCCGCCGCGGGTATGGTCAGCGCCTTCGCGCTCTTCAACGCGTTGCTGCTGGTCTATTCGCGCATCCCGCTGGTGCTCGCGCGCGACCAGCTCCTGCCGGCGACCCTCGGCACGACGGATCGGCGAGGCACGCCGCGGCGCGCCGTCGTGGCGTCTGCCGTCGGGTACTCGGCCTTCGCGCTCCTCTCTTTCGGCGGGCTGCTCGCGGCGGACGTGCTCCTTTACACCGCGGCGCTGGCCATGGAATTTGCCGCACTGCTGGCGCTGAGGCGCCGCGAGCCCGAGCTCGTCGGAACGTTCCACGTTCCGGTCGGCGTGCCCGCGCTCGCTATCCTCGCCGCGCTCCCGGTGCTCGTGCTGGCGGTTGCGGTGGCGCTCGAAGTGCGGAGCCGGGCGATCGGCCTCGTCGGCGTGCTCGTCGCCGCCGCCTGCGGCGCCGCGGGCCCGCTGGTTTATGCCGCGCTGCGCCGGGCGCCTTCACCACCTGAACGGAGTCTTCCCGGATGACCGCCCATCGCCCCGACGCCTCCCTGCCGGCCCACGCCACGATCCGGGCCCATCCCGAACGGGACCGCACCGGCGACGCGCCGCAGATCCTCGCCAGCGGCATCGTCGCGCACGTCGGCTTCATGGATGGAGGCCGGCCGGTGGTGATCCCGATGACGTACCAGTACTCGCCCGAGGAACCGCGCCGTCTCTATCTTCACGGCGGGCGGACCGGCCGGCTGATGACGCACCTGGCCACGGGGGCGCCGGTCTCGGTCGCGGTCACCGTCGCGGACGGCCTGGTCTACTCGAAGACCGCGTCCGATCACTCGGTGAACTACCGCTCGGTCGTGATGTTCGCGCACGCGGCGGCCGAGCAGCCGGACATCGCGGCGCGGCGCCGCATCCTGGACGCCATGATCGCGCGGTACTTCCCGGGCCGCACGGCGGGCGTGGACTACGAGCGCGCGCCGGACGCGCACCTGGAGACCACGGCCATGGTGGCGCTGGAGATCGAGGAGTGGAGCGCGAAGGTGCGCGAAGGCGGCCCGAACGGACGCGGCGACGAGGATCCCGCGCGGGCCGGCACCGCCGGGGTCGTGCCGCTGGGGCGCGGCTAGCGGGCGTTCCTACATCAGCATCAGCGCCAGCCCATCCGCTCCCGCAGACTGGTGATGTGCGCCGTGTGGTGCCGCCCGTGCCACGCGTACATCGCCACGATGCGGTCCAGTGTCATGGTTCCGTTCTCGGGGTGATTCAACGTGCGGGCGAAGTCCGCCGCGGGCACGCCCCGCAGCAGCAGCACCCAGCGCCTGTGAAGCGCGTCGAGCAGCGCCAGGGAGACCTCGGCCGGTGCCCGGGTCTCCGGCGTCCGGGCCCAGTCGCCCTGATCGTACGGCATGATCGTCGGCTGCGCCGTGGTCAGCAGGAACTTGCAGCGGATGTATGCGTGCATGTGGCTGTCGGGCACGTGATGCACGACCTGCCGCACCGTCCAGCCGCCGTCCCGGTAGGGGGTGTCGATCTGCGTGTCGTCGAGGCCCTGCACGGCACGGCGCAGGTTCTCGGGCGCCGCGGCGATCTGCGCGATGCAGTCGGCACGCTGCGCCGGAGTCAGGATGGACACCGCCTCGTGGCGGCCGATGGGGTAGCGTGCGTCGGTCACACGGTCCTCGTCATGTAAGGGCGCCACAGTCTGCCATCGGGGACGCCACAGTGCAAGCGCCCCGGCCCTCCCTCCCACCCGCCGCGGCCAGCAAGTGTCGAGGCGCAGCGGCGCGAGGCTTGCCGACTTGGCCCGGCCGCCTCATCCTCTCAGCACCGCGCTGAGGGCGGCGCGGGCGAACGAGGGAAGGAGCGCTGACATGGCGGACCTGACTCGGCGGGACGTGGTGAAGGGCGCGTTGGCTGCGTCGATCGGAGCCTGGGCAATGCCGCCAGGAGCCGTGGCGGGTTCCCTCGACCGTGAGGATGCTGCGGCGCCGATCCCCGAGGCCACTCTCGCCGCCGCGCGCGAGCGGCTCCTCCTCGATTTCAACTGGCGTTTCCACCTCGGCCACGCCGACGACCCGGCGCGGGACTTCGGCTACGGCAATGGGGAGGAATTCGGCAAGACCGGGGAGTTCATGAGCACCCCGTCGAAGCCGGACTTCGACGTCAGCGACTGGCGTCAGGTGGACCTGCCGCACGACTGGGTGGTGGAGCTGCCGTTCGAGAACGACCCGGCACTCTACAATCAGGGCTACAAACCGGTCGGCCGTAACCACCCGGCCACGAGCATCGGCTGGTACCGCCGGGTCTTCGAGGTTCCGGCCGCGGATCACGGCCGCCGGCTGAGTCTCGAGTTCGACGGCGTGTTCCGCGACTGCCTCGTCGCGCTGAACGGCATCTACCTCGGCAGGAACCTGAGCGGCTACGCACCGTTCCGCTTCGACATCACGGAGGTCGCGAACTACGGCGGGAACAACGTTCTAGTCGTGCGCGCCGACGCGACCGAGCACGAAGGCTGGTTCTACGAGGGCGCCGGGATCTACCGGCACGTCTGGCTGGTGAAGACCGACCCTGTGCACGTGGCGCCGGGGGGCACGTTCGTCAGCTCCGACGTGCACGGCGGAGCCGCGACGGTCGTGGTCCAGACGCAGGTGGAAAACGAGGGCGACGCAGCGCCGGTGTGCCGGATCGTGGCCACGGTCACCGATCCCGCGGGCAAGGTCGTGGCGCGGGCCACAACGCCGCCCGCGAGGATCGCGGGCTGGAGCGGTCAGGAGTTCACGCAGCACATCGCCGTGCGGAGCCCCGCGCTCTGGTCGCTCGAGCACCCGCAGCTCTGCCGCCTCACCACGGTGATCGAGGCAAACGGTGCGGAGGTGGACCGGCAGGAGACGCCGTTCGGGATCCGGACCATTCGCTTCGACGCCGACCACGGCTTCTTCCTCAACGGCGAGCGTGTCGAGCTCAAGGGCACGTGCAACCACCAAGATCACGCCGGCGTCGGCTCCGCCCTACCCGACCGGCTGCAGTACTACCGCGTCGAGCGGCTGAAGGGGATGGGGTGCAACGCGTACCGCACCTCGCACAATCCGCCCACCGCGGAGCTGCTCGATGCCTGCGACCGCCTCGGCATGCTGGTGCTGGACGAGACCCGGATGATGTCCTCGAGTGAGGAAGCCCTCAGCGAGTTCGGCCGGCTGATCCGGCGCGACCGCAACCATCCGTGCGTCATCGCGTGGTCCATCGGGAACGAGGAGTGGCGCGTCCAGGGCTCTGAGCGCGGTGCGCTGATCGCTGCGGCGATGAAACGGCTGGCCCGGCGGCTCGATCCCACCCGGCTCGTCACGGAGGCCATGAACGGCGACTGGGGGAAAGGGCTCTCGGACGTCGTGGACATCCAGGGCTTCAACTACTTCCAGGGCGACATCGACGCGTACCACCGGGATCACCCCCACCAGCCGACGATGGGGACCGAGACCGCCAGCGCCGTTTCGACGCGGGGCATCTACTTCAAGGATGAAACCCGGGGTTATCTCAGCGCCTACGACATCAACTTCCCACCCTGGGCCACGACGTCGGAGCGCTGGTGGTCGTACTTCGACGCGCGGCCGTTCCTGGCCGGCGGATTCGCCTGGACGGGATTCGACTACCGCGGTGAGCCGACGCCGTACAAGTGGCCGTGCATCAGCTCGCACTTCGGGATCATGGACACCTGCGGCTTCCCGAAGGACAACTACTACTACTATCAGGCGTGGTGGGGCGATCCGCCGGTGCTGCACCTCTTCCCGCACTGGAACTGGGCGGGGAAGGAAGGGCAGGAGATCGAGGTCTGGTGCCACACGAACCTCGAGCGGGTAGAGCTGTTCCTCAATGGGCAGAGCGTGGGCGCGCAGGACGTGCCGCGCGACTCGCACGTGACGTGGAAGGTGCCCTACGCCGCCGGGACGCTGGAGGCGCGCGGGTCCAAGGGCGGGCAGGTCGTGCTCACCGCGAAGCGAGAGACGACGGGAGCGCCGGCGCGGATCCAGCTCGCCGCGGATCGCCCGCGCGTCGCGGCTGACGGCGAAGACGTCGCCGTGATCGAAGTGCAGGTGCTGGACGCGGCGGGTCGGCTGGTGCCGGTGGCAGGAGACGGGATCACGTTCCGGGTGTCCGGCAGCGGGAAGCTCATCGGCGTCGGGAACGGCGACCCGAGCAGCCACGAACCGGACAAGGGCGAATCGCGCCGCGCCTTCAACGGGCGGTGCGTCGCCATCGTGCAGGCGACCAGGACGGCCGGGGAGATCCAGATCGAGGCGACGGGGCAGGGCCTAGCGCCGGGCACGCTGATCATCAAGTGCGACCCCGCGGCGTTGCGACCGGCCGTGTCCTGAGCGAGGGGCCGACCCGTCACCAGCCGAGGTTGAGGCCCAGCCGGAGCTTCAGCCCCGAGAACTCCTCCAACCGCGTGATCCCGCCGGAGGACGGGAACGTGTAGCTCTCGACGGCGTACTCGACGCCCACGTACAGCAATCGATACGTAAGCTGCAGTCCCGAGGCGCCCGCCATGGCAAAGCTCGGAGAGAGCGCCGATGTGGCGCCCGTGGCCCGGGACACCATCGGGCTCACGGTAAAGCGGACCATTCCGGTGAGCGCATCGACACCCAGAGGGAAGCGCGCCTCGGCGCCGAAGCGAAGAAAGCGCCAGTTCTCCTGCGCATCCTGTTTGTAGACGCGCAGCCCGCCGCCGGCCAGGAGCGTCAGCCAGGGAAACGCCGCCACGCCGAGATCGAGTCGGGCGTCCGTCACGGACCGATCTCGCACCCCCGTCTGTCGCGAGGTAAGCGTGCCGGCGGTGATCTCACCCCGCACGCTCAGCCACCCCCGGGTGGTGGCCTCGAACCCCGCCCCATACATCAGACTTGAGGTGTGCTCGACCCCGGTTCCGGGATCCACGCGGTGGTCGGCGAGGACAAGGATCGCCACGGGCCGGAACGCGCGGGCTCCGACCTGCCCCGCGACCGGCACGTCCTGCGGCACCGAATCGGCTTCCGTGGCCGGGCGGGCCCCCAGCGACGGGCCGGAACCCCGCGTGCGTCCGACGGAAGCCGCCGCTGCGATGCGGACGCGTCCGGCTGCGAGCGTGGCTCGGGAGCGACTCATCGTGCGGTCGCTCACAAGCAGCAGGCCGGCCGCGGACGGCTGCGAACCGGCGTACCCCAGGGTGTCTAAGAACCCTTTGGCTCCCGCTCGTCCCCGGGCGGTGTCCATCGGCGCGGCGACCGCGTGGAGGGCACGAGGTGCGTGCTGGGCCTCGACGGCCGGCGCCGACGTCTCGGCGGCGGCGGGAGCCGTCGGCCTGGCGGCCGGAGCCTGCGGCCCGCGGCTCTTGCAGGCGGGCACCAGCAGCGCACCCAGGAGGATCAGCGCAACGCGCAGCGTGCTCATTATTGCCCCAGCGGTCTCAGGATGATGCGGGTGGCCGCAACCCGCTCCGCGTTGCGCTGCATGATCTCGGCGTTGCGCCGTGCCCGCTCGGCCTGCCTGCGCTGATTGGCCGCGATGTTCTCGGGTATCTCGAGGTGTGTCCTGCGGTAGAGGAACGCCCACAGTCCAGCGCCAGCACCGGCGGCTGCAACTGGCACCGCCAGGCTCGCGCCGCCTCCCAAGGCCGTCTTCCCGATCAACTGGCTGGAAAGGAGTGCGCCGGCGGTGACCCCGATGCCGTACAGGAGGTCGCGGGTGGCGGAGGCCGCGGGCCGACGCTCCGGGAGCAACTCGTCGGGCCGGAAAGTGGCCACCGTGTCGTCGAGGGGGGCGACCAGGTGCTGGATCTCCAGCAGCTCGCTGGTGGAATCCCGGCGCGCCTCCAGCACGCGGCTTTCCCCCGTCACGACCAGATCGTAGGCGCCGGCAGGGACGAAGTCGCCGCTTCGCGGCACCAGCCCGTTGAACGGCACGTCGCGGGGCCCGTCCACGTCTCCCTCAAACAGCACGTACCGCGTCTCGTCCGCGGTATTCACCAACTCCACGCGCACGACTCCCGGGTGCGTCGTAGCCACGGTCAGGTTTACCCGGTCCGTGCGAGGGTCGAGCGTGTCGCGCGGCACCGGCCGCATGCCCACGCGGAAGACCCGGCGCCGGGCATCCGTGAAGACCTGCCGTTCCTGCTCCGAGAAGCGCCGTGGATCGAGATCCACGAGGGCGTCCCGCTGGATCGCCGCGATGAAATACGTGAGCGCGGAGTCCCGCTGCCCGAGCGTCGCCAGCGTCGCGCCGAGGTACGTGAGGGCGGTGACGCGCTGTGCCTCGCTAACGGGGAATGGTGAGCTCGGCGAGATCACCTGCTGGAACAGGAGTCGCGCCTGCTCGATCTCGAGGTTCTCGTAGCGCCGGATGGCCTGGCGGAGCTGCTCGTCCGCCTGGGCGTGGAGTGTGGCCGGCGCCAGCGCCACGACGAGAAGAAGCGTCCGCGTCCTCACGGTTGCTGGCAGGTGAGCGTGACCGGATCGCGGGTCATTTTGCCCGGCTCCACGGTCACGGTGGCGGTTTTCGTCTCGCACCCTTCGGCAGAGACGCTTACGGTGTAACTGCCGACCGGCACGTGGCGGGTTTCGCCGCCGAGCCGCCAGGCGTCACCGTTCACGACGACCTGGGCGCTCGCCGGAGTGGTCCGGATCAGGAGGTCGCCGTACGCGGCGGGTGCGGGCGCGGCAACCTGCTCCTGCGCCGGCCGCTTGGCGGTGGCGGGCTGGCCGGCCGGCTGCCGCGTCGCCTGGCGTGCCGTTCCGCCCGCCGCTCCAGCTGGTTGCGCGGCGCCGGGCCCGGGCGCCGCAGTCGGCCCGGGCGTCGCGGTTTGCTCCGCGCCAGTTCGGCTCCCCGGCGTCGTGGGCTGGGCGGCGGGGCTCTTGAGCACGAGTTGCCAGACGACGCCCGCACCGGCCAGCACCGCCACCGTGCCTCCGGCGGCCAGCACCATCAGGCGCCGCCGCCGCGCGGGCTTGGCCCTGCCGAGCGCCACGGTTGCCGCCGCTGCTGCGGCAGCCGCGCCCGGTCCGGTCGCGAGCGCCAGTGGCGGCAGGGAACCCGTGCGCACCGTGGGGATCGCGTCGCCGTTCGCGAGCTGCTTGAGCAGCGCCAGGCTCGCGCGGCGCTCGTCCGCCGTCTGCGGGACCGCCTCGAGCGTGTCCGCCAACTCCTGCGTGTTGGCGAAGCGCTCGTCCGGCTTCTTCGCCAGCGCCCGATAGACGATGGCGAGCAGCTCTTCCGGCAGCCCCTCGCGTATGGCCCGGAGGTCGGGCGGCGGCGTCATGTAGTGATGCTGGATCACCTGCATGATGTCGTCGGCCTCGAACGGGAGCTGGCCGGACAACATCTGGAACGCGAGCACTCCGAGCGAGTACTGGTCGGACTGCGGCCCGACCTTCTGGCCGCCGCACTGCTCGGGGCTCATGAAGTTCGGAGTGCCGATAACCATCCCGCTCGCGGTGATGGAAGTCTCCGTCATCGCGCGGGCGATGCCGAAGTCGGAGACCAGGACGCGGCCGTCCAGTTCGATCAGGATGTTCGCGCCCTTGATGTCGCGGTGAACGATGTGGTGCTCGTGCGCATACGCGAGGCCGCTCGCTGCGGCGTGCAGGACGCGCAGGACGAGCGGGACGGGGAGGGCGCCCTGCTGCTCGATGATGCTGTCGAGGGCGCGGCCGCGCACGTACTTCATCGCCATGTAGTGCAGGCCAACGGCTTCGCCCACGCGGTAGATGGGGATGATGTTCGGATGGTCGAGCGCTGCGGCCAGCCGTGCTTCCCGCTTGAAGCGGTCGGCGGTGCCGCCCTGGAGGGCCATCTCCGGCGGCAGCACCTTGATGGCGACCTCGCGCTCCAGCCCCTTTTCCCTGCCCTGATAGACGACCGCCATGCCGCCGCGGCCCAACTCGCGCTCGATCGCGTAGTCCTTTTCGAGCGCGTCTCGGAGCGCGACCAGGAGCGGGTCGTCCATCGCGGCGACCGAAATCCCGACGGTCTTTGCGGTGGGGTCGCGCGTTTCCGCACCGCAGCTCGGGCAGAAGGCTGCGCCGTCCGGGTAGTTAGCGCCGCACTTCGGGCAGATCACTAGTTCTGCTCCGCCCTCAGGTACACGACGATCGTTGGTAGGGCCACCACACGCACGCTGAAGCGGCGCTGCTCGCCCGCGTTCGCGGAGCCGTTCGCGAACCGCGGGCGGACCTCGGCAACCCCGCTCGCATCGGTCGTGACGACCAGGGTGTCGTTCGTCCCGGTAGTGCCGATGTCGAGATCGTCGTTGTTCACGAAGTTGCTGTCCTTGGCGAACTGCAGAGCGACGCCGCTCACCGGCCGCCCCGCCGGGTCGGTCACGCGCACGGTGAGCGGCAGCAGGAGCGCCGAGCCACCGGCTGCCGTCTGGCCGTCGCCGCGCATTACACGCAGAGCGCTGACGCCGGAGCCGGGGAAGGACGGCGACGTCAGTCGCGACAGATAGCCGGCGCTGTCCTGCGCCAGCGCCACGGAGTCGCCGGCGGCCGTGGAGTCGAAGGGCGTGGCGAACAGGAAGCGACGCACCGGCCCGCGCGCATCACCCCACCAGTTCTTGAGCAGCAGGCTGTCCACGGAGAAGCCGGTCGCCCCTGCCGTGTCGTGGTCGTAGATGTCGTTGTTCCGCACCCACCGGTCGGTGCCGGAGGACGGGATTGTCGCGCCGAGATGGACGCCCACGCCGTTCCGGGCGATCCGGTTGTGGTCCACGTAGAGATGCGTCGTCGCCGACAGGTTCAGCGCGGGACGCCGGCGGTGGTCGGTGATGACGCTCCCGGTGATGCGCACCGTGTCCGCGGAGGCCGCCGTCACCACAGCTGAATCGAGCGTCCCCGGGGTGACACCGCTGGTGACCATGGTGTCGCCGCTGACGTGGAGAGCCCGCCCGCTCACGAAGCGAATCAGCCGCCGGTTCATGTTGGTGTACCGCGAGTTGACCGTGGCGAGGTGAGCACCGGCGCCGTTGACGGTGATCGCCGCGCTGTCGGCGCTGCCCGTAGCGCAGTTGTCCAGCCGGGCAGCCTTCAGGCTGTCCCGCTGTGCCGCGCCCGTCACCACGACGCAGGATTGGGTCGTTCCCCCGATGGCGTCGCCCGAAGAGACCAATGTATCGGCCTGTGAGAGCAGAAAGCCGGTAGTGCCGCCGCTGAGCACCAGCGCACTCGTCGCCACGCTCGAGCTGTCGGCCCGCACGGCGTTGCGGCCGCCGGTCACAGTGTCGCCGGCCAGCGCCGCCAGGCGCGTGCCGCTGAGCCTCATCGCGTCCATGCCGGCGATGCCGGTGAAGCTGCTGTACCGCGCACTGTTGCCGGAGCCGCCGACAATGTGCACCCCCGACCGCCCGTCGAGCGAGGCCGCAGTGTCCACGGCGGAAATGGCCACCGAATCGACCCGGCCGTTCGTCACGTTCTCGAGGCGGACGCCGTACCCCTTCACCTGCCGGATCACCGAGTGCCTAATGCGGCTGCTGTCGGGCGAACTGCGCACCCAGATGCCGCGTCCGGTCGGGGAGCTGGCCCCCGGATTCACGTACACGAACTCGGCGTCGAGATTCGCGCCGTTGGCGTCCACGGCTGGCCCGTCCACGGTGTGCGTGATCGCCATTGCGCGCAAAGTGAGCGTGATGCCGCTCGCGGTCCGGATGGCGGCGGACCCAGAACCATGCGCCAGGGTCGGCAGGCTGCCGGGCGTGGTGCAGCGACCCATGACGACGGAGCAGCCCGCCGCGACGAAATCGGCTGGATAGGCTCGCAGCGTGACGGACGAGGCGACGGCGAGAGTTTCGGCGTAGGCCGTCGTCGCCCGCTTGATCCAGATGGTGTTGCCGGTCGTCGCCGCGTTCAAGGCGTCCTGGATTCGGCTGAACGGCCGGGCCAGCGTGCCGACGCGCAGCGTGACCGCCGTGTCCTTGTTCACGTACCAGTCGGTCGGCGCCGTGTTGACGACCAGCGCTGCGCCGGCGGAAGTGACCGTCCCGCTGGTGGCGGTGATGCTCGTCGCCCCGCTGGCCGCGGCGGTCACGACTCCGTTCTGGTCGATGGTCGCCGCACCAGCGGAGGAGCTCCAGGTGACGCTCGCGCCGGCGATCACGGCTCCCCGCGCGTTCCTCACCGTCGCCGTGTAGGTAAGCTGTTGTGCGAGTCCGGTGAGGGTATCGGGCCCGGACGGGCTCACGACGACACTCGCGGCCACATTGGCGACGGTCACCTGCACCGAATCCCGGACGGCGGCGTTCTCCGGGCTCACGGCGTACACGACCGCCGTGCCGACACCGACGCCGGTGATCACCCCGGTGCTCGAGACGGTGGCGACGTTCGCGTTCGAGGTGCTCCACGTCGCGGCGTTGCGCGGGAGGGAGGCGCCGAGGCTGTTCCTGAACTGCACCGCCGGGTAGAGGGTGTCCTGCAAGCTGCTCATGCTCCCTGAAGCGGGGACAATCTGCAGCGTGTCGAGGTCGTTGGTCACCGTCACCGTCGCCGACGCGGTGAGCGCGTTGGACGTGACGGTGACGGTGGCCGAGCCGACGGCCAGCGCCGTCACCCGTCCGGTGTCACGCGTGGTTCCCGCGGGGACGGCGACGACCGCCCCGTTGGACGTGGCCCACGTGACGGGCGCGTTCGGCACGACGTTGCCCAGATCGTTGCGAGACGTAGAGGTGAGCAGCGCGGTCGCGCTCACGGCCGTCAGCGCCAGGCCCGTCGGGGCGAGGGCGACGGACGCCGGCCGGTTCGTGACCGCGACCGTCGCGGTCGTGGTCACCGTGGGTGCGCTCCCGACGGTGGCGGTGATCGTGACGGGGCTTCCGGTCGGGGTCGTGTCGAGCGCGGTCGCGATCCCGGTGGTGAGCCCGACGGAGACGCGGGTGGGATCGGACGACGTGAAATTGACTGTCTGGCCCGCGACGGGGTCTCCGCGCAGGTTGCGCACGACGGCGGTGAACGTCGTGGTCCGGGTCAGCGAGGTGAGCGTGACGGCCGAGGCGTTAAGGACCACCGTGGCCGGCGCGTTGGTCACCGTGACCGTCACGGAGCTCGTCAGCAGCGGATTGTAGGGGCTCGTCGCGGTTATCGTCGCGGCGCCGGCGCCCTGGGCGGTCACCAGTCCCGCGTTCGTGACGGTGGCGACGTTGGTCGCCGACGAGGCCCAGCTCACCGCCGTCCGCGGCAGCGCTCCGGCCGCGCTCGCAATCGTCGCCGCCGGGCTCACCGTATCACCGACGCTGGCGAGCGTGAGGGCCCCGCTCGTGATGCTGACCGTCGACGGAGCGTTCACGACCGTGATGTACGACGTGTCCGCTCTGACGTGCGGGACGCTGTTGACCGACGCGACGATCCGTGCCGTCCCGACGTTGAGCGGGTCGCTTGTCGCGGTCACGAGGCCTCCGGCGGCCACGGTGGCGTGCGTCGGGTCGAGGGAGGACCACGTGATGGCGGCGGCCGGAACCGGGTTGTTGAGGTCGTTGGGCGCCAGGGCGGTCATCTGGAGTGTGCCCCCCAGCCGGAGGATGCTGGCGGAGTCCGGCGTCAGGGCGATGGAGACGGCGTCGTTGGACACCACGAGCCTCGCCGTCGCCGTCAGTCCGTTGCTCGTCGTTGCGGTGATGGTCAGCGGCGCGCCCACGGCCAGCGCCGTCGCGAGTCCGGTCTGCGCCCCTACGCTCGCTACGGTGGGGCTGGAAGAGGCCCAGCCGACCGGTGCGTTCGGGATGACGTCGCCCCGGGCGTTCCGAACCACCGGCGTGTAGGTGAGGGTGCGGCCGAGCGCGGTGAGCGTGTCCAGGGAGTGGTTGAGGGCGATGGAGACCGGAGCGTTGGTGACGGTCACGGTCACGGCACTCGTAAGCGAGCTGTTGGTGGGGCTCGTTGCCCTGATCGTCGTCTGCCCGCCGCCGATCGCCGTCACGAGACCACTCCCGGAGACCGTCGCCACGTTGGCGTCCCCCGTGGTCCACACAGCGGCGCCACTCGGCAACGACGCGCCGAGCGCGTTGCGGATGTTCACGGTCAGCGTCACGGCGTCGCCGATGCTCGCCAGGGTGACGTTGCCGGAGGTGATGCTCAGACTCGCAATGTCGTTCGCCACCGTCACCGTCACCGACGCCGTGACCCCGTCCGCGGTCGCGCGGACGTTGGTCGCGCCCGTGGCCACGGCCCTGACCAGGCCGCCGGAGGAGACGGTCGCCACGGTGGAGTCCACGGTCGTCCACGCAATGGTCGCTCCTGCGATGACGTTCCCCAGCTCATTGCGCGCCACCGCCGTCAGTCGCGTGGTGTCGCCCACGCTGTGGAGAGCCACGGTGGCGGGCGAAATCGTCACCGTGGACGCCCGATTGCTGACGATGAGCAAGGCGGAGTCCTTGGCCACGCCGGCCGTCCCCACGATGTAGGTGGCCCCGATCCCCACGGAGGTCGCGATGCCGGTTGCCGAAATGGTCGCAATGGACGGGTTGCGGGCGGTCCAGGTCACGGGCTCGTTGGGGATGATCTGGTGACGCGCGTTGAAGACATCCGCGGTGTAGGTGATGGTGCGATTGAGCGACGGCAGCGAGTCCACCGTGCGGATGACGTCGACACTGTCGGGGGCGTTCGTCACGGTGACGGCCACCGAGTCCTGCCGGGCTGCGTTCAGGGCGTTTCGGGCGCGGATGGTCGTCGTGCCGCGGCCGACGGCGATGATGGCTCCATCGGCCGTGACCTGGGCGATCAGGGCATCGTCGCTCAGCCACTGGGCGGCGGCGCGCGGCAGTGATGCGCCGAGCGCGTTCCGCAGCGTGACCGCCGGGATGACCGTGTCACCCACACTGGCCAGCGTCACCGCCGTCGGCGCGATGTCGATCATGTCCGGCGCGTTCGTCACCGTGATCTTGGCGTAGGCGGAAAGCGCCGCGAGGCGCACGGTCACCGTGGCCGTGCCGACACCGACGCCCGTGACGACCCCTGACGAAGACACCCGGCCGACGGTGGTATCGGAGCTGCTCCACTGGAAGGTGACATTGGTGACGCTGCCACCGGCGATGTTGCGGACGTCCGCGCCGAGGGCGATGGTGGCACCCACGCTCGGGATGGTGACGTCGGTCGGCGAGACGGCGAGGCTCACGGCGTCGTTGGTCACGACCAGGGTCGCCGAGTCGGCGGCGACCTGCGACCCGCTGCCGGCCTCGGCGATGATCCGCGTGGTTCCGACCCCCAGCGCGGTCGCCAAGCCGCTCAACGAGACCGAGGCTACGCTGGCGTTGCTGGACCGCCAGGTGACTGCGGGCGAGGCGAGCACGGTTCCGCGCGCGTTCCGCACCACCACGTCGTATTGGAGCGTCCGCGTCGGCGCAGTCAGCGTGTCGCGGACGCGATTCAGCAGAACGCTGACCGGCGCATTGGTCACCGTGATCCGAACGGAGTCGCGTCGCGCCGGGTTGAGGCGATCCACCGCGTAGACGTTCGAAAAGCCGGCGCGCAGCGCAGTGACGAAGCCGTTCGAGAGGGAGAGCACCGACGAGTCCGCCACAGACCAAGCCACCGCCGAGAGCGGCAGCGAGGCGCCCCGCGCGTTCGAGATCGTCGCGCGCACGGTGATCGTGTCGCCCACGCTGCCCAGCGACGTGTCCGGCTGGGTGATGTCCAGGGCGGCGACCCGGTTCTCGACCGCCACGGACGTCGTGTCCGTGTAGCCGCCCGCGATCGTGCCGATCACGAGCGTGGTGCCTATGCTGCGGGCCACGAGGACGCCGTTCGACGCGCCCACGGATGCGATCGACGGATCGAGGGCGAGCCAGGTGATCGCGACGCCCGGCACGGCGGCGCCAAGTCGATTGAACGCCGTGTCGGCCAGGGCGACCGAGTCGCCGACGGTCGTCAGCAGCACGCTCAGCGTGGTGCGCACCGAGCGCGGGACGTTGAGTACGACCACCGTAACGCTGTCGGCCGCCGCGTCGAGCTGGGCGACGATCTTCGTGGTCCCCGTGCCCACGCCCCGGGTCCAACCCGACGTCGGGTTCACCTGTCCGAGCGCGCTCTGGCGCGAAAACCACGTCACGCCCCGGCCCCGCACCTCGACGCCCTGGCCGTCCGCGGCCGTAGCCCGCAGCAGTAGCGTGTCCTGGAGCGCTTCGATCGTGTCAGCGCGCGGGCCGGCGATCTCCACGCGGGTCGCGACTTGGCCGACCGTCACCGCGAGGGTGTCGTCGGCCACGGTGCCAGGGCCCTGCACCCGGATGCCGGTGGCGCCATTACCGGTGCTTGTCACGCGGCCGGCCGCCGTGACGGTCACCACGCCGGCGTTCAACGTGGAAAACACGGGAGTCGGCAGGGTGATGCCGCTGATCGCATTCCCACGGGCGTCGAAAGGGGTGACAACCAGGAGGGTGTCCTGGGTGAGCGCGGACAGCACGAGGGACGCCGGCGTGAATGCGTATCGCGTCAGACGCTGTTGTACCGTGACGGTCGCCGTATCGGTCACCGTCGAGTCGATCGTCGCCACGATCTGGGCCGTTCCGTTGCCGCGCGCCGTCAGCCGGCCCGAGGACGCATCCACCGTGGCGATCGCAGGGGCGGAGGAGGACCAGCGCACCGCGGCGGCGGCACCGGTGATCGCATCCCCATGGCTGTCGCGCACGGCCGCCGTGAAGGTCAGCGTGTCGTTGAGGCTGGGGAACGTGACCGACGAACTGTCGATCGACAGGCTCGCCGCCACCGTCGTGAAGCGTACCTGGACGCTCGGCGGTGCATCCGTCAGCGTGGAGGAGACGAATGAGGCGCTGACCACCGCGCTCCCCCGTTGCTTGGCCAGAAGGTTGAAAGTGAACCCGCCGTCCAGGTCCCGGACCCCAAGGACGCTCGTGTCGGACGTACTGACGTTCAGCCGCGCATGGTCGAGCAGTGCGTTGTTATCGGTGACCGAGACTGCGAATGGCACGACCGTGCCCACGATCAGGCGCGTGGTCCCGGCGTAGTCGATCCGGATGTTGCGGGTCTTCGGAGACGTCACGAGGTCGCAGGTGAGGCCAGCCAGTGTGGCTGCCAGGACCGCCAGCAGGCGTGAGGAGGAGCCCGTCAGCCGCCACCTGGATCGGGCACGCAGGGGGCCCGGACCCGCAGCGCCTGTATGGACCGCGGGGTGCCGCAACGCGACGGGCAAGGCGCGATAACGCACCAGCGTCTCCCGCGATTGGCGTCAGAGGGCCGACTCGTCTCCGATACAGTCGAGCGCGCCGCGCCAAAGGTCAATGGCGTGGAAGGCCAAACCGAAGCGGATCTATCGCGTTAGGGAATGGTCTTTCGGGCGTTTCACCGCTACGGCTGGCGCCAGCGCGACCCGTCGCGGGCGATGAACTCGTCCGCCACGGCGGGGCCCCACGAGCCCGCCGCGTAGTTGGGGAGGTGCGCGGGGGGCTTCGCCTCCCACGCCTCGATGATCGGATCGACGACCGCCCACGACGCCTCGACGCTGTCGCTGCGCGCGAACAGCGTGGCGTCCCCCACCATGCAGTCCAGCAGCAGCGTCTCGTACGCGGAGTGGTCGGTCGAGCCGAACGCCTCGCCATAGCTGAAGTCCATCTGCACCGACGTCATCCGCACGTCCACGCCCGGGATCTTGATCTCGAAGCAGAGCGAGATACCCTCGTCCGGCTGGACGCGGATGGCGAGCACGTTGGGCTCGAGCGCCTCGCCGTCGGTCTGCGGGAAGAGCAGGTGCGGCGGGCGCTTGAATTGGATCGCGATCTCCGTCGCGCGCCGCGCCATGCGCTTGCCCGAGCGGAGGAAGAACGGCACGCCCTGCCAGCGCCAGTTGTCGATCATCAACCGGACGGCGGCGTAGGTCGGGGTGGGCGACGTCGGCGAAACCTTGGGCTCCTCGCGATAGCCGGGGACGCTCGTGCTGCCGATCATGCCGGGGCCGTACTGCCCGCGCACCGTGTAGTCGTGGAGCGCCGACGCCGGGACGGGGCGGATCGCACGCAGCACCTTCGCCTTCTCGTCCCGCACCGCGTCAGCCTGGAAGGCGACCGGTGGCTCCATCGCCGTGAGGGTGAAGAGTTGCAGCAGGTGGTTCTGGAACATGTCACGCACCACGCCGGCCTGCTCGTAGTAGCCCGCGCGGTGCTCGACGCCCACGGTCTCGGCGGCGGTAATCTGCACGTGGTCCACGTGCTGGCGGTTCCACACCGGCTCGAAAATCGAGTTGGCGAAGCGGAAGACCAGGAGGTTCTGGACCGTCTCTTTGCCCAGGTAGTGGTCGATCCGGTAAACCTGGTGCTCGGCGAGGGCCTTGAGCACCACCTGGTTCAGCGCGCGAGCGCTCGCGAGGCTGCGGCCGAACGGCTTCTCGATGATGACGCGGACCCAGGGGCGGGCGGCCGGATCCTCCATCCGCGCGGCCAGGCCGCTCGCTGCGAGGTGCTCGACGGCGCTGGCGTAGACGCTCGGCGGCAAGGCGAGGTAGAACAGCCGGCCTCGGTCGCGCGAGCAGCTACGCTCGATCTCGGTCAGGCGTTCCCGGACCGCAGCGTAGAGCGCGGGGCTGGCGAGATCGCCCTGCACGTAGAAGAGGCGCGCGGCGAAGCGGTCCCACGACGCATCGGGCACGTGCCCGATCTCTGTTGCTTCCAGGGCGTCGAGCACCGCCTGGCGCATGGCGGCCCGGAACGACGCGTCGTTCATGGGCTCCAGCCCCGCGCCGACCACAGCGAACTCCTCGTCCAGCAAACCGTCGTGCATCAGATGGTAGAGCGCTGGCAGGAGCTTGCGGTGCATCAGGTCGCCGCCGGCGCCGAGGATGACCGCGGTACAGGGGCCCGCCTTCTTGAGCGGCTCGGTGCGCATGCGGACCGCGCCCGACAGGCGGAGCGGAACGGCGAGCGAAGGCGTGGTCATGTGGTCACTCCGCCGCCGCGCGCGCCGCGCCGAGGAGGCCGACATCGGGGCTGACGATGACGTGCACCGGGATGCGCTCCATCAGTTCAGCCATCCTCCCCTTGTTCCTGAAGGCCCGGATGAACGTGCCGTCTCCGAGCTTCGCGACGATGCGGGGCGCGATCCCGCCCGCCAGATAGACACCGCCGGTCGCCAGCACCGTGAGCGCGAGGTTCCCTGCCTGGGCGCCGTAGGCCGCCATGAAGACCTCGAGCGCCTTGACCGAGATCGGGTCGTCTCCTTCCAGGGCGTGCCCGGTGACCACAGCGGCAGGATCGTCTTCCTCCATCTCGCGCCGGAGGTCCAGGTGCTCTGGCGCGAAGGAGTTGGCGGCGAGGTGGTGGTACAGGCGCGCGAGCCCCGGGCCCGAGAGCACCCGCTCCCACGATACACGGCCTGAGTCGTCCACCAGCGAGCTGCGCAGACGCCACGTGGCCTCATCACTGGCGGCGAAGTCGGCGTGCCCGCCCTCAGAGGCGTGCACGCGGTACCGCGTGCCGTCCCACACAAGGAATCCTTCGCCGAGCCCGGTCCCCGCGCCGATGAGCGCGATCGTCCCGTGCTCGGCCGGGTGTCCCCCCTGGAGGGTGACGAGGTCTCCGGGGCCCAGGCAGTCGACGCCGTGCGCCGCAGCGACGAAATCGTTGATGATGCAGGTGCTGGGAATGCTGATGTCGCGGGCGAGTTCGCGCGCGCTCACCGTCCACGGGAGGTTGGGCGTGCGGCATTCACCGTCCACCACGGGGCCAGCGATTCCGAAGCAGGCGCGCTCGACACGCTCGCCGGCCCCGTCGAGGAACCGGCGTACGATCGGGGCGAGGCCCGGCGCGTCGCCGCTGCGGTAGCGCTGCTCCTTCACGATCCGCGGTGCGCCCCCCGCGAGATCGGCGACCGCGAGCCGGGCATTGGTGCCGCCGATGTCGCCAACCAGAACTCTCATGCCGAGATCTCCACCAGATGGGTGGCTGCGTCCGTGTCGACGAACCAGGTGCCGCCGAGCGCGATCTGCACGGGCAGCTCGCGCGGCCGGGCCGGACCCCGCAGCGCTCGTGCGACCGTCGCCGCCTTCTCGGCGCCGGCGACCAGGACCGCGACACGGCGTGCCTGCGCGATCACTGGAGGCGTGATGGTGAGACGCTCGCGGGGCGGCGTCGGGCCCGTGGCAGGCGTCACGCGGCGGCGGAGCTCGTCGAGGGCCGGCGAGCCGGGAAAGAGCGACGCCGTGTGCCCGTCGGCGCCCATGCCGAGGAGGAGCAGATCGAGGCGCTTCGGGAGGACGCGCTCATAGTCGCGCGCCGCCGTGTCGCGGTCGCCGCGCTCGGCTTCCATGCGGTGGACCTGCGCCGCAGGGACGCTCACGGATTCGAGCAGCGCGGCCCGCACCATGGCGTAGTTGCTCTGGGGATCGGTGGGCGGCACCGCGCGCTCGTCCGCAAAGAAGATCTCGACGCTCCGCCAGGCGATGCGGGATGCAAGCAGCGGCTGCGCGAGACGCTCGTACACGGGCCGCGGCGTCGACCCGCCCGACAGAGCCACCGCACACCACCCACGGTCGCGGATGTCGGCTTCGATCGCGGCGGCGATCCACTGCGCTGCAGCGTCCGCGAGGGCGGGCCCGGCCTCGATCATGATGTCGCGTGGCATCGGTGTCGGTTGTCGGAGGGTGCAATATACCCGGCGCGGGCCCGGCCGCTCCTCGTCCGGTCCCGGCCCGCCTATGTTGATGGAACCATGAGCCGATCGGGTTACCTGCTCGCGACCGCCCTGCTGGCGGCGCTGCCGCTCCGTGCGGCACGCGCGCAGGACAACTACGAGATCCAGGTCTACGGCGCGAGCCTGGTGGATGCCGGCCACACCATGGTGGAGCTGCACAGCAACTTCACCGTGGACGGCCGGGCCGAAGAGGTGGACGGCCTCCTGCCCACGCTCCACGCGTTCCACGAGACGCTGGAGATCACCCACGGGTTTTCGCCCTGGCTCGAGGTCGGGTTCTACGTCTTCACCAGCGCGCGCGCCGGAAACGGCTGGAATTGGGTCGGCGACCACGTCCGGCCCCGCATCGCCGTGCCGGAGAGCTGGCACTGGCCGGTCGGCGTGAGCCTGTCGACCGAGATCGGTTACCAGCGCCGGATCTTCTCGACCGACACCTGGACCTGGGAGATCCGGCCCATCATCGACAAGCAGATGGGGCGCTGGTACTGGGCGCTGAACCCGGCGCCGGAGAAGGCGATCACCGGAGAGAACGCCGGGCGCGGTTGGGAGTTCTCTCCCAACGCCGCGGTCAGCTACGACTTCACCAAGCAGGTCACCGGCGCGATCGAGTACTACGGTGCCCTCGGTCCCGTGGCCGGGTTCGACCCCGCGCCCGAGCAGCAGCACCAGCTCTTCGCCGCCATGGACCTGAACGTCTCGCCGAAGTGGGAGATCAACCTCGGTGTAGGCCGCGGGATGACGGCGAGCACCGACCGCTGGCTCGTCAAAACGATCTTCGGGTATCGGCTCGCGTTCTGAGCCGGCCGATCCGCGTCGCAGGGCCTTGTGGGACTCGACGGTGGCCCGGGTGATGCGCCATCTTCCCATGCTACGATGACCACCGACACCGACCTTCTGAAGCGGGCGGCCGCGGAGCGCGCCGTCGAGTTGATCACCAGCGGCACGGTCGTGGGCCTGGGCACCGGTTCGACGATGCAGCCGCTGCTTGACGCGCTGGCACGACGCCTGCGCGAGGGGACCGTGCGGAACGTGATCGCGGTGCCCACGTCGGAGGCCACGGCGCAACGCTGCCGCACGCTCGGCATCCCGCTGGCCACCCTGGACGAGTACCCGGAGCTGGCGCTGGCCGTGGACGGCGCGGACGAGGTCGATCGTCGGCTCAACGCCATCAAGGGGATGGGCGGCGCGATGCTACGGGAGAAGGTGGTGGCGCTCGCGGCGAAGCGCTTCGTCCTGGTCGTCGACGAGTCGAAGCTGGTGCGACGACTCGGCACGCGCGGTCCGGTGCCGGTGGAAGTCGTGCCGTTCGGATGGAGCGCCCTGATCCCGTTCTTCGAGAAGCTCGGGGCGGAGCCGGCGCTTCGGTGCGGGCCCGGCGGCGAGCCGTACGTCACGGAAAACGGGAACTACGTCGTGGATTGCCGCTTCGCGCGCGGGATCGGCGATCCGGCGGCGCTCTCCCGGGCGCTGGCCCGGCGGACGGGCGTCGTGGAGGACGGGCTGTTTCTCCGGATCGCCGAGCTGGCGGTCGTCGCCGGCCGGCGCGGCGTTCGGCTGCTCAGGCGGTAGCCTTGTCCGCGCGCCGCGCGAGCGGCGGCAGGTGGGGCAGGGTGGCGCGGGGTGCGCTGGTTGCGCTGGCGCTCGGCGTGCCGGAGGCAACGGCGGCGGCGCAGGGCGCGCGCCAGGATCCGCGACCGGACGTCTGCGTTGCGCCTCCGCTTGGCGACGCGCGGAGCCTGGTCGCCGAAGGCCGCTACTGGCACGCGTCGCGCGTTGCGCCACCCCTGCCCAAGCCCCCGCACCCGCTGGAGAGCGCCGCGGCGCTGCTGCAGCTCCGCATCGCCGAGGGCCTCGGTCTCACGGCGAGCGTGGACGAGATCCTCGCTCGCGTGAGCGGGGCGGACACCAACCCCGATTTCCTGGCCATCGCGGCCCGGCAGGACGAGCGTGCCGGGCGGTGGGCAGCGGCCGCCGCCCGTTACCGGCGGCTCGCGGCGCGCGCCGATGCCGGCCCGGCCTTGGCGGCGACCGTCGCCGTCCGCCTGGCGCTGGTGTGGGAGCGCAGCGGCCAGCGGGATTCGGCGATCGCCGCGTGGCGCATGGCTGCGCAGGTTGTGCCGGAAGTCGCCGACTGGTTCGCGCTGCGGCGCTCGGCGCTCGAGGAGGACACCGCGCTCGCCTTCGCGTCGGCGCGGGACGCGCGCACGCCCGGGGCGGCGCAGTGGGCCGACGATCTGGTCGCGCACTCGCGTGAGCGGGCGGGCAATCTCGCCGGCGCCATCGAGTTGTTCCTGCGGCGCGGAGAATTCCTCGACGCGGCGCGCGTCGAGGCGTCGCTGGGCCAGTGGACGCCGGCGCGGCGCCTCGCCGATTCCCTCCTGCTGACCGACGCCACCCAGCCGGTGGCGCTGCTCGCCGCCAACCTGCTCGTGGAGCGCCTCGGCCGTCTGACGCCGGGGGAGCTGGTCGGCGTCGCCCGCGCGTTCCGCGCGCGCGGGGACCGAGCCACCGCCGAGCGTTATGCCCGGCGGGCGGTGGCCCTCCGCGACACCAGCCCCGCGGCGCGGATCGAGCTTGCGACGGTTCAGGCGGTCCGGCGCCAGTTCCGGGCCGCGCTCCTGACGCTGGACAGCGCGGACGCGGAGCGGCACCGGCGCAAGGAGCTGCCGGCGGCCGCGATCGCGCGGGCGCGAGTGCAGGTGCTCGGGGCGGCAGACCGGTGGGAGGACGCCGACAGCGTGGCGATGCGGCTGACGCGCGCCGATCCGGGAGACAGCGATGCCGCGGCGACGCTGCTCTTCGTCGCCGGCCGCGAGCGGACGCGCGGGTCGCGGGAGCGCGAGCGCGCCTTCTATCTCGAGCTGCTCATCCACTTTGCGGCGACACCGCCGGCCCTGGTGGCCCGCTACCGCCTGGCGCTCGCCGACGTGGCGGCGGGACGTCTCGATTCGGCGCGCTCCGGCATGATCGCGGTGCTGGCCGGGGACACCGCGCGCCGGCTGGGTCTGGCGCCGCGCTACTGGGCGGCCCGGCTGGGGCTCGAGCGCGGTGATTCGCTCGCCCCTGCCCAGCTCGCCTCCCTCGCCGAGGACGCGCCGACCGTCTACTACGGCGTGCGCGCCAGGGAGCTGCTCCGTGATTCCCTGCATCTGGCCCCCGACACGGCGCCGCCGCCGCCCGCCGACGCTCTTCCGGCGACCCGTGCGCGCGAGCGCATCGAGCTGCTTGCTCGGGTCGGGCTCGAGGCGGAGGCGCGCGCGGAAGCCGCCGGGTGGCTGAAGGACCCGCGCGCCCCGGTCACCGTCCTGCTTGCGGCCGCCGGCGCGGCGGCCGAGGCGGGGTATGCCCGCGAGGCCATCCGGCTGAGCGAAGCCGCGCGGAAGCGCGCGGGGCTGTCGCTTCCGGTGGCACTCGATCTCTTTCCGCTTCCCTATCGGTCCGTGATCGAGGCCGAGGCGACGGAGCAGTGCGTGGACCCGCTGTTGATGGCGGCGATCGTCCGTCAGGAGTCGCGCTTCGACCCGGCGGCGCAGTCCCGCGCCGGGGCCCGCGGCCTGAGCCAGGTCCTGCCGCGCACCGGGGCCGAGATGGCGCGCTTGCTCCGGCTCGGTCGGTGGAATCCGCGGTTCCTGTTCGTCCCCGATTTCAACCTGCATCTCGGAGCGCGCTTCGTGCACGACCGCCTGGTGCGCGACTCACTGCCCGTGTACGCGCTCCTCGCGTCATACGACGCTGGCCGCACGGCGGTGCTGCGCGAGCGGCAGCGGCCGGAGTTCGGGGACCCGGACCTGTTCGTCGAGCGGCTGTCGGTCGCCGAAACGCGCGATTACGTTCGCAGCGTGTACGCGAACTACCAGTGGTATCGGCACATCTACGGCGCGGGCGACCGGTGAGGCGGCTCGGGGGCCTGGGACTCGCCGTGGCACTCGCCGCGCTGGCGGCCGCGTGCGGCCGGGAGCGCTCCGGCGCCGGCGTGGGCGCGAGCGCCGAGGAGCGGGTGACCGAACGCGTGCGCCAGACCTACACGCAGTCCGACGCCGTCGCCGCGGCGGCCTACACCTGGACGTCGCCGGTGGGGGCGATCTTCGTCCTCGTGGACGTGGAGTCGGGCACGGCGGGCGTGGTGCAGTCGCGGGCGGATCTCTGGGTCGACACCGACAGCGCGCCGGTGCGGATCGCTCGCTCCGACGTCATGGCTTCGGCGGCGAGCATCGGCGTCTTCGCCTTCGAGGACGTCACAGGCGACGGGATTCCCGATCTCCTCGGCTACGTCGCCGACTCGGCGGGAGTGTCGTACCCGATCTTCCTCGTCGGAGCGCGCGGCTCGATAGGCGACCAGATCGAGACGGCTGCCCCAGGCTACCGGTTCTCGGCGGATCCCGAGGCGGCGCCGCGCGTCTACGGCGGCCCGCACGGGCCCTGCGGCATCCAGCTGTGGGCCGATGAGCCCGCACCCGACTCCCAGCCCGCGGGCTGGCGCTATCTCCTCGTGCAGCGGGGCACCCAGCTCGCCCCGCCGGCCGTCCAGCCCCCGTCCTGTCCGTAGTGGCGCGGAGTTGGTGGCCGCTCCGCGCGACCGTTAGAATTCGCGCCATGGTTACGAAAGCCATCGTCGTCATCGCGGCCGCGGGCCTCGGCGTCGCGGCCGCTTTCCATCCCCCGGCGCAGCAGCCCCAGCAGCAGCCGACCTGGCGCGCGGTGCAGCCGGAGTCGGGCGAAGTGCACTTTGCCAACATCCGGCAGCTCACCTTCGGCGGGCAGAATGCCGAAGCGTACTTCTCGAGTGACGGGACGAAGATCGTCTTCCAGAGCACCCGGGGTGATCACCCGTGCGACCAGGAGTACGTGATGAACGCGGACGGCTCCGACGTGCACCGGGTGTCAGACGGCCGCGGCCGCACCACCTGCGGGTACTTCTTCGACCACGACCGCAGGGTGCTGTTCTCGTCGACGGGCCTTCACAGCGCCGATTGCCCGCCCACACCCGATTACTCGCACGGCTACGTGTGGCGGCTCGACGACTTCGACATCTTCACCGCCAACGTGGACGGATCGGACCTGCGGCAGCTGACGCACACTCCCGGCTACAACGCCGAGGCCGTCGTCTCGCCTGACGGCCAGCGCATCGTGTACACCTCGACGCGCGACGGGGACCTCGAGATCTACACGATGCGGATCGACGGGACGCACGTGCGCAGGCTCACCCACGAGCTGGGCTACGACGGCGGCCCCTGGTGGTCCCACGACGGCAAGAAGATCGTGTACCGCGCCTTCCATCCGCAGACGCCGCAGGAGAAGGCCGAGTACCGGCAACTGCTCGCCCAACATCTGGTGCGGCCGCTCGACATGGAGCTGTGGGTGATGAACGCCGACGGCTCAGACCGCCACCAGATCACGCACCTGGGCGGGGCAAACTTCGCGCCGTACTTCACGCCCGACGACCGCCGCATCATCTTCGCCTCGAACCACACGAATCCGCGCGGGCGCAACTTCGACCTGTACCTCGTCAACCCGGACGGAACGGGGCTGGAGCAGGTCACGACCTACCCCGACTTCGACAGCTTCCCGATGTTCTCGCCGGACGGGACGAAGCTGGTGTGGGCGTCGAACCGGCACGGAACGGTGCCCCACGAAACGAACATTTTCATCGCGGATTGGGTAAACTGACGCCATGAGCTCGGTGCAGCCCGTCAAAGCCAAGAAGTCGTTCAAGCACGCGACCTGGGAGTGGATCAAGTCGCTGGCCATCGCGCTCGTCATCTGGTTCGTCCTGCGGACCCTGCTGATCGAGGCCTTCCGGATTCCTTCGAGCAGCATGGAGCGGACGCTCCTGGTCGGGGACTTCCTGTTCGTCAACAAGGCGCTGTACGGCGCCGAGCTGCCGCTGATCCACACCCGCCTCCCGGCAATCCGGGCCCCGCGGCTCGGCGACATCGTCGTGTTCGACTCGCGCACCGAGGCTGGGGTCAACGTGGTGAAGCGCCTGATGGGAGTGCCGGGCGACACGCTCCAGATGAAGAACGCCGTGCTGTGGCGGAACGGCGTGGCGCAGCGGGAGCCGTACGTGGAGCACGTGGACTCGCTCACCGACACCTCCGCTCCCGAGATGCGCGATTGGCAGGTGAACTTCCTGCTGCCCGGCGTCAACCGCGCGACCTATCACCCCACGCGGGACAACTGGGGGCCGCTGGTCGTGCCTCCGGGGCAGTATTTCGTGATGGGGGACAACCGCGACAACTCGTACGATTCGCGCTACTGGGGGTTCGTGCCGCGGAACGTGATCCGTGGACGCCCGTTGTTCGTTTACTACTCGTTCGACAACGAGTCCTGGCGGGCGCTGCCGTTCATCACCGCCATCCGCTGGAGCAGGATCGGCTACCAGCCCCGTTAGCGGAAGCCGCGGGCCTCAGCCGCGCGCCGGCTCCGCCGGGTGCAGCGGCGGCAGGAACAGCGCCGCCACCATTCCCAGCAGCGCCAGTCCCGCCCCTGCCCGGAAGGGGGCGGCGGTGCCGTTCGTGCCGATGAGGAAGCCGGCCAGGGTCGGCCCCACGATGCGGCCGAGCGTTGAGCCGGTCTGAGTGAGTCCCAGCGCCGCTCCCTGCTGCCCGGCCGTCGCACGCCGGCTGACCACCGCGTAGATGCTCGGCGTCGCGAGGGCGGAGCCCGCCGACAGCACTCCCAGCGCCACGAGCAACGCCGTGCCGCCCGAGGTCTGCGGCGCCAGCGCGAGCCCCGCGGCGAGCAGCAGCGCGCCGGCCACGGCGAGCCGCTGCTCTCCCACGCGCGGCGCCAAGCGCCCCACCACGCCCCCCTGGACGATCGCGGACACCACGCCCATGAAGGCGAACAGCATCCCCATCCGCCGCGTCGTGTCGTGCAGCACGTCCCGGCCAAACAGCGGCAGGGTCACGTGCAGGACCGCGAACGCGGCGGTCACCAGGAGGCTGGCCGCGAACGGGGCCGCCAGCGGCCCGAGACGCACGCGAGCCGCCGACCGCGCGGCATGGTGGCGGGGAGTTTCGGGCAGCCAAGCCAGGGCGGCCAGGGCATTCGCGGCGGACAGCCCTCCGGCGACCAGCCCCGCGTCGGCATAGCGGTGGGCCGCGAGGATCCCGCCGATGGCCGGACCCAGGATGAATCCCATCGCGAACGCGGCCCCGAGCATCCCCATCACGTGCGCGCGGCGCTCCGGCGTCGTGACGTCGGCGATGTACGCCTGGGCTACGCCAATGGTCGCGCCCATCGCCCCGGCAATGATCCGCGAGACCAACAGCACCCAGTAGGTGTGGGCGAAGGCGAAAAGCGCGTAGGACGCGGTTGAGCCCACCAGGCCCACGATCAGCACAGGGCGGCGGCCGAACCGGTCCGAGATGCCGCCCCAGATGGGAACGGCGATGAGCTGCAGCAGCGAGAAGCTCGTGACGAGCAGACCGATGGCCGCCGGCCCCACGCCGAAGGTGGCGGCGTATGTGGGCAGCAGCGGGAGGACGATCCCGAAGCCCAGCAGATCGATGAAGACGACGGTGAAGACGACGCCGAGCTGCTTGTTCACGCGCCGCGGACGGGCGGGCGCGCCCGTCGTCTCACTTGTAGCGGTAGGTGATGCGGCCGCGAGTCAGGTCGTAGGGCGACAACTCGACGGCCACCCGGTCGCCGCGTAGGATCCTGATGTAGTTCTTGCGCATCTTCCCCGAGACGTAGGCCAGGATCTGATGGCCGTTCTCGAGCTCGACGCGGAACGTGGTGTTGGGGAGCACCTCGGTGATGGTGCCCATCATTTGGATGGCGTCGCCTGCCACGACCTGTGACCGCTCCTGCCTATTCGGGACCACAACGGGCGCCGCGCGCCCCGGAACCCCCAAACCTAGCCGGCCTCCGGGGGCCGCGCAAACGGCTCTCCGGCAGGGCCTTGCGAAATCGCCCTACATGTGAATTCATTCACGGCCCATTTCCATCACGGCACGTTCGCCCGCCGCGGGGCCCGACCCCGCGCATTCCATAATAGACTCGTCCTCAAAAGTGAGGAGCTTGGTCGCAATGAACCGTTGGACACTCGCCGCGTTGCCCGTCCTGGCGCTGGCCATCGTCGCCGCCGCGCGGCCCTCCGCGCCCCCCACCACGCATCGCATCCGGATGACGCAGGCGGGGAGCCAGTACAAGTTCGACCCGGCGATTCTGACGATCAAAGTCGGCGACATCGTCCAGTTCGTGAATGTCTCGGGCGGACCGCACAACATCCAGTTCGACAAGGACCACATCCCGGCCGGCGCCAAGGAAGTGCTGAACCGCGCCATGGGCCAGCGGATGGGGGACCTGCAGGGCCCGTTCCTGACGCAGCCCAACCAGGTCTACAGCATCAGCTTCGCCGGCGCGCCGAAGGGCACGTACGCGTTCTTCTGCCTGCCGCATCAGGCGCTCGGGATGAAGGGCACGATCACGGTCGAGTAGCCCAGTCGGCCGGTCAGCTTGCGGCGCCTCCCGCCGCGGGGTAACCTCTCGCGGTGGGAGGCGCTTCTTTATGGCCACGGATGCGGCGAGCGAGAGCTTCGATCTGGTAGCGGACGTTCCCATCGACGAGGTCCGCTCCATCCCCAACGGCTTCGTCATGCAGGGGCGCGGGACGGATCGCGCGGGGTACACGCTCGAGATGCACCTGGACCTGCCGGTGGACCAGCGCACCCGCAAGGTCTTGAGCGAGATCCTGTCGCAGGCCGAGGTCAAGGTGATGCGCTGGCGCGCCCCGGTGAGGCGTCCCGGCACGCCGTAAACGCCGGCGTGACTCGTGTCACCGCCGCACTCCCGTGCCGCGTGTAAGGTCACTGGATCGGACAGGTGCGGGCTGACTTGCAGGCGCCAGCGGTGCCCTGCATAATCCTGCATCGCGTGTTGCACCCTGTCCGCCGCATTATCATTGGCGAGGTTGGCCTGATGACACCCCTGCTGCGACCCCGCAGCCTAGTGTACATCACCCTGGTCCTGTCCGCGGGCGCGTGTGCCGCGGGTGGCGCCATCCGGGTGAGCGACGTCACCCCGCAGCAGATTCCGGCCCTCGAGGCCGAGAAGAGCCAGCGTCCCCAGGATGCGAACACCCTGGCCCGGCTCGGCGTCGCGTATTTCAAGGCGGAGCGGTACGCGGACGCGCGGCCGGTGCTGGACAGCGCGGTCGCGCACGACCCGAGCAACGGCGTCGCGGCGATCTACCTCGGCATGACGGCGGAACAGCTGGGCGACTTCGCGACGGCGAAGCAGGCCTACCAGTCCTACGTCGGCCTGGCCCCCAACAACGAACTCAAGGCCACGGCCCAGCAGCGCCTGGCGCTGGTGGACCGCCGGCAGATGGAGTACCAGGCGCGTCAAGCCCTGGCGCACGAGGCCGCACTCTCGACGATGCCGCCCGAGTCCAACACGGTCGCGGTGATGCCGTTCAACTACGGCGGCACGAACGCCGAGATCCAGCCGCTGACCCGCGGCCTCGCGCAGCTGCTGGTCACGGACCTGGCGAAGTCGCGGCAGCTGAGGGTGCTCGAGCGGGAGCGGATGCAGGCGATCATCGACGAGATGAAGCTGTCGGATTCCGGGCGGGCCGACCCGACGACCGCGCTCCGGAGCGGGCGCATGCTGCGTGCCGCCCGCGTCGTGCAGGGCACGCTCACCGACCTGCCCGGCGACCAGCTACGGGTGAACGCGGTGGTGGTGGACGTCGCGACGGCGGGCGCCGGGTCGCCAGCCACGGGCGCCGATCAACTGAACCGCCTGTTCGACCTTGAGAAGCAGATCGCCTTCTCGATCTTCAACGCGATGGGCGTCCAGCTGGCGCCCGCCGAGCAGAACGCCATCAACCAGCGCCCGACCCAGAACGTCCAGGCGTTCCTCGCCTACAGCCGCGGGCTGGTGGCGCAGGACCAGGGCGACTACGCCGCAGCGCAGGCCCAGTTCAACGACGCGGCGAACCTCGACCCGACCTTCCGCGCAGCGAGCCAGGGCGCCGCGACCGCGGGCGATCTGGGGGCCGCAAGCCAGCAGACGGTGAGCCAGACGGAGCAGGTGGTGTCCCAGACCGAGCAGCTCGCGGCGCCGCCGGCCGCCGGGCCCGACGCGACGCAGCAGGCGCTCAACAACGGCACGGAGGGGACCAACTCCTCCAGCGGGTCGCAGACGGCCGCCTCCGGCGGCGGCACCGCAGGCAGCACGGGGCAGCAGCCGAACAGCGACAAGAAGCCCACGTCTGAGATCCTGAACGGCAACGGGGCGGCTCCGCCGACCGGCACGATCATCATCATCATCAAGAGGCCCTGATGCGCACGCGGCGGGCTTTCCCGGTTCTTGCGGCCGCGGTGCTCCTCCCGGCGGCGCTCCTCGCGCAGGGCGCCCCGATCGGCTCGACCACCGGCTTCGGCGGGGTCGAAGTGCGGGGCATCAGCTTCCAGTCCGGTCTCGGGATCAAGAGCGCGACGGAGATCGCGGTGCCGTTCGCCGCGGTGTGGCAGGCCAGCTCGCGGCTCGCGTTGGACCTCGGCGGCCACTACGCGACCGTTTCGCGCACCGATGAGACGGGGGCCAGCACCTCCCTCTCCGGGCTGACGGACATCCAGGCGCGGGGCGTCTACCAGATCGTGCCCGACCTGGCCGTCTTTACCCTGGCGGTGAACCTCCCCACGGGGAAATCGAAGCTCACGGCGGCGCAACTCTCCGTGGCGAACCTCATCGCCTCGGACCTGATCCCGTTCCCCGTGGCCAACTTCGCCTCCGGCTTGAACGTCACCACCGGCCTGGCGCTGGCGGTGCCGGTGAGCGGGTGGGCGATCGGGCTGGCCGGGAGCTACCGGGCGAACGGGAGCTTCACGCCGATCGCCGACACGGGGGCCGCGGGCTCCAGCTACAAGGCGGGCGGCGAGTTCCGGCTGAGGCTTGGCGCCGACCGGGTCGTTGGCCAGGGCCGGATCTCCCTCGGCGTCACCTACTCGAGCTTCGGCGACGACCAGTTCGGTAACTCGCCGCTCTTCCAGTCCGGAAAACGCTTCATCCCACAGGCCTCCTGGAGCTTCCCGATCGGCAACGTCGGGCTCGCGCTGTACGCGTGGGACCTGTACCGACAGGGGGGCACGGTCATCGTCGACAGCACGAGCACGGAGAAGCGGAATGTGCTCGCCGTCGGCGCGGTGGGATCCATCCAGATGGGCCGCAGCGTGCTGCGGCCGCAGTTCGAGTTCCGCAACTACACCACCGGGCTGTGCCTGGGGGCGGTCACGAACACGTTGTGCGCCGGGGGCAGACTCTTTTCGCTCGGCGCGCGCCTTCAGCTGCCGATCGGCGACCGCTTTGCGGTGCTGCCTCTGCTGCGCATGGATGTGGGCAACGTCGTCAATCCGAACACGGGCTCGGCCGTGAGCTACACCGGCTGGGACGTCGGAGTGACGCTCAAGGCGATCATGTGAAGCGGAAGCTTCTTGTACGCCTCGGTGGCTGCGCTGGCCTCCGGGGCGCTGCTGGCATGCGTCTTCGATGGCCAAGACGCACGCGGTGCAGATCATCGTGAAGAAGCGTTCCTAGTCGGCCCCCAGAGCGAGAGCTCCAGCCCGGCAACGCCAACTCGTTGCCGGGCTTTCTGTTAGCCTATCGCGCCAACTTCGCGCCCGCCAGCGCTCTCCTTGACGAACCCCTTGTCGCCCCGTAGGTTGGCGCTCGCCACCAGCCATTCAGGGCGACGAGCGTCTCCGGTCGGGGACGCCAATCACCTAACGCGTTGGGGCGCATGGAGATCGCCGTGCCAACTGAGCTGAGCAGCGGAGCCATCTCCAGCATTCTCGAAGCGGTCCCCGGCATCGCGCACGTGCTTCGGAGTCCCGTCGCTGACGCGATGGTGAACCTCTCGCGCGCGGCCGCCGGACTCGCCCCCTTCCGGCCCGACGACGCGCTGGAGCTCATCCGCTATGCGGTGCGCCGTGGCCTCATCGGCAGCGACGAGGGCGACCGCGTGACGGCGGAGATCAGCGGCGCCGCGCAGGCCAAGGCGGCGAAGGCCGCGACGCGGAAGGCCGCGCGGGACGAGCGCAAGCGCGTGGCCGATCGCACCAAGAAGGCGCACGCGCACGGGAGCCATCACGCGGCGACGAAGCGGCACGCTCCCGTACGGAGGGCCGCCAAGCACGCCTCCTCGAGACCAAAACACGCCGCCAAGCATGGGAAAGCCGCCGGGAAGTCGAAGCGGCGGCGCTAGAGCAGGTCACACCGTCAGGATCTCGTTAATCATCGGTAAGACAACCGGTTAACCCCAGCCCCCCGCCGCCGACTGACGGGGGGCTGACGCGCGGTGGATATGCTATCCGCACGCTAGCGGTGGCCCGCTCCGGGGCAGTGGCCGCTGGGCGACGTCCACCGCGCGTCGCCGCCAAAATGCCTGAGAGCAGCTGAGGTGGAGAACCGAAGGAACGCGGCGCGGCTCGACCCGTTGCCGCCTTCGACTCCGCACTCCGCGCTCGCAGCGGGGACGACCGTCACGACTACTCCACCGCGTTTCGAGCCGCACCGCATGCGCCGCGCAGGGAGCTCCCACGAGGAGCTCTCGGCGGCGCAGCGGGCCGCGGTCAACGCCGACGCGCATCTGGTCGTGGTGCAGGGCGGACCGGGCACGGGAAAGACCGAGGCCGCTCTGGCGCGGATCGCCAGACTCACCACCAGCCTGCGGCAGGACGCCGTGTGGCTCCTGGCGCTCGTGACCAGCGACGCAAAGGTCCGGCCGTTCCGCCAGCGCCTCGCGCGCTCGCTCGCAGCCGCGGGCTGCGCCGAGTCGGTGGTCGAGCGGACGGCGGCGTGCGTGGTGAGCGCGACGGCGCTCGGCGCCGGTGCGGCCGCCCGCGATGCCGAGGTTCCTCTCCCGGTGAGCGCCTGGCCGGTGGAGACGGTGCGGCGCGTGTCGGCCGTCGCCTTACAGCTCACAGCGGCTCTCGGGCTCGCGAGGCACCCGGAGGAGGCGCGCGATCTCCTCCTGGAGACGATGCGCCTGGTCTCGCGCGGCGGGGAACCGCACGACGGCGCGGGAGGCGGCGGCGACTGGCTGCGGCGTGGCGTCGCGTTGGTCGAGGAGTCGGTGCGGTTTGCGCAGGTCGAGTCCCTCCGGCACCTGCGGATGCTCGAGGGAGAGCCGGGGTGGATCGGCGATCTGGGCAGGCAGCTGAGGCGCGCCGGCGACGTCGCTCAGCGGTCGCGCGACCTGCGTTCGGCCGTGGATCGCGCGATGCGGACGGCGGCCTCGGGCCGGGCCGACCTCGAGCGGCTGCGCGGTTTGGTGGATGTCGCGGGGATCGACTTGACCGAGGCCGCGCGGCGCGAGGCGGTGGCGGCTCTCGCGCGGCGGCGGTTGTGGGAGACTGCCGAGGCGCTGGTCCGCGAGCTCGGCGCTGCGGCGCAGGCGAGAGCGGACGACGCCTGGGCGAGCGGAAGTTCCGACCTCGCGCTCGTTGGCGGCGTGCGCCATGTCGTCGTGGACGATGCGCACGATCTGTCGAGCGGCGAGATGGTGCGCCTGCGCCGGATGTTGTCGCCTGCCTCCCTGTTCGTGACAGGCGACCAGCGGGCAGCCGCCTGGCGCTCGGGGAGCGACGCGCAGTTCCGCTCGCTCCTGCGCGAGGCGGGACGCGCCGTCGTGCTGCTCGAGGCCCCGCGCTTTGGGGCCGGGGTCGGACGGTTCATCAACGCGCTCGGGTCCCGGCTGTGGCCTGCCAGCGAGCCGGGCGGGTACGCGCCCGCGATCGCGCGGCTCGAATCGGATCCGTCGGCGGCCGCGCCGGTGGAACTGTGGCTCGTCCGGCGGCGGGCCCACGCACGCCCCGACGGGGGCGAGCACCCCGAGCCGATCGCGGACGCGCGGCGACGCGAGGCGGCGGCGCTCGCGGCCGGCGTGCGCTGGACGCACGGCGCGGGCCGGGACGGCGATGCGGCAGTGCTCGTGCAGGGCGAAGCCGCGCGTGGTCCGGTCACCGCAGCGCTCGAGGCCGAGGGTGTGAGCGCTCTCGCGGACGTCCGCACCGTGGAGGAGTGCCAGGGGCTGGAGTGGTCCACGGTCTTTGTGGCGGGATTGGACGAGCCGCTCGGCGGGCCGGCGCCGCGCCGCGCCTGGGTGGACTCCGCGAGCGGTTTGGCCGTGGTCTGGCCCGAGGACGACGGCGGGCGGCGGGTCTGGCCGTTCTCGTCGCTGCTGCTGGCGCAGCGCGCGGCCGCGGCGCGCGATGCCCTAGCGCGGCGGCGCCTCTTCCTCGCGGCCGCGCGGGCGCGCACACGACTCGTCCTTGCGGGCGTTACGCGCAAGAGAGCGGCGGGCGGCGGGAGCTGCGTCGCGCCGGTCGAGTGGCTGCGCCGCGAGCTCGGTATCCCGGATCTGGCGGACGCTCCCCTCACGTGCCGCATGGGCGAGGCCAGCGTCGGTGTGCGGGTCGTGGACGCGGAGCAGTTCCCCGCGACGTGACCTCGGTCACCGGAGTCGGGGCGCAGGCGAGCTAGCGTATCCCCGGATCGGGGTTTAGTCTCCCGATCACGTGGTTGCACGAGGGGAGACCATGGCCCGCCGCATCCTGCTGCTCGCGATCATCGCCGCCGCCGGCACCGCGCCTCTGGCAGCGCAGAAGCCGCCTCCGACTGTCGCGCAGCCCCCGTCACAGGCCCAGGCGACGTCACCCACAGGATCGAAATCCGCCGGCAAGGTCTTCCGCCCGGCGACGCAGGCCCGATCCACCGCACCTGCGACGCAGCCCGGACCCGCGGCCACGCCACCCGCGGCGCCGGCGATCCAGCGGGCCGCGCAGCCATCGGCCGCGCCGAGCGCCGCGCAGGTGACGCCACAGGCGGCCCATCCCGTGGCGCCCGCCGCGTCGGCCTTCACGGCCGGCCTCGCAATGCCGCCTTACGGCGGAACCACGTCCGATGCCGCGCTCGACTACGCGGCGCGTTTCGGCCGCCTCCTCGACTCGGCGATCGTGACGCTGGTGGACATCTTCCGGAACACGTCGGGCCAGCCGATGGAAGGCGCCAGCAATCCAACCGATCTCTCGCAGCGGGAGCGCGACCGCTGGGCGCGCTGCCGGAACGTCTACTGGGACCTGACGACCTTCGTTTCGGCGGTGGAGACACTGCGGCGCACCTTGCCCGCCAATCCCGCCCTGCAGAACGCGGCGGCGGGTCTCGACACGGCCTTCGCGGCGAGCCAGGCGGTCGCCGAGTGTGACAACGTGGCGAGTATGATCGCCGCGCCTGATCGCTGGACGCCGTGGGGGGATCAGTACCGGACGGCCGCGCAACACTTCTACAGCGACTTCTACGATGAGGTGCGCGAAGTGCACGAACGCGACCGGGCGTTCGTGAACGCGCTGAACGCCATCCTCCCGCCCTCGCGGCGCATTGCGGTCCCGCCGGGACTGCAGCGGAACGCGCCGTATGCGGGGGCGGCACCGGGAGAGTGAACGACTAGGTGCTGGGTGTCGGGTGTCGGGGAGGCGTAGCACGCTCCGACCCCGACACCTGACACCCGACACCTGGCTCTACTGCCCCACCCTTTGCCGCCCTGCCGCCGCGAACTCCGACGTCGGATACCAGGTGGGCTGGGCGGCCGACTCCGCGACAGCCCACGCCACCCGCGCCAGCACGCGCGCCTGCTGGACGGAGCCGTCCACGGTGTACCAGGGGAGCAGGTTGTCGGCCGGTTGGTGGTACCGCTCCCGGTTGTAGATCTCCTTCTGCTGCTTCCCCCATCCCGCAGGCTTGCCGACAAAGTCATCGCCCCCTCCCGGCGTCAGGGCGGGGACGCCGGCCTTGGCGAACGAGAAGTGGTCCGCCCGGAAGAACGACCCGTGGCTCAGCGCCACCGAATCCACGATGCCCCGAAGGTGCTCGGCGCGCGCGGCCGCGTCGAAGACGCGCCCGAGCGTGGACTGGTCGGCCCCGACCGCCGAGATGTCGCGGGTGGCGCCGAACAGGTTCGTCACGTCGAGGTTGAGATCGGCCGCCACGCGGGCGAGCGGCACCGGCGGGTGCGCAGCGAGCCACGCCGATCCGAGCAGGCCGGACTCCTCGAGGGCCATGCCCACGAAGACCAGCGACCGCCTGGGCCTGAGGCCGCTGCGCGTGAACGCGTCGGCGATGGCGAGCATCGTCGCCACGCCGGACGCGTTGTCCACCGCACCGTTCCGGATCGAATCACCGTTCACCGGCTGGCCGATACCGAAGTGATCCCAGTGTGCGCTGACGAACACCACCTCGTCCTTGAGCTTCGGATCGCGGCCCGGCAGCCGGCCGAGCACGTTCGCCGTGGACATCCGCTTGAGGGAGGAGCGGACCGTCATGCTGAGTTGAAGGCCGGTCGCCACGGGCCGAAAATCACGGTGCCCCGCGGCCGAGATCAGCTGCGCTAGATCGAGGGAGCGCGCGCGGAGCAGCTCGGTTGCAGCGCCCTCTGTCAGCCAGCCGGCGAACTGGAGCGGCGTCGGCGGGTTGTCCAGGCGCACCTGCTCGCCCGTCCACGAGTTCCTCACCGTATTCCAGCCGTACGTGGCCATCGAGTCGTTGTGCACGAGCAGAAGGCCGGCGGCGCCGTGCCGCGCGGCCTCCTCGATCTTGTACGTCCAGCGGCCGTAGTAGGTCAGCGTCTTTCCGCGGAAGATCGTGGGATCGCCGATGCCCGGATCGTTCACGAGCATCATCAGGATCTTCCCGCGCACATCCATCCCCTTGTAGTCGTCCCACTGCCATTCGGGCGCGGTGATCCCGTAGCCGACGAACACTACTTCGGCGTTCACCTGCACCAGGGTGTCGGAACGCTCCGCCCATGCCACGTAATCGTCGCGATAGCGGAGATCGCGCGCCGGCGCGCCTCCCGAAATCGACAGCGTCGGCGACGGGTTCAACGAGACGATCGGCACATGCTGGTAGTAGGTCCCGCTGTCGCCGGCCGGCTCCAGGCCCATCTCCATGAACTGCGATGCGATGTAGGCCATGGCGAGGTCGCCGCCGCGCTGGCCCGTGCCGCGGCCCTCGAGCAGGTCGCTGGCGAGGAACTTCAGCGGAGCCCAGATGGCGTCGGCGCGTACCAGCGCGGCAACGCGCGCGTCGGGGAGCGGGGAGCGCTGGGCCGCGAGCGGGCTCGTGGCGCTCAGCGCGATGGCGCAACCAAACAGAAGCTGGCGTTTCACGGTTCCATTCCGTCGTTGAGGTGAGTCAGGCGGCCTACCCTAGCAGCCGGCGCGGGCCGGAGCAAGCGCGAAAGCTCCACACGGGATGTCAATCCACATCTCGACATTCTGGGGAAAGTCGCGGGAACCCCTTCGAAACCGGGGCCTTGGAATCCACAGCCAGCGCACATTGAAGTGGTGTAACCCGAAGCAAATCCGGCACTTGCACGATGTTGAGACGGCCCTATATTGCCGACCATCGTCAGCGGGGAAGGGATCGGGCTCCGCTTGGTCTACGCCTGCTGATGGGCCCGAGCGGCAGCTTGGGGGAGGGCGCCGATGCAAACAAGGGCACAGGCGTCCGATGATCCCAGGGCACCCACCGACTCGGGTAGGTGAAGCCAATCGCGCGCTTCATCCACCTCGCCGTGGCGCAGCGGGGTGCAGTGCGAGAGGTCGGTACGCGATCCGGCCGGACTCGAAGCGCTCGGAGCAGTGAACCATGTGGCGGGCACGTCGCGTGGGGATGGAAGCCGGAGCTTCAGGCGGCCCTACCGGGACCCTGACAACAGACAACCGGTGGCCGTAGGAAGAAAAACGGGAGAGCAATCTCTCGGCTCCGGGTAGCTGCTTCGGCGACGGCCCGACTGGGGAGACCCAGGCGGGCCGTCGCTCTTTTGTCCCCTGCGAACACTGCGACGCGGCAACGCCGTTGCCCTAGTCTTCGCTGCTCCTGCCGAGCTCCACGTAGGACCATCCGCGTGTGCGCTCGCCGCCCATGGTGGTGGGCGGGAAGAGGAACCCCGCGCCGGTCGTGGCGAACCAGGCGGCGTGCAGGTGATCGGCGCCCTCGGGGACCGGCCCCTGGAACAACTCGAGCAGCCACCGCCGGACGTGGTCGAGCTCCGGGGCGCGCGGCGCGAACAGCGACATCAGGGCGCCGCGTCCCTGGGTGGTCACGAGGAAGTGGGCGATGGCGTTCCACCGGGACTCGAACTCGTAGCCGAGGACGTACATCTCGTCCACGACGGGGGCTCCGTCCACCGGCGCCTTCTGCGGCGCCTCGATCCTGGGGCCCAGGAAGCGGTAGGCCGGCTTGCCGTCCACCGTCCGCTCGATGACCGCGACGCCGGTCTCCGCCGCGAACCAGACGGCGTGCAGGCGGTCAGAGAGCTGGAAGAGCCCGGTCTCGCCGGTCCACTGGAGCGCGGCGAGGGCGTGGTAGAGGGGGCAGCCCGCGCTGTCGTCGAGCGTGATGAGGCGGGGGGCCGCTCCGGCGGCGCCGAGGAAGACGGCCAGCGCCTCGGCGCGGTCGCCGAACTCCTCGGTGGCGCGCTGCGCGCGCTCGGCCATCGCCGCCTACGTCCGGGCCACGGCGTGGATCGCCCGGAGCTCGCGGAACCGCTCCGCGCAGTCGATGCCGTAGCCGGCCACGAACTCGTCGTTCTCCAGCTCGAAGCCCACCAGATCCAGGGTCGGGGGGAGCCGCCGCTTCGGCGCGCGCCGGAGCAGTGCGACCGTGGTGATCGAGGCCGGACGATGCGCCTCGATCGCCTGCTTGAGACGTGCGAGCGTGCCGCCCGTGTCCACGATGTCGTCCACGACGATCACGTCGCGGCCTTCCAGCGGCAGCTCGACGTCCTTGATGAAGCGTATCTCACCCGGGCGCGTGCCGGTTCCATACGACGCGATCCGCACGAAGTCTACGGCGAGGGGAAAGGTGAGGTCCCGCAGCAGGTCGGCGAGGAAGACCGTCGCGCCCTTGAGGACGGCGACCACGACCGCCGGCCGGCCGGCGAACTGCCGGTTCAGCTCCGCCGCGATCTCGGCCACGCGCGCGGCGATCGCCTCCGGCGCATACAGCACCCGCCCCAGCCGCGGCTCGGCCACCGCCATCTCAGGGCTGGCCCCGGTAGACGCGCCGCCGGTCGAGGCTCCAGATCGGCTTGGAGACGGTCTCTCCCTCGCCGAAGTTGGCGCTCTCCTGAAGGGCGGTCGCGAGGTTCGCGGTGGACGCCGACGCGTGGTCGGCCAGATGCAGGATCTCGGCTTCGAGCGTCATCGGCCGCACGGGGCTGCCGAATTCCAGCTCGCCGTGGTGCGACAGGATCAGGTGCTGCAGCACCAGGCGCTCCCCGTCGCCGAGCGGCGGCTGCTCCTCCTCGTCGAGCCTGCGATCGAGCATCACCGAGCCGAGCACCACGTGCCCCATGAGGCTGCCGGCCTCCGTCATTGCGAACGGCCCGTCCCACGCGTAGGCCTCGAGCTTGCCGATGTCGTGCAGGAGCACACCCGCCAGGACCAGATCCCAGGTCGCACCCGCGGCCTTGGCCATCGTCTTCGCGATTGCGCCCACCTCGACCGTGTGCTTGAGGAGCCCACCGAGCTCCGCGTGGTGGTTCGTGAGCGAAGCGGGGCAGCGCTCGTAGCGGGACCGGAAGTCGCGGTCCCCGTAGAAGAGGGCGACCGTCCGCCGCCACGGCCCGTCGGACATGTCGGCGATCCACTTGTCCACCGTTGCCCACCACGGGGCGACGTCGCCGACCGAAGGGAGGAGCCGTGCCCAGTCCACCATCTCCCGGGGGACGGAGCGGATCGAGCTGACCTTGAGCTGGCGCTCGCCCCGGTACTCGCCCACGTCGCCGATGACGCTCACGACCGCGCCCTTCTCGACCCCCTCGACCTTGTGCACCTCGGACGACCAGAACGGCGCGGTCTTCACGCGGCCACTGCTGTTCCCGAGCGTCAGGATGACGAACGGGCTGCCGTCGCTCTGAGTGCGCTGCTCGACCTCGTAGACGAGGAGGGTGTCCTCGACGCGGGCGCCGATAGAAAGCTGGGGAAGCAGAACGGGAGTCTGGGGCACGGGGGAATAATGGGGTGTCGGGGGTCTGGTGTCAGGGGTCGGGGGCCGACGCACTCCCTGACACCCGGCACCTGGCACCGCCTAAGGTGCGTTCTTCGGCTCTCTCAACCGGTGCAGGGTCTCGTCTCGGTCGTCCGCGGGTGTCATGCGGTGTGGTGCCTCCGGCCTGGCCGGCAGGAGATGCGCGATGGAGTTGGCGTAGTACTCCAGGAGCGGACGCTGGCGCGGCATCACTGCCACCGACGCCCCGGTCGCCACGACGATGCGCCGCAGCCGGAACATCCGTCGCGCGCGGCCCCACGTTTCGGCGATGTCGCGGTCCGCCCGGATCACCTTGGCGTTGGTCTCGAGGAGCTGGTCGCGGATCTCGCGCATCCTCCCCAGCAGCTCGTTCAGCGGGACGACGTGCCGCTCGAAGGAGAGGAGGGCGGCGGAGGCGAGAGCCACGGCCGTCACGGGGACGACGGCGCGGACGCCGTCCATGACGTCGTCGGCGAGGCGCTGGATGTGGGGCAGCCGCTCTTCGCGGGGCAGAGCGAGCACGTCGGTGGCCTGCGCGGCCAGCCACGTCCGGAGCGACGTCGGCGTGCCGAAGTTCACGGCCGCGCGGCCGTAGCGCTTGAGGCGCCCGGTGAAGAGGCGCACGGTGTTGAGACCCATGTACTCCGCCACGCTCCAGAGCTGTCTCGGCCGCGACAGCCGCAGTTCCGGGTCGAGGCACTCCTGGATCAGGGCCCGGTCTTCGAGCGTGCGGTCGTAGTTGAGGGCGACGGGGACGAACCAGATGTCGCGGTCGAAGGAACGGTCGCGCAGCGTTCCAACGATGTAGTCGAGCAAGCCGATCTTGGCCGACCGGAACTTCCCATCGCGCGACAGGCCACCCTCGGGGAAGAGGCCCTGAGTGACGCCGTGGCGGGTCATGAGCTGCACGTAGCGCTCGAGTACCGCGTGGTAAAGCGGCTCCCGGTAGCGGCGCCGCACGAAGTAGGACCCGAACGACTTGAAGATCGTCTCGAGCGGCCAGATCCGCGCCCACTCGCCCACGGCGTAGCTCACCGCGACGCCCCGCGCCAAGACGTAGGCGACGACCACGTAGTCCGCGTTGGAGCGGTGGTTCATCAGGTAGACCACGACGTCCTTGCGCGGGATGCGCTCCAGCGCCGCCTCGTCCTGGTAATCCACCGTGACCTTGTACAGCAGGTTCAGCGTGAGCTTCGCGAGGTTGTAGCCGAGGCGGTAGTACGACAGCACGTTGAAGAACGGCAGGATCTCGTCGATGTACTGCTCGACCCGGACCCGCACCTCCAGCTCGGTGAGCCGGTGCTCGCGGCGGTGCTCCCGCATGGCCGCCACCACGACAGGATCGAGGATCAGCTCGTCGTGAATGGCGCGGCGGGAAACGAGCTTGAAGCGCGTGATCCGAGCCTGGAAGTCGCGCAGGGCCCTGCGCGCCGAGCGCCGGATGCGGGCGCGGAAGGCGGCAGTGGTCGAGCGGGTGAGCCAGAGCGTGAGGCCGGCCACGGCGAGTGCGGCCGCGACGAGCAGCCAATCCAGCAGCGTCATCGCGCCACGCCGTGCCGCGTCAGGCCGTCGGCAGCTGTCCTGCCGCCTTCATCTGCTGGAAGGCCATCCCCTTGAGCCGCGTGATCCGCATCGCCATGGGCGGGTGGGTGGCGAGCAGGTCGGCCAGCCGCCCCTCCCTGCTGTTGACGTCCCGGCCCAGCGGGTCGGCGATGCAGAGGTGCGCCGCGCCCTCTTTGATGTGCGTGGTCGGCGCTTCGTGCGTCTCGATCTTCTCGAGGGCTGAGGCCAGGGCCCCCGGGTTGCGCGTGAGCTCGGCGCCCGTGGCGTCCGCGAGGTATTCGCGGTCCCGCGACACCGCCATCGCCATGACGCGGGAGATGAACGGCGCCAGGATCAGTGTGATCACCCACAGGACGAAGACGATCGCCGCGGCGATCAGCAGCGGGCCGCTCGCTTTGCGCCCTCGGCCGCCGAGCAGGCCGAGGCCGCGCCCGCCGCCGCCGCGCAGCAGTCGTCCCATTCCGTTCGACAGCACGACGATCACGCCGACCAGCGCGGCGATGAGGGTCATGAGCCGAACGTCGAAGTTCCGGACGTGTCCCATCTCGTGCGCTACGACCGCCTGCAGCTCCTCGCGGTTGAGGATGGCCAGGAGCCCCGTCGTGGCGGCGATGCAGGCCGACGGCGGATCGCGCCCCGTGGCAAAGGCGTTGGGGTCCGGGTCGTCGATGACGTAGACCTTCGGCTTCGGCAGACCCGTCGCGACGGCCATCTCCTCCACCACGTCCACGAACTGCTTCTCCTCGAACGACTGCGGCGTCGTGACCTCCCGCGCGCCGGTGGACCAGAGCACTTGCTGCGGCCCCTTCCGCCACGACACCCAGGTGGTGATCGCCGCGACGACCGTGACGACGCCGCCGATCCACGGGAAGTGGTAGGGCACCTGGCCCTCGGTGCGCGCGGCCGCCGCGAGATACAGCGCGAGGTCGCCCCCGAAGCCCAGCCAGGCGAAGAAGAGGATGAACAGCGCCATCCACGCCACCGTCAGGCGGCGGTTCCGCGCCTGCTGCTCGAAGAGATTCAGCCCTGCGGTCACCCTTGCGGCTTCTGCAGCGAGAGATCCACCGTCGGCACCGCGCGCTCCGCCTTGTCCTCGATCTCCCACAGCTCGGCGATTTCGGCCTTGGCGAGCCCCGCCACCAGGTTGGTGGGGAACTGCTGCTGTCTGGTGTTGTAGCCGGTCGCGACATCGTTATAGAACTGCCGCGCGAACGCGATCTTGTTCTCGGTGCTCGACAGCTCTTCCTGCAGGTCGCGCACGTTCTGCGACGACTTGAGGTCCGGGTAGCGCTCCATCACGACGAACAACTTGCCCAGGGCACCGGTCAGCGCGGTCTCCGCCGCAGCCGTCTCCTTCACGCCACCCTCGGCGCCGCTCTGCATCGCCCGCGACCGGGCGCTGACCACCGCGTCGAGGGTGTCCTTCTCGAAGTTCATCGACCCCTTGACCGTGTTGACCAGATTGGGAATCAGGTCGTGCCGCCGCTTGAGCTGCACGTCTATCTGCTTCCACGCGTTGACCGTCTGGTTCTTGAGCGCGATCAGGCCATTATAGGCGCCGACGAGCCAGAGGATGAGGACCACGACGATGACGAGGAACAGGATGATGCCCATGGCACTCGGGTCTCCGGGAGGGTTCCAGCGAATGTGCCGTGCGCGCCGGATGCTGGCAAGGGAGGTGCGGGGTCGCTATCCTGTTCAGGTAACCCGACGACAGAAAGCGGTGGCCAGGTGAGTTGCCGGACGGCAAGTCGCACAGCGGTTGCCAGCCGTGAGAGGGCCGGTGCAGGCAAGGTCGCCGTCTTTCTGCTGTGCGCCTGTGCGTCCGTGCGTCCGTGCGTCCCCGCCCTGAGCGCCCAGGCCCCGCAGGACATCACGGTGGTCGGGGTGCCTGCTTTCCGGCCGACGGCCGTGCTCCTGCCGCACTTCCAGTTCTGGGTCGCGGTGGACACCGCGGCGGGCGGGGTGGTGCTGCGGGATCTCACCATCAACCCGGTCACGTTCACCGGGTGGGTGCGGGTCGAGGGGATCCAGCCGGGGGCGCGGCAGCCGGAGAGCGCGCCGTTCCCCGACAGCGTGCGCTTCGGCTCCGACGGGCGGGTGACGCTCCTGATCGCGGACTCGGCGCTCGGTGCACCGCTGCAGATCGAGCCGCAGGGGGTTCCGGGCGCGGCCGCCGGCCGGCTGGAGATCTCGGCACCGCGCTGGCCGCTGAACCGGGCGGTGCTGGTGACGATCGACCCGGCGGATCTCTACGAGCATCGCTGGCGCTCGGTCGGCTACGGCGTGCGCGACCGGATCACGGTGGACGACGAGCGGCACGTGGCGTTCCTGCGGGACTCCACGATCGCCAACACGGTCATCGCCATCGCGCCGGGGCGCGGCACCCAGGCGGCGATCCGCGTCGAGCAGACCTCGATCGTCGTGACACAGCAGTTCGGCCAGTCCGTGGGCCGCGAACGGCGCGCGCTCGGGCGGTTGGTGCTGGCCCTGGAGCCGACGCGCGACGCAGACGGCGGGATGCACGCCGAGGTGGTCTTCGGGTCGGGCGACAGCGAGGACGCCGCGGCGAGTGCGGTCGCGGCGGCGCTGGAAGGGCGGACGCTGCCGCCGGCACCCGTCGGCCCGCGGGTGGCCACGCCGTCGGCCGACGTCGCGAACGTGCTCGCGCACATTCTCCGCGCCGCCGGTCCGATGCTGCGCTACGACCGCATTGCGAGGTTCCGCAACATCCCCGCCGGCTCGTACACCTTCCTCGCCGCGTTCGACCGCGACGGGTGGTACGGCACCACCACTGCGCTCCAGCTGGGCGATCCGGAGGTGGTCTGCTCCGAGTACGCGCTGATGAAGCAGTTCGCCGATCCGTCCGGCGCGCAGCGCCACGAGATCTGGAACCGGCTCGGTGCCGGCGGCCGCTACGTCTGGACCGACGACTGGGGCGGCCGCTGGATGGGGGACAAGGACCCGTACGAGATCCTCAAGGGATACGCCTGCTACCGCGCGACCCAGGACACGGCGTGGCTGGGGAGCGAGCTGCGGAATCTCCGGCACATCGCGCACTTCGTGCTGGCGACCGACCGGAACGGGAATGGGCTGGTCGAAGGGATGAGCTACGCGACGTACTCCGAGATGTCGCCGCTGGATCCGCGCGATCAGCCGTACCGCACCGAGGATCCGTACGTGAACGCGCTGGCCGCGTACGCCCTCGACCGGCTCGCGGAGCTGGAGGACGAGGCGGCGTTGCGGTTCAACGTGATGGCGCTGGGCGACAGCGCCGCGGCGTGGCGAGCCGCCGCGAGCCGGATCCGCGCGGCGCTGCCGATGCTGTACCGGCCGCAGATGGGGTGGTTCACCTACCACGCGATGGCCGACAGCGCCAGAAGCTGGGACCATTACCATCTCCAGCCGGTGGACGCGCTCGTCTTCGATGGCGTCGCCGATACGGCGATCAGCGGAGCGATGGTCCGGCGACTGCTCGCGTCCGACTGGTGGGACGCGAAGAACCAGGGGTTCTTCGCGGTGCCGAGCGACGACAGCTGGTTTGACATGCGCGGGTACTGGACGGGATGGGACTGGCACATCCTCGACTTCAAGGCGCTCGAAGCCGCGTTCCGCTTCGGTACGCAGGCCCAGCGCCGCGAGGCGTGGCAGCGGCTCGACCGGGAGAGTACGCGGATCGTCCGCGTCAACTACGGCCGGCCCGGGGAGCGCGGCGACAACAACGGGCTCTTCATGTTCTCGGCGGGCGCTTACCTCGATCTGCTCGCGCGGGGGCTGTTCGGCGTGGATGAGCACCTCGACGCGATCGAGATCGCGCCACACGTCGACGGGATCGCCGACGATCAGATCTGGCGGCTCGACGGCTGGAGGATCGGCGCGGATTCGCTCAGCTTGGCCTACCGGCCGGCCGACCGGGCCGCCACGCTCATCCTGGCCCCCAGGCGTGTGGTGCGCCTCGAGCTGCGGTTCGCCTGGCTGGTGCGAGGGTCCTGCGCGGAAGTGATCCGGCCCAACGTGATGCAGTATTACGATCTGGTGCCGCAGGACGACGGCTGGACCCCGCTCGACGTGGCGGGCGGGGCCGATCCCGTCACGATCCGGGTGTCGGCGGCGGGCTGTCCGAAACCGAGCTGAGATTCGCCGGTGCGCCACCGCGGCGGGAGGCCGCGAGCGCGATCAGCCAGATCCATCCGAGCAGCAGGACCCCGTGCGGGCGGGAGGCGGTGCGCAGCAGCAGGACCAGGTTCACGGGCACGCTGAAGGCCGAGCCGAGCCGCGTTTCCGGGAGCCAGCGGTGCAGCGCCACGACCTGATTCGACGCGACGCCGCCGGCGCGCCAGTGTCCGATGAGCGCGCGCGTCAAAGTGCTGTCGCCGAGCGCGCGCCACCCCGGCAGCCGCACCACGTTCCACACCGTCGCCGCGTTGCCATACCCGTGCATGTCGGTCGAGCCGAACATGGGGCGGTTCTCCAGCCGCGACCACGAGATGACTGTGCGCCGTGCCGAGGGCGGAAGGTCCATCGCCTGCGGCGACGTGGTCCAGATCTCGAACCCGTCCACGCCCCATTCACTGAGTTGCCCGAACTCGGCGCCGGTGTGGTTCCGCCAGTCCTCCGGAAGGGTGGGCACGAGGAAGATGGAGTCGGCGTGCAGGCGCCGGATCAGGGCTCCGGTCGAGTCCCAGGAGGCGTCGTAGGGCTGGTGCGGGACCACGGCGCTGATGCCGAGGGTCAGGAGGTGAATGCCGGAAAGCGACACCTCCTCGCCGTCCAGGAGCCGCGGCCGTCGGCCGGCCGACTCGCGGCGCCAGACCATCACGGCGCCGAAAACATTGTGATCGGTGAGGAACGCGACGTCGAATCCCGCCCGCGCGTGCCACTCCGCGTTCTGCGCGGCGCCGAAGCCAGGGCGGCCGTCGTGCGAGAGCGCGGTGTGTGAGTGGACGTCGAGGACGAGCGCGTCGGGGTCGGAGGCCACCAGTCTGGGGATCGGCCGCTGCATCCAGTAGCCCCACGCGACGAACGCCGCCAACCCCAGGACGAGCACGGCGGCATACGCCGTCTCACGCAGCGCACGGCGAGCCGGGGGCACGCCGCTCACGGCGAGCCGCACCAGCACGTAGGTCACTACCGCCCATACGCCGAAGCCGATGAGGTCGCGGCGCGAGCCGCCATTGAGCCAGTCGGCCAGCAGCGTGAACGGGGCGAAGACGACGTGCGCGACGGGATACGAGAGCCGCGCCGATCGGGGCGCGGTCCAAGTCACGACATCAACCAGCGGAGAGAGAGGGAAGAACTGCGCGGCGACGACGCACGCGGTCAGGACGACGGGGAGCCGCCAGCGCAGCCGCATGCGGGGCTACGAGACCGGCTCGGCCGACAACTCTCGCACCACCCGGGCGATGCGGTCGGCCAGCCGCTGCCGCTGGGCCGCCGTGCGCGCCGCCGGGTGGTCTTGCCGCAGGGAGACCTCCGCCCCGTCGTCGAGCGCCATGCGGTACCACGCTCCCGCCGGCGCGGTGGATCCCTCCTGGCCGCCGTTCGACGCGGCGCGCTGGTTGACGGCGCGGGCGACCCGTCCGCGGGGCGCCACGTGGCCGCGGAAGTCCAGCTCCTCGGGCGACGGCAGCGTGCCCAGCGCGGACGCCACCCGCTTCTCGAGCACGTCGCCCGGGGCTTCCGTGATGTCCTTGGTGATCGTGGCCAGCGTCGCGCCCTCCATCTGCCGCAGCTTGATCGACAGGAGCTGAAGCAGGTGGCGATAGTTGTAGGTCGCCGCCGTGCCGCGCCCCTCGGGCGGGCTCATCAGATGGCGCGTGACGTAGAAGCGGATGGTGCGGTCGGACGGCCGGCTCTGTGCGGCGGCGTTGATCGGTGTAACGCCCGACGCGTCCAGGATTCCCCCCGACAACGCCGCGAGATCCCTGATGTTCCAGGGCGCCAGCTTCGCGTACTCGCGGAGCGTCAAGAGGGGGTCGCTCATGTGGCCCAGATTTCATATCCCGCCGCCGCGCGCTCCGCAAGGAGGGGTCCAACACGGACGGGCTTGCGCGCGTACAAGATGGTTGTCCCCGCGTCTTGACGCGGCCCGAGGCGGCCCGTACGATGGCCGGGCTGTCGTTTCCCCGTCGTCTACCGGTTGGCACGTTTCCGCGGAGCACCCTATGCGAATGGCACTGCCGGTCTCGACCGGCGTCTTCCTCCTCGTCGCCCTCTTCTCCGCACCCTGCAGGGCCCAGGAAGGCACCTGGGCGCTGACCAACGCCCGCATCGAGACCGTCACGAAGGGCGTGATCGAGCACGGCACCATCGTGGTGCGCGATGGGTTGATCCAGGCCATCGGCGCCGACGTGGTGCCGCCGGCGGACGCGCGCGTCCTCGACCTGAACGGGCGCACCGTCTATCCAGGGCTCATCGACCTCATCTCCACGCTCGGCCTCGCCGCTGCTCCGGCGCCGGGCGCCCGCGGTGCCGGCGGCGGGGGGACCCCCGCCACAGCCGAGGGCACGCTGGCCGGCCTCCAGCCGGACCGGATGATTGCGGACGATATCAAGCCCACGCCGGCGGACATCGCGAGTCTGCGCGACGGCGGCATCACCGCTGTGCTGGTCGCGCCGGCGCGCGGAGCCTTCCGCGGCCTTTCGGCGCTCGTGCCGCTGCGGGACAGTCTCACGGAGCAGGCCGTCATCCGCTCGCCCGTGGCCGAGAACCTCGGCTTCGAGGGCGTGCAAGCGCGCTACCCGGAGACGCTGCTCGGCGTGATCGCGTACGAGCGCCAGGCGTTCTACGACGCGAAGCACCAGGCGCTGCTGCTCGACCGATACCGCGCCAACCCGGTCGGAATGGAGCGGCCGGCCTACGACGAGCAGCTGGCGGCCCTGATCCCGGTGGTGAAAGGGGATCTCCCCGTCTTCTTTTTCGCGAAGAATGAGAACGAGATCCGCCGCGCTGTGCGGATCGGGCGCGAGTTCGGCCTCGAGCTGACGGTGGTCGGCGCCACGGAAGGGTTCCGCGCGACCGATGCGCTGAAGGCGACGGGGCAGCCCGTCGTGGTGTCGGTGGATTTCCCGAAGGCGCCCGAGGTGACGGGGTGGCAATACCGCTGGACCGAGCGCCATGCACCCGGCGACAGCGCGCAGGCCGACAGCGCCGCGCGCCCCATCATCGAGGGAAACGCCGCCGCCCTGAACAGCGCGGGGATCCGCTTCGCGCTGAGCTCCGGCGGCTCGCTCCACTCGGCCGAGTTCCTGGCCAACGTGCGCAAGGCGATCAAGGCGGGGCTGCCGCGCGACGTGGCGCTGGAGGCGCTCACTATCCGCCCGGCTGAGATCGCCGGCGTGGCGGCGCAGCTCGGCAGCATCGAGCCTGGCAAGATCGCCAACCTGGTGGTTACCGAGGGGGACCTGCTGGGAGACAGCGCGAAGGTGCGCGCGGTCTTCGTGGACGGCGCGCGGTACGAGGTCGTCGCGCCGCCCGCGGCCCCGGCCGGTCGGGGACGTGGCGCGGCAGGGGGCGCCGAGCCGGCCGACGTGGGCGGCACGTGGGACCTGTCGGTAAGTACGCCGCAGGGCACCAACCAGGCGACGTTGACCCTGACCCAGAGCGGCGCCTCCATCACCGGCCAGCTCACAAGCGAGATGGGGAGCGCGGCGGTGGACAACGGCGAGGTTGCTGGCAACTCGGTCAGCTGGAGCACCACGCTCACCATGGGCGGCCAGAGTATGACCATCACCTTCCACGGCGACGTCGAGGGGAACCGGATGCGAGGCTCCGCCGATATCCCGGGCATGGGATCGGCGAGCTTCACGGCCCAGAAGAGGACTCCATGAAGACGCACGAACGCACGAACGCACGGATGCACGGGACGACCGGACGGAACAGCGGGTGGCTGGCAGTCCTGCTGTGCGTCTGTGCCTCCGTGCCGCTGTGCGCCCAGCAGCCGCCGGCGCCGTTCACGATGCCGATCCCGCCGGCGGCGCACCTCGTGGCGATCACCAACGCTACGATCCTCACGGTGAGCCACGGCACGATCCCCCACGGCACGATCGTCATCCGGGAGGGCAAGATCGCCGCGGTGGGCGCCGACGTCGCGGTGCCGGAGGGCGCGCAGGTGATCGACGCCACGGGTCGGTACGTGATGCCCGGCATCATCGACGAGCACTCGCACAGCGCCGCGGAAGCGATCAACGAGATGCCCCATTCGGTCACCGCCGAGGTGCGGATGGCCGACGTGATCAAGCAGGACATGCCGACGATCTACTGGCAACTGGCGGGCGGCGTGACGATGATTCACGTCCTGCACGGCTCGGCCAACGCCATCGGCGGCCAGAACGCTCTGCTGAAGCTGCGGTGGGGGCTGCCGGTGGACAGCCTCTTCTTCCAGGGCGCGCCGTTGAGCATCAAGTTCGCCCTCGGCGAGAACCCGAAGGAGTCCAACTTCCAGGCCTCTCAAGGCCATCCCCGCTATCCGCAGACCAGGATGGGGGTCGAGGAAGTCATCCGCGACGCCTTCACCAGGGCCGTGGCCTACCGTACCGAGTGGCAGCAGTACGAAGCCGCGCGGCGCGCGCTGCGGCGGGGCCAGGCTGAGCCGATTCCGCCGCGGCGGGATCTCCAGCTTGATGCGCTGGTCGAGATCATGGACGGTCGGCGGCTGGTGCACTCACACGCCTACCGCGCGGACGAGATGCTGATGCTCCTCAGGGTGGCCCGCGACTTCGGCTTCCGCGTGGCCAGCTTCGAGCACGTGCTCGAGGGCTACAAGATCGCGGACGAGATCGCGGCGGCGGGCACGGGCGCATCCGTCTTCGCCGACATGTGGGGCTACAAGCTCGAGGCGTACGACGCGATCCCCTACAACGCGGCGCTGCTGACGCAGCGCGGCGTTGCGGTGGCGATCAACTCAGACGATGACGAGCGGGCGCGGCGGCTCTACCAGGACGCCGCCAAGACGATGCATTTCGGCGGCGTGTCCGAGACGGACGCGCTGAAGATGATCACGATGAATCCGGCCCGGATGCTAGGTATCGAGAACCGGGTCGGCTCGATCGACGTAGGGAAGGACGCCGACCTCGCGATCTTCAGCGGGCATCCGTTCGCGCCGGCATCGCGGGTCGAGATGACGCTGGTGGACGGCCGGGTCTTCTTCGACCGCAACACCGCGCCGACCCTGGACTACCTGATGCAGCAGCTCAAGGAGCAGCGGCAGCATCGCGGGCCGGTCGCCGCGGGAAGGGGGGAACAGTGAGCGCGCTCCGGTGGGCCGCCGCCCTGGCGCTGGTCTCAGCCGCGGCAGCGGGGCAGCTACCGGCCCAGTCGGCCACAGGCGCGGCGGTGACCGCGCGCGGCTGGGCGATCCGCAACGTCACCATCGTTCCGGTGACCGGGCCCCGGATCGAGCGGGGCACCGTTGTGATCCGCAACGGCAAGATCGAGGCGGCCGGCGCCGACGCCGCGCCCCAACCCGGCGACTCGGTGCTGAACGGCACGGGGCTGTTCGTCTACCCCGGCATGATCGACGCCGGCACCCGCCTCGGCCTCACCGAGATCAACTCGGTGCCCGGCGGCGAGGACCAGCAGGAGCTGGGGGATTTCAATCCGCAGGACGCGGCACTCATAGCCGTGAATCCCAATTCCGAGGTCATCCCGGTCACCCGCAGCAACGGCGTGACTACCGCCATCACCTCGCCGCGCGGCGGCCTGGTGAGCGGGCAGGCGGCGCTGCTGGATCTGCTGGGATGGACGCCGCAGGAGATGGCGGTGCGGGCGCCTGCCGCGATGGTGATGACCTACCCGAGCACCGGTGGCGGCGGCCGCTTCCGGCGGGCGCGGCAGAGCGATGGCGACCAGACCAACCGGCAGGTGCTGGCGCTCAGAGCATTCCTCAACAGCGCGAAAGCGTACGCCGACATCAAGGCCCGACTCGCGGCCGGCGCGCCGGGATCGCAAAAGACGGATCTCGGGATGGAAGCCATGGTGCCGGTCATGCGCGGCGATGAGCCCGTGATCTTCGACGTGGAAACGGCCGAGCAGATCCGGGGCGTGCTCGCGCTGGCCGACAGCTTCGGCCTCAAGGTGATCCTGCGCGGCGCGCACGAGGCCTGGCGGCTCGCCGACACGCTGGCGGCGCGGCACGTCCCCGTCATCGTGGGGCCCACAACGACCGGCGTCGGACCGGACGAGCCGTACGACGAGATCTACGCGAACCCCGGCGTGCTGGCGAAGGCGGGCGTCACGATTGCCTTCCAGACGAACGATGCGCACGGCTCACGCGACCTGCCGTACAACGCGGCGCTCGCCGAGGCCTACGGCCTCCCGGCCGACGACGCTCTCAAGGCACTCACCATCAACGCCGCCCAGATCTTCGGGGTGGCGGACCGGCTGGGGAGCATCGAGCCCGGAAAGGAAGCCACGCTGATCGTGACCGACGGCGATCCGCTCGACGCCCGGATGGGTCCGAAGTACCTCTTCATCCGGGGCGAGTTGGTGCCCTTCAACGACCGGCACACTCGGTTGTACGAGGAGTTCCGCGCCCGCCCCAAGCCGTAGACGGGCTCCGCGCGCCGTTCAGCTGACCTGGGAGGGAGGGGCCGGAGCGGGCAGCCGGCCCCTGGCCTTTTGTGGCGGCCCTGCGCCGTTTGACCCCCCTCCTAAACCCCGGCGCGTTTCTTGCGTTTCCTGGGGCCCGGACCCATCCCCCTCCTGGAGTGGTGACGGTGGCTCAGTACACAATCGCCTGGCTGCCGGGCGACGGCATCGGCAAGGACGTCATGGACGCGGCGCGGCTGGTTCTGGACGAGCTGCGGCTGGATGCGGAGTACCCGGAGGGCGACATCGGCTGGGAATTCTGGTGTCGGGAGGGCGACGCCTTCCCGCAGCGGACCGTCGAGCTGCTCCAGCGGGTGGACGCAGCGATGTTCGGTGCCATCACCTCCAAGCCGGCGAAGGCCGCGGAGGCGGAGCTGGCGCCGGAGCTGCGGGGAAAGGGGCTGGTGTACCGCTCGCCGATCGTGCGGATGCGGCAGATGTTCGACCTCTACGTCTGCCTCCGGCCGTGCAAGGCGTACGCGGGGAATCCGCTCAACTTCAAGGAAGGGATCGACCTCGTCATCTTCCGCGAGAACACGGAGGACCTGTACGCCGGGGTCGAGTTCAGCCCGGTGCCCGGCGAGCTGTCGGCCGCGCTGGCGAAGCTGAGCAAGCCGTTCGCGCCCTTCAAGGACCTCCCCGCCGACGCCTACGCGGTCTCCTGCAAGGTGAACACCAAGAAGGGCAGCGAGCGCATCGTGCGCGCCGCGTTCGAGTTCGCCAGGGAGAACGGGCGGAAGAAGGTCACGGTGGTGCACAAGGCGAACGTGGTGCGCGCGACCGACGGCCTCTTCCTCGAGGAGGCGCGCAAGGTGGCAGCCGCGTATCCAGGCATCGCAATGGACGAGGCGAACGTGGATGCGATCTGCATGTGGCTCCTCAAGAACCCGAAGAGCTACGAGGTGCTGGTCGCGCCGAACCTGTACGGCGACATCATCTCCGACCTCGCCGCCCAGATGGTGGGCGGGCTGGGCTTCGGGTGCTCCGGCAACATCGGGGAGAAACTCGCGGTCTTCGAGCCGTCGCACGGTTCCGCGCCGAAGTACGCGGGCCAGTACAAGGTCAATCCGCTCGCGACCATCCTCGCGGCGAAGATGATGCTCGACTGGCTGGGCGAGACGGAGAAGGCCGGGCGCCTGGAGCGTGCGGTGGCCGCGGTGATCCGCGAGGGAAAGGCGCGCACCTACGACATGGGCGGGACGAGCACAACGCTCGAGGTGGCCGAGGCCGTCGCGCAGGCGCTGAGGGGCTGAGGGCGTGGCGACTTCGGCACGGAAGATCGTTCTCCACGAGGTGGGGCCGCGGGACGGGCTGCAGATGGAGCGGCAGGTCGTCCCGACCGAGCAGAAGCTGCGCTGGATCCGCTCGCTGATCGCGACCGGGGTGGACGTGGTGCAGGTCGGCTCATTCGTGCACCCGGAGAAGGTGCCGCAGATGGCCGACACCGACCGGCTGTTCGCGGAGCTGGGGCGGACGGAGGGCGTGACGCTCTCGGCGCTGGTCCTGAACGAGCGCGGCCTTGAGCGGGCGCTGGCGGCGGGCGTCGAGCAGCTCTGCGTGGGCGTCTCGGCGAGCGAGACGCACTCGCGCAAGAACACCGAGATGGGGATCGCGGAGGCCACGGACCGGATCATCGCCATCGCCTGCCGCGCCCGGGACGCCGGGATGCACGTGCAGGTCTCGGTGCAGTCCGCCTTCGGGTGCGGTTACGAGGGCGCGGTGCCGGAAGAGCGGGTGATGGAGCTGGTCGCCCGCTTCCTCGACGCCGGGCTCAACCGACTGAGCCTCGCGGACACGGCGGGGCACGCCGTCCCCGACCAGGTAGAGCATCTCTTCGGCGAGCTGCTGGTCACGGAGCCGGGGATCGAGGCCACGTGCCACTTCCACAACACCTACGGGCTCGCGCTGGCCAACTGCTGGGCGGCATACGGCGCGGGGGTGACCTCGTTCGAATCGTCCGTCGCGGGGCTCGGCGGCTGCCCGTTCACGAAGATCGCCGGCGGCAACACGTGCACCGAGGACTTCGTGCACATGCTCCAGGGGATGGGACTGAGGTTGGACGTGAAGCTCGACGCGCTGATCGAGGTCGCGAACGACGTCGCACGCTTCTTCGGGCGCGAGATGCCGGGTACCGTCTACCGCGCCGGGACGATCGCGCGGGCGGTGGGAGCGGGAAGATGACGACCCGGAAGCTGCTGGACGGCATCCGGGTGCTCGACCTGACGAACGTGCTGTCCGGTCCGTTCGCCACGCTGCACCTCGCGCTGCTGGGCGCCGAGGTGATCAAGATCGAGAACCCGGTGGACGGCGACCTCGCCCGGAAGCTGGGCAACGTCCCCGAGCTGAACGACCGGCTGATGGGGACGAGCTTCCTCGCGCAGAACGCGAACAAGAAGTCGGTGACGCTGAACCTCAAGGAGAGCGAGGCGCGCGAGATCCTCCTCAAGCTCGTGCGGACCGCGGACGTGGTCGTCGAGAACTTCCGGCCCGGGGTGATGGAGCGGCTGGGGTTGTCGTACGAGCGGCTGCGGGAGGCGAAGAAGGACCTCGTGTACTGCGCGATCTCCGGCTTCGGGCAGACGGGGCCCGACGCGCTCAAACCCGCCTACGACCAGATCATCCAGGGCCTATCGGGGATCATGGCGATCAACGGCGACGAGCGGCTCAATCCGCTGCGCTGCGGCTTCCCGGTGTGCGACACCGTGGGCGGCCTCAACGCCGCCTTCGCGATCATGGGGGCGCTCTACTACCGCGAGCGCACGGGCGAAGGGCAGTTCATCGACGTCGCGCTGGTGGACTCGATCATGCCGCTGATGGGGTGGGTCGCCGCGAACCTGCTGATCGGCGGCCAGCAGCCGCAGCTGCTGGGGAACGACAACTTCACCGCGGCCCCCTCGGGCACCTTCGCCACCGCGGACGGGGCGATCAACATCGCGGCGAACAAGCAGGAGCAGTGGGAGGCGGTGGCCGACGCGCTCGGCGTCCCGGAGCTCAAGGCCGATGCGCGCTTCGCCAAGCGCGATGCGCGGAAGAAGAATCGAAAGGCGCTGACGCCCCTGCTGGAGGCGAAGCTCCGCGAGCGGCCGACCGCGCACTGGGTCGAGGCGCTGAACGCGCGAGGCGTCCCCTCGGGGGCGATCCTTCGGTTGGAGGCCGCGCTCGCGCAGGAGCAGATCGTGCACCGCGGTGCGATCCAGACGGTGCGCGCGGAAGGCGTCGGGGAGCTGAAGCTGTTCAACCTGACGGCGAAGTTCGAGAAGACGCCCGGGGCGGTCGAGGCGCCGCCGCCGCGACTCTCCGACCACACGGAGGAGATCCTGACCGGCCTGGGCTACGGGCCGGCCGAGATCGCGCGGCTCAAGGCGCAGGGCATCGTCTAGAGCGGAGGAGCGTCGATATGGGCATGACGGTCGTGCAGAAGGTCCTGGCCAGAGCCACCGGCCGGCGCATGGTGGCGATCGGGGACGTGGTCGAGCCCGCGGTGGATCTGGCGATGAGCCACGAGAACGCCGCGCTCGTGATCAACCAGTTCCTCGAGGTCTACCAGGGCACGGGGCTCGAGCCGAAGCCGTGGGACCCCGCGAAGATCGCCATCGTTTTCGACCACCGCGTGCCGGCGGAGACCCCCAAGACCGCGACGAACCAGAAGAAGGTGCGGGAGTTCGTGGCGGCGCAGGGGATCACGAAGTTCCACGACATCCGGGGCGACGAGGGCGGCATCTGCCACCAGGTGCTCCCCGAGAACGGCTACGTGCGGCCGGGCCACGTCGTCGTGGGCACCGACTCACACACCACCAGCCACGGGGCGCTCGGCGCCTTCGCCTTCGGCATCGGGGCCACCGAGATGGCCAGCGTCTGGGCGCTGGGATACGCGATGACCGTCGAGGTGCCGGGGACCATCAAGGTCGAGGTGACGGGGGCGTTGCCCGACTTCGTGACGCCGAAGGACCTGATCCTGCAGCTGGTCGGCAAGCTCGGCGCCGGGGGCGCGACTTTCCACGTGCTGGAGTTCCACGGCGATACGATCCGGGCGATGTCGACCTCCGGCCGGTTGACGCTGTGCAACATGTCGGTCGAGGCGGGGGCGACATCGGGCATCGTGCCCGCGGACGAGGAGACGCTGCGATACCTGCGGGAGGAGGCCGGCGTCGCCGACGACGTCGAGCCGATGGCGCCCGAGCCTGACGCTCCGTACGAGCGCATCGTGCAGCTCGATGCGTCGAAGCTAGAGCCCCAGATCGCGTGCCCGCACACCGTGGACAACGTGCGGCCGGTTTCGAGCGTGGCCGGCACCAGGGTGCACCAGGTGGTGATCGGCTCGTGCACCAACGGCCGGCTGGACGACATCGCGATGGCCGCCCGTATGGTCAAGGGGAAGAAGGTTGCGCGCGGCACGCGGATGCTCGTGTTCCCCGCATCGGGTCGCATCTACCAGCAGGCGGTGGCCGCGGGCTACGTCGGCGACCTGATGCGGGCGGGAGCGGTCGTCATGAACGCCGGGTGCGGCCCCTGCCTCGGCGTGCACCAGGGCGCGCTCGGCGACGGGGAGGTCGCGCTCTCCACCACGAACCGCAACTTCAAGGGACGGATGGGGAATCCGGCGTCGGAGGTCTACCTCTGCTCGCCGGCGGTGGCGGCCGCGTCCGCGTTGACCGGCGTCATCACCGATCCGAGGGACGGAGGCGCCGCATGAGCAGGGCCAGGGTCGTGCTCGCGCTGGATGACGACGTCTCGACGGATCAGATCTACCCCGGCCGCTACATGGCGACCGTCCTGCCGACGGAGACGCCGCAGTTCGCCTTCGCCGACCAGACGGCGTTCAACGCGCTCCTCAAGAGCGGCGGCGTGCCGGTGGGGAGCGTCCTCGTGGCGGGGAAGAACTTCGGCTGCGGCTCGTCGCGGGAGCAGGCGGTCTCGGCGCTCAAGGGCCACGAGCTGGTGATCGTGGCGAAGAGCTTCGCGCGCATCTTCCTGCAGAACGCGATCAACCTGGGGCTCAAGCTCGTCGAGGTGCCGGACCTCGTCGCCGCGGAAGGCGACGACCTCGCGATCGGGCTTACCGAGCTGACGAACCTGACCTCGGGCCGGCGGTTCGGGATCAAGCCCCTGCCCGCGGCGCGTCAGGCGATCATGGACGCGGGCGGCCTGATCCCCTACACGCGCAAGCGCCTCGTGGGACGGAGCGTCGTCGGCTAGACCACCGGCGCGGCCGGCGGCTCGGTGGCTCTCGTGGAGGGTGCGGCACCGTGCGGGCGGCGCGTAGAACGCTACGTCACGAGGATGGATCCGGCGGCGCCACCTTCGGGATCGCGGCCCCGCGGACCCGGCCCCACAGCGCCACGATGCCGATGAGGACGCCGGCCACCTGGGCGGTGGCAGCCGCGAGCCGCACGTAGGCCCACAGCTGGCTGTCGAGCGCGACGTCGAAGAACTCCGTCACCGCGCGCACCAGCGTCCCGGCCGTGAGCAGCGCGTACGCGAAGGCCACCAGGTTCGGGTACGGGCCGATCGGTTGGCCGCGGCCCGAGCGCGGGAAGAGCCAAAGCGCAGTCCCCACGATCATCATCACCAGAAAGCCCACCAGCAGCAGGTGCACGTGCGCCACGATCATCCCGTGGCTGATCGTGCCGCCGGTCGTCAGCTGGAACTCGAGCCAGAGCCCCGTCACCAGCCCGAGCGCGAGGAGGACGAAGGCCGTCCGGAGGTACAGCCGCACCAGGATGTGCATGGCTCGAGTCTAGCGCACCCCGGCGGCCGATACCAGAGCGTCCGCCGAGAATCGCTCCGCGCCGCGAGCGACTGGTGCGCCCAGGCGGAGGCCGGGCGCTAAGCTCCGCCGCGTGCGCACGGGTAGTTCCGGTGCAGGCGCGATGCCGTGCGGGCGGCGCGGAGAACGCCTCCTCGACGGAAGACGGATTCGGCGGCGCGGCTTCACGCTTCCGGAGCTGGCGACCGTGGTCGGGATCATGAGCATCGTCGCCTCCGTGGTGGTGCCGCCGTTGGGCCGCACGCTCGACCGGGCCGCCGTCGAGGAGGGAGTGCAGCGCTTCGCGGCCGCGCATGCGACGACACGCGAGTTGGCGATCTCGCGCGGCGGGCTCGCACGCCTCGAGCTCGACCCGGTGGCGCACACCGTCGCCGTATCGGTGCAGCGGACGCCCGCGGCCTGGGACACCGTCGCCACCTATCCCCTCGGCACGGCCCGGATCACCTGCTCGAATCCCGCGATGGTGTTCAACCCGATCGGCCTCGGGTACGGTGCATCCAATACGCGGGTCATCTTCTCGCGCGGGGCCGCGGTGGACACGGTCACGACCTCCCGGACGGGGAGGCTCCGCCGCTAAGCAACCATCCGCCGCCCAGGCGCATCCAATCGAGGTGAAAGGACACGCATGGGCGAGGCGCTGGTGGGAGCTATGGTCGCAGCGATGCGGCGTGCCAGCAGGGACTGGGCGGAGGCTTCGCGGCCGGCACAGGCGAACGCCGCTCCCCGGTCCGAGGGCGCCGCGTGGGGCTACCTCGCGCACCCGCAGCTGATGCCCACGGTCTATTCTCCGAGCGGCGACGCCTCCGGCGACGCGGTGGCTCTTGAGCACTTGGCGACACCATGCGGGCGGCGCGCAGAGCGTTACGTCGGGGGGACAGCCTCCTCCGGCGCGCCCGGCGAGGAAGTAGCCGCGCGCAGAGTCTGACGGCGGCTTTGCCCGGCTACACGGCCCGGGGGCTCTGCCCCCGGGTCGTTCTTCTTCCTTCAGCTATCGCGTTGCGCCGCTAGGACACCGCAGGGCGCGTCGCGTACGGCGCGCAGATCTCGCGCGCCACCTCCGCGAAGGGCCGCGGCCGGACCCCGAAGCGGGACTCGAGAGCGTTGTTCACCGTGGTATTGCCTTCGAGCAGCATCTGGAGCTGGTCCGGCGTGATGGGCGCCAGGTTCGGCAATGCCGTGCCGGCGCCTGCGGCGAAGCGCGCGATCCCCACGGGCACACGCACCCGGCGGCGCTGCACGCCGAGCGCCGCCTCGAGGTGGTCCAGCATCTGATGGTACGTCAGGCGCTCGGCGCCGCCGATGTCGAGGCTGCCGCGGATCTCGGGCCGCTCAAGCGCGAGCGCCACCACCTCCGCAACGTCCCCGATCCAGACCGGCTGCATCTCGTAGCGGCCGTCGCCAATCACCGGCACGACCGGCGAGAAGCGGATCATGTTCACCATCATTCCGATGGGGGCGTTGCCCGGCCCGGCGATGAGGGATGGCCGCACGATGACGTGCGCCAAGCCGCTGCCGCACACCGCCTCCTCAGAGCGCCACTTGGTCCGATGGTATCGGGTGGCGCCCGCATCGCCTCGGGCGCCCAGCGCGCTCATGTGCACGAACAGCCCGACGCCGGCCTCCCTGGCGGCGTCGAGCAGGGCCTCGGTGCCGCGGACGTGGACGGCCTCGAAGGTCTGCAGCGCCGTCTCGGCGATGATCCCCACCAGGTGCACGACCGCATCCGCACCCTTCACGAGGGCGGCGAGCGCGGTCCGGCTACCCAGGTCGCCGGCGACCAGTTCGACGCCGAGATCCCGCAGGCGCTCGGCGCGCTCCGGCTGCCGGGCCAACGCCCGCACCTCGTGGTCGCGCCGCAGAAGCTTCGAGAGTACCGCGCTGCCGACGTAGCCGGTGGCACCCGTCATCGCTATGCGCATGCGGCCAAAATGCGGGCTGCGCAGCTTTGGGGAAACCCGGTGGGAAAACTGACCGTAGTGTAAGCAATTGACTTCACCAAGGTCTATTAGTAGACTGTGGTCGAAAGTGACCAAACTCTAGTAATTTGCTCGACGAAGGGATCGGCAGCCATGACCGAGGTGGTGCAGGGACGGCGAGAGAGGAAGAAGGAAGAAACGCGGCGGCGAATCACGCTCGCGGCTCTCGAACTGTTCCACGAGAGGGGCTTCGACGCGACGACGGTGGACGAGATCACCGAGCGCGCGGACGTGGCCAAGGGGACCTTCTTCAACTACTTCCCCAAGAAGGAGTCGGTGCTCGAGGCGCTGAGCGAGGAGTGGATGGCCCGCGCCGAGGAGCACGCGGTTCATCACGGGCAGACCGCGGCGGAGCGGATCCTCGCCGTCTTCGGCGGCATGGCCGCGTCGTACGGCGATGATCGTGCGCTGGCGCGGATGCTCGTGCGCGTGAGCATGGAGCGGATGGTCTGCCCGGAGCCCGATGCCTCGCGGACCGGCCTGTACCAGCGGGTGGTGAGCGCGATCCGCGACGGGCAGGCGCGCGGAGAATTCCGGCCCGATCTGGATCCGGACGCCGTGTTCGGAGTGGTGGCGTCGGTTTTCATGGGCACGCTGCTCTGGTGGGTCGGCGGCGGGCCGCACCACGACCAGGTCCAGCACAGCAAGGTGTCCCTGCACGACGCGGTCGAGCGGCAGCTTTCGCTCGCGTTCGACGGCATCCGTCTGCCGGGCGCTGCCCGCGGGGAGTAGGGCCATGCGCATCGCACCCATCATCGCCCTGGCGCTGCTTCCGGCGGCGCTGGCGGCGCAGCAGCCGGCGAGTACCCCGATTCAGCTGACCCTGGACGATGCGATCCACCGCGCGCTGACGGCAGGCGACGATGTGCGGATCGCGGAAGCAGGCGTGCGGCAGGCTGAGGGGCAGGTCACGCAGGCCTGGTCCACGGCGCTGCCGGAGGTCCGGGCCTCGGTGGTCTACACACGCACCTTCGCGTCGGTGTTCAGCTCGATGGGGCAGATGCCGACGCTGGCGCCGTTCAGCCCGGACACCACGGCCTCGCTCGCGAGTCGGATCCGGTACCTCGAGCAGGAGTACCCGAACTCGGTGATCCGGGGCATCGGGGGGCTCTTCTCGAGCCTGCCCTTCGGCCGGCTGAACGCCTACGTCGCCACCCTCACCCTGAGCCAGACGCTGTTCCAGGGCGGGAAGATCGGGGCCGGTATCCGCGGGGCGCACGCGTACGAGCAGGCGGCGCGGGCGCAGCTGGACGAGACGCGGCGGGACGTGACCTTCCGGGTGAAGCAGGCGTACCTGAGCGCGCTCTACGCCGAGCGGATCGTGGCGATCACCGAGGCGTCGCAGGTGCAGGTGAACGACCAGCTGCACCGGGTCACGCTCAACCATCAAGTCGGTTCCTCCGCGGACTACGACCTGCTGCGGGCCCAGGTGGAGGCCGCCAATCAGGAGCCGCTGGTCATCGCCGCGCGGAACGGTCGCGACATCGCGCTGCTGGAAGTGCGGCGCCTCGTCAACCTCCCCGCGGACCAGCCCGTGGAGCTGGTGAGCCCTCTCCCCGAGACGACGGACTCGCTGCCCAAGGTGGACTTCGCGGCGCTGGACCTGGACGCGGCCGGCCGGGCGGCGGTGGCGGCGGCCGAGGCCAACGTGGCGTTCCGGCGGGAGGCGGTGACAGTCTACCACGGGGACTACTATCCGTCCCTTAAGCTGACCAGCTCCTACGGCGGGGAAGCGTATCCGTCGGGGCTCTTTCCGACGGGAATCAGCGACTTCCGCAAGGACTGGAGCGCGTCGCTCACGCTGTCGGTGCCGCTGTTCGACGGGCTCAGGACGCACGGCGCGGTGCAGCAGGCGCAGGCGGACCTGTCGCGCGCGGAAGCGCAGCTGTCGCAGACCCGGGCGGGTGTCCAGATCGAGATCGAGCAGGCGCGGGCGGAGATCGTGCGGGCCCAGGCGCTGGTCCAGGCGCGGCACGAGACCGTGGGGCAGGCGGCGCGCGCCCAGCACCTGGCGACGGTGCGCTACAACAACGGCATCGCCACGGCGATCGAGGTGTCCGACGCGCGGCTGGCGCTCGAGCAGGCGAGCGTCAACGAAGCGCAGGCGACCCGGGACTATCTCTTGGCGATCGCGGCGTTGGAGCGGGCGCTCGGACACTCGGTGCCGGTCGTGAGGGCAGGGATCAGGGAAGCGGCAGGGCAGTAGGCAGGAGAGTTGCGAGACGGCGAGTGGCGAGCGGTTGCGAGACATGAGGCGTGAGAGGACAGACAAGGAAATGCGTTCGATGACTGCTTATCGGTGGGGAACCGTCCTGGTGATGGCGGCCGCCATGAGTGCGGCGGGGTGCGGGGCGAAGAGTGCCGGTGGCGCCTCCGGCACGGCGACGGCCGCTGCATCCAACACGGCGACGCTGAACGCGACGGACGTGGTGGTGGCGCGCCGCCAGACGCTGCGCGCCGGCATCCCGCTGAGCGGGGCGCTCGAGGCCAAGGTCAAGATCACCGTCGGGGCGCCGCTCGCCGAGCAACTCCTCGAGGTGTACGTGAACGAAGGTGACCGCGTGCAGCAGGGGCAGCCGCTGGCCCGGTTCAAGGACCAGGTGCTGCAGGCGGCCGCCGCATACGCTCGGGCCGACGTGCAATCGCAACGAATGGCTGTGCGGGTGGCGGAGGCGGAGTCGGCCCGGGCGGTGGCGTTGTTCTCCGAGGGAGCGATCGCACAGCGCGACCGCGACAACGCGCTGGTGGCCCTGGAGGGCGCGCGCTCGCGGCTGTCGCTGTCCGAGTCGCAGGCGGCGAACGCCGACGATCGGCTGCGCAGTTCCACTCTGACCGCCCCGGCGGCCGGCGTGATCAGCAAGCGCTACGCGCAGGCCGGCGACCGCGTGGATAACGGCAAGCCGGTCTTTGAGCTGGTGGACACCCGGGTGCTGCAGCTCTCGGCGTCGGTGCCGACGGAATGGCTCCCGGAGCTCAGGATCGGCCGGCTGGTGAGCCTCACGATCACGCAGCTCGACTCGTCGCACGTCTCGGGGCAGATCGCCCGCATCAATCCCACGGCGGACCCGGCGACCCGGCAGATCCAGATCTACGTGGACGTGCCGAACCCCGGAGAGCGGCTGGTCGGCGGACTGTTCGCGTCGGGCCGGGTGGTGACCCGCGAGGCGCCGAACGCAGTGGCGGTGCCGAAAGAGGCGGTGCGCTACGAGGGCGAGGACCGGACGCCGTACGTCTACGCGGTGAGCGCCGGCAAGATTGCGCGCCGCCGCGTCGCCGTCGGGGTGGTCGACGACGATCTGTCGCTGGTCGAGATCACCAGCGGCGTCGCGGCCGGGGACACGCTGATCATCGGGCCGATCGAGGGCCTCGCCGACGGCACGCCGGTGGTGATCGGCGGCGCCGCCGCCGCCCGAGCTACGCGGTAGGGGGGCGCCCATGTTCCTCTCCGAACTGTCGATCAAGCGCCCCGTCTTCGCCACGATGATGATGCTGGCGCTGGTCGTGCTCGGGCTCTTCTCGCTGCGCCGGCTCAAGCTCGACGACATGCCCGACGTCGAGCTGCCGTTCGTGATGATCCAGGTGCACTATCCCGGCGCGAGCACGGAGGCGGTCGAGCGCGACGTCACCAAGAAGATCGAGGAGGCCGTCAACCCGATCGAGGGTGTGGACCGCATGGAGTCCTCGTCGCTCGAGGGGTACTCCACGATCTTCATCCAGTTCACGCTGCAGACCAAAGTCATGAACGCACAGGCGGATGTCCGCTCGGCGATCGACCGGATCCGCTCCGACCTGCCGGTGGACATCGATCCGCCGGTCGTGTCGCGCTTCGACTTCCGCCAGAACCCGATCGTGAGCCTCGCGCTCTCGGGCCAGGGATGGGCGCTGCGGGATCTCACCCAGCTCGCCACCGAGACGATCAGTCGGCGGCTCGAGACGGTGGACGGGGTGGGGAGCGTCACGGTGGTGGGCGGGCTGGACCGCGAGATCCACGTGCTGGTCATCCCTCCGCGGTTGGACGCGCTGGGCGTGAGTCCCGACATGGTCATGGCGGCCCTGCGGCGCGAGAACATGGACACCCCCGCGGGCCGGGTGGAGCAGAGCAACGCCGAGCAGCTGGTGCGCGTGAAGGGCCGGGTCGTGGACCCCGCCCAGTTCGCGTCCGTCGTGGTGGCCACGCGCAACGGAGTCCCGGTCCGCCTGGGCGAAGTGGCGCGGATCGAGGACGCGCAGGAGGAGGAACGCACCCTCGCGGAGTTCTCCGGCAAGCGCGCCATCGGCATCGACATCCGCAAGATCTCGGGCGCCAACACGGTAGACGTCGCGAACGGCATCAAGCAGGTGATGGCGCAGCTGAACACCGAGTTGCCATCCGGCATCCGGCTGGAGATCGTGCGCGACAACTCGACGTGGATCAAGTCTTCGCTGGCCGACGTGCAGCTGGCGCTGATGCTGGGCGCGCTGCTCACCGTCCTGATCGTCTTCATCTTCCTGAATTCGTGGCGCTCCACGGTGATCACGGGCCTCACGCTGCCGGTGTCCATCATCTCGGCGTTCCTCGTGATCTACGCGATGAACTTCACGATCAACACGTTGACGCTGATGGCGTTGTCGCTGGCGGTGGGCATCCTGATCGACGACGCCATCGTGGTCCGCGAGAACATCGTGCGCCACGTGGAGCGTGGGGAGGATCACTACACCGCCGCCAACGCGGCGACCAGCGAGATCGGCTTCGCGGTGTTCGCCACCACGATGTCCATCCTGGCCGTGTTCGTACCCGTTGGCTTCATGGGCGGCATCGTGGGCCGGTTCTTCTACCAGTTCGGCATCACGGTCGCCTTCGCGGTGGCGGTCTCGCTCTTCGTGTCGTTCACCCTCGACCCGATGCTGTCGTCGCTCTGGTACGACCCGCAGGCGGCCGGGCACGCCGAGCGGGGGCCGATCGGGAAGCGGCTGGAGACGTTCAACGGCCGGGTGCGCGACGCGGGCCGCTGGTATCGCGAGGTGATCTCGTGGGCCCTGGATCACCGCGGCCGAGTGCTGGCGATCGCCGGCGCCGCGTTCGCGGCCGCGATCATGCTGATGGGCGTCGGCGCCGTCGGCGGGCAGTTCTCGCCGACCACCGATCGCAGCGAGCTGAACGTCACGATCCAGACGCCGGTGGGCTCGTCCATCGGATACACCCGCGCCAAGGGCGAGGAGATCGACCGCTACCTGCGCTCCCTGCCGGAGGTGGCGTACTCCTACTTCACGATCGGCGGCGGGACGCAGCGGACCGTCACCGACGGCACCATCTACGTCCGGATGAAGCCGAAGAGCGAGCGCAGCGTGAGCGAGCAGGACTTCCAGCCGGTGCTGCGCCGCCACCTGGCTGCGTTCAAGGGCGTGAAGACCGGCATCATGGAGGCGTCGGGGATGGGCGGCGGCCAGCTGCCCGTGCAGGTCAACATCCTCGGGCCGGACGTCACCCGACTTCAGGAGCTGAACGACCGCATGATGGCGGCGATCCGGGACGTGCCGGGGCTGGTGGACCTGAAGTCGAGCCTCGAGGGGCGCAAGCCCGAGTACGTGATCGAGGTGAACCGGGACCTCGCCGCGAACGTCGGCGTGACCATCGGCTCGCTGTCCTCGTCGCTCCGGACCATCCTGTCGGGGCAGACCGCCACGAGCTTCGAGGACGAGACCGGCCTGACGCACGACGTGGTGGTGCGGGTCGCGCCCGAGTACCGGACCTCGTTCCAGGACCTGGCGCGCGTGCCGGTCGCCACGAGCACGATGAACCTCCGGACGCAGTCGCCGGTGATGGTGCCGCTGGGCCAGGTCGCCCAGATCCACCCCAGCGGTGCGCCGGCGGAGATCAGGCGCCTCTCTCTGGAGCGGATGGCCCGGATCGAGGGGAACTACCAGGGCCGGGCGCTGACCAAGGTGATGGGCGACATCAAGAAGCGCATGGCCACGGTCCCGCTGCCCCCCGGCTACCGCATCGACATCGGCGGGGAGCAGAAGATGTTCGGGGAGACAGTGGGCTACATCGTCGAGTCGCTGGTGCTGGCGATCATCTTCGTCTACCTGATCCTGGCGTCCCAGTTCGGCTCGTTCCTCCAGCCGCTGGCCATCATGCTCTCGCTGCCGCTCTCGATCATCGGCGTGCTGGTCGCACTGCTGTTGACGGGTGACACGTTCAACATGCTCAGCATGATCGGGCTCATCATGCTGATGGGGCTGGTGACGAAGAACGCGATCCTGCTGGTGGACTTCGCCAACAAGGCGCGGGACAAGGGCGCCACGCGGCGCCAGGCGCTGATCGACGCCGGCGAGATCCGGTTCCGGCCGATCATGATGACCACCTTCTCGATGATCTTCGGCATGTTGCCGACCGCGCTGGCCTTGGGCGAAGGCGGCGAGTTCCGCGCGCCGATGGCGCGGGCGGTGATCGGCGGGCTGGTCACCTCGACGATGCTGACGTTGATCGTCGTGCCGGTGGTCTACACCTACCTCGACGACTTCGGCTCGCGGGTGGTGGCGTGGCTGGCGGCGGGGAAGAAGGCGCCGGTCGAGGCCGCCGTGAAGAAGGTCGTGCCGGAGCCGGAGGCCGTACCGGCGGACTAGCCTTCTGCCTTCGCCGTCTTGCCGTCCGGCAACTTGGCCAGATCGGTCATGCGTGTGCCGCCCACGTAGGTCGTCGCCTGCTCGTGGTCCAGCTCCGCGAGGCGCCTCAGCAGGTCGGCGATCCGGGCTACCTGGGAGCGCGCGAGCGCCAGCGCCTCCCGGCTGGATTGCGGGAGAACGCCCGCGTCGAGGTGCATCAGGTCGAGCTGCGCGCTCAGCGCCATCAGCGGGTTGTTGATCTCGTGCGAGAGAGCGACCACGATCTCGCCGATTGCCGCCCGCCGCTCGGCGCGGATCAGGCTCTGCTGTGCCTCGGCGAGGGCCCGCTCGATCTCCCGTGTCCGCGCGACCCGCGCCAGCACCTCAGGCAGCAGCTGGGTGAAGGCCTCGTCCTTGATGATGTAGTCGTTCGCGCCAAGATGGAGCGCCTCCGACGCCACGCGCTCGGAGCCATGCGCCGTCATCATGACGACCGAGGCCACGGAACCCCGACTCCGGATCTCCCGCAGCACGTCGAGCCCCGAGCGGTCGCCTTCGAGCCGGTAGTCGAGCAGGATGATCTCGGCCTGCGGCGCGAGTTCGAGCGCCCGCTCGGCCGAGGCGGCCGTCCCGACGCAGGAGAGCCCTGCGCTCGTGACGAGGAGCTGGACCAGGCGCGCCTGCGCCGGATCGTCGTCGACCACCAGCACGGTGACGGGGGCGGGTGCGCCGGGCGGCGTCGTGTTCACGTGTGCCTCAAGCCGATACGAACTCCGCCTCCACGTGCGAGCCGAAGATGCCCGCCTGGTGCGCCTCGTCGAGCAGCCGCTGCACCGCGCGCCGGCCGGTCACGCCGAGGTCCACGGTGTAGTCGTTCACGTACATGCCCACGAACCGGTCCGTGCGCGCGGCGTCCATGCCGCGGGCGTAGCCCATCGCGTGCGCGAGCGCCTCGCCCCGGTGCTCCAGACCCCAGACGATGGAGGCTTTGAGATCCCGCGCCACGTCACGCACCATGGCGGCGCCGAGGTCCCGCCGCACGACGTTGCCGCCCAGCGGGAGGGGGAGGCCGGTCAGGCCCGCCCACCACTCGCCCAGGTCCTCCCAGAGGGAGAGCCCGCGGTCAGCGTAGGTGAGCTGGCCTTCGTGGATCAGGAGGCCGACGTCCACGTCGCCGCGCACCACGGCGTCCTCGATGGCGTCGAACGGCAGCACCTTCGTGCGCGCGCCGCCCTGGTAGAGCCGGAGTGCCAGGTACGCGGTCGTGAGCTCCCCCGGAATGCCGACCAGGCGGGTGGCGAGGACTTTGCGCGGGTCGGCGGGGCGCGGCTCCCGCGCCACGAGTCGCGGCCCGTAGCCATCGCCCACGGACGCGCCATGCGCCAGCAGCGCGTAGCGGTCGGCCAGGTGCGCGTAGGCGTGGAACGAGACGGCGGTGACGTCGAGGTCGCCGGCGAGCGCGCGGCGGTTCAGCGTCTCGATGTCGGCCAGCTCGTGTTCGTAGTGACGGTCCCCCGTGTCCACCTTCCCGGCGGCGAGCGCATAGAACATGAACGCGTCGTCGGAGTCCGGGCTGTGCGCGACCCGGATGCGGGGCATCGCTACTTCCCCGCCGCCTGCGGCACCAGGCGCTCCGCTTCGTCGCGCGCTTCCTGCAGCATCGTGGTGTGCTCGGCGTACTCGGGCAGGTTCTTGGCGCGCTCCGACGGGTAATCCTGGAGGTAGGTGCGGAGGGCGCGCCGCGCCGCAGCGGAGTCTCCAGCCTGCAGGGCGGCCTGGCCCTTGAGCAGCCAGCCGAACAGGTGGGTGCGTGCGCCGCGGACGATCGTGTCGCCCTGGGCCGCGGCCGCATTGGTCTGGCCGGTCGCGAGCTCGATCAACCCGAGGTGGAGCCGCGCGTCCGGGTCGAGGTCCGTGCCCAGGTTCGCGTACGCGCCGATCCCCATCGGCGCGAAGAAGCTGACCGAGTCCGTCTTCCCCGCCTCGTGCAGGGTCATGATCTTGTTGAAGAGCATGTCCGCCTGCTGGCGCGGCGTCATCGTGGACAGGTCGATCGCCGAGGTCGGTCCGGGCCCGGACGCCGCGGCGGGGGCGGCGCCCTTCCTGCCGACGGTGATCACGATGACGACGAGGAGCCCCACGACCGCGATGCCGGCGGCGTACCAGGCCAGACGGTCGCCGCGGGGCGTCGGTTGCGCGGAGACGTTGAGGCGTCGGCCGGCGGCCGCGATGGGCGCGCCGCACTCGCTGCAGAACTTCGCATGGGCCGGGTTCTTGGCGCCGCACTTGCTGCAGGTCGTCTCGCCGAGCGGCGCGCCGCACTCGGAGCAGAACTTGCCCGAAGTCTGCGCACCGCACGAGGGACACTTCTGGGTCGGAGGCATGGCGAAAGCTTACCCCCGGAGGAAACCCGTGCCAAGAGTGCGGACTTCAGAGAAGTTGCCAGACGGCAAGGTGCCAGGGGCTACCAGTTGCCAGCTTGCGGATGGCAGACCAGTCGCAAGTACTGGCAACTGGTCTGGCCCCTCACGACTTACGGCTGGTAACCACTGCTTCCTTGCCGTCTGGCAACTGTTCCGCAGTCTGGCTCCTTGTCTTTCGGACCACTACCTTGAAGGGGATGTCCCTCGCATCGCAGGCCTACCGCGAGGCCGGCGAGGCAATCCTCGCGAACGTCAACGAGATTGCCCAGAGCTGGCGCGACGCCGTCCGCGCCGACGAGGCGATTGCGGGCGATGACCGCCTCCCCGACCTCCTCCTGACCAACCAGGTGCCGGCCCTCCTGGCCGACATCGCGCAGGCCCTCAAGGAGGGCGAGGAAGGGGGCTCACCCGACCGGTCCATCGCGCGGCGGCGGCGCGGCCTTCGCTTCGGCAAGCTGCGGGGCCTGGCGCGCTACGACGCGGGGGACCTCTACCGCGAGTTCCGCCACCTTCGGCACACGATCTGGCGCTTCCTCCGGCAGCGGCTCGACTGGCACCGCGGCGACGCCTTCGAGGTGATGCTCGCAATCGACCAGCTCCTCGACGAGGTCATCGGGGCGAGCCTCCGGGGCTATGTCGAGGCGTCGGAGCGCGCAGCCGAGCGCGAGGCGCCGGACAAACCCGATCCTCAGCCCTAGGCCGGCCCCACGGAACCGACCCGCCACCCCTGGAGCCAGACGGCCCTGCATCTCGGGCAGCTTGCGCGCGGCGGGAAGAGCTGGGACGTCTACCTCGAATCGGAGCCACACCCCGACATCGCCGCCGTCCGCGGACGCCTCCACTTCGCCTCCGGCGACCGGCGCCGCACCACCGCCTGGATCTTCGTCGAGTGGACCGAGAAGGAAGTCCTGGATCGCGCCCGTGGCTTCTCGGCTGGGGAGCTGTGGGCCTTCCTCGAGGGGCTGACCCCGTAGCGGCCACACCTGTCGCGCCTCCGCAGCACAAAATGCACACAGAAGGCCAGGAATTCCGCATGAACGGGGCATTTGCTGCAATTCGCACGGAACTTGCTTGACACTCTGCACGGAGGCGGGTACCTTGCCCTCCTTACCCGAACCGGACCCAGTTCATGACCGCGACGATGCCCTCGAAGACCACCCGGAAGAACGGCTCCACCAGGACCTCAACCAGCCCCGCGGAGCTGATCCGCCGCGCGGAGGAGTCCGGGATTCAAGTGGTGGACGTGCGCTTCACCGACCTGCCCGGCACCTGGCAGCACTTCTCGATCCCTCTGGGCGCACTCTCGGAGGACGTGTTCGAGGAGGGGCTGGGCTTCGACGGCTCGAGCATCCGCGGGTTCCAGGCGATCAACGAGAGCGACATGTTGCTTATGCCGGACCCGACCTCGGCGTTCGTGGATCCGTGCCTCAAGGTTCCGACGCTCGTGCTGACGTGCGACGTCAAGGACCCGATCACCGGCGAGCGGTATTCGCGTGACCCGCGCTACGTGGCGCAGAAGGCCGAGCAGTACCTGACGAAGAGCGGCATCGCGACGACGTCGTACTGGGGCCCGGAGGCGGAGTTCTACATCTTCAACTCGGTGCGGTTCGATCAGAACGCGCACGAGGGCTACTACCACCTCGACTCGGAAGAGGGGATCTGGAACTCCGGCAAGGACGGCGGTACCCCCAATCCCGGGCATCGCCCCCGGCACAAGGAGGGCTACTTCCCGGTGCCGCCGGTGGACAAGCTCCAGGACCTGCGCTCCCGCATCATGCTCGCGATGATCGCGTCGGGGATCAACGTCGAGGTGCACCACCACGAGGTGGGCACCGCGGGGCAGACCGAGATCGATATGCGGTACGGCACGCTGGTGCGCATGGCCGACCAGATCATGATGTACAAGTACATCGTGAAGAACGTGTGCAACGAGCACGGCTACACGGCGACCTTCATGCCCAAGCCGATGTTCGGCGACAACGGCTCGGGCATGCACGTGCACCAGAGCCTGTGGAAGAACGGGGAGAACCTGTTCTGGTCGCGCAACGGCTACGCGGGGCTCTCCGACATGGCGCGGTTTTACATCGGCGGCCTCATCAAACACGCGCCGGCGCTCCTGGCCTTCGCCGCGCCCACGACCAACTCGTATCGCCGGCTGGTGCCGGGCTATGAGGCGCCGATCAACCTGATCTACTCCCAGCGCAACCGCTCGGCGGTATGCCGGATTCCGATGTATTCCCGGTCGCCGAAGACCAAGCGGATCGAGTTCCGCGCGCCCGACCCGGCGGCGAACCCGTACCTGACCTTCGCGGCGCTGCTGATGGCCGGCCTCGACGGGATCAAGAACCGGATCGAGCCGCCCGCGCCGATCGACAAGGACCTCTACGACCTCGAGTTGCACGAGCGCAAGCGCGTCAAGAACACGCCGGGCTCGCTGGGCGAAGTGCTCGAGGCGTTGCAGAGGGACAGCCAATTCCTACTGCAGGGCGAGGTATTCACGCAGGATCTGCTCGACACCTGGGTCGAGTACAAGATGGAAAAGGAGCTGGAACCAGTGGCGCTCAGGCCGCATCCGTACGAGTTTTTCCTGTACTACGACGCCTGAGTAGGCCCACGTCCAACCCGGAGTTACGATGCCCTCACGTACGCGCGACGTGCGCGGCGCGAAGGCGAGAGAGGCGGGCGCGATGGTGGTCGCGCCCGTCTCTTCTCGCGCTGTAATGCGTCCCCTACCGATGAGCCTGGATGCGGACTACCGCGCGATGCTGAAAACGCGGAGCGCGTCCAAGCGCGACATCCTCGACGTTTGCGACCGGCTCGACGTCCGGTTCCTGCGTCTCCAGTTCACCGACATCCTCGGCGTGGTGAAGAACGTGGAGGTGCCACGCAGCCAGTTCGAGAAGGCGCTGGACGGGCAGATCATGTTCGACGGCTCCTCGATCGAGGGGTTCGTGCGGATCGAGGAGTCCGACATGCTCCTCACCCCGGACCTCGGCACCTTCCGTGTCTTTCCGTGGGGCGCGGAGGAAGGACTGGTCGCGCGCATCATTTGCGACGTCCACAACACCGACGACTCCGAGTTCGCCGGGTGCCCGCGGCTGGCGCTGAAGCGGCAAGTGGCGCGTGCGAAGGCCATGGGGTTCGAGATGATGGCCGGGGTCGAAGCGGAGTTCTTCCTCTTCAACAAGGACGCGCGGGGCGCTCCGACCACAGAGGTGCACGACGTCGCCGGCTACTTCGACGTGGGCCCGGTGGACCGGGGCGAGCAGGCGCGGCGGCTCATCATCGGCGACCTGGAGGAGATGGGCTTCGAGGTGGAGGCGGGGCACCACGAGGTGGCGCCCGGGCAGCACGAGATCGACTTCCGGTACGCGGAGGCGCTGTCCACCGCCGACGATCTCGCGACCTTCCGCGTGGTGGTGCGCAGCGCGGCCGAGCGCTACGACCTGGTGGCGAGCTTCATGCCGAAGCCGGTCTTCGGGCAGAACGGGTCGGGGATGCACACCCACCAGAGCCTGTTCAAGGACGGGAAGAACGCGTTCTACGAACCGAAGGGCGAGTGGCAGCTCTCCAAGACGGCGCTGCACTACATCGCGGGGCTGCTGGACCACGCACAGGGCTTCTGCGCGGTGACGAATCCGCTGGTCAACAGCTTCAAGCGGCTGGTGCCGGGCTACGAGGCGCCGGTGAACATCGCTTGGAGCATGCGGAACCGGTCGCCGTTGATCCGGATCCCGGACCGGCGCGAGAGCGGCACGCGGTGCGAGCTGAGGATGCCCGATCCCTCTGCCAATCCGTATCTGGCGCTGGCGGTGCAGCTGGCCGCGGGGCTGGACGGGATCAAGCGCAAGCTCACGCCGCCCGACCCGGTGAACAAGAACATCTTCACGATGACGTATCGCGAGAAGCGGCACCACCGGATCGATGACCTGCCGCGGGACCTGCACGAGGCGCTGAACTGCCTCGAGAAGGACGAGGTGGTGCTGAGCGCCCTGGGCGAGCACATCGCCGGCCGCTACGTCGAGGCCAAGCGCTCCGAGTGGGCCGAGTACATCTCGCAGGTCAGCGAGTGGGAGATCCGGAAGTACCTCGGCCAGTACTGAAGCCGGGGATTCAGAGCATGAAAGCCGGGGCCCGCCGAAAACGGCGGGCCTCTGCGTTTTCCCCGCCGGGACATGTCGGACCGATCCACTCGTAAATCCTTGTGACGCAAGGCATTGACCTCGTTGACGGGCCCGGGATATTAGCGGGAGTTGCAGGGTCCCTTCGCGAGAAGGTTGCTCATGAGCGCTCGAGCGCTTCGATCGCGGCAAGTAGGCGCCGGCGCACACGCGCTGCGCCGTCGGGTTGGCGTCACGGCGTCGCTGATCTTGGCCGCACTGTCCGGTGTGCAGTGCGTCCAGGATCTCTTCGTTTCGCCGAAGGCGTCCACTTGCACACTCGCCGCCGTGTCGCCGCAGAACGACACACTCAACATCGGCGATACACTGTCTCTCCCCTCGGCGCGGCTGACCTGCGGCTCGAGTACGCCGTCCGTCAGCTACAAGGGGGAGCTGGTCGCTGGCTCCGGCGTACTGCAGGTCGACACCGTCGCCGGGCGGATGTTCGTGCTGGCGCCCGGCACGGCCAAGGTCCGCATGCGCCCACTGAGCCCCGCGCTCACCGCCGACACGCTATACGTGGATTTCACCTTCCACGCCGCCGTGCCGGTGCTGGTGAGCAGCGGCCAGGACTCTCTCTTCAGTCTCAAGGACACGCTGCAGCTGACGGCGCAGGCGCGCTCGCTCAAGGGCGCCGCCCTTTCCGGCATCAGCGTGAAGTGGCAGCTGGTGAGCGGCGCAGCGTTCGTCACTCTACTGGACACGACCGGACGGGTCCGTGCCGAGGCGAACGGCGACGCGGTCCTGAAAGCCGTGAGCGACACGGCGACCGTCACGCGCACCGTCCACGTGAGCCAGAAGCCCGCGAGCCTGGCCGTGTCGGCGCCGGGCGGCACGCTCGTCGGCGCAGGGGCGACGCAGACCCTCGCGCTCCAGGCGCGTGACGCGCGTGGCAACAGCATCGCGAACACCTCCGCAACCTGGTCGAGCCTGAATCCGAACGTCGCGACAATGGGCAGCACGACGGGCGTGGCCACGGCCGTGGCCAACGGAGAGGCCGTCGTGACCGCAACCATAGGGCCCGTGACGGGCTACGGCCTGGTGATGGTCACGACGCCAAGCCTCGCGGCCGCGAACCTGTGGAGCGAGACGTCGAGCGGGGTGTCGGCCGCGCTGCGCGGCGTGTGGGGCACGTCGCCGAGCAACATCTACGTGGTCGGGTCCGGCGGGAACATCCTGCGCTGGAACGGCAGCGGCTGGTCGGCGATGGCGAACGCCGTGACCCAGGATCTCTGGAGCGTCTGGGGCACGTCGTCGTCGGACGTATACGCCGTGGGCGCCGCAGGGACCATTCTCCACTGGAACGGCAGCGCCTGGTCGGCGATGACGAGCGGGACGAGCCAGGCGCTGTGGGCCGTCTGGGGCAGCTCGCCGTCGGACGTGTACGCCGTGGGCGCGGCGGGAACCATCCTGCACTGGAACGGCAGCGCCTGGGCCGCGATGACCAGCGGCACGTCGGCCGGCTTGCGGGGCGTCTCGGGCACGTCCCAGGCGAGCGTGTACGCGGCGGGTGACGGGGGCGTCATCCTGCACTGGAACGGCAGCGCGTGGTCCGCGATGACGAGTGGGACGAGCCAGAACCTGACGAGCATCTGGTGCGGGAGCGACACCTCGGTCGTCGCCGCGGGCCCGTCGGGAGCGATGTATTTCAACGGGACCACCTGGACGGCGATGTCGGGGATGCCGTCGGGTGTCCAGATATCCGCGATCGTCGGCTCGTCGAGCAAGGACCTGTATGCGGTGGGTCCCACCGCCGTCTACCGCTACGACGGCAGCGTGTGGTCCACCCCGTACTCCTCCACCACGGACAGCGCTCAGGACGTATGGGCGTCGCCGGGCGCCGACGTCTGGGCGGTCGGCGCCAGCGGGCGAGTGCTCCGCGGCTACCGTACTGCGAGCGTGACGGTGAGTCCCGCGACTCCCACACTGACGGCGCTCACCGCCACCCAGGCGCTGACCGCGTCGGCGAAGGACGCTTCGAACAACGGGATATCGGGCGTGACGTTCACCTGGTCAAGCAGCGATACGACGAAGGTGCGCGTGAACGCCTCCACGGGCGCCGTGACCGCGGTCGCGAACGGTACAGCGACGATCACGGCGACGGCGGCGGGTGGGGCGAGCAGCTCGACGACGGTGACGGTGAGCCAGGTGGCGAAGAGCCTGACGGTGACGCCGGCGGGGGCGTCGGTGAGCGGGGTGGGCTCGACACAAACCTTCGGCGCCGTGGGCAAGGACTCGCTGGGGAACACCGTGCCGAGCGTCAGCGTCACGTGGTCGAGCCTCAACCCGAACGTCGCGACGGTGAACGCGGGCACGGGGGTTGCGACGGCGGTCGCGAGCGGGCAGGCGACGCTGGTGGCGACCCTGGGCAATCTGAAGGCCTACGGGCTGGTGACGGTGGCGGCGACGCCGGCCACGGCGGTGAACCTCTGGGCCCCGGCGGCGAGCGGCACGACGCCGACGCTCTACGGTGTGTGGGGCGCGTCAAGCACGGACGCATTCGCGGTCGGCGCCGCGGGCACGATCCTGCATTACAGCGGGGCGGCGTGGAGCGCGATGACGAGCGGCACGTCCACGGTCCTGTCCGGAGTGGCGGGGACGTCCGCCGCCGATGTCTGGGCGGTCGGCGGCGGCGTGATCCTGCACGGTGCGGGCTCGACGTGGACGGCCGCGACCGGAAGCTACCCAGCACTGTATGCGGTGTGGGCGGCCTCGCCGTCCGACGTATTCGCGGTGGGGGCGGGGGGCGCCATCCTGCATTACGACGGCACGCAGTGGTCGGCAATGACGAGCGGGACCACGCAGTCATTGTCAGCGGTCTGGGGAACCTCGGTGGTGGACGTCTTCGCGGTCGGGAGCGGGGGCGTGATCCTGCACTACAACGGTGTGCAGTGGTCCGCGATGACCACCGGCCTGACCCAACGCATCCAAGGGGTCTGGGGCACCTCGAGCACCGACGTGTACGCGGCGGCCTACGATGAGGGGAGGCTGCTGCACTACGACGGCTCGAGTTGGACCGTGGCGGCGAACATCTCGAAGCCGTTCTGGGGAGTGTGGGGAACGTCCCACTCCGACGTCTTCGTTGTCGGGGCGTGCACCGTATGCGGGATCGTCCACTACGACGGGTCGTCCGCTGCGGTAATCGGCGGGACGCTGCAGGCGACGATCTTTCTGTACGGGGTTGGCGGCGTGCCCGGCGGGGACCTCTACGTCGTTGGCGACAGCGGCAGGATCCTGCGCGGGGTGCGTGGTGGGGCGGTGGCAGTGTCGCCCGCGACGCCGACGCTGACGGCGCTGGGCGCCACGCAGCAGATGACGGCCGCGGCGAAGGACGCGGCCAGCACCGCCGTGAGCGGCGCGACGTTCACGTGGTCGAGCAGCGACACGACGAAGGTCAAGGTCGCTGCCGCGACTGGCGTGGTGACGGCAGTGGCGAACGGCACCGCGACGATCACGGCGGCGGCTCCGGGCGGGGCGAGCGGCTCGACGACGGTGACCGTGAGTCAGGTGGCGAAGAGCCTGACGGTGACGCCGGCGGGGGCGTCGCTGAGCGGCGTCGGCGCGACAAGCACCTTCTCCGTCGCAGGCAAGGACTCGCTTGGGAGCACCGTCCCGAGCGTCACCGCTACGTGGTCGAGCCTCAATCCGAACGTCGCAACGGTGAACGCGAGCACGGGGGTGGCGACGGCGGTGGGTACGGGGCAGGTCACGATCGTGGCGACCAGCGGGTCGGCGACCGCGTTCGCCGTGGTGACGGTCGCCACGCCGGGCCTGACGCCCGTCAACCTCTGGGCGCCGATGGCAAGCGGCGATACCGTGCAGTTGATGGGCGTGTGGGGCACGTCGGCCTCCAACATCCTCGCGGTGGGCAGCCAGGGCCACATCCTCAAGTATGACGGATCCCACTGGGCGGCGATGACCAGCGGGTCCACGCAGTACCTGGAGAGCGTGTGGGGCACCTCGGCGTCGGACGCCTACGTGGTGGGCACCGGGGGCACGGTCCTCCACTGGAACGGCACGGCCTGGAGCGCGATGACCAGCGGGACGACCCAGCAGCTGAACAGCGTCTGGGGCTCGTCGCCGTCGGACGTCTTCGCGGTCGGAATGAGCGGCACGGTGCTGCACTACGACGGCACGAGCTGGGCTGCCATGAACAGCGGTACCAGCCAGAACCTGACAGCGGTCTGGGGCTCCTCGGCCTCGGGCGTCTTCGCGGTGGGCGGTGGGGGAGTGATCCTGCACTACGACGGCAACGCCTGGTCCGCCATGACGAGCGGAACCACCGGGACGCTCACCGGTGTCTGGGGCACGGCTGCGACGGACGTCTACGTCACGAACACGGACAACAGTCAACTGCTGCACTACAACGGCACGAGCTGGAGCGCGGCTGCGAGTGTGAGTGTCCCATCCGACCTGTGGGGCAGCTCCGGCTCCGACATCTACATCCTCGAGGCCTGCACTCCGTGTGGAGGCGTCGCGCGCTACAACGGGACGACGGCCGCGGACATGTCCGGGCCGGCATGGCCGGTGTACTACGGCAACCGGGCGATCTGGGGGCTTCCGGGCGGGGACGTGTTCGCCGTCCTGCAGGGCGGGACAATCATGCGAGGCGTCCGAGGCGCGACGGTTGCCGTCGCCCCGACGACCCCGACTCTGACCGCCGTCGGCGCGACGCTGCAGATGACGGCTACCGCGAAGGATGCGTCGAGCAACGTCGTAGGCAACGTGACGTTCGCCTGGTCAAGCAGCGACACGACAAGGGTGCGTGTGAACGCCACGACGGGTGTGGCGACGGCCGTAGCCAACGGCACGGCGACAATCACGGCGACGGCGACCGGGGGAGCGAGCGCCTCCACCACGGTGACCGTGAACGTGTCGGCGGCCACTCAGCGACTCGTGGCAGGTTACTCACACGCCTGCAGCCTGACGGCCGACGGGACGGCGTACTGCTGGGGCAATAACGGCTCGGGGCAGCTTGGCGATGGAACGTACACGAGTCACAGCACACCGGCAGCTGTGACGGGCGGCTTGAAGTTCCAGGCACTGGTCGCAGGAGATTCGCACACCTGCGGCCTCACCGCCGACGGGACGGCCTACTGCTGGGGCTACAACTACTACGGGCAGCTCGGCGACGGTACGAACACAACCCACACTACCCCCACCGCCGTCCAAGGGGGCCGCATATTCAAGGCACTGACCGCCGAGGGGAACGTCACGTGCGGCCTCACCACAGCCGGCTCCGCATACTGCTGGGGTGACAACTCTTACGGGCAGGCGGGCGACGGGACCACGACCGCACACAACACGCCGACAGCAGTGCAGGGGGGGCTCACCTTCCAGGGGCTGGCCGCCGGATACTACCACGCATGCGGCGTCACCGGTGCAGGCGCCGCCTACTGCTGGGGCTACAACGCCTATGGGCAGCTCGGCGACGGAACCACAACCCAGCGGCTGGCTCCGACCGCGGTGCAGCAGGGGGCTGTCGTCTTCACTTCGATCACGGCCGGATACTCGCACAGCTGCGCTCTGACCGGCAGCGGTGCCGCCTATTGCTGGGGCAGTAACTGGAACGGGGTCGTGGGGGACGGGACCCAGAACCAGCGCACCAGCCCCACGGCGGTGACTGGCGGCCTGACCTTCCAGTCGCTGGTCAGCGGAGAGTATCACAACTGCGGTCTCGTCGGCGGCGCGGCCTACTGCTGGGGCTATGATTATGCCGGACAGCTGGGGAACGGGGTCGCCAGCTCATCCGCCTTCAGCACTCCCGCCTCGGTCTCTGGGGGGCTGGCGTTCGCCGCTCTGGCGGCCGGACCCCAGGCCACCTGCGGACGCACGTCCGGCGGCGCCGTGTACTGCTGGGGGTTCGACGACAGCGGGCAGTTGGGTTCCGCGGTCCAGTTGTACGACTCACTTCCGGCCACCGTTGGGGGCGGCCAGTCCTTCCAGTCCGTCGGGACCGGAGACGAATACGCGTGCGGCCGGACCAGCGCCGGTGGGGCGTGGTGCTGGGGCAGCAACGGAATGGCGCAACTCGGCGACGGGACTAGCACGGCTCGGAGCCTGCCGGTTGCCGTGTCTGGAGGTCTGACATTCCAATCGGTGGTCGTGGGGCCTGACCACGTCTGCGCGCTCAACTCGGCAGGTGCAGCATACTGCTGGGGCAACGGTGCTGGCGGGTCGCCGACCGCAGTTCCCGGCGGATTCGTCTTCCAGAAGCTGGCCGTCGGATGGCTGTTTGCTTGCGGTCTCAATGCCAGTGGTACGGCTTACTGTTGGGGCTGGAACGACTACGGCGAGCTGGGCGACGGGACGACGACGCAACACAGCACTCCCGCGCCAGTGCAGGGCAGTCTGACCTTCACGTCGCTGGCCGCTGGAGAGGAGCACGTCTGCGGCGTGGCAACGAGCGGGACGACGTATTGCTGGGGTCGCAACGACTATGGCCAGCTCGGTGACGGCACTCAGACCCAGCGCACGACCCCGACGGCGATGGTGGGCGGCCTGACCTTCCAGTCCCTCACTGCAGCCAGCGAGCACACCTGCGGAGTCACGAGTGCCGGGGCTGCCTACTGCTGGGGCGCGAACAACGGGGGCGGGCTCGGCAACGGCACGTACACCAGCAGCTTGAGCCCGGTGGCGGTGCAGGGCGGGCTGACATTCTCCTCGCTCTCCGCCGGCGGCTACTCCAATAACACCTGCGGTCTGACGACCGGGGGCACCGCTTACTGCTGGGGCTACAACTACTACGGGCAGCTGGGCACGGGCACCAGGACGTCCAGCAACGTCCCGGTCGTTGCCGCCACCGGGCTGACATTCCAGATGGTACGGAGCGGGGGGTACCTCACCTGCGGCATCACGACCACGGGCTCGACGGTCTGCTGGGGATACAACTCGTATGGCCAGCTCGGCAACGGGACGGCCGGCTACATCCCAACCCCCAGCCTCGTGTCGGGCGGCATCACGTTCCTGTCGCCGCCCATTGCGCGTGTGACATCCCCGGGACCCGCGACGACTGGGTCGCCCAGATGAACTGCTACAAGTGCTCCACCCCGATCCCGGACAACTCGCACTTCTGCTCGACGTGCGGGGCGGACGTGTCAGGCGACTCGCACGCGCGCGATTCGACGGTCGTCATCGAGCATGACCCGCAGCTCTTCTCGAAGCTCCAGGTCGAGCTCGGCGACGAATACATCCTCGAGAAGGAGCTGGGGCGCGGCGGGATGGCCATCGTCTACCTCGGCCGTGACGCGCGCCTCGGCCGGAAGGTGGCCGTGAAGGTCCTGCCGCCCGAGCTGACCTACGGCAGCCGCGGCTCGACGATCGAGCGCTTCAAGCGGGAGGCCCAGACCGCGGCCAAGCTGGACCATCCGAACATCATTCCGGTCTACCGCGTCGCTCCAGGCGGCACGTTGTTCTGGTACGTCATGAAGTACCTCGACGGCGAGCCGCTCGATCGCGTCCTCGAGCGCGAGGGCCAGCTGACGGTCGAGCGCACGGTCGCGATCGTGTCCCAGGTCGCGGAGGCGCTCGACTACGCGCACCAGAACCAGGTCGTGCATCGGGACGTCAAGCCGGCCAACGTGGTCGTGGACAAGAAAGGCCGGGTGACCGTCACCGACTTCGGCATCGCCAAGGCGCTCGACGCGAACACGCTCACCGCGTCGGGCTCGATCATCGGCACGCCATACTACATGAGCCCCGAGCAGTGCAAGGGGAAGCGCGTCGGGCCCGCGGCGGACCAGTACTCGCTCGCCGTGATGACGTACCAGATGCTGGGCGGGCACGTGCCGTTCACGGGTGAATCGGCGGTCGAGATCGTCCACAAGCACGTGGCCGACCCGGTGCCGCCGCTGGGCGTGCTGCGCCCGCAGCTGCCGGAGAAGGTCGTCGCCGTCGTGGAGCGGGGCCTGGCCAAGACGCCGGAGGAGCGGTTCTCCACGGTCGCGGAGTTCGCGAAGGCGCTGAAGGCGGTCTCGGAAGGGATTGACGTGAAGATGGCGCCGCCGACCAAGCCGGAGGCGGTGCGGATATCGAAGACGGCCTTGGTGAGCCCCGTGCCGGGTGTGCTCCGAACGGCGAAGGGGACGTGGCGCGAGAAGCGAAGCGCCATGATCGTCGGCGCGGGCATCCTCATCGCTCTTGCGGCGGCAGGGGCCGGCTTGTTCCTGCGCAGCAGAACGCAGCCGTCGATGCTGGCCTCTGGGCCTCTTCCCGCGGCTCAGCCGGCCGCGGCGGCGCCGCAGCCGGCGCAGGTTGCCCCGCCCGAAACGACCGCAGCCCGCAGCGGTCCCCCGGCTGCGGAGCAACCGACCGCGACGACTCGATCGCGGACTCGCGCGCCGAAAGTGGCGGGGCGCGTCCCCCAGGTGACGAATCGCCGGACCCGGCAAACCGCCGCGGCGCCGCCTCGGGAAACGGCAGCTCCCGCGGGACAGCAGCCGCTGGCGCAGGTCACACCGCAGGCGGCAGCGAAGCCGCCAGCCCCACAGCCCACGGCGGCCGCGCAGCCTGCGGCCGGCCAAGTCACGCCAGTGGGGGCGGTGGGCTATCTGTCAGTCGGCACGCGGCAGTTGTCCACGATCTACGTGAACAACGTCCCGAGAGGGCCCCGGGTGGCGAACCTTCCAGTTCCGGCGGGGACGGTGCGCTTGCGGTTCCAAGTCACGGATGCCAACGGCCCGTGGTGGGCGCGGGACACGGTAGTGACGGTGGCGCCGGGTGAGAGGAAAGTGGTGGGGTACATCACACTGGTGCGGCCATGAGACTACAGGGTGCAGTGATCGGGTTGCTGCTTGTGGTGGTCCAGGCGCATACGCTTCGGGCCCAGGTGGACGTCGCGGCCTCGATCGCCGGCGCCCGGGCGCAACTGGACCAGTTCAACCCGGACTCGGCGTCGGCCCTTCTGGAGCGGGCCCTGACACCGAACTCCGGCGCGAGCAAGGAGCAGCGCGTGCGGGCGTACGTCCTGTACGGGATAGCGCAGCTGTCGTCGAAGAACGTGTCGGCTGCGCGGCTGGCATTCCGGCAGGCGTTGCAGCTCAACCCGAGCGAGCGGGTTGATTCGTTGGAGTTCCTCCAGCCCGAGAACCTGCTCACGGAATTCAACTCCGAGCGGCTCGCGCTGGCGCCCGCCCCCGAAGCGCCGGCTGCACCCGCGGTCGCGGCTCCGGTGCCGCTCACAGTGCAGTTGGCGTTGCCGGCGGATACGACGCTGCCGGTCGCCGACGCGCGCCTTCCCATTTTTCTTGCGCCCAGCCGCGCCGCCCGGGCGGCCGTGGCGATCGCGTCCGCCGCTGCACCTGCGGCGCCGCTGTGGGCCGACACGTTGCCGCTCGGGGCCACCGGAGCCGTGGGCTGGGATCTCCGCGGCCGGGACGGGGCGCTGGTGGCGCCGGGCCGATACAGAGTCACCGCGACCGCCGTGGATTCGGCGGGGTCGGCCGCTCCGGCGGTTACGCGCGTCGTCGTGATCTCACGCGCGCCGGCGGACACGCAGGCCCTGCCGCCGCCGCTGCCTCGGTCAGCGTTCCTCCCCGAGTTCACTTCGGTCTCGCACCGTTCGGCCTCCGGGCTCCTCGTCGGCGTGGGCCTCGGCGCCGCGGTCGCGCTCCTGCCGTCTGCGCTGGGCCGGCCCGAGCTGAACAAGGGTCTCGGAAGCGATGGGACGGCGTACTTGGTGGCTGGCTCGGTCGCCATCGCGGGGGTGATCGCGTTCGTCGCGGGCGGACAGGAGCGGCACCCGCTGCCCGAGAACGTGCAGAAGAACGCCGCGCTGCGGCAGCAGGACGCGGCGAGTCGCGCGGCGATCGTGGAGGCCAACGCGCGGGCGAGGCAGAACGCGCCCGTGCGCGTGCAGCCGGAAGGAGGCAAGCCGTGAGATTCCGCGCTGCGCTGGTGCTCGTTCTGTGCGCCTGCCCGGTCGGGGCCGCGGCGCAACCGGTGAGCGGCTTCGGCCAGGCGTTCAACGTCGAGCGCCGGGTCTACTACCATGGTGCAGTCTACCAGCAGACCGGCCTGTGGTACGGGGCGGTCGGGGCGGTGCGGCTCGGGCGCGTGCAACTGGGAGTGAGCGCGCTGATGGGAACCTCGACCGGCGGCGGCGCGGCCAGCCCCGACATCCAGATTCGCACGACGGCGGTGACGTTGCACTACGTCGCGGCTCCGTGGATCGCGCTCGGCGTTCAGGCCGAGGCGCGCCGCTTCGAATCGGACGCCGGTGTGACAATGTGGCGGCTGATAGGGGGGAACGCCCGTCTCGAGCCCGGGCTCGGTCTCGCCGGCCTCAGGGGTATCGCGGACGTTTCCATCCTGCCAGCCTCGTCCGTGAGCGGCGGACCATCCCTCCAGATGGCGATGCAGGCGGCGGTCGGTGCCGGTTTCGCGCCGGCGGGCTTCCCGATGGACTTTCGCTTGGTCTATCGCTTCGAGCGCTACGACATCGCCGCGTCCGGTGCGTCACCGGAGCGCTACGAGCAGTTTCGGGGTGTCGTCGTGCAGGTGGGGATTCGTCTGGGGCGGTAGGCCTCAGGTCTTCAGCGCTGCGACGACCAGCTCGGTCGGGGCGTTCCCCAGCAACAGCCGGTCTCCGACGTTGAGTGGCGCGTCGTCCTTCAGCGGGCGGTCGTTGAGCCAGGTCCCGTTTCTGCTGCCGAGGTCGCGCACGACGACGCGTCCGTCGGAGTAGAACTGGATCTCGGTGTGCCGTCCCGAGACGTGCTTTTCGTCATCCGCGCGGATCAGGATCTGGGCCGACGCGGGATCGCGGCCGATGACGATGGTGTAGCCCGTCGCCGTCAACTCCTCGCCCGTGCGCTGGTGCACGAGACGCACGCTCGGCGTGCGCCCCACCCGGAGGGGCTTGTCGGCGCTGCCGTCCCGCGCGTCCGCCGGCTTCCACCCCCCGGCCTCTGCCGGCTCGCGTTGTGGCGTCTGTGGAGCCGTGAGCAGCGTCACGGCCTCGGCGAGCGGAAGGTCGTCTTCGGCGATGGTTCGATCCGCCCCTGTGCCCCCGAAGCCCTGGCAACATTCCACACGCGGTCCGTGCTGGCCGAGCGTGAACTCGTCTCCCGTGTGCAACAGCGTCTTACCCGCGAGGCGGCCGCCGTGGATCCACGTGCCATTGGTGCTGCCGAGGTCTTCGAGCATCCACCGCTCGGCACCCTCCCGGCGTATGACGCAGTGCCGGTTGCTGACGACCCTGTTGAGGAGGCATGAGATCAACCCGGCCAGGTGGCAGTCGCGGCCGAGGTAGAGCGCGTCGCCGTCCAGCTCGACGTAGGTGCCCGGAGGGTAGATCTTGATGACCGGCTGGTCGCCCATTGCGCTCTAGAAAGCGCAGGGAGAGGGAACGTGTCAAGCATGGCCGCCGTGCTCTTCGACCTCGATGGCACCCTGTACACCGACGCCGGCGCGATCCCGGGCGCGGTGGAGGCGCTGCGCGAGCTGCGACGCCGGAGCGTGCCGTTCCGCTACGTCACCAACACCACCCGCCGTTCGCGCCGGTTGCTGGCCGAGCGGCTGACGGGCTACGGGTTCGAGGCGCGCGCCGAGGAGATCATCAGCGCGCCGCAGGCGTGCGTCGCGCTCCTCAGGCAGCGCGGAATCCTGCGGGTCGCAGCGTTCGTGGCCGAGACGACACTGGAGGATTTCGCCGAGTTCGACCTGGCCGCCGGGAAGCCGGAGGTGGTGGTCGTCGGCGACCTCGGCGACGCGTGGGACTTCGCGAAGCTGAACCGGGCCTTCCTGTACCTGATGGACGGCGCGGAGCTGATCGCCCTCCAGCGCGACCGCTACTGGCTGCGGGCAGACGGACTGGCGCTCGATGCCGGTCCCTTCGTCGCGGCGCTCGAGTATGCGACGGGGAAGAAGGCGGCAGTCTGCGGGAAGCCGTCGGCCGAGTTCTACCGCACGGCACTGGCGTCCCTCGGCGCGGAGGCCGTCGGGCGGCCGCAGGACGTGGTGATGGTCGGCGACGATCTGTGGGGCGACGTGGAGGGTGCGCGGCGCGCCGGCCTCACCGCCTGGATGGTGCGGACCGGCAAGTTCCGGGATGACGTGGTCGCGCAGAGCGGCATCGTCCCGGACCGGATCATCCCATCAGTGGCGGAGTTGCCAGGTCTGATCTGAGTTCCCAGGACTTCAATCTGGGAACCACTGGCGACTCGCCGTCTGGCAACTGTTCCGAAACCTGATCCCTGCCGCCCGATCTCTACTGGGAGGGCAGTGTCATCCTGAGATTGCGCACCAGGAACGCCCACCGATCGGCGTTCAGCTCGATCTGCTTCGCGGTGGGCATCCCGCCGCCGTGCCCCGCCCGCGTCTCGACCCGAATGAGGATCGGAGCCGGCGCGCTCTGATCCGCCTGCAAGGTGGCCGTGTACTTGAACGAGTGCCCCGGCACGACCCGGTCGTCGTGGTCGGCCGTGGTGACCAGCGTCGGCGGGTAGTGCACCCCCGGCCGGATGTTCTGGAGCGGTGAGTACTTGTAGAGGTACGGGAACTGGCTCGCGCTGTCGGACGAGCCGTACTCGGTCACCCACGCCCAGCCGATGGTGAACTTGTGGAAGCGCAGCATGTCCATCACGCCCACCGCCGGCAGCGTTGCGCCGAACAGGTCGGGGCGCTGGTCCTCCACCGCGCCGATCAGCAGGCCGCCGTTGGAGGCGCCCCCCACCGCCAGCTTCGCCGTGCGCGTCCACCCCTCGCGAATCAAGTACTCGGCAGCGGCGACGAAGTCGTCGAAGACGTTCTGTTTCTTCTCGTGCATCCCTGCCTGGTGCCATTCCTCGCCGTACTCGCCGCCGCCGCGGAGGTTGGGCTCCGCCAGTACGCCCCCCATCTCGAGCCAGACCGCATTCACCACCGAGAACGATGGCAGGGTGCTGATGTCGAAGCCGCCGTACGCGGTCAGGTACACCGGATTCGAGCTGTCGCGCGCGATGCCCTTCCGGTAGGTCAGGAACATCGGCACGCGCGTGCCGTCCTTGCTGGTGTAGAAGACCTGCTGGGTCTCGTACCGGCTCGCGTCGAAGTCGATGTGCGGCGCCTTCCACACCGCACCCAGGCCCGTCGCGACGTCGTACCGGAAGATCGTCGTCGGGTAGAGGAACGAGGTGAAGGCGTAGAACATGTCCGGGCTGTCGTTCCGGCCGCTGATCCCCGAGACCGCGCCCAGCGTCGGCAGCGCTACGTCGGCAACGTGCGCGCCGGCCGTGTCGAAGACCGCCATGCGGCTGTGCGCATCCTGCATGGAGTTGGCCACGAACCGGCCGCCGATCAGCGCGACGCTCTCCAGCACGTCCTGGCCCTGCGGGATGATCTCCCGCCAGGCGCTCCGCCCGGGATTGCGTGTGTCGATCGCGATCAGCTTGGCGCGCGGCGAGCCGAGGTTGGTGCGGAAGTAGAAGACCGGGCCGAGGTTCCCGGCGAAGTGGTAGGTCGCATCGAAATCGTCGAGCAGCCGGACGACCGTGCCATGGATGCGGGGGTGACGCGCGCTCCCGAGGTCCATGTAGTAGACGCGATTCCGTGAATCGGTGCCGAGCGAAACGCCGATGATCAGGTAGCGCCCGTCCTCGGTCACGCCGCCGCCGAGCCCCCAGTCGGGGTGGTCGGGCCGCTCGTACACAAGCCGGTCGGCCGTCTGCGCGGTGCCGAGGAGGTGGTAGTAGAGCTTCTGATTCTTGACCACGGCGCGGAGGGCATCTCCCGCGGGCTCCGGGTAGCGGCTGTAGAAGAAGCCCGCGTTGTCGTGCGTCCAGGAAAGTCCGGAGAACTTGACCCACTTGAGGTGATCGCTCAGGTCGCGCCCCGTGGCGAAGCTCCGCACGTGGAACTCGTTCCAATCGGAGCCGGCGGCCGCAGTGCCGTACCCGAAGTAGCGGCCGTCGTGGGAGACGTCCCAGGTGCTGAGCGCGACGGTGCCGTCCTTGGAGAGGGTGTTGGGGTCGATCAGCACCCGTGGCGGCGCGTCGAGGCGCGGGAGCCAGTACACGACGGACTGGTTCTGGAGGCCGTCGTTGCGCGAGTAGATGTACTTCCCGCCCTCGCGGCTCGGCACGCCGAACCGCTCGTAGTTCCAGAGCTTGGTCAGGCGGTCGAGGATCCGGGCCCGCTCAGGGATGGCGGCGAGGTAGTGGAAGGTGACGCAGTTCTCCGAGTCCACCCACGCCTTCGTCTCAGGCGAGTCGGTGTTCTCGAGCCAGCGGTACGGATCGGCTACCATGGTGCCGAAGTAATTGGTCACCGTGTCCAGCGTGTGCGCCTTGGGGAGCGGGCACGAATCGGCCGCCTGTGCCCACGCCAAAGCGGGGGCGCCGACCAGGGCGAACAGGGCCATCGCGAACTGCAACCTGGATCCGGTCATCGTCGTCCTCCGAGTGGTGCGCAATCTACATCCCGCGGCGGCGGCGTTCTTCCCGCAGGGCTTCGAGTTCGATGAGATCCTGCCGGTCCTTGCGCCGGCCGGTCGCGCGCTTGGAGGCGATGAGGGCATCGAGGGTGAGCGTCGGCGCCGGCACACCTTCGATGACGACGGTTTCGCTTCCGGCCTCCACCGCCGCGTACTCGCCGACGCCCTGGACTCTGTGCATGACGTCGAGGTCGCCTTCGTCCGTCACCAGCGTCAGGACGGGAACGTCGCGCAGCGTGCGCGCATCGATCGTGAAGGGAAGACCTGGCTCGATGCCCCGGAGATAGCCGTGCCAGCCGGCGAGTACGGCCGCGAGCCGTTCCCGATTCTCGGGTTTCGGGTCGTAGCAGATGTCCACGTCGTTCGTGATCCTGGACCATCCGTGAGCGACACCGGCGACCCCACCGATGACGACGAATCGGACGCCGGCCCCGGTCAGGCCTCGCAGGACGCCGCCGAGGCTCACTTCGCCGCACTCCGCAGTCTGCGCATGACCTGCATGTTTTCATCGAGCAGTCGCAGCCGCTCTTCCGGCGTGCGCCTGAGTGCGGAGTCGAACAGGGTAAGGTCGATGCCGTACGCGCGTGCCCGCTCGACCGCGCTCCCGCGCCGGCGCGGACGCCGTCCGCGCGGCTTCTCGCCGTAGCGGTTCAGGGCCAGCGCCAGGTTGGCGCCGTAGGTCGTGAAGAACCGCGGGAGGTCCACCACCAGGGCGATGCCACCCTTGCCCTCCAGACGCCAGGTGCCCAGGGGATCCGCTTCCCGTAGCATGCGCTCCGCGAGTCGCATCGCCTCGGGAAGGGGCATCTGCACGGCTTCGGAGACGAACCTGGCGAGCGCGAGCCGCCGCGCCAGGCTCTCGCCGTAGCGACGGGGCAGGTCGAGGCGCGCCAGGGCATTCAGCACCCAGCGCGGGCTCGCGCCCACGGCCATGGCGAACTGCCCGAGCGTCATGGCTGAAATATGTATTGATACAATACCTGTTTGTCAACGGCTTGAGACAATCTGGTATCGTTACGATACTTAATTGCTACAGCAGCGCGCCCTCGTGCCGGAGGAGCCATTCCTTGATCGGGAGCCCGCCGCCGTAGCCGCCCAGGGAGCCGTCGGTGCGCAGGACTCGGTGGCAGGGGACGACGATGGCGACGGGGTTGTTGTGAAGGGCGTTGCCGGCGGCGCGCGAGGCCTTGGGGGAGCCGGCGCGCGCGGCGATCTGGGTGTAGGTGGCGACGCGGCCTGCCGGGACCTTCGCGGTGGCGTCGAGGACCCGGCGATGGAAGGGCGCGAGGTCGCCGAGATCCACGGCGAGGTCGAAGTCGAACCGCTTCCCGCCGAAGTAGCGGCCCAGCGCGCGCCGCACCTCGTCCAGCTCCGCGGACTTGAGGATCTGGGCGTCACCGTGCTCGGCCAGGAGCCGTTCCAGGAAGTCGTCCTCGCCCCGCACGAACGACAGGTGGCGCAGGCCGCGCGCGCCGGCCGCCAGGCCGAGGACGCCGACCGGCGTGTCGTCCATCATCGCGTAGCGCAGAGCCTCGCCGCGGCGGCCGGTGAGCGCGCCGAATGCGCCGCGCACGATTCGCTCGACCGCCTCGTGCTCTTCCATCGTGGTGCTCCTCATGCGTCCCTCACCTTGATCTTCAGTCGCCGCCTGGCCTGGTAGACGTTGGCTCTGGCCGCGGCGGCCGTGCCGCCGATGCGCTCGGCGATCTCGTCGTAGTCCAGCTCGTCGGCGACCCTGAGACTCAGCGCGAGCCGCTGCCGCTCGGGGAGCCGCGCCACCTCCGCCCACAGTCCGGCCCGGTCCGCGTCGTCGCGCCGTCCATTCTCCGAGTCGCGCGTTGCCGCCAGCTCCGCGGCGTGGCGGGCGAGCACGGCGCGCTCGCGGGAACGGGACCGCTGGTGGTTCAAGGACGCGTTGGTGGCGATCCGGTAGAGCCAGGCTCGCTCGTTCGAGCCCTCGGTGAGCCGTCCCACGGCCTTCCAGGCCCGGAGCATCGTTTCCTGGAGCAGGTCCTGCGCGGCGGCGTCGTCGCGCACGATGCGCCGGATGTGGCGGGCCAGCTCCTCGCCGTGCTTGGCGAGCAGCAGCGCGATGCGATGCGCCGCGGGGGCCGGGGTGGGCGGTTCGCTCGTGCTCATGTCCGGGAGCTATAACACCGCGCGCGGCGGGACGTGAAACCGTCCCCTACTGGACGCAGGGAGCCGAGGGGTCCTGGCGCTGGCCGTCCACGACGGGACGGTGGTCGAGATTGGCAATCGCCAGCGCGACGTCGCGTACCAGCGCGGTCACGCGGGCCAGCTGGTGGTAATCGATGTACTGCGGCTCGTCGGTCACCTGGTGGTAGTCGAGGTGCTCGCCGGTGGAGAGGGACGCCGACGGGATGCCGTAGCGCGCGTAGCTGTAGTGATCGGCCCGGCAGTAGAACTGCAGGGGATTCCCCGGCGCGTCGTACGCGTAGTTGAAGCGGAACGGCACCGGTTCGCGGTGGCCGATGCTGTCGATGATGTCGCCGAATTCGGTCGAGAGCCGCCGGGTGCCGACCAGCTCCAGGTACCCCGGCCCCCCGCCCGGCAGATCGGCCACCCCGCCGCGACCCACCATGTCCATGTCCAGCTCGGCGACGATGGAATCGCGGGGCACCGTGGGATGGTCGGTGAAGTACTCGGAGCCGCGCAGGCCGATCTCCTCGGCAGCGTGAGAGACGAAGAGGATGGAGCGCCGGGGCCGCGCGCCCTCCGAGAGGATCCGGGCCAGCTCCACCAGCAGGACGGTGCCGGAGCCGTCGTCGTCGGCGCCGTTGAAGACGGAGTCACGCCGAGCCGGATGTGCCGCGCGCAGGCTGTCGAGGATCGCGCGAATGCGGATCTCTTCCTCCGGCGTCGGCGGCCGCCTGGGCGAGTCGGCGCCCATCGGCCGGACGACGCGGTCGTAGGCGCGCACGGAGTCGTGGTCCACGCCGTACGGCATCGTGCCGAGGTGGTCGTTGTGCGCGGTGAGCGAGATGTACGTGCCGTTCAGGTCAGGGTCGCTGCCGCGCAGGACCGCCACGACGTTGCGCACCGGGTAGCGAGTGGCGGCGTCGCCGCGCCGCGAGAAGGCTATCGGCAGGACCTGGAAGTATGTGCCGTTCTCGCCCGCCGGCTCGAGGCCGTCGCGCCGGAACGCGGCCGCCACCCACTCGGCGGCCTTGTAGTTCCCGATGCTGCTGGTGGCGCGCCCGCCCATCGAGTCGTCGGCGATGATGAAGAGGTTGGCTCTCAGGCTTTCCGCACTCACCGGGACGGGCAGGGCCTGCGCGCCAGTAGGCGCGGCGCGCGTCAGGAGCGCGAGCGCCAGAGCGGCGCTGGTGGGGAAGCGCGTCATCGAGACAGGATCCTACGTCTCGTCGCTGATCAGGCCCGAGCGCAGCGCGAGCCGGGTGAGGCCCGCGACGCTCTTGATGCCGACCTTCCGCATCAGACTGTCGCGATGGCTCTCGACCGTGCGCACGCTGATGCCGAGCTGCTGGGCGATCTCCTTGTTGCTCGCGCCCTCGGCGATGTAGCGCAGGACTTCGCGCTCGCGGGTGGAGAGGCGCTCGAGGACGTTCTGGATCTCCTCCCCCTCGAGCTTGCGGCGCAGGAGGTCGGAGAGCTGCTGCGACACGGCGGGGCTGTAGTAGGACGCGCCCGCGCACACCTCGCGCACGGCGGCGACCAGCTCGGCGGCCGCGGCGTCCTTGATGAGGTAGCCGTGAGCCCCGGCCCGTACGCTCTCCATCAAATACTCGGGGGCGAGGTGCATCGAGAGGATGAGGATGCGGACCTCGGGCGCCCTGTCGCGGATCTGGCGAGCGGCCTCGAGCCCGCCGCCCTTGGGCATCGTGATGTCGAGGACGGCGACGTCCGGTCGCCGGGCCAGGGTCTCGTGCACCGCGGCCTCCCCGTCGCCGACTTCGGCGACGACCGTGATGTCCCCCGCGGCGTCCAGGATACGGCGCACGCCTTCGCGCACGAGGGTGTGGTCGTCGGCGAGCAGGACGGTGATCGGCTCAGCCATCGTTGTCCCCCAGCGGTAACCGCGCCTCGAGCCGCGCTCCATGGCCCGGCGCGCTCGACATCGAGAAGCGGCCTCCTGCACCCACGACGCGTTCCTTCATCCCGGCGAGGCCGGCGCGGAGGTCCCCCGGCGCGGTCGCGTGGTCCGGGTCGAACCCGCACCCGTCGTCGCGGACGGCGAGCACCACCTCGCCGTTCTCCACGTCGACGGTGATCTCCACCCGCGTGGCCGCCGCGTGTCGCGCCACGTTGGTGAGCGCCTCCTGCAGCACGCGGTACAGGGCGACCTGCACCTCCGGCCCCGGATTCCGGGCGAGCGGCGCAGCCCGGAGGTCCACCGCCACGCCGGTCCTCCCCGCGAATTCCTCGGCGAGCGTGCGCAGCGCCGGGACGAACCCGAGGTCGTCCAGCACGGCAGGACGCAGACCGCGTGCCGTGGCGCGGATCGACTGCAGCGCCCGGCCCGCCAGGTCGGCGGCGCGTCGCGCCGCCTGGGTGCCCGTCGGCGAGCCGGCCACCAGGCGCTCCAGCTCGGCCAGCTCCAGTTTGATCGCCGTGAGCACCTGGCCCGTCTCGTCGTGCAGCTCCCGCGCGATGCGCAGGCGCTCCGTCTCCGCAGCCCTGAGCAGCGAGGCGGAGGCGCGCCGCAGGTCGGCGCTGCGTTCCTCCAGCGCCGCATACAGCTCCGCGTGCTGGAGCGCGGCGCCGATCTGCTGGCCGAGGGCGCGCAGGAAGCCCCGGTCCATCGAGGCGAACGGATCCCGCGCCCGGGCGACGATGACGAAGGTGCCCGCCGCCCGCTCGCCCATGAAGACGGGAAGAAACGCGGCGTACGGGTGCGGCGCCACCGGCCCCGCCCCGCCCCCCCCGCCGCCCGAGGGCCAGGAGTGCACGACCTTGGCCACGCCGTCCCGCGGCGCGGCGAGAATCGGCGCCGAGTCGGGGTTCGCGGGAGCGGCGGTCACCAGCGCGGTTGCCCCCCAGCCGGCGCAGACCCCGGAGCCTCCGCGGAAGACGAGCGCGCCGGCCGCGTCCTCGCGGTACAGCGCGCACCCCACCACCGGCCGCAGGCTCAGCGTGCGCTCGAGCACGGCGGTCACCACGTCCGCCGGACGCAGGCTGCGCTGCAGCTCCTCGGAGAGCATGGCGAGCGCGCCCACCCCCCGCTGCTGGTCCTCCAGGACGAGCAGGAGCATCCCGCCCCCGACGGCGAGCTCGAACAGGACGTCGAGGTAGTACCCGTACGGCACCCACGCGCCGCGCGCCCGGAGGAAGGTGTAGTCGAGGTGGTGCACGCCCCAGAGCAGGAACGCCGCGGCGAGTACCGCGCCGCCCTTCGACGCCGCGTGCCGCCAGTACTGTACGAACACGACGCCGGTGCCGAGCGTGACCAGGCTGAGGAAGATGACCGCGGGGATCGCCGCCAGGAGGAAGTTCTCGACCCGGTAGATCGCGACGTACGACCAGACCACCGGGATCAGGAAGAACGCATAGTACCGCCGGTCCCACGGCAGCTGCCGCGAGAAGACGATCGCCGCCCACAGGAGCAGCAGCGCCGTCCACCCGGTCGCCACTTGGTGCCAGAAGAGCCAGATCCGGTCGCTGGTGACGAGGAACAGCGCGATGATGCCGAGCCGCAGCGCGTACACGCTCCACGCCCCGCCCCAGATCCCGAAGTAGCGTTTCCGGTAGGTGAGGGCGAGCGCGAGGAACAGTCCCGCGATCCCCAGAGTGACGCACGCCTGGAAGAGGACGAGCGAGGTCTCGAGCGAGAGAGCGGCGGCGCTCACCGGATCTCGAGCATCGCGCGGGCCACGTGGTCCGCGATGGCCATGATCGTGATCATCGGGTTTACGCCGCAGGAGGTCGGGAGGGCGCTGGCATCCGCCACGAAGAGCCCGCGTACGTCGTGCGACTCTCCGGTCTCGCCCACAACTGAGCGGGCCGGGTCGGCGCCCATCGCGCAGCTCGCCATCTGATGGAAGGTGATGTACGACATCCGGCAGTACCTGTAGCCGCGACCGTCCATCACGGCCCCGAAGCGCTCCAGCCAGCCGCTCTCGCCGGGCCGGGCCCGCGCCGGCGGCGTGTGGAGCGAGAAGACCTCGGTGGCGCCGGCGGCGGCGAGCACCTGCGCGGCGCCGGCGAGCCCGCGGCGCACGTGCTCGAGATCGAACCCGGAGACCTCGTAGTGCACGCGCGGCCGCCCCTCGCGGCTCGTCTCGACCCGGCCCGCGTCCCGGTCCCGGAGCAGGACGCCGACGATGCTCAGGTCGCCCAGCCGGGCAACGTCCTGCTTGAACTGCGCCGCGCTCTCCCAGCCGAAGCCCGAGGCCGGGAGCGCGAAGTGCACCGGCGCCGTCTCGAATCGCACGCCGTAGCCGTCGTGCAGGTCGGCGAACTGTTCGGAGTAGCGGGTCTGGAGGCCGCCGGTCCACGGTTCCACGCGTTTGGGGAAGATCCCCGCGATGGCCGTCGCGGGATGGAGGCGCAACCCGTGCCCGATGTTGCGGTTGTCCAAGCCCGACCGGACCAGCAGCGCCGGCGTATTGACCGCGCCACAGGCCGCGACCACCACCGGCGCGCGCACGGTGAGCGAGCGGACCTTCCCGCCGGGGGCTCGGACGGTCGCGACCGCGCCGACGGCGCGGCCGCGCTCGATCAGGATCCTCTCGACCTCGCAGTGCGCCACGAGCCGCGCCCCGGCTGCCGCCGCGTCCGCCAGGTACGTCCGCGCGGTGGAGTTCTTGGCACCGTGCCGGCAGCCGTAGGTGCAGTACCCGCACTCGAGCCCTTCCTTGCAGCCGGTCACGTTCCGCGGGGTGACGTCCACGTGCCAGCCGAGGGCGCGGCAGCCGCGCTCCAGGATGGCGTCGCGTGCGCCGGGCGTGGACGAGCGCGTGTTGACGTCGAGTCGCCGGCTGACGCGGACGAGCGACTCCTCGAAGCGGGCGGCCGCAAAGAAGGGCAGGCCGCTCAGCCGCGCCCATTCCTCGCGGGTCACACCCGGAAGCGGGAAGCTGGTCGTGTAGTTGACCACCGTTCCGCCGCCGAGGCAGCTCCCGGCGAGGATCGGCATCGAGCCGCTCTGCGTCATGAGGAGCCCGCCGTCGAGGTACAGCGCGCCAAGCATGTCGCCCTCGACCTGCGTCATGTCCGCGGAGCCCGGGTTGCCTCCCTTTTCCAGCACGACGACGCTCCGCCCCGCCTCCGCGAGCAGCCCCGCCACCACGCCGCCCCCGGCGCCCGAGCCCAACACGACGACGTCGCAGTCAAGGGTGCTGTCCTTCTCCACCGCCAGCGCCGGCAGGGGAGAGACCGGCGTGGCCGGCTGGGGGAGCGGGCCGGGATAGCCCGCGGCGCGCCACGCCGGATGGCCGCCGCCCTCCAACGGCCAGCAGTAGAAGGCGACGTGCACGAGGCGTTTGAGGGCCTGGAAGCCTGCGCGCCGGAGCGGGATGGACGAGGTGGCGTAGTCCCGCAGCGTCGCCTCGCGCGCCGCGGGGTCCATCGCCTGCAGCGATTTGAACCGGCCCGTCAGCAGGAGGTTCGCGGCGGGCGACCCGAGCCCTGCAAGAAGCATCTTGAGCTTGGTCCGGTCGAGCGGGTCCTGCAGGGAGGCGATGAGGCGCAGCACGCGCTCGACGGTGCGGGCGGCGCGGGCGCCGGCGGCGAACAGGCCTCCCGGATCCGGGTCGCGGCGGATCTCGGGCAGCAGCGTCTCGCACACGGCGGCGAGCACGGCACGCTGATCGGTGGAGAGGTCTTCTGGCAGCGCTCGGTCCCGAACAGGGGACGTTCAACTTAAGTTGTGGCGTCCGCTACAGCGAGGTGTTTCGATGCGGCGTGGCGACGCGAGAATCCTGCTGCTGCTCCAGGTCCTCGACGAGGCGTTCGCGGCGAAAGGGTGGCAGGGCGCGACGTTGAGCAGCGCCGTGCGCGGCGTGACACTACAGCAGGCGCTCTGGCGCCCGGCGGGCGACCGGTCGCGGCACAACATCTGGGAGCTGGCGCTGCACACGGCCTACTGGAAGCATGTGGTGCGGGAGCGCGTGGAAGGGCGCGGGCGGACTCCCTTCCCGCGCTCGCCCCGGAACTTCCCCGCGCTCCCCCCGCGCTCCGACGCCGCGGCGTGGAAGGCTGACGTCGCGCTGCTGAAACGCGAGCACGATCTCCTGCGGCGCGCGGTGGCGCATCTGTCTCCGACCAGGCTCGACGCGCCCGTGAGCCGCTCCCCGTGGGTCGTGGCCGAGCAGATCTTCGGCGTCGCCGCCCACGATCTCTACCACACCGGCCAGATCCAGCTCCTGAAGGCGCTCCAGCGGCGGCCGAAGCTCTAGCGCTGCGCTCTGCGCACCTGGCTGATCGTGATCTTGAAGCCGTCCGGGTCGGCGATCGCGAAGTCGCGCTCGCCCCACGGCTCGTCCTGCGGGTCGTGCAGGAACGTGCCGCCCCGCGCCTTGATGCCGGCCGCGATCGTGTCCACGTTCTGCGACGTGGTGCAGTAGATCCGGAACCCGGCGCCCTTCACGCGGTCGCGGCCCAGCTTCCAGTCGTCCTGGCCCAGATAGAACTCCACGGTGCCCGCGCGGAGCGTGGCGCCCCGCAGCTCGCCGTCCTTCTCCCACCGCTCCACGAGGATGCAGCCCAGCACGTTCTGGTACCAGGCGACGCTCCGCTGGATGTCGTTCACGGTGTACCCGGGGGTCGCGGCCCGGAGCCGCAGGGTCTCCGGCTGCTTGCGGGAGGGGCGGGCCTTGGGACGGGCCGCCTTCCGGGCGGCCTTCCTGGCGGGCTTCCGGGCGCTCTTCTTCTTGGCCGGCATGGCGTCATTCCTCGGTCATTGGTGAAGCCTCAAGCCTAGCGCGCGGCCCCCGCTCCCGCCAGCGGGCGTCATCAACTATCACTTATGATAGACCTGTCACCGATCACGTCTCACCCGTCACGCATCACTCATCACGGGGGTACGAGCCATGCCTGTTCGCAATGCATCGGCCGTCTGGGAAGGCGGCCTGCGGGGAGGGAAAGGGAGCTTTAGGGCTGGCACCGGCGCCTTTGGCGGCAGCTACAGCTTCGGGACCCGGTTCGAGGAAGTACCCGGCACGAACCCGGAGGAGCTGATCGCCGCGGCGCACGCGGCGTGTCTCAGCATGGCGCTGTCCGGGGGGCTGGAGCGCGCGGGGAAGCCCCCAACGCGCATCGCGACGACGGCGTCGTGCACGGTCGAGAAGGTGGGCGACGCGTTCCGGATCACGAAGATGAAGCTGGTGGTGCGCGCCAAGGTGGCGGGGCTCGACCAGGCGGGCTTCGCCAAGGCGGCCGAGGACGCCAAGAACGGGTGTCCGGTCTCCAACGCGCTCAAGGGCAACGTCGCCTTCGAGCTCGACGCGAAGCTGGAGTAGCGGGCCTCCCGCCTAGGGCCGCCGCGCCGGCTTCGGATAGGCCGGCGCAGGCGGCACCGGGACCGGGTGCTCCCGGATCTGCTGCTCCAGGTACGCGAGCGCCGCCTGAAGCTGCGCGTCACTCCCCTCGAACGTCGCGTGCGGCAGGTTGTCCACGACGCTGTCGGGATCCACGCCGTGGCCCTCGATGAGCCACGCGCCCTGCGGTCCGTAGACTCCGGTCTCGGCGGCGGTTGCGATCCCGCGGTCCACCAGCACGTTGCTCGAGCTGAGCCAGATCTCCCCGCCCCAGGTGCGCGTGCCGATGATCTTGCCGAGCCCCAGACGGCGGAACCCTTCGCTGAAGGCCTCCCCGTCTGAGGCCGTCCCTTCGTCCACCAGGACGACCATGTGGCCGCGGAACGCCCACTGCATGTTCCACGACGGGTTGCCGACCCGCGGCTGCCAGTACATCCACGCCTTCCTCATCAACCGCCCCAGGATCCAGCTGTCGATGTTCCCGCCGCGGTTGTGGCGCACGTCCACGATCAGGCCTTGGCGGTTGAACACCGGATAGAAGTCGCGCGCCCACTGCGCGATGTCGTTCGGCCCCATCGCCCTGAGGTGCACGTAGCCGATCGAATCGTGGCTGGCGCTGTCCACCGCCAGGCGGCGTGAGTACTCCCAGTCGTCGTAGCGCAGGTTGTCCGCGCGGGCCGCGGTGGCGGGAACGACGATCACGTCGCGCGTGGTGTCGGAGCTGGCGCTTCGCACCCGGAGGCGGACCTGACGCCCGGCCTCGTTCCTGAGCAGCTGCGCCGGATCGGCCGCGCCGAGGGTCGGGACGCCGTTGATCATCTGAATGACGTCGCTTTCACGCACGTCCACGCCCGGCTGCGCGAGCGGCGCGAGCTGGCGTGGATAGTCGGGGTCGGAGCGGTAGATCCGGCTGACCTTCCACCCGCCGTCCGCGCTGTCGCGCGCCAGGAGCGCGCCGAGCGAGCCCGCTTGAACTTGGTCGGGCCCGCGGCGGACGTCCCCGCCGTAGACGAAGGTATGCAGGGCCGAGAGGTTGCTCACCATCTGGGAGAGGAGGTCCGACAGCTCGTCCCGGTCCGTGACCCGCTCCACGAGGGGCTGGTACTTCTGCAACACGGCGGGCCAATCGTTGCCGTGCATCGCCGTGTCGTAGAAGTAATCCCGCTCCAGCCGCCATGCCTCCCGGAACATCTGCTGCCACTCCTCGCGCGGCGGGAAGGAGAACGCCCAGCCGGAGAGGTCCAGCCGGGTCTTGGCGCCGAGGCTCACGCCGGCCGATGCGCCGGCGTCGATCACGTGCAGTTCGTCCCCCTTGCGTACCAGCAGCTTCTTGCCGTCGGCCGACAACTCGTAGCCGCGGACGTCGTCCACGAGCCGGGCGGGCTCGCCCGGGTCGCTCTTGATCTCCAGCGCGACGAGATGCCGCTTCCCCTCAAGGCCGGTCTCGGCCGAGATGACGTAGAGCCGGTTCTTGCCGACCGAGAGCAGGGCATAGTTTCCGGCCGGGATGGGGACCTCGAAGAGCCGGCCCGACAGCCCATCCAGCGCGATGGTGACCCTGGGGATCGAGTCCGCCGCGGCTTTCCCGGTGTCGGCCGTGGGGCGCGCTTCGCTCCGCGCGCCGCGGCTGCCGCGGGGGGACGTTTCCGCTGCCTTCGGTGCCGCGGCGCCGCGCAGGCTGTCCTCCCGCTCCACCTCGTTCGCCGGCCGGAACGGCGAGCGGAGGCCGGGCACTAGCGCCACCTGGTAGATCTTCGTCTCGTCGTCGAAGTACGGCTCGGGTTGCCGCGCCCCCCACGGCGCGCCCACCAGCGACTGGAAGTTCCGGTCAGAGAGGAAGTAGAGCCACTTGCCGTCGGGGCTCCACGATGGGCTGTACGAGTCCACGCGGTCGTCGGTCACCGCGGTCGTGGTCCCGCGCTCGATAGAGTGGATCACGATCCGCGAGAACGTGGCCGTGGGCTCCGCGTAGGCGAGCCACCGGCTGTCCGGCGACCAGGCGAGGTCGGAGAACTCCCCTTCGCGCGAGGTCGCGATGCGGGTGGGCACCTTCTTCGTGACGTCGAACAGCCACAGGTCCTGGTTCTTGTCGCCGTAGGCGATCCACTTGCCGTCCGGCGACATGGTTCCGTCGAATCGGATGACGTGGGCGTCGCTCGAAAGCTGCTGCGCGTCGCCGACGCCGTTGGCGGCAAGGCGCCACCATTCGGTCTCGCCCGTCTGGTCGGAGAGTACGTAGAGCGACCGGCCGTCGGGCGCGAACCGCGCCGAGCGATAGCGCACGCCGGGTCGCCGTGAAGCCTCGACGAGCCGCCCGCCCGCGGACCCAGCGGGCGCGACGAACACCTGTCCGCGCGCCGTCAGCACCACGCGGTCGCCGGTGGGCGACAGATGCGCGGCGGAGAGGTAGTCCATCGGCTTGGTGACCCAGTGCTCGCGGGTCTGGTCGAGGTCGGAGGCGAGCGTGATGGGGACCATGCGGTCGTCGCCGGTGGCGATCGTGTAGAGCCAGAGGTCGGCGCCGAGTTGATAGACGATGCGGCCGCCGTCGAGGGAGGCGCCGCGCACGTCCCAACCATCGTGATGCGTTTCCTGCTTGAGGGCTCCGCCGTCCGGATTCATGGACCAGATGTTCATCGTCCCGTCGCGGTCGCTCAGGAAGTAGACGCGCCCCTGCCAGACCATCGGGTTCTTCGAGGTGCCCGCGTAGTCCGCCGTGAGCGGCCGGGCCTCGGCGTCGCCGGCGCCGTAGCGCCAGAGGTTCTGCGCCGTGCCGCCGTGGTAGCGCCGCGTGTGGCTTCCCTGGAACGCCTGGCGGGTGAAGAACAGCGTCGTGCCGGCGAGGTCGTATGCGCCGTCGGACGCCTGGGCCAGGGGGACGGGGGCGGGCGTGCCGGTCGCCGTGTCGAGCCGGACCAGCTCGGTGTTGGGAAGGGTCGAGTAGTTGCGCGTGGCGTAGAGCACGGCGCCGTCTGCGGTCCACCCCACGACCGTCGCGCCGCCGGTGAAGGTACGCCGGGCTGGGAGCCCGCCGCCGATCGGCATCGTGTACACGTCGGCGGGGCCCTCGTAGGTGCCGGTGAACGCCACCGTGCGGCCGTCGGGCGAAATGGCCGCATTGGTCTCGATGCCCGGGTTCGACGTCAGTCGCTCGGCGCGTCCTCCGGCGGCGCCCACCACCCACAGGTCGCCTTCGGCGGTGAAGACGACGGTGTCGCCGTGGATCGCGGGGAACCGATAGTAGCCGTGCGGAGCCGGAGATTGCGCAGCCACGGGAATGCAAGCGAGGATCAGGGCGCAGGGGACGGCGAGTCTCATGACCATCTCCGGAGGCGGAGGGACCCCATGTCGGGATAACGGCTCTCGCGTTGGACGGCTTCGGCGCCGGAATGGTTGAGCCGGCGCGCACGGGCGAGAAGCTACGGCCGGCCATCCGTGGCGTCGAGACTGCCGTGCGAGCGCGGACCGTGCGCCTGGCAGAGCGTGCGCCCCGTCGGTATACTCGGCCGGGCAGCGGACACGATTCTGCGGGAGAGCGTCGCGATGGCATCGGGCAACTTCCACATCGGCATCATGGGCAACCTCTTCTCCGGGAAGACGACGCTCATGAACGCCCTGGCGGCTGATCCGTACCGGTCCGAGCTGGCCGGTCTGCTCGGCACGGCCGAGACGTACTCCTTCTCGGAGCGCGTCGAGAAGGGCTCGCTCACCGACCAGTGCCTGGCCCTGTTCTACAAGGACCGCGTGGCGAACATCTTCCCCACCGAGACGGCGTTCCTCTGGATGCGCGTGCTCCAGCAGCGCGAGATCCGGCATCTGATGACGCGGGAGGGGAAGAGCGGGGTCCTGATCCTCGAGGACCGGCCGTTCCTCGACGGACCGGAGGTGTTCGTCAAGCGGATGATCGACTCGGGGGAGATGCCGGCCGCGCACGCCAAGCTCTACTACACGCTCTTCTACCAGCTGCTGCAGGTGGAGCGCGTCCGCCTTCCCGACCTCACCGTCTACCTGCGCACCGAGCCGGACCTGCTCGAGCGGCGGCGGGCGAAGCGGGCGGAGGAAGGGGACGCCTACGCGCGCACGATCACGGTCGAGTATTTGCGGGAGATCCACCAGGGGTACGAGCGGCTGGCGGTGCAGTGGCGCGAGACGCTGCGGAAGTACCAGGAGTACGCGATCGTGCCTTCGGATGCGGACATCGTGATCCTGCCGGCGGAGATCGACATGTACGACCACCCCGACTACGTGCACGTGGCGGCCGGGACGATTCGCGAGAAGCTGCGCCGGATGGTGGCGGCGCGGAAGGCGGTCTCGTGAAGGGGGCCGGCCCGATGCTCGAGGTGCGCGAGGACCCCCAGATCCGGCGGCACCAGATCGCGAACCGCCTCACCAACGTCGAGCGGCGCCTCCTCACCTACCTGTCGAAGAACCGGACGCTGGTCGTGTGCGTCGGGAACATCGGAGCGGGGAAGAGCTCCTTGGTGAAGCTGCTGGCGTACAGCACCGGGATGAGCGCCTTGTTCGAGCTGCCGGACGAGGGGTTCGAGGACCACGTCGTGTCGAACCCCTCGCTGTATCCCCTGCTCGCCACCGCGAAGAACTCGGCCAAGCGGACGCTGGGGCGCTACTACGGCGCGATCAACGACTTCATCGCGTGCCAGCGCAAGGAGAAGGAGGGGAGCCCGGCGTGGCAGGCGGCGAAGAAGAACCTCGAGCACGCGGCGCTCGACATCCAGCACGCCTACCTCGACCTCCGGAAAATGCAGCTCGAGGCCGTGCCGCATCTCGCCTCCTCGACCTGCATCGACGGCTCGCCGCTCGCCGACCGCTTCGCCTTCTGCGAGGTGCTTCACCGCGACATGGATGTGCCGTACTTGACGGCCGAGTCGCTCAGGGTGATCGACGCGCGGCTCATGACCGAGTTCCGGCCGCTGGTGCAGCCGGGGCTGATGGTGCTCCTCAAGAGTCCGGTGGACTACCTGCTCCGGAACATCCGCGAGCGGCAGCGCGACGAGGAGCAGACGCACGCCGACGAGATTCCCGAGGGGCTCTCGCGGCTGGTGCGGGCGCTGAACCCGCGCTACGAGCGGCTGGTGTCGAAGCTTCGGGAGAACGGCTGGTACCGCGGGCCGGTGCTGGTCATCGATGTGTCGAAGATCGACTTCGTCTCCAACGTGCGGCACCTGATCGCCGTCTACGAGGGGATCGAGTCGCTGCTGGTGCCGAAGGAGTTCCGGGCCTAGCTTTCTTCCCCCACGGCGCCGTAGCCAAGTGGTAAGGCAGAGGTCTGCAAAGGGCCCCCGGAGTTTTCCGCGCAGGTCCGCTCGAGTCGTAACCGAGTACCGCAGTTCACCTTCCAGCCATCGGCACTTTCCGCCTAAATCCGGGACGAGCGGGTGATTCCGGCGTGGTGTGCCCCCAATTTTGCCCTCACCTGGCTCGGTACCTTGGCTGGTGATTGAGGTGGGCATCGAACCCACGACGTACAGATCAAGAGGTCGTTCCCACCTCGCCGCGATCCTTGCGGCGCTGCCCGTCACCATCGCTCGGGCAGCAGCGACTGTTCGAACAGGCATTCGATCACGCAGACAGCGACGTCAGAGCGATCGGCGCCCTATCTGGGTCGTGGCCGTCCCGATGCGTAAAGGCCATGCACCGAATCACTGACTACGCTCACGCTGCTGGGCAGCACAGCTTGTCCATACGGCACGTGCAGCAGCAACAGCACCAGGGACCTCGAGCTCGCTCGACGCATAGTTCTTGCACAGCAGGCTGTCGGGAAGCAATCCATCCCACTTTTCTTTGAGCTTGTTCGCCACCTCAGCTGCCAGCGACTCACCGCTAGGTGTCGGCTCATGGCCGATGCTGAATAACGCATCGAGAACGCTCTCGACTCCGGCATCGAGCACCATGATGGACAGTCCTTCGTTCGCTGCACGGAGCTTGCGTGCGGTCAGCATCAGCGCCAGCGTGTCGTTTACCCAGTCTCCCTGCCACGTGAACAATCGCACTTCGGTACCTCTCTGGATGGCGGCGTCCCTGTAGAGGCCCAGATGCTGGTACGATGAACGTGCCTCACTGAGCTGCGCCATTGCAGATGCATCGAGGAACGGAATCACTGCGGGTTCAGCCAGCACAGCGCGCATCTCCTGACGCACGCGATCATGCACTTTGCCACCCATCAAACCGTCGAACAACGGCAACTTGCCTCCCCGGGCAGGCACGACGTCGATGAGTCTGTCCTCCGGATAGCAGCCTACGACTCTCCAGCGACGCCCGGCGAAGATGAGGTAGGACTCTGGCGCCAGGGGCCTCTCCAAGGGCAGCGTGCCCAACGGCTTGCCCCCGCAGGTTACACGGAACTCGTCCGGGCTCGAGAAGGCTGCCAGGAAGCTGTAGTGGTTCACGATTCTCTCACCCAGGACACCGTGCAACAGCAGACCCGTCGCGTCCTGCATCACGACCTGTTTGTCGCCAAGCGCCCCTAGCAGTTCGGCGAACTCCGACTTCGTAATCCCTGGGAAGAGTTCGCTGCTACACAGCAGTGACCACGCCTGCGCGGCCGACAAGCCACCGTACTGTGCGATGAGCGAGAGCAGCTGCTGGACCAACGTCGACAGGTGCATGCTTTGCACTCGGGGTGGTTCACACCACCCGCCGACCAAAAGCCGGATCTGCGCGATGGTCTGCACCAGCCCCTCCCGCAGTTGGTCGGAGATCGGTGTGTCGGCCTCGAGCGGATTCTCAATGCAGTAGCAGCGCAGGATCGCAGCCTCGCCAGGTCGTCGCCCGGACCGCCCCAGCCGCTGGCGCAGGCTCGCTACCGACGGAGCGGGCCCGACTTGGGCGATGCTCTTCACGGCGCCGATGTCGATCCCGAGTTCCAGAGTTGTAGTCGCGATCGCGGTCGTTGGTCGGCCACCATCCTTGAGTGCACTCTCGGTCTCTTCGCGGATCTCCTTCGACAAGCTGCCGTGATGGGGCCAGAACTCGTTGGGCACGCCAAGACGGTCGGACGCCCTCCGCAACAGGTCAGCATAGAGCTCGACCTTCTTGCGACTGTTTGGAAACACGAGGTTGTTCGATCCTCGAAGCGTGGCAAACAGCTGCTCACCGACGAACATTGCACCTGCGCCCACAGCCTCATCCCGCTCGCCGTCGGCCGCTCCGTCGTCCTTTGAAGTCGCAGAACCCATTTCTGCCGGTCGTGGCGACAGGTTGTTGACGCCCTTCACGACAACCTTGAGTTCCTGCCCCCCTTGCCCGCTGTCGACAATCTCGACGAGGGCCCCGGCACCCGGCCGCAGGAACTCCGCAGCAAGCCGGATTTCCCCTAGAGTGGCCGACAGACCGATGCGCGGCACGGAGCGACCGAGCGCCACGTCGATTCGGTGCATCAGAGACTGCAATTGCTTGCCTCGTTCCGTGTCGATGAAAGCGTGCAGCTCGTCGACCACGATGTAGCGCAACCCGCCGAGCAGCGGGACGAGCGCATGCCCCTCCCGCATCAGCAAGCCCTCGAGCGATTCCGGGGTTATGAGCAGACACCCGCGAGGGTCTTTCAGGAATTCCCGCTTGCGCGAGACGGAGATATCGCCGTGCCAGGGAACGACCGGCACGTCCAGCGATTCGCAAAGAGGCTCGAGCCGCAACCACTGGTCACTGATGAGCGCCTTGAGAGGACTGATGTAGAGGGTGCAGGCCGGCGTGCTCACAGCCAGTAGACGGGTCAGAATAGGAAAGAACGCAGCCTCGGTCTTCCCCGTCGCAGTTGCTGCGGCAATGATGACGTCACGCTTGCCTTCCAGGATCGCAGGAATCGCGCGTTCCTGGGCATCCCGGAGCTCCGTCCACCGCGCTTGCCATATCCACCGTCGGATGCGCTCATCGAGCAGTGAGAACGATGAGGACTCAGAGTCTGAAGCTTGTGAGCTCATCGATAGGACCAGGGCTCTCGGGCTCCACCTGCAGGTCAGCGCTGCCGCCGTCGTCCTTCTGCACCTCCACCTGTCCAAGCAGCGCCTGCCATGTTGCGCTGGGATTCTGCTCGAGTACCGCAAGTAGGTTGACGAACGCCGTGATGGTGGTGCGCGGGGTCCGGAAGTACGCATCACCGAGCTGCGTCCGGCAGTGCTCCATGAACGCGTTCAGCGCCTCGTCCCGCAGGAGGTACTTGCTCTCATCGCCATAGGCGTAGACGTGGCGCAACTTCCCGAGCAGTACGTAGAAGTCCTCCGGGGAGAGGCTCGCCAGACGGACCATGGGTCCGGTGAAGTCCACAAGCCCATTCTTCGCGAAGGTGTTCTCGGCGAGGCGGGACTGCAGAGCCGGGTAGCTGTACAGGCCCCGTCGCGTGTCGAGAACGAACTCCGGCGTGCCTCCCAACACCCAGCCTAAGCCCTGGGCCGACCCCTGCAGGGAGTCGTTGAGAATCCGGAGAATTTGCTCGTAGTTGGAATTCCTCGCTTGAGTATTCGACAGCTTGTACAGGTTCACCATCTCGTCCAGGCAAACCAGGAGGCCCGAGTAGCCTGCAAGACGCGTAAACCGGGCAAGGAGCTTCAATTGGTCGTAGTACGAGGCATCGTCGACGATGGTGCGCACACCGAGGGCCTGCCGAGCATCCGTCCGAGTGGTGAACTCACCTCGCAGCCAGCGGACGGCATCGGACTTCAACTGTTCGTTACCCTCCGCAAAGCCGCGCCAGTAGGAGGCAACGACGTTGGCGAAGTCGTAGCCGCCCACCATCTCCTTCAGATGCTCCAGCCTCGAGTGGATGGCATCGTTCGGGGCTACGCCGGCGGCTTGTGCCTCGGCCAACACCGCAGACACGAATTTCTCCACCACCGCAGCCAAGGCACCACCTTCTGGCTTGGCGCGCGTCGCCAGATTCCCCGTCAACTCGGCATACAGAGACCGCGCCTGACCTCCGGTCGCGTGCAGGCGGCGATCGGGGTTCAGGTCGGCATTCGCAACAACCAGTTTCTTCTCCAGACCTACCGCCCGAACCAGGTTCAGAAAGAACGTCTTGCCGGATCCGTACTCGCCGATGACCAGGCGGAAAGTCGGGCTGCCCCCAGCCACGCGATCGATGTCCTGGATCAGACTTTCCAGTTCGCGCGAGCGACCGACCTGCACCAGATGCTGTCCGACTCGCGGCACGACCCCAGCGCGCAGCGACTGGATGACCGCATCTCGCTCTCGGGCGTTAACGTTCGTCACTGCACTATCTCCCGTGTCACTTCCTGATTGACATCCACCGGGTCCACGCCTTCAAGCAGCAGCTTGTCGTACTTCGCAATGGCGGCGTCGTTGACCTGCTCCAAGGTACCATCAAGCATGAAGCCGCGATCGCCGGCCAATTCCTCGAGTTCAGCGCGAGTCCAACGGGCCCGCGTCAACAGGGTCCGCACAAACGCAGAGTGTTCGGCGCCAAGGCCCATCAGCAGAGTCTCCTTCGGCTCTGAAGTATCCGGGGCTACAGACGCCACGACCGGCTCCGATTCGATCACCTCCGGAGCGAATATCGAACCCAAGATAGCGGAGACGCGTTCCGAATCGGCCCGGAGAGCAGCCACTTTGCTCGGGTCGAGCCGAAGAGCTGCGCCTCTTCCGGCCGCGGGCCGCCCTAGAATCGGATGCCCGGCAGCTTCCGGGATCGCTGGCCGGACAGCAACCGGCTCAGTCGCTGCGACATGCACCTTCGAGTAGACCGATTGGGGATCGAGCCGCAACAGTCGAAACGCCTTTTCCAATGCGCTGACTTCGCTCGGGGTGACCACCCCATCGGCCAACGCCACCAGCGCCAGGAACTCGCCAATTGCGTCCCGGTGCGCTGCGTCGAGGGCCCCGACCTGGCTCTTGAGCCCTGTCAGCTTCGGTGGCACGATGAGCAGCAACCGCAACCGCGCCTGCAACCGTCGGCGCTCTGACTCGTTGAGCTGCAACTGCTCGCCCAACTGCCTGGTCAGCAGGCTCTTCTCGATGTCCGAGGACTCTCCATCCGCGACGGCCACGGCAGCCCCCAACTGCAGCGTCAACGCAGCCGCCGAATAGCGGGCGCTAGGCTCGGCCGCAGCTGTGGGTGCGTCGTCGGCAAACAGCACAACCGTCGAGCCTGTACTCGGGACGCTCCCCCCAAACCGGACGTCAGGCTCCATCCCGAGCCCCGCTTCGGCGAGGACGCGACACAGCGACCGCAGCTTATGGCTGTTGATTAGTTGCCAACCCGGAAACCACGAGCGCAGCTCCTCAAAGGGCAGCGCCAGCGTTCGGCCGGAGCGCTCGACCAAGGCACGCGCGTCATCGACTGGCTCGCGCAGGGCTGCTGGCCAGAGCTCAAGCGGCAGTTCGACCAAGGCGTCGAATGTGTTGGCGAGGTCCCCGTGGCTCCTGACGAAGCGACTGTAGGAGTCCAGACGTACATAGCAGGACTCGGCGAGTGCCTGCAGCTTCTTCACAGGGCCTGTGAGGACGGCCACGTCGGGCAGATCAAGCGTTGTCGCTTGCCCGGCAAAGCTGTAGCCAAAGGTCGGGCTCGCGGGCCGATGATGCAATTTGAGCCGCGTCTGATTCTGCGGAAGGATCATTCCATCACCGAATACCTCTCGATAGCGGAGCAAGAAGAGGCGTCGGAATTCGTCCGGACAGCGCGCGGCCGAAGTCCGCAGTGAGGTGGTAGCGTCCGCCACGAACCAGGCGTAGGCCCATTCAGCAGGCAAGGGCTTGCCATCCGCAGAACACTCGGCCAGGGCAAGCCTGTGCTCGAACGTCAGGTCACGCCCGCGCCGTAGCGGCGGTGGTGCCTGCTCATACCGCCGTATCGCGACGTGTTTGGAATTGAGAATGTCGAGCAGCGACCCCGCATAGCCCTGAAACGACCCGCTGGACGTGTAGATGCCAAGTAATCGCTCCACCTCCGCCCGTATCGCGGGCAGCTCGGCCCTGGCCGTTTCGCTTGCAAGAGCGTCATGCAGCGCACGTCGCTCGAGCCCATAGAAGTACAAGAACACGTAACCCAAGTCAGCAGCGGGATCCTGCCTCCCAGTACTCAGCCAATGCACATAGGCCCCGCGCGCTTGTGGCGAGGCGCCCGCGTAGGATGGCCAGTAGCTGAGCCGGCGAACGCTACATTCCCGGACCGACAGGTCGACAGGAAGACCTGAGTCCACTAACGCCGGCTCAATACCGTAACCACTGACTGCTGCCAGACCCTTTCCGGTGTAGATCCAGCCGCCAAGATCCGTGTCTTTGAGCGCGAGACCCTTCCAGTAGGCGTCACCGTTCGTGCTCGTCGGTTGCTCGGAAACGTGGCCGGGTCCACGGATTGAGACAGTGAACTGGAGAGATGGACCCGCAGTCTCACTTGGCTGAGCACGCCGTGCTGGTCGAGTCTTGGTCGCAACAGATGACGAATGCGAGATCAAGCCCAGAATACCCGCAACTATAAGGACCACCAGAAGGAAGCCATACGCGTTCAGAACCAGGGCGATGGCCCCGGCGAAGGCTAGAATCAGCACGACCGCAGAAGACGAAGACCTTCCAGCCACGTGGCTCCCTTGGCGACGCCGTGACGCCATCACGCCCCGCGCGCGCCGGAATGAGTCAGCGCACCCGCGTGCTCCACGCGGTGCGGAGAGCCGGGCCTGCCCCTGAAGCACTCCGTGGCCACGACGTTCGATATCTGAGATTCGCCCTGGCACCGCGCAGCGATCTATTCCAATGTGACGCTAATTCTCCGAAGGCAGCAAGATTCGACTTGAGCAGGCAAGACAGGCCGCCTGTCTGCTCATTGGCCTGTCCCGTCAACGGCAACCATGTTGCAGGGGTGGATCCGGGTCAGCCCGGATGATGTAGTTGCGCTCGTTAAAGCTGGCGCGGCGGGGCAACACCTGAACTGATCTGTCGCCGTTCGCCGGGCGGGGATGGTTACACTGCAATGGAGGTCTGTGCGCATGACCAGGCACCGCACAACCGTGGACGAGGTCCTCGCCTCGATCCGACGCAATGGGGGCTCCCGAGACGCTTCGGTGGCCCGGTCGTTGTTTCGTGAGGCTCGGAAGGCAGGCGCAGAACTACGGCCCCAACAAAACTCTGTCTCTGTCCGCGTGCCGGGGCCACCGCACAAGAAGCCGAACTGGCTCACGCTGTTCGTCGTTTCTGAGGGAGGAACTTTCTACACCAACTGGACCGATCGGTGGAGTTCGATTGCCGCTCCGCCTTCGGTCTCCCGGAGCTACCTTGACGCTTTGCGCAGGGCGTTAGGCCGTGACACCTATGCTCACCCCACGGCGTACAAACAGGCAGTGCCTCTGGCCTTGATTCGCGTGCACCTACGCCGCGTCGCAGCGGCCGTCGCAGTTGCAGCGCAGGCCATCCGTCTGGCCGTGAAGAGAGGCTCGGGGCACGCGATGGATAGGGGTCTACCGCGTCTAGCGGACTACGAGGGTGCGATCACGGAGTTCCTCGGCATTCGACGCAAGCGGAGCGCGCCGCTCCGCATCTCTGCGCTCAGGGCTTCGCGAGGAGTTTGCGCGGCCTGCGGACAGGACTTCAGTGCTGTCCTCGCCGGTCGCGGTTGGCGTGTCCTGCAGGTTCACCACCGGAAGCAGCTCTCATCTACCGATCACCCGCGTCTCACTTCTGCCGACGACCTGGCAGTCCTTTGCTCGAACTGTCACCTGTTGGTTCACTTTGACCCGAAGGATGCGCTGGCTGTCGAGGATCTTCACGCGATGCTGCACGGCGATTCCTAGACGGTGGTGGCCAGGCCGGCGCCTGCAGCTGGCAGCCGCGTGGGGTCTGACGCCACCATACCGGCAAGGTCGAGGTGGGGCAGGTGTCTTGCGCCTGGTAGGTGGGTCTTCGCTCTGATGCGCGGGTCGTTGGCCGGCAGGAGCTATGCGAACGCCACAAGAGCGTTTTCGCATGTCGCCTTGATGGTCAGGGGAAGGCAGCGAGCCGCGGGCTGTGAGGGATCGGTATGAGGCTGTGCATCCATCGCGGGACGCGCGAGATTGGCGGGACTTGCGTCGAGATCGAATCTGCCGGATCCCGCATTCTCCTCGATCTTGGCTTGCCCCTGGACGCCAGCGATTCCAGCGCCGTGCCGCTGCCTGCGGTTAGTGGTCTCTCGGACTCTGATGCAACGCTCCTCGCCATCATTCTCTCACACGGGCATCGGGATCATTGGGGTCTTGTGCCCAGGGCGCGGCAGGATATCCCGCTCGTAATGGGCCGCGCTGCCGAGCGCATCATGCGGGCGGCCGCCGATTTCGTTCCGGACGGATTCGCACCAAAGGCGTCGGCCTACCTCAAGAGCGGACAGCGGCTGCAACTAGGCCCGTTCTCGGTTGTCCCGCACCTCAACGACCATTCTGGCTTCGATGCCTACGCACTCGAAATCGAAGCGGACGGCAGGCGACTCTTCTACTCGGGGGATCTGCGGGGGCATGGCCGCAAGAGCAAGCTCTTCGATCTGTTGGTGGCACGTCCGCCAAGAGCCGTGGACGTCATGTTGATGGAGGGATCGAGCCTGGGCCGGCTGCCCGATGACGGCGAATTCGCGAGCGAGAGTGATCTCGAACGTGCGTTTGTGGACCGCTTCCAGACGACGCCAGGCATGGCACTGGTAGCCTGTTCCGCTCAGAACATCGATCGCGTGGTCAGCGTCTACCGGGCGGCGAAGAAGACGGAGCGGACGCTGATCATCGATGCGTACGCAGCCGAAGTTCTCAAGGCGACGGGATATGACAGCATCCCGAAGCCTGTGAAGGGCTGGCCGAAGATCGCCGTCTACATTCCGCAGGCCCAACGCGTACGAATGAAGCGAAAGGGTATCGCACAGCTCGTCGGCAGCTATCGTGGGTTCCGCCTTTGGCCAGAGCAACTCGCTGAACTTGCACCCAGCTCCGTTGTGCTCTTTCGTGGCTGGATGTTGCGGGACCTCGAACGCGCCGGTGCGGTTGGCGGGGCACACCTCTTTTGGTCGCAGTGGGAGGGCTACCTGCGGGATGGCTCTGGCGCTCGTCTGAAGGCTGACTGTCAGGCGCGCGGCATCCCCTTCGAGATCGTCCACACCTCCGGGCACGCGAGCGTGCGCGACCTCAAGCGACTTGTGTTAGCGGCGGCCCCAGATTGCACGAAATCGGCGGCCAAAAGTGCACACTCGGTCCCGATCCCGCCGGGGGCTGAGATCCTCACCCGGTAGCAGCCCCGCGGCCCGTCTGCAGATTCGCGGCTTC